>CAJUDL010000050.1 GCA_910585285.1 uncultured Muribaculaceae bacterium
ATAATTTTAGACATTGTTTCAGATATGGCGTATATGCCAATACGCAAAGTTACATATTTTCGCTGAAATCCAGTGTATTCCCTTGAAATTTAGTGTTTCGTTACTTTTTATTCTAAATCATAAAAATGTCTATCAATTGTTAAGATTTAGTTAAATATTCCATCCGAAACACACGCCAATCACTCCAAAGGCTATAACAACAGCTATTTTCTGCCACTTATTCATATCACATCTATTTTTTCTTTTTGACAAAGGGATATTCCTCTCCCCAAGCTTTTTCTTTTATAGTATAGATATAGTCCTTATCTTCAAATGTATCGTCATCTATCTGTCGGAAAGTTGAGGCATTAATGTCATCAAGCAGTTTGCGAACATAATACACATTCTTATTGTCAGCGGCTAAATGACCATGATAATAAAATCTGGCATTTTCTACATCCAAGGAGTCTTTAAGGAAAGGTTTACCCCAGAGAAACAACATGCCATTGACCCTGTATTTGCCTACACCAATCTCCTCAAAATGCTGCACATCTATATCTTTAAGAATTATTGAGTCGCCATATATAATATTTCTGCCATTACGGAAATATTGATAACCGGTCTCAATGGGTCTTTGCAAGGAATCAATACGGTGTAAATCCCACTTTCGGCTCACACCATTATATAGTGTTTTATAAAGAAAGTCTTTATCTACAAACCAGTCTTCGCCATAAATTTCAAAACTGTTTCTGTCCACATCAATTCGTTGGTCGTAATGATAAATAAAGTCCTTGTCGCGCATCCATTCATCTTGAAGTTCGCCAAGTCTGTAGATAAAATATTCGGCGGTTTCGACATCTATGCCACTGTGTGAAGGCCTGATATAATCTTCATCATTTGAAGAATCGCGTATATAGACTCTGTTTTTATCAACTGCAACTCCATGCTGATTGATATGAAATGAGTTTACATCTGTATTTCTTACAATCTTATCGTCATGCCATACATGATTGACATCTTTTGCCCATCCCTCGGCCAAAACCTTGAAGGTCTGCTCATCTACATCATCCAAATATCCCCAGCTACCATGATTGAACAGTGCGGGAGCATTTTCAACTGAGATATAATATATTCCAAAGACGTTTTTGTAGTAGGTATAGTAATTGCTGTCAACCTTACTTCCGCGCGGTATCGGAAATTCAAAGAATAAAAGCATACAGAAGTATAAGCCTATCAATGAGGCTATGACTATTACTATTATCGACGATTTATTTGCACCTTGTCTTTTCATCGCTTGCCTCCTTTCCGATGGCACAAAGATAACTGACTTTGCGCCCACAGATTACAGGAGAGAGCAAAGCCAACACACAAAATCAATATCTTATAGAGTGCTGCCATACGCAAAGTTACAACGAATAATCGACATTCGATGTGACAAATGTCCCATCATGGGATGAAAATCAGCGAGGAGCAAAGATTTTTCTTAAATATCCTTACATTCGGAGGCGTCGGTGGCACTTTCAGCCTCACGGATGCGGTGCAACTGACGGCGAGAAATGCCTAAATAGGAGTCTCCTGAATGGGCAGATTGTGTATAACGCCGGGATAGCGGGAGACAAGTTCATAGAACCGTTCTGTCGGAGTCTTTATAAGCATATTCAGATAACGGCAATAAGCCTCCTGCAACAGATTGGAGGGAACTTTGGCTATAAAGCCGAGGTTTTTATTCCGAGGAGGGAGAGGTTGTCTTTGACGGTTTCACCGGCTATTTTTTGGAGATAGCGGGCTGTCGATTCGGGGAGACCGGCAAAATAGTCGGATTCGAATGGGTGCCCAAGTATTGTAGAAAGGATTGTGCATGCTGCCAGATAGCTTCCTTCTTTTGAGGGATGGTAACGATCCTTGAGACTGTAAAGCTCTATGTCGGGGCGTTCGTTTATTACTTTTTGCCATGCCATGCCAACCGGAGCGCAAATGCCGCCGTTCTCATACGCCATTTCGAGGTAGGACGTTTTCAGTCGCTCCTGCATGCCTGCGTAAGTATGATTCAGTGGATAGTCTGTTTTGTGGTGAAGTATTCCGTCTTTATGTCCCCAAGTCATATAATATATTGTCTGCACGCCCGGAGATCCTGCTTTGGCGAGACTGTCTACACGATGGGCGTAGGGATAGACATCCTTCCGCACATCTGCAGTTGAATATGATGGCTGATAACTTGCATCCTGAATGACAACATAATTGAACCCTCCCTCAGCAAGAATTTTAGGTAGGAATTCATGGTTGAGATGCCCCTTAAGGGTCTCTCCGCCTTTGAGCGCGCGACTCGGAGCTAATTTTATTCCTTGTGTCGCGGCAAGTTTACTGACAATGCGTGGAAGGTTATTATAGAATGTATAACTGTTTCCTACGAAAAGAATCTGCAAGGAATCTGATTTCTCGGCACGCATTCTTTTTGGGGTGGCTGCATTTGCAGCGATACTCGCAGAAACAGCAAATGCCACCACGAGCATAATTTTTAATATCGTTCTCATTGCGTTATTATATATTCATTATTCTGACAGCTTGCAGAATCTTGATGGATGAAGAGCATAGTGCGAGTGTCTTCATTCAACCAGCTACGCTTCTAATTAAACATTTCACATTAAACATTTCACATTAAACATTTCACATTATTAGAAGGGTACTGGGTTTTCGCCGGGACCGGGCATGATGTCGGGCATCGCGGAAGAGAAGCCGCCGGCGGATCCGGGAGCGAATGTAAAGCCGTCGCTGCCGAAGGAGTCGCCTCCGGTATTGGCGGAGTTTTCGGAATTCATTCTTGATTCGAGGCGGCGCGTAGTTCCAACCTCTTCAAGAGTCTCTTTCATCATCTGATAACCTTCTTCCCAATTCTCGAATCTTGCAAATTTTGAAACGAAGCGAAGGTCGACAGTTCCGACCGCGCCGCTTCGGTGCTTTGCAATAATCAACTCAGCTTTCCCTCGGATGTCATTACCTTCAGAATCTTCAGTGCTGCGTGTGTAATATTCAGGACGGTGAATGAAACATACCATATCGGCATCCTGCTCGATGGCTCCGGACTCACGCAGGTCGGAGAGTACCGGACGTTTGTCTTCGCGTGTTTCTGTGCTTCGGTTTAGCTGGGAAAGTGCGATAATCGGTATGTTGAGCTCTTTTGCCAGTGCTTTTAGCGAACGTGAGATTGTTGAGACCTCCTGTTCTCGGCTTCCGAATTTCATGCCTGTGGCATTCATCAGCTGGAGGTAGTCGATCATTATCATCTTCACTCCATGTTCGCGAACAAGACGCCGAGCCTTTGTGCGGAGTTCGGTGATCGAGAGTCCCGGAGTCTCATCAAGATAAAGAGGTGCGCTGTAAACACCTCGAAGACGCGTGTTGAGACGGTTCCATTCCTCATCGGTCAGATTTCCCGCCTTTATCTTTTCACCTTCGAGATCGGCAACGTTACTGAGAAGACGTTTCACAAGCTGCACATTAGCCATTTCGAGGGTGAAGATGGCAATGGGGATGCTATAATCCACAGCCATGTTCTTTGCCATCGAGAGCACAAACGCTGTCTTACCCATAGCCGGGCGGGCAGCAATGATTATAAGGTCGGATGCCTGCCATCCGGAAGTCATCTTATCGAGTCCGTGATATCCGGTCTGCAGACCAGACAGACCGCTCTCTGCATTTGCCGCAGACTGGATCTGTTCGATGGCGAGATTGATCACGGGGTCAATCTGCGTTACCTCTCTCTTAAGGTGAGTCTGTGAGATCTCGAACAACTGTCCTTCCGCAGCTTGCAGAAGATCATCAACATCATTGCTTTCATCGAAGGCATCAGCCTCTATTTTTGAAGCGAAAGTTATAAGCCTGCGGGCAAGATATTTCTGGGCAATGATTTTTGCATGGAATTCAATGTTGGCAGCGGAATATACGCGAGCCGTCAGTTCCGCAAGATGCACCGCCCCTCCAACATTCTCCAGTTCTCCATTGTTGCGAAGCTGTTCCCTGACAGTCATCATATCGATCGGACGCTGGTTGAAACCGAGCGTGCATATCGCGTCATATATCTTTGCGTTCACAGGATCATAGAAAGCATCGGGAGTGAGGATGTCGCATACGTTCATATATGCATCCTTTTCAAGCATTAGCGCACCGAGCACTACTTCCTCCAAGTCTGTGTCACGTGGAGGAAGTTTGCCTGTAGGATCTTGTCTTATGGGTTCGAATGCTGGTTTCTTCTTATATCTTTGCTGTTGTTGTTCAGGCATAATAAAAGGAATGATTAAATTATAATTGCAGGATTAAGGGAGAGAATCAATATGAGCCAGAGCGAAAATCCAAACATCAGCATGGCTGTCTGACCGAGCACAGGGTTAAGTGCAGCTCCCTTAAGATGCGTCAGTTTCACCCATAGCATATAATGGAGATTGGCATATAACAATGCTCCTGCCTGCCAGATCAACGACATGCGTGTGATTGTAGCAATCACAACGAGGATGACCGCTATGATTCCATTGATGAAATATACAGTTCCCATAAACTTGCGTCCGAAAATTACGGCTGTTGTTTTCTTACCTACCGCCTTGTCATCATCTGCATCACGATAATTGTTGACGATAAGGACATTCGCACCCATTAACCCTATTGCTATCGAAACAGGTAACGCTAATTGCCACATATGCCACGATCCGGTCTGCACATAAGCGGTCATCAGAACCGGTACAATGCCGAAGAAGATTATTACAGCGATTTCTCCCAGTCCATGATGAGAGAGAGGCCAAGGTCCGGCTGAATATGCCATGGCAAAGACTGCCACAGCTATGCCGACGGCTATCAGCCACCATCCTCCCCAGATTATGAGGGTGCATCCTACGGCACAAGCAAGCAATAGCAAAAGCAAAGTGGCGCGCAGCATTGCAGTTGGTGAAATATCACCTTCCGTAACTCCGCGCCGGAAACCTTCCCTCCCTTTCCGGTCCAGACCCTTCTTGAAATCGAAATATTCGTTCGCAAAGTTTGACACGATCTGAGCCATCACGGCGAATAAAAGGCAAATAAAAAAGGGGAGAGCTTTAAAACTATGGTAGTAAGCGGCACAGCCTCCGCCAGCTACAACCCCCGCCACGGATACCGGTAGCGTGCGAAGTCGCATTGCCTCTAACCAAGCTTTGTTTTTTTTGCTCATATATCTACTGCTTACTGTTTTCTATATTTTCCACATAATCGATGAAACGGGTTGCCAGTTTTTCCATCTCATCGTAGCGGAGGAGTTTGTTGACTTCATCCGGGAGCGCATCATAACCATACTGCAGACCTGCAAGTCCCATAGCCAGGGCGGCATTTGTATCTGCATCCCCTCCTGCATCAATCATTGTGTGAAGAACCTCTTCAGGAGAGCTGCAATGCCATATCGACCATATGGCAGCCGCCATGGTCTTTCTTGCGAACCATAAAGAGTCCTCATTGTCGAGACAGATATCGGATAGCGTGCCGTTGTGCGCCATATCGAGGTAATAAAGTGTGCGCGAATCGAGAGTATTGGCAATATCCTCAAGCTCTTTATAATTTGCCGGTCGCCCTTTGCGGAGCAACGAGTCTGCCATGACTGCGATCATTGCGCCGCAAGTGCTGCATCGGGTGTCGTCATGTGTGATTGCAATTATGTCAAGAGAGTTGCCCATAAGCCTCGGATCGCCAAGTATACCGGTGATGATGGCTCTCGGCAGAGCCTCGTTTGAAGCGCGGTAAACGTCCTTGCCTCTCCAGACCTTATGGGTTGTCTCGCGGGGATGGGTTTCCCATTCGGGAATCTCAAACAGGAAATGGTAGAAATCAACCATATCGGTAGGATGGTCTTTAAACCAGTTCTTCATTTTCGATGCGTAGTTGCTGAGATCGAGCTTGCCGCATTCCAGAATGGATTCTATCAGAAGAATAACTGTTTGCGTATCATTTGTCCAGTCTCCACGTTTCCACATGCTTCGGTGCGCATCGCGGATAATCTGCGAGAAATGTCGCATTCCATCGGGATAATAGTATTTTATCTCTTCGACCGACATGAATTCCGTGCCAAGTCCCAGAGCGTCACCAAGAGCCATCCCGAACAAGGCTCCTTTGATTTTGTCATTTAAGTTCATCAAGATAAAAGTTCAAAAAGTTAAAATATAATAATCTTCAGAATCTATAGCGCATAATGGATATAAGAAGGGAAGTTGACGGCAAATATAGTAAAAAATAATCAGCGTCGCAATTTTTTAAAGAAAGATTGCATCAGTTCTTTGCATTCCTCTTCGAGCACTCCGGAAGTTATTTCAGTCTTGGGGTGAATAGGAGTGCGGGCGGTATCATAATAGGAGAAAAAACCTTTCTTAGGGTCATGAGCTCCGTATACAATTCTTCCGATCTGGCTCCACCCTAATGCACCGGCACACATCGCGCAGGGCTCCACCGTGACGTAAAGCGTGCAGTCAGGCAGATATTTTCCTCCGAGATATTCCGCGGCAGAGGTTATTGCTTGCATCTCGGCATGTGCGGTCACATCATTTAGGGCTTCAGTGCGGTTGTGTGCGCGTGCAATAACCCTTCCGTTTACAGTTATCACGGCACCAATGGGTATCTCGCCGGCATCATAAGCCTCCTGAGCTTCAGCAAGAGCAAGTTTCATAAAATATTCGTCAGTTTGACCGAGCATTGTTCTTTGTTATTCCTTATTAATGTGTAAACCTGTTTTGATAAGTTCTGCGATTTCTGCCATAAGCCAGCGGGGAGTTGAGGTTGCGCCGCATATGCCTATTGATTCGACACCGTGGAAAAGAGAAATGTCGAGTTTGGAGCCGTCGCTCACCAGATATGAGCGCGGATTGACCTTGCGGCATTCTTCGAAAAGAACCTTCCCGTTGGAGCTTTTTGCACCGCTAACGAATACAATGGCATCGTGAGATGTCGCAAACTCACGAAGTTTCGACAGACGGCTTGCTACCTGTCGGCATATGGTGTCGAAATATTCGAAACTTCCTTCTTCTTTACGGTTCTTTATCTCTTCTACGATATGCCGGAATCCTTCAAGAGATTTGGTGGTCTGTGAATACAGGAGGATGTCTCTTGAAAGATCCACCGAATCGAGATCTTCCGCGTTCTGAATCACTATCGCCTCTCCGTTTGTCTGACCAACGAGTCCGTTGACCTCGGCGTGTCCCTCTTTCCCGTATATCAATATTAACGGCATTTCCTGAATTTCACCCTTCTCAAGCCGGGTGCTGTTTGTGCGATATGCCTCCTTGATGCGGCGTTGCAGCTGAAGCACAACCGGACATGTGGCATCAATCACCGTGATATTGTTGGCTTCTGCAGTAGCGTAGGTTGTGGGCGGTTCGCCATGTGCCCTCAGCAATACTGTTGCATCGCAGAGATTTCGTAGGTCATCGTGTGTTATTGTTTGGAGCCCTCGCAGGCGAAGACGTTCCACTTCCGATGCGTTATGCACAATATCTCCAAGGCAGTAGAGCGTGCCTGATTTCTCAAGCTGCTCTTCTGCCTTCTCGATTGCTGTTACCACTCCGAAGCAAAACCCGGAATTCTCATCTATCTCTATCTTCATAAAGTTTAAGAAGCCATTCCATCTGTTGTTCGATGGTCATGTTATCGTTGTCAAGTAGCACGGCATCCTCCGCCTTGCGCAAGGGAGACTCTTTTCTTGTGGTGTCGATATGGTCACGTTCCCTGATGTTTTCGAGCACATCTTCATAGGTCACGTTTTCACCTTTTTCGGTGAGTTCTTTTACGCGCCTGCGAGCACGCTCTTCGGGAGATGCATTCACAAATACTTTCATTTCGGCAGCAGGGAAGACAGTAGTGCCTATGTCGCGACCGTCCATCACTATGCCTTTCTCTTTGCCATATTCCTGCTGGAGGGCTGTAAGATGGTGGCGTACCTCCGGAATGACTGCCACCGGACTTACCAGTGAGCTAACCTGCATGTCTCGTATCTCACGTTCAACATCCTTTCCGTTTAGTAAAGTGTGCTGTATGCCGTCGTTGCCTGCCGGGGTGAAGGATATATGTATATCGGGGAGTGCATTGACAAGAGCTGCTGTGTCAACACCTTTTTCAGGCGACGCCATGCCATGTTCTATCGCATAAAGCGTGACAGCACGATACATGGCTCCGGAATCCACGTATACGTAGCCGATGCGACGCGCGAGGTCTCGTGCCATGGTGGATTTACCGGATGACGAATATCCGTCGATGGCTATGATGATTTTCTTCATTTTGCTTTTTTTGTCGTTGTCTTTTTCTTGGCTGGGGTTTCCTTTTTTACAGTCTTAGCTGTAGTTTCCTTTTTTACAGCCGTTTCTTTTTTTGTTGAGACGCGTTTGGCGGGTTTCGGTTTTACCATGCGGAGCACTTGGGCGGTTCTGGCGGGAAGATACATTTTCAGCCAACCTTTGCCTGATGGAGAATAAAGAGGGTCGGGTTGAGTGAAATGGTGTATCTTGTCGTCAATATTGCCGAAACCACCGAAATTCAGGGAATCACTGTCAAGCACGACTTCATATTCTCCGGCAGGTGCGAGGAAACCATAATCGCTGAATGATTTCGTCGGACTCCAGTTGAATACGAAGATAAGATCACCACGTCGGAATGCGAGCACCTGGTCGTCATCTTTCTCCCAAAGTTTCTCTACCGGCAATGCCTGGAAATTGAAATGGCTTGACACCATTTCAACCATAGCGTTGTCGAATGCGTTTAGGAATTTATATTTCAGGTCTTCACGGTCAACAAGATCCCACTGGCGGCGCGCGTATTTGTAGCTCCATCCATTTCCTTCGCGTGGGAAGTCGATCCATTCCGGATGACCGAATTCATTACCCATGAAATTCAGGTAGCCTCCGTTGATGGTGGCGAGGGTCACGAGACGTATCATTTTGTGAAGTGCCATACCTCTTGCCACGACTCCGTTGTTGTCGTCAACCATCATGTGCCAATACATCTCCTTGTCGATGAGACGGAATATAATGGTTTTATCTCCTACAAGCGCCTGGTCATGACTCTCGCAATATGATACTGTCTTTTCGTCGGCACGACGGTTTGTGAGCTCCCAGAATATGGATGTCGGATGCCAGTCTTCATCTTTCTTCTCTTTGATCATTTTGATCCAGTAATCAGGAATGCCCATTGCCATTCTATAGTCGAAACCGATACCGCCCTCTTCAAATTTGATTGCGAGTCCGGGCATTCCGCTCATCTCTTCGGCTATGGTGATTGCCTTCGGATTGATTTCATGAATGAGTATATTGGCGAGCGTGAGATACACAATGGCGTTGGTGTCTTCGTTGCCATCGTAATAATCATCATAGCTGCCGAAAGCTTTGCCAAGACCATGGTTGTAATAGAGCATGGAGGTCACGCCATCGAAACGGAATCCGTCGAATTTATATTCCTCAAGCCAGAATTTGCAGTTTGACAGCAGGAAATGGAGAACGGAGTTCTTGCCATAGTCGAAGCAAAGGGAATCCCATGCCGGATGTTCGCGTCTGCCGTCACCATAAAAATAGAGATCGTAAGAGCCGTCAAGACGTCCCAGACCCTCCACTTCGTTTTTAACAGCATGAGAGTGCACTATATCCATGATTACGGCTATTCCACGCGAGTGCGCGTCATCGATTAAACGTTTTAGATCATCAGGTGTGCCAAAACGGGAGGATGCGGCATAGAAACTGCTTACATGATAACCGAAAGATCCGTAATAGGGATGCTCCTGTATTGCCATGATCTGGATGGCATTGTAGCCATCGGCTGCGATGCGCGGAAGCGTCTTTGTTCGGAATTCCTCATAAGATCCGACACCTTCTTCCTGCTGTGCCATTCCAATATGGCATTCATATATTAGCAAGGGTTTTGTGTCGGGCGCGAATTTCTTAACCTTGAATTTATATGGGTTTTCAGGGGCATATACCTCTGCTGAGAAAATATGGGTAACAGGATCCTGCACAACTCGTGTGGCATATGCCGGAATACGCTCGCCGCTTCCGCCATTCCATTCCACACGCATTTTGTAGAGGTCTCCATTGTGAATAAAGTCGGCAGGGAAATGACCTTCCCATACTCCTCCCCCTATCGGAGAGAGAGAGTATCTGTCGTCGTCTTTCCAATCGGTGAATGTCCCGATTAACCATATCTGAGTAGCATTCGGTGCATACTCGCGGAATATCCAGTCACCTTTTTTATCGCGGTGCAAGCCAAAATATTTATATGCGTTAGCGAACCCGGAGAGCGATCCGTCATTGTCGGCGGTAAGCTCATTCATTTTACGGATCACGTCTTCGTGACGTCCCTCTATGGCTGCTGCGTAGGGCTCCAGCCACGGGTCGTTGCGAAGAATCTCAAGTTTCTTTTCCATTTCTTATAATGTGTAATGTTTAATGTTAAATGTGTAATGCCTAATGCCTAATGTTTAATGTTTAATGAGCAATGTGTAATGTCTAATTGTATCAGGCATTAAACATTAAACATTTAACATTAAACATTATCCAGGAGACAGTGTTTGATGGCTGAAGTCAACGTCTGGGCGTCTTTGCCTCCTTGTCTCAGAGCTTCGAGCACTCCGTTGATGTATTCATCGCGTGAGTGGTAGCCCAAAAGTTGGGGAAGCCCTGAATCGGGTAGCATTGGCTTATGATTGAACACCTTCAATATGCCGTCATAATCGCTGTCGCGGATCATTACAGCAAACTGCTCTCTTAAACGGTTATAATTCTTTCTTGGTTCAAGTTTCACCACAAGTGACTTGAGGTGTGTCTCAAGCGCAGTTATGCACGAGAAACGCGCGTCAATCTTGCATTCCACGTCTCGCTTCACCTTATGTCTCACATGTTGCAGCGCCTGCTGGTCAGCCTTCTGTTTGAAAGTGAGGATCACCTCTTTTTTTACTCTGCGGAGGATTTTTTCGGCATCCTTGCCTCTGCGGTGTGCCATCACTCTGATAACACTTTCAAGCAGAAAGATGTTTTCCACCTCTGCCACTTCCGGCACCATTATCTCTTTCTTGCGCAAATATCCGACCTCAATATCGGTGCGGCGATCTCGGTCCACGATTCCACGGCTGCGCAGATGATGCATGCTTTTGAGATCATTGAATGTGCGTGTGGTCTCTATAACCTTGTCGCAGGAACCAAGCGGACGCACATTCCAGTCCTGAAATACGAGGGAATACAATTTGAAGTCGATGCTGTGTTGGGAGTCTCCTTCGATAAAGAGAACCGGTTTGCGGCTACCTGCCAGCTCAAGAAATATGTCTTCGCTTAGAGGTGTGTCGCGAATCACTTCATAATCCCATGCCTTCTGTTCGGAATCATAGCTTTTCACCCAGATGCATGTGCTTCTGGAGCGTGAGCTTATGAAATCGATGTCAACCGAATCATACACAAATGTGCAGTCAGGACGCAATGCTTCTATGGAATTCCATAGCGAACCGACAATCGAAGGGTGTATGAAGAGAGATGGGGAATCAATGAATATCACCGCATCAGGCATTGCATAGAGCACAGCCGCGATGTAATAGAGCACAGCTTTCTCACCCTGGCTAAGAGAAGAGACACCGATTAGGTCGTCGCCAGCCTGCGTGGCAAACATAAGCGACCCTTTGTTGCGCATTATTCTGTTGCCCGGGAAACTTTGTTCCCAAAGCTTTTTTATAATGTCTAATTTCGTGGTGCGGAGTTTTACGCGTTTCCCTTCTCCTGCTTCCCGGTCTTTGATCGTTAGCAGATATTCGAGCTCATCGGCAAACACCATATAGATTAGCTTGTCGAGTTCACATACTGCATCTGTGCGCATGTATGTGTGTCTTGAAGCTGCCTTTCGGTAGAGATCATCGATGGAACCCGTTTTTGTGGATTCTTTCCTTTCCGGGAACGATGCTGACAAAGCCGAGAGACAGTATGAGCGATTGCCGCATAGCGATATCATTTTCTGCATAAAACGGCTCTTACCGGCGCCATTGGCACCGATCAGTGTTATTTGCCGGGCATTACTGATAATCGCATTGTCTTTGCCCGGAAAAGCGGGAGGAAGAATAACATCGCTCATGGTTTCTGAATTGATGTGTAAATTTAATAAAAAAATCGCAACTTGCAAAAGTTGCGATTCCTTTAACCATTAATTATTAATTTAAGTTTCGCAAGCTTCAACTTAAAGTTTAAGAGTTTAGAAGTTTAAGAGTTTATCGGATGCGAATATGACGGAGTTCTCATTTATTCGCAGCAATCAAATAAATATTCGCAGCAATCAAATAAACTTATAAACTGCGCATTGTGCAATTAAACTTATAAACTTCAACTTTTCGCTTGCGAAAATTGAATTATTAACCATCAATGTTCATGATTCGAGCGAGATATTTGCCGAGGATATCGAATTCGATATTTACCTTAGTCCCTTTTTCAATGCGGCAGAAGTTGGTATTATCGTGAGTGTAAGGGATAATAGCCACCTTGAAACTGTTGTATGTCGGTTCGCACACGGTAAGACTTACACCGTTAACGGTTACAGAACCCTTGTCGACGGTTACATATCCACGACGTGCCAACTCTGGGTTGGCTTCATATTCGAAGGTGTAATACCAACTTCCGTCGATTTCCCTGACATCCGTGCATATGGCGGTCTGGTCAACGTGTCCCTGGACAATGTGCCCGTCGAGGCGACCATTGATTTTCATTGATCTTTCGAGATTGACAAGGTCTCCGGGTTTTAGATCTCCGAGATTCGAGCGGTCAAGTGTCTCACGTATTGCCGTGACCGTATATGTCCCATCACCCGGAAGCGCTACTACCGTCAGGCATACGCCATTGTGAGATACACTCTGGTCTATGGTAAGCTCGTCAACAAAACTGCAACGCATTGTGATATGCAGGTTGCTTCCTTCTTCACGCAGTGCCACAACTTCTGCGGCTTCTTCAACTATTCCTGAAAACACCGTTTTTATTAATGTTTAATGTGTAATGTTTAATGTTTAATTGAAGGTTTTAGGCTTTAGATCCATCCGGCGAAGCTTCTAAAGCCTAAAGCCTAACACCTAACGCCTAATTCGCATTAAGTGCGAAGCCGACACAGAGACCATCGTAAGAGTTGAGGAGGCTTGACAATGTCTTGGCGGCTGAGATGTTGGAATATTTTGCTACGGCATCTATGAGAGCCATGAGTTTGGATGCATCAAACATCACATCCATCGTGCGGGAAGTTTTCTGCACGTAGGTTTTCACCTTGCCAAGTTTGATTTTACCCACCACGCTGAAGTTGAATTCGAAAACGCCCTTTTCCGAAGTTTCGGTCACTGTGCCTTTGAGAGTCAGTTTCTTGATCTTTAGTTGGAAATTGCCGGCATTGTCGATAGTAAGGGTAGCTCCTGTGAGACCGTATTTTTGATAATATGGTTTGAGTTTGGTTTCGATGGCGGCTCCCGCTGCTTTGCCTCCTGCCTGCTTGAGGAAATTGTCGCCTTGGAACGCTACCGCCGGACCCGTGGCGAGCCAGTTGCCCTGCAGATCCTGCACCGAGAGGTTGCTGCTTGAAAAGACTCCTTCGAGAAGATTTCCGACTGTTTCCTTAGTGTCGCCGCTACCTAATTTGCCTAAAAGGTCTTTAAGACTTTGGGCATTGGTCATATTAGAGCATGCCAGAATCATAGCTGCAAATACTATTACAATCCTAAACTGTTTCATTTCATATATTTATTTAGTGTTTATATTCATGGAATCCCATATATTTTATGGCCGTTTTGTAATATATCGTGTTACAAAATTACAATTTTATTGGTTAATTTGGAGTAATAATGCACAAATTTACATGAAAATTAGCAAATTTTATAATTTTGAGATAATTTTGTACCGGATAAATATGTCAAATCATCAATAGGTATAAAATCTTAAAAATGCACACAGGTATTATTTGGCATAAATCCGTATTGCTAATTTAAAAGATCATGAGACAATTCACAAAAGCTATTGCTCTAATGGTAGTGTCGGCGATGACGCTGACTTCTTGCGGTGATGAGGCTCTGTGGAGTGGACCTTCCGACGAAGGAGCCGTTAAGCTCAACCTCACATCCGATGGCAGAGTGATGCGGCAGACACGTGCTGACGATTCACAGAGCCCTGTTGTGCCGGACGTAAGTGCGTTCGGTGTAAATCTTGCCAAAATTGACGGGACATATTCCAAATCATGGACCAATGTCGAAGCGTTTAATCGTGAGAAATCTTTCCCGATAGGTGATTACAAAATTACAGCCACCTATGGAGATCTGAACCAAGAGGGTTTCGACAATCCATGTTATTCGGGTTCCAATGATGTTCATGTCTCTCCTGGTGATGAATCAACTGTCAATGTTACGGCTACACTTGCCAATTCGATGGTGTCGATCCGTTACAAGGAGGAATTTACAAAATTATATAGTGCCTATAGTGCAGCCGTTCAGACTGAGGGTCACGAATGGGTTATTTTTGCTCAGAACGAGGATCGTCCGGCGTATGTTGCCCCTTCCGAGGAGGTAAAACTGAAACTGACGCTTACTAACGAAGCCGGTGATCGTGTCGAAATTCAGCCGGCAAGCTTCCGTGCGGAAGCCCGACATCATTATGTCGTTACAATAGGCGTTAACGGAAGTGTTTCTTATGGCGATCTTGCTCTTGACATCGAGTTTGATGATGATGTAGTCGCTGAAACAGTGCCGGTATCACTCGGTGACGAACTTTTTTCTGCCCCGGCTCCAACAATCACAGCAAAGGATTTTGATCCGGAAACTCCGGTGGCTTCCTTTGAATATGCAGAACTCAAGAGCAATCCCGAATTTCATGTATTTGCCTTTGGCGGTTTTAGAAGTGCAACTTTAAATGTCATCTCCGACGGAGGATACTCTCCTGTGTTTGGAAACAGGGTTGAACTCGTTGGTGCCGACGATCTTACCAATCAACAGCTTGAAAGCGCCGGTGTGGGAGCATATTTCAGGAATGCAGAGAAGATGGGTCTTGTAAACATAAAGAGTTTTCTGGAAAAATTACCAGCCGGTCAATACACGATTGAAATCTCCGCAACTGATGTGATGACACGCACAACGGAGCCTGTGAAACTCACAGCCAATATCACGCCTCTTGAAATAGAACTTAAGCCGGCGGCAAATGCAGAGTTTATGGGTGAGGATGTGGCTGTTGATCTCTCAACAAACTGCCCTGACATCAAAAATGTAGTTATGTTCAAGGTTCCCGATGCCAACAATCGTCTTGTTGATGCTGAGATAAAGAGCGTTACGGATGTTACAGCTTCCGGTGCCTCGGCGCGTGCTGCAGCATATACTTTCCGCTATGTGCTCGGTATCGCTCCGGCATTCCGCACTGAAATCAAGGTTGAGGCATCACTTGCTGCAAACCGTAATAAGAAGGCTGAGACAAGTGTGCTGACCGCAGAACCGAATTATACGGTCGTTGCCGATGCATTCAGCGACCGCGTAGTTCTGAAGATTGATGCCGAGCGTGATGATATCGTCAAAACACTCGTTGACAATATCCAGATATATAATAGCGATACGCAGGTACCGAGTGCAAATTTATCCTATGATGCTAAAAACGGTATGATTACCGTTAGAGGTTTGGTTGCCGGCACAACATATACATCGCTTAAAGTTAAATGTGGTAACTTTGAGAAAACTATAACAACATTCGCGACTGAATCAGAGACGGATGTTCCCAACGGCGGCTTTGATAATGTCACAGAGACATTGAGGTTTGAGGATATACCTACCGGCGGAACCTACACCTGTTCTACTATATATACAAAAACATATCAAAATACAACAACAATAACAGCAAATGAGCCGACAGGATGGAAATCAATTAACGAGAAAACTTGTTATTCGGGTTCATCTGAACAGAATACATGGTTCATGGTGCCCTCTACATTTGTTAATAATGGGTCTGTAGTAGTCAGGACGGTGGCGTATGACCATGCCGGAACTTTACCTGACCGCGATGGTCGAGGAGTTGCCGGTTTAGGTAAATATTTCAGTACAAAAGCACCGGCATCATTCGCAAATTATGCATCCGGAGAATTGTTCCTGGGAGAATACACATTCAATGCAAGCGGAGAAGTTCGAAACGAAGGTATACCGTTTAATTCAAGACCGACTTACCTTACATTCGACTATTCCTATGTGCCTTTCGGTTCAGAAACTGCAAGTGCTGAAATTGAAATAGTTCTTGATAATGATGCTGTTGTGTCCAATAAAATGACATTGGATCGTTCGGATCAATTTACATCAAGACAAATCAATTTGCCATCATATCCTTTTGGTCATAAGGCAAAGCAATTAAAACTTAAATTTATGTCGACTTCAGGAGCCGTAACGGGAGTTAATATCCCTACAGGTGACGCTCTTAAGGATATAACTAATACCACTACTGGAACAAACAACAAGATTGGAGCCAATTCTTATAAGGCACTTGCAACCGGATCTGTCTTGACTGTTGACAATGTCAAACTTGGATATGGCAGTAGCAATGCTGCAAGAGGTGCTAAAGGTAAAAGAAGATAACCTAACATGATTCATAAAATGAAGAAACTATATATATTCACACTCGCGGCTGCGGCAATAATTGCCACCGGATGCAGTAAGGAAGATCCTTTCACTGGATCTACAGACGAGGCAGAGGGCCAGATCCTGAAATCGGCTATAGCCGTCGATATGAAGGTTGACGAGACAGTGCGCAAAAATATCCGTACACGTGCTGATGTTTCCCTTGATGACTTCACTGTCATTTTCACCAAGCCGGGAAGCGAAACCCCGGTGAAGAAATATAAATACAGTGATATGCCTGATGTCGTAACACTTCCTGCAGGTGATTATACCTGCACGGCTACATATGGCGAGAACCGTATTGCGGAATGGGAGAGCCCCTATTTCCTCGGGGTCTCAGATTCTTTTACAGTCAATCCTTATGAGATTACCAGTTATGTGGCTCCTATCGAATGCCGTCTTAACAATATAAAGGTGACAATAGAATTTGATCCGTTGCTTAAATCCCGTATGTCGCAGGATTCATATGTGGAGGTTAAGGTCGGTGCAAACAGCGGACTTAACTTCACTTTGACAGAGAGTGAGGCAGGCAAAGCCGGATACTTTATGCACACGGCAGAGTCAACACTCGTTGCTACATTCAATGGTAAAATAGATGGGCTGAATGCAGTGGAGACTAAATCCCTGAAGAATGTTGCTAAAGGCAATCACTATAAGATCACATTCAAAGTTCATGATCACAGTGGTGATCCCACAGGTGATTCCGATGCTGAAGTAAAGGTCGATGCGAATGTTACGGTTACAGATATCGAACGTAATATTGATATTGCTGATGAACCGCTCCTTGATGATACTGACCGTCCTACAGAAAAACCGGATGAACCCGGTCCCGGTCCTGACGAACCGGATTTGAAGGCTCCTGAGATTACAGGTGTCGCACCTATTGATCTTGATAAAGTAAATACAGTTGATGGGTCAGCTGCCGTAGGAGTCAAAGTCACAAGTTCGGCTGACGGAGGGTTCACAGCTTTCGATGTTGTGATAGATTCCCCCGATCTTACTCCGGATGAGTTGGCGAATGTAGGTTTGGCTGCAAATCTTAATCTTGCAGAGACACCGGCTGATTTTGCTGAGAAATTAGGAGCATTTGGATTCCCGGTAAATGTAAAGGGACAGAAGGAAGCAAATATTGAAATCTCAACTATGCTTATTGGCATGTTGGGTGCAGTTGGTGCCGGACATGAACACAAATTTATTTTAACCGTCACAGATGCTAATGGTACAACAGTTAAGACGTTGACCCTTTACATCCCTGAATAAATTTATTAATTATGACAAGTAAGATTAGAAAAAATATATACCGGTTGATGGCGGCAACCATGTTCTGTGTATCGGTTGCTTCCTGCTCGATGGAGGAGCCGTTCGGTGCCGGAGGCGAGGGTACCCTTACCCTCAATACGGAAATCCGTGGCAATGTCGTTAGGACTCGTGCCATAGCAGCCGACGAACTCACTGCTCTCCGCAACAAGTGTGTGGTTTATATTGAAAATGAAAAGGGACTTATCCGTAAGTATAAAGGTCTCGATAATATTCCGGGAGAAGGTATAAAGCTTCGTACCGGATCTTACGTGGCTGAGGCATGGAGCGGTGACTCTGTATCCGCATCTTTCAGCAGCAAGTTTTATCGCGGCTGGCAGCAGTTCGAGATGCAAGAGGGTGCCAACTCTCTTACTCTCCGCTGCAATATTGCGAATGTGATAGTATCTGTTGATCCTGCGTCTCTCGGCGTAAACCTTACGGATCTTAAGATCACATACTGGCATTCTCGTGGAGAATTAGTGTTTGATCAGAATAATATCGCAGATGCCAAAGGTTATTTCATGATGCCTAATGCCGACAAAAATCTTAACTATAAGATAGAGGGTAAGAAATCTTCTGGCGAGGCTTATGAGAAAACCGGTGTGATAGAAAATGTGCAGCGTGCACATGAATATATACTTACACTCACGGAAGAGGAAGCTCCTATCACAGAAGGTGGTGCTTTGATCCGCATCACAATTGCTGATATCCCAGTGATTGAAGAAGAGGTCGAGATATTTACTGCTCCTGCAATCCAAGGTGTCGGATACGACATCGAGGGTCAGGTGGTGTCTAAAGACAGAAACTTTAAAGACACTCAGGTTTATATCCGTGGTTATTTCGGCCTCGGTTCTGTGCTCATGAATGTGAGTGATAATTTTACCGGTCTCACATCAGGAATGAATCTTGTCGAAGGAAGCACGCAGACTGATCTTGCAGCAAAAGGTATAAAGGTTGAGCGTCGTCAGTCAACAGATGCCGCAACATCTCTCGAAAGCGGTGAAGTGCCGGTAGATGAATTGTATGTAACATTCACTAAGGCTTTCCTTGATGCCCTTGCTGAAAGCGACACTGAATATAAAATAACCTTTGAGGCTACTGACGGTCGTCATAATGTATCTACAGGTAGCCTACGCATTGCCAACAGCGAGGCGGCAGAGGAACATCTTGCTCCTGTCGGACTTTCCGAAGCTGAGCTGTCACCCCTTGCCATCCGCGCCAAGAGAGCAACTCTTGATGCGAATATCTATGATGCTGCAGCAGCTGCAAACTATGGTATCAAGTATCGCGAGCAAGGCTCTTCCGAGTGGCAGGCCGCTTATCCGGCATCCGGCGCGAGGGCAAAGGCAACAAGGGCTACTATAATTCCCTATCAGGTGACATTGACAGATCTTACTCCGGGTACAACCTACGAATATATCGCATTCTGCGATGGCTTCGATGGCGAAGATGTCCGCACGTTTAAGACAGAATCCGTATTCGAAATACCGAATAGCAGTCTTGAGGAGTGGGGTACATATGTCGGTAAGACTATTTTCGGTGGAGATGTGGATGTTATAATCCCGTCAACTACCGGAGATAAAAACACATCCTTCTGGGGTACTGGTAATGAAGGCGGCGCATCTGGAAATATCTTATTGACAGATAAGTCTACAGATATGATTCATTCTGGAACCTATTCAGCAAAATTAAAAACCGGCAGTGCAATGGGAATGATGGCTGCAGGAAATATGTTCATTGGTACGTATGTAAAGACAGATGGTACTAATGGTATATTGTCATTGGGTCGTGAGTATAACGGCTCACATCCGGATAAGCTTGTAATTTGGGCAAATTATCGACCTGCATCAGGTGCGTCTGTTAAGAAAGGAAATGAATCATTTGTTCCGAATGGATTTGCTGGTGGCAATGATCATGGACAAATTTATGTTGCTTTGACTACTGAACCTGTAGAGATTCGGACAAACCCAAGTAATCGTAAGTTATTTGATAGTGAGAATGATGAGACAGTACTGGCATACGGTCAGGTTACATGGACTGAAAACTTTGGTGCAGATGGTCAATTGGAAAGAATAGAGATTCCATTTGTCTATAATGATCGGGCTAACACAAAGAAACCGTTATATCTGATTATGGTTGCCTCTGCTTCAAAATATGGAGATTATTTCTCAGGAGCATCCGGCTCTGTAATGTATCTTGATGATGTAGAACTCATTTATGAGTAAAATAAGTAGAATAAAAATATTGATTACGTTAGTGATGACTCTGTGCGCTTCAAGCGCACAGAGTCACGCTGCGTTATCAGGCGATACTGTCCATGTTACTCCTGCAATGGTGCAGGAGATGAAGCGTAATACTCCTGTCAAGGAATTTGATATGGATATGGAGAGTGTCAAGTTTGTACCGAAAGGGCAGTGGGTCACGGGCGTGTCGGTATCTTATTCACAGTCTACGCAAAATAAGTATCAATTCCTTATACTTGAAAATATCTCTGGTGATACTTACTCGTTTAAAGTGTCTCCGATGGTATGCTATATTTTCAAGGATGACATGGGCGCAGGAGGTCGTTTCTCATATAATCGTTCGCTTACCAAACTCGAGAAAGCTGATATCGTTCTTGACTCAGAAACAGATTACGGGGCGGATTGCCTGTATTCTCTGTCTCATAATTATTTTGTGACCGGTATTGTGAGAAATTATTTCTCTCTTGGAAGAAGTCGCCGTTTCGGCATCTTCAATGAGATCCAGCTGAAACTCGGCGGGGGACAGTCAAAGATCACAAATGGCACGGGTGAGTCGTTGACCGGTGCTTATGAACGGAATTTCCAGTTCGGTATTGGTATCGCTCCGGGTCTTGCCGTTTTTCTCAGCAATTATTCGGCTCTTGAGGTTAATGTCGGTGTGTTGGGTTTTAATCTCACAGACACGAAATCAATATCGGATCAGATTTATGTGTCGAGGCGTAAATCTCGGTCTGCAAATTTTAGAATCAATCTGTTTTCGATCACGTTTGGCGTGGCGTTTTATCTCTGACGGCTATGGTTAAGTTATATAGGATGATTCTCACGCTCATTATGCTGATCTGCATCATTCCCGAAGTCAGGAGTGAGGTGGCAAAAAGTGACAGCGTGACGAAAGGGAAGTATATTTATGTTCCCGATTCTTTACAGAGCGATGTGTTCAAACTGCTGATGGGTAATTCCAAGGTAGTGGATGATGAGTCGAAGTTTGATTCATCGGAAAAAGTGACTTGGAAGGGAGATACCATCCCGATGAAATTGCGCTCCCGTAATCTCGGGCGTTATGATCGCGGTCTTTTCAATTATCTTTTCCTGCCGAAAGGACGTTGGGGATTCGGTCTGACGGCGTCTTATGGTGAGATATCCACTGATAATCTTGAAATTTTTGATCTTCTCAACGATATTGATCTGGGGGGTCATATTTTTTCGATAAAACCCTTTCTTGAATATACTATCAGCAACAATATTTCGGTGGGATTGCGTTTTGGATACACTTCAGGCAAAGGAAACGTGGATTCTTTTAAAGTGGATATTGATGAAGATATGAATTTCAATCTTCATGATATCATGTATCGCAACGAGAGTTATACGGCAGCTGTGCTTTTTCGCCAGTATATCGGTATAGCGCGTCGCGGCAGATTCGGAGTTTTCAATGAAGTAGAGTTGGCTTTTTCTTCAGGGAATTCCGATTTTCAGCGTCCCTACGCCGGAGAATTGAGAACCACCCATACAACATATATGAAAGCCGGTTTGAATTTCTCGCCGGGTGTCAGTGTGTTTATGATGAAGAATGTGGCTTTCAATCTCTCTTTCGGTGTGTTCGGATTCTATCTTAAGAATGAGCGACAGATGGAAAATGGGATTGAAATAGGCAACAGAACCACATCTGGAGCCAATTTCCGTTTCAATCTCTTCAATATTAATTTCGGAATCGCGGTGCATGTGTAGAGAGGCGTTAGGCTTTAGGTATTAGGCATTAGGTTGGGGTAAGTATAAGAATGATGAAAGGATTCAGATATCAGCTATATTTATTGGTGATGGTCTTGATGGTGATTTTGCCGGCAGGATGCATACATAATGATCTTCCATATCCAAGGATCCCCCAGAAGATCACTGCAATTGCAGCAGAGGGGGAGACTAAGTCAGCGTATATAGATTCTATATCATTTGAGGTTAATATCTACCTCGATGAGAGTGTGGATATAGAGAATGTGCGTTTCTCTGAGTATAAAATTACTCCGGGTGCCACTTCTACTCCTGATCTTCTTGAAGGAACTTATGATTTCACAACCCCGGTCTACGTCACTCTTTCACGCTATCAGGATTATGATTGGGAGCTTATTGCCCATCAGGATATAGTAAGATATTTTCAGGTTGTAGGCGAGGTTGGAGAGAGCGTTGTGGATCCGGTGGGACATCGAGTCATCGTGAATATGCCTGAAGGTACTGACCTTTCGAAATTGACCTTACAGCGGGTAAAGCTCGGACCGGAAGGCATCACAACAATCACCCCGGCTTTGAATCCAGGTCCTCTGGATCTTTCATACCCGTTGCGAGTGTCAGTAGAATGTCACGGACGCAGTGAATATTGGACAATTTACGCCCAATACACAGAGGCTATTGTTATGACCACGAGTGTTGATGCATGGTCAAAAGTGATTTGGGCATATGGCAATGGACCTGCGGATGTGAAAAACGGTTTTGAGTATAAGAAGGCGGATGCTTCGGAGTGGACAAAGGTGCCTGAACAGTACGTTTCGCAGACTCAGGGAGCATTCTCATGCTATATCCCCCATCTTGATCCTCTTACCGAATATGTGGTGAGGGCTGTATCCGGTGAGAATCTTGCCAATGAAGTTACTGTCACCACGCAGGGAACAGCTGATATTCCTAATGGCGATTTTGAAAACTGGTGTCAGATTGGGAAAATCGTTTATCCTTATGCGGAAGGCGGCGTTCAATTCTGGGATACCGGAAATACGGGCTCCTCAACATTAGGACAGAACCTCACAACATCCTCAACTGATACGCCAACGGGCAGCGGTCTGTCGGCGGAATGCCGCACGGAGTTTGTCGGCATTGCAGGCATCGGTAAGCTTGGAGCCGGGTCTATCTTTACGGGAAAATTTGTAAAGGTTGATGGAACGAACGGAATTCTTGATTTCGGTCGTCCGTGGAATCTTCGTCCAACTAAGCTCAAGGGGTATTATAAATACAAGACCTCTGCAATCAACTATGTCTCAAGTGAGTTCTCTTCCATGAAAGGAGAACCTGATACATGCGTGATATACGTTGCCTTGACCGATTGGACTGCTCCTTATGAGATCCGCACTAACCCGAAAAATAGAAATCTTTTCAACCCTAATGCGTCATATGTAATCGGCTATGGTCAGATGCAGTATAGCGGAACGATGGATGAATGGAAGGAGTTTGAGATACCGATATCTTACCGGAACACTGCAAAACAACCTACCTACATACAGATCACGGCAGCTACTTCAAAATACGGAGACTATTTTACCGGGGCTGCAGGTGCCGTGCTTTGGGTTGACCAGTTCTCGTTTGGATGGGACTTGGAATAATGTGAAATGTTGAATGTGGAATGTTTAATTAATGGGATGAAGAAATTTATTGTTGCGTTGTCGATGGTATTGGTGGCGATGTCTGGATGGTCGCAGACTTATTTTGAGCCGGCAGCTAAAGATGTGTATAGTCCGACTAAATTGCAGAAGAATGTTGCCACATCAACTGATATAGCTGCGCTCGCGTTGCCGGTAGCGACTCTTGCCGGTGTGCTTATACAGCAAGATTGGAAAGGACTTATCCAGGGTGTGGAAACCGCAGGAGCCACAGCTGCAGCAACTTTTATTCTTAAATATGCCGTAAATGAGCGTAGACCTGACGGGTCTGATATGCATTCCTTCCCCTCGGGACATACTGCCGTGAGTTTCGCTACTGCTGCATTTCTTCAGCGGCGATATGGCTGGGCTTTCGGTGGTCCGGCATATGCTTTGGCAACGTATGTGGCGTGGGGAAGGGTGTTCTCCAAGAAACATCATTGGTGGGATGTAGTGGCAGGTGGTGCCATTGGGGCGGGGAGCGCATATATCTTTACCAAGCCATTTGCTAAAAAACATAATCTTCAATTGGCTCCTGTCTCCGATGGCCGCAATTTCGGTATTTACGCCTCGATGGAGTTTTGATTAATTAGGAATTTGGAATGAGGAGTTAGGAATTGGATTTGAGAATACGAATGATGGAATTCCAAAAAATATGGGAAAGTTAATATCGTCTTTTAAATATGCGGGGGAGGGGATATATTCTCTCTTCATGCACGAAAGAAATGCGCAGATTCATCTCGTGGCAGCGGTGTGTGTGATCATAGCCGGCTGCCTTTTTGATTTATGTGCGTGGGAGTGGTGTGCGGTAATCATGTGCATCGGAGGTGTGTTTATGGCAGAAGGTTTTAACACGGCTATCGAAAAATTATGTGATAAAGTGTCTCCACAGCGTGATCCATTAATAAAAATTGCAAAAGATATAGCTGCCGGAGCTGTTTTGCTTTTTGTCTTTTCAGCCGTTATTATTGGGTTGATCGTGTTTCTTCCGCACATTTTTTAATTTTTTTCAAATAGATGAAAATCCTTTGAGTGTATGATGAAATTTCTTTAACAATATGAAAGATATTTTAACATTTATTTAAAAAGTTAATTTACAATCGATTATCAACGAATAAACCTTTTTGTTGAAAAATTGTTGTAAAAATATTTGCGCAGCGCCGAAATTCGTTATAACTTTGCAACCGCAAACGGGAAACGACACAACGATAACGAATCGAGAGTCAACCACCGAATGCGATTAGAACAATGAAATTTTGCCACAAGACAAGCAGCGAGACTGAGGAATCAG
>CAJUDL010000051.1 GCA_910585285.1 uncultured Muribaculaceae bacterium
ATAAACCAGCAGATTTACAGTCTGCCCCATTTGGCCACTCTGGTATTCGCCCGATTGCGGATGCAAAATTAATCAAATATTCCGAATCCGCAAAATAAAATTCGTTTATTAGTCGTGTTTGATCTTGATCAGCATAACTTTTGAATCAGTCACGGCATGGACGGAATGAGGAACGCCGTTGCCCATAAGCAGGAAGTCTCCCTTATGTAAGTGTAGCGGATTGTCGTTCATCGTAAAGATGATTTCACCCTCTACCAGATAGACCATTACTTCTGCTGGCGCCAGATGTTTGGCGAGATCAAGACCTGCGCTGAATGCAAGCAAGGCAATGCCGCCGTTATTATTGTTCATGATATCCTTGAACTCAACCTTTAAATCGTTTTTCTCAACTTGAGATGCAAGAGGGAACACCTCACCGAATTTATAATCAGTGTTTAACATAGTTTGATTTTTTTATAAGTTTATAATCTTAAAAGATTTGAAGTCGTTACTAAAACACGAAGGTTTTGATGATGGTTCATTTCCGGCAGCTACTCCATAATCACAATATAAAAAAGATTCCCCATCAATGTTCTCTCTTGAATACCGATGGGGAATCTATCTGTGAATCGTTTGTGAAAATCAAAGAAGTTTCTCGGAAGCAACTCGGATGCGACGCATCGCTTCGCGGATGTTGTCTTCTGAGGTGGCATAGGAGAGGCGAAGGTATCCGGGAGCGCAGAATGCATCTCCGTCAACTGCTGCTACATGAGCCTCTTCCAGGAGATATAAAACGTAATCACCTGAAGTCTTTATTTCCTGATTGCCATTTCTCTTTCCTATATATGACGATACTTCAGGGAAAAGATAGAACGCTCCCTCCGGTTTGTTTACGATCCATCCCGGAATCTCTTTGGCAAGCGATACGATAAGATCGCGACGGCGTTCAAATGCCTGACGCATCTCTTCCACGCATTCCTGAGGTCCGCGGTAGGCTGCTTCTGCCGCTTTCTGAGCAATGGATGAAACTCCCGAAGTGTATTGTCCCTGTAGTTTGGAGCAAGCTTTTGCAATCTCTAAAGGAGCGGCAAGATAACCGATGCGCCAGCCTGTCATGGCATACGCCTTTGATACTCCGTTTACCACGATCATGCGATCCTTAAGGCTCTCAAATTGAGATATGCTCGGTGCTCCGCCAACATAGTTGATATGCTCGTAGATGTCATCGGCGAGAATAAGAACGTAGGGATGGCGCTCAAGCACTTCCGCAATGCCGGCAAGTTCCTTTTTTGTGTATACACTGCCCGTAGGATTGGAAGGAGAGTTGAACATTACCACGCGGGTGCGCTCAGTGATGGCCGCTTCGAGTTGATCGGGAGTAATTTTGAAGTCTTGATCCACTCCGGCATAGACCAGCACCGGTTTTCCTTCTGCGAGTTTGACCATCTCTACGTAGCTTACCCATGCCGGAACCGGAATTACTACTTCATCACCGGGATTGACAGTGGCGAGGAGAGCGTTGCAGAGTTCCTGTTTTGCTCCGTTGCCAACCACAATCTGAGCGGGAGTGTAATGAAGCCCGTTCTCTCGCACCAGTTTCTCGCAGATGGCTTCACGCAGCGAAAGGTAACCGGGGACGGGAGAATAGTGTGAGAAATTGGCAGCAATGGCTTCCTTTGCCGCCTCTTTTATGGATTCCGGGGTGTTGAAATCAGGTTCGCCTATCGACATATTGATCACGTCTACACCGGCGGCACGCAGTTCGGCACTCTTCTGCGACATCACCAGAGTGGCTGATGCCGCGAGATTATTCACTCTCTCAGAAATAAAGCTCATGTGGGGTATATAGTTTATATTAAAAATATGGATTTGACCTTGGCGCGAAATTACAAATTTTCTCTCTCATAGCCAAATGATTCCAAAAATTAATACTAATTTTGTAATTAGTCAATATTCGCAGGCGAATGTTGAAGGTTTTAATCGCGCATAGCGCAGTTTATAAGGTCATATGAAAGTTGTATATTTACATGGATTGGGAAGTTCGGGGCAGTCGGCTACAGCGCGTCGTCTCGACCGCTCGTTGCCATCATCATACGAGGTTGTTGCTCCCGACATACCTGTGCAGCCCGAACTTGCCATGACGGCATTGAAGAAGCTTGCCGAGACCCTTGATCCCGACGATGTCATCGTAGGCACATCGATGGGTGGGCTTTATGCTCAGCTTTTCAAGGGGTGGAGACGTCTGCTGATAAATCCTTCGTTTCACACATCGGTACATCTTAAAGAGAAAATCGGTCAGAGATTGCCGTTTCATACGCCACGTCGGGACGGTGCCACTGATTTTGAGGTTACCGCCAAGCTCGTGAAGAAATTCGAGACTATGGAGGCAAAGCAGTTTGATCCTAAGTTCGGTATCTTTAATGGACGCAAGGATTCTCCAGAACTTGTCACCGCTTTTTTCGGCACTCGCGACACCGTGGTCAACTGCAAAGATGAATATCTTAAGCATTTCTCGCAGTATCATGATTTCGATGGCGAACATCGCGTCGATCCCGACACGATAATTAATCTTATTGTACCCAACGTTGTGGGAGTTAGGAATTAGGAGTTAGAAGTTAGAAATTAGGAATTAGGAGGAAGGATACAGGGGTTAGAAGATTTGGAGCATATGGAATTAATTCCTCATTCCTAATTCCTCATTAAATTAAACATTAATCAAAGGCAGTGAAATCAATCAAGGAAATATACCGCATCGGCACGGGTCCGAGCTCAAGCCATACGATGGGACCACGCGCAGCGGCAGCAGAATTTTTAAAACGTTTGCCGGAGGGGGCATCACACTTTAAAGTAGTGCTCTATGGCTCACTTGCCGCTACCGGTAAGGGGCACATGACAGATGTTGCCGTCATTGACACTTTTAAGGAAGCCGGCAAAGAGGTGGAAATAATATGGAAACCGGATGTGTTCCTGCCATATCATCCTAATGCGATGCTGCTTCGTGCCCTCAGAGAGGATGGTTCCGCAGTTTTTGAAATGACGGTTTATAGTGTCGGTGGAGGCGCCATAAAGATTGAAGGCGATGCCGAGCACGAATCGAAAGACATCTACCCGATGAATAAACTTACCGATATTCTCAACTACTGCGAACAGACCGGCAAATGCTATTGGGAATATGTGGAGGAATGCGAAGGACCTGAAATCTGGGGATATCTTCACGAAGTGTGGGAGGCAATGAAGGCGGCTGTTGAACGTGGCATTTCTCGCGAAGGTCGTTTGCCGGGTCCATTGAATCTCAGGCGCAAAGCCACTCAATATTATGTCAAAGCCACCGGATATCGCGATAATCTCAAGAGCCGTGGACTCACCTTCTCATATGCTTTGGCAGTGAGTGAAGAGAATGCATCGGGAGGTGTGATCGTGACGGCACCAACATGCGGTTCTTGCGGCGTGGTGCCCGGCGTGTTGTATCACCTTTGGAAAAGCCGGGATCTTCCCGAAATCCGTGTGCTTCGCGCTCTCGCCACAGCCGGATTGATCGGGAATATCGTTAAAGAGAATGCTTCGATTTCCGGCGCGGAAGTAGGTTGCCAGGGAGAGGTGGGCGTTGCTTGCGCTATGGCTGCTGCCGCTGCCAATCAGCTTTTCGGTGGTAGCCCAGCCCAGATAGAGTATGCCGCGGAGATGGGACTCGAACACCATTTGGGTATGACTTGTGACCCTGTGTGTGGTCTGGTGCAGATACCGTGTATCGAGCGTAATGCATATGCCGCAGCGCGCGCCTTGGATGCCAACATTTATTCCTCATTCTCCGATGGTGTGCATCGCGTCAGCTTCGACAAACTTGTGAACGTGATGCGCGAGACCGGACACGATCTCCCCTCACTCTACAAAGAGACCGGAACGGGCGGCCTTGCCAAAGATTATCAACAGATGTAATGGTTAAATCCAGGCGTTTTGACGTTCTTTTACCGCTAATGATTCGCTGAGGAGGAGGATGAACTCCTGGGCGGCGCGTTTACGGTAATTCCCTTTGAGGGTATGCACGCATCCTTCAAGCTCGTTCCCGGGGAAGTCGAGCGGGATGGCAGTTACGCCGGTTTCATTGTGGATGGTGGCTTCGGCAAGGACCGACACCAGCATCGTCTGGCGTATTATCTTAAGGAGGATATTGACTTCGTTGAGTTCCACTTTTACTTTAAACTCATTTCCTGCCGGTTTGATAAGTTCGAATGCATTGCGTGCCTGCAAGCCGCGCGATGGGAGCGCGAGATCATATCGCTGAAGTTCGTTGAGGGTGACACTTTCCTTTGAGGCAAGAGGATGGTTGTCGGCAACTATGGCTGCAAGATAATTCTGGAAAAGGATATGTGATTCTACGTCCTCTTCCGGTTTCCATGACCTGAATGCTAGCACAAAATCCACATCCCTCAATTTGAGAAGATCCATAAGCTCCGCCATAGGTCGGTAAAATATATTAAGCTTTATGTCGGGATATGTCTTGCGGAACATAATCAGAGTTTCAGTAAGTATCGGGCTGAAGGAATATGTGACGCCAATGTTGAGTGTGCCTGCTGACATATTGTTGAGATCTGAAATGCGGGTGGCACATAGATTGGCGCTTGCTATGGTCTGACGTGCGTATGGCAGCATCTCTTCTCCTGCTTCTGTGAGAGTGACGTTATGGCTGCTGCGTATGAAAAGGGGAGTGCCGAGTTCTGTCTCAAGCTGTTTTACCTGCTGTGACAACGTGCTCTGCGTGATGCAGAGGATTCTGGATGCTTCTGAAAAGCTTAGTGTTTCTGCAACCTTTACGAAATATTTCAACTGACGTAGTTCCATCTGAATTAATTAAAAAACTTCTTGAGCGGCTTCCTTATCTTGTGGCTTGGAAGGATATCTTTTTAAACAAAAATACGGGTAAAATTGCTCCCACAGCCATGCTTAAAAGAATGCATATGCATGTCAGGGTGTTGGATGCAAATAGATAGAAGCAACGGTTGAATGCCTCCTGGTTTGTGCTCAGCACACACATTGCCGCTCCTGCAAAAGAGCGATAAGCATACATTCCCGGAATCATGGGAAGCAGTGCAGGGAAGAAACATGTTTCAGGGGGAGTGCGCACCACCGGTGAGAAAATTACGGCGAGAATGCCAATTGCGAAAGCAGCGATAAGGGATGCTGGAACAATGTGCAGGCAGACCCCAAATTCTTTGGTCATAAGCATAAACCTTATGGCATGACCGACTGCCGCTATGGCGGCGCAATAGATGTAAGCACGTGCCGGCGGCCGGCTTATGGCGGCAAAGCCGATAGCAGCTATCGCTGAAAATAATGCATCTTGTAAAATTTTCTCCAACATAATGGTAAATTCTTTAAAACATGCCGGTGTTCATCAAAAACATTGCCGAGCATAATCCAATGGATAGACACCCCGTGATGACCAGTGCGTCGAAAAAACGGCTCATTGAGCATATATAATAGCGGTAGAGCATATCGCTGAAAGAATTGAGAAGAGGGATGCCAGGCACAAGATAAAGCACGCTCGTGCCCAATGCAATCGCTGGCGTTTCTCCGAGAGAGAAGAGTGTATCGGTGGCACCTAATACGGCGGAAACAAACGAGCACACAATCACCGTAACTCTGAGGTCAATCCCTTTCCCAAGCATCTGTGTCTTCAACCAGTATCCCGCCATCGTGGCGATAAACACTATTGCCATCGCAATGGCATCCCCTCCGAATAGGCGGCAGAAGGAGGCATTTGCCAGCGATACAAGAAGAAGTACGAGCCATTTGTTCTGGTTGTCTGAAGTTACGATCTTACGAAACTCGCGTTGCGCCTCCGCCAGGCTTATGCGATGTTCTGCGATAGCCCAGCTGAGTTCACTCAGGCGCGTGTTGATATTGAAGCTTATAGGGGTGTTGCGGATTGTGGCTACAGAAGTGACGAAATCCGTCCTGTCAATATCCCTGACGGATATATGCACATGGCGTGGCATAATCGTGATATCCACAGTTTTACCAAAAGCTTGCGCAATACGAGTCACATTCTTTTCAAGACGCACACAAGTAGCACCGCAGCCTAAAAGCCACGCGCTATAATCCGTCAGGAACAGACACACCTCCCGGAGATCCGGAGCCACATCTCTCCCTTCGGATATAATTTCATCAATGCTGCTGTCTGATAATGTTTCAGTCATAAGTAAGTAAGAAAAATTAACCGATATATGTAAGTAATGAAATCTTGCACTATAAAACTTGTTCTTTTTGGCTGTTTTCACCTTGTAATTCAGTCGCATATGCCTATATGCTCCTTCATTACGCAGCAAAAACATCTCAAAATAACTGCGTTTTATATGTGCATTAATTTTTCTTACTTAATCGTCGAAATTTTTGGAATCGCCGGGAACAAAAAACTCTTCACGTTCCGATCCGATTTCAATAAGACGGAAGTGTCCGTGTTTTTTGCGTGATGAGACCAAAGAAGCGATTCCTCGGATAATAACGGCAACCGTCAGTATCCCGACGATGATTGCCCATGTAATAAACGGAGTATTCATAATTTCGGTTTTTTAGAGTATGTTTGGATTTAATTTCCATTCCTACTCTTACATGTAATTCGTGTTAAATTCAAACACACTCTTAATTTCATGCAAAGTAACAATCTAAAAAGACCGAAAATATGAATTTTTAAGTGAAAAATTCGATAGCAGCGATTGAGAAACAGCCAAGATGCCTATTCGCGCACGTAATGCGGCATATCGTCAGGAAGCACGATTGAAATTTCCACCAAACCTCCAACCGTCTCATCCTCCCGGCGCCATGCTGTCTGGAAAATAATCTTCCGCACGCCTTTCTTCTCTATGGTATAGCAATTTTTTCCGCCGGTGGCGAGTAGATGTTGGATGATCTCTACCGAGCGTGGACTGTGGCAGTCGAGTAGACTCTTGCCGATAAGATCTCCATGTTTGGCAAAAGTTTCACGCGACAGCTTGTTCATATATATTATGCGCGCGTCCGCATCGCAGACAGTCACCGCGCAATTCATTCCCGATGCCCAATCGGGCAGTAATTCTTTGTATTCCATGTCGCAAATATAATACAAATGTTTGTAAAGACAAGAAAGAACCAATAACAAGTAAAAGCAAATTCTTTTGAGTTGGTTTGACGTAATCTGATAGAATGGGAGATTTGTATGGGAAGGATGTGATTGTGAACCGAGAGGGGGAGGGCGGTTGTTTTAACAGCAAGAGGCAATATTGCTTCGCAATCCTTAAAGTAGATTGCCATGAGTTATAAAGTTATTGATATCGAGGGAGTAGGCGAAGCCTATGCCGCGAAATTGAATGATGCCGGTATCGAGACGGCTGAAGAATTTCTCGAAGTGTGCAAAACGCCGGCGGGGCGCAAAAGCCTTGGGGAGAAAACGGACATCAGTAGCAAGCTGATTCTGAAATGGGCAAATCATACGGATCTTTTCCGCGTCCCCGGCATCGGTCCACAATTTGCAGAATTGCTTGAGGCGGCGGGTGTGGATACTGTCAAAGAATTGCGTCATCGCAACGCCGAGGCATTGACAGCCAAACTTGAAGAGGTGAATGCCGAGAAAAAACTTACACGCCGTGTGCCTTCCGTGAAAGAGGTGGAAAAGATGATTGAGGCTGCCAAGGAGCTTGAGCCAAAAATGACATATTAAGGCACAAAAAGGCATTGGCATGTGTGTCTGAATATAAAAATTGAGTTATAGAAATGAAGATGTGGCGTTAACGGATAGTTAATGCCATATTTTTTTATTAATTTTGCAAACAAGTATGTTTTGTAGATAAGTTTAGCAAACTTAAGCTTAAAAGTTTAAAAGTAAAATACAGATATTCCATATATGGCAAACCAAGAACTTAGCGAGCAAGAGATTGTGCGCCGCCGTAGCCTTGAGGCTTTGCGCGAGCGAGGCATAGATCCTTATCCCGCTGCCGAATATCCGGTGAGCGGGTATTCACGCGAAATTAAAGAGAATTTTGATGAGAACCTGACTCCTCCGCGAGAGGTGGCTGTGGCTGGTCGTATCATGAGCCGAAGAATCATGGGTAAAGCTTCTTTTATGGAGCTTCAGGATTCTGAGGGTCGTATCCAGATATACGTAAGCAGGGATGATATTTGCCCCGGTGAAGACAAGGATTTCTATAATGTCGTATTCAAGAAACTCCTCGACATCGGCGACTTCATCGGTGTGAAAGGATATGTGTTCCGCACTCAGATGGGAGAGATCTCCATCCACGCCCGCGAGATCACAGTGCTTGGCAAGAGTCTGCGTCCGCTTCCTATCGTGAAACTCAAAGACGGTAAGGCATATGATGCATTCACAGATCCCGAACAGCGTTATCGCCAGCGCTATGTGGATCTTGTGGTGAATCCCGGTGTGCGCGACATCTTCCTCAAACGCACGAAGATGTTCAACTCCATGCGTGAGTATTTCAACTCTTTCAACTATACGGAGGTTGAGACTCCCATCCTTCAGTCGATTCCCGGTGGAGCCGCTGCGCGTCCTTTCATCACTCATCACAATGCTCTTGATATTCCACTTTATCTCCGTATTGCCGATGAGCTTTATCTGAAACGTCTGATTGTCGGTGGTTTCGAAGGCGTGTATGAGTTTTCTAAAAACTTCCGTAACGAGGGTATGGACCGTACCCACAATCCGGAATTCACATGTATGGAGATTTATGTCCCCTACAAGGATTACAACTGGATGATGGATTTCACTGAGAAGATGCTTGAGAAGATCGCGCTTGATGTCAACGGCACTACTAAAGTGCAGGTTGGTGATCATGAGATAGATTTCAAGCCTCCTTACAAACGCGTCACCATGACTGAGGCAATACTTGAGAAGACAGGCTTCGACATTACCGGCAAGAGCGAGGAAGAACTTCGTGCGTTCTGCAAAGAGGCAGGCATAGAGACTGATCCCTCAATGGGTAAGGGTAAACTGATTGATGAGATTTTCGGTGAGAAGTGCGAAGGCACTTATATTCAGCCCACTTTCATTACTGATTATCCTATCGAAATGTCTCCCCTTACAAAGCGTCATCGCGAGAATCCTGAACTCACGGAGCGTTTCGAACTTATGGTGAATGGTAAGGAACTTGCCAACGCATATTCCGAGCTTAACGATCCGATCGACCAGTATGAGCGTTTTGTTGAGCAGATGCGTCTTGCCGACAAGGGTGATGACGAGGCGATGATCATTGATGCCGACTTCATCCGTGCGCTTGAATACGGTATGCCTCCCACATCAGGTATGGGTATCGGCATGGACCGTCTGGCAATGCTTCTCACCGGTCAGACCACCATCCAGGAAGTGCTTCTTTTCCCGCAGATGCGTCCGCAGAAAGTTGCCAAATCAGAAAGCGGCGAAGATTCGGAGGAATCTAAAGAAGAGACTAAATAAAGTTAAAGGATGAGACTTCTGAGCCGCGTAAGCGTTAATATGGCAGTGAGCGCTGCCATGGCTTTTGCGGCTCATGGAGCTTTCGCTCAGAATAATAGTCAGATTATTTCCAATAAATCGATAGAAGTTATGAAAACAATTGAGCTAAACATTCAGGATGCTGTTTATTTTGCAGAAAAACAATATGAGGCACTGAAAGATGAGAGCATCCAGGCTCTCACCACTCTTGAGGAAGGAACCGGTGCCGGTAATGATTTCCTCGGATGGCTTGATCTTCCTTCCAAGACTCCCGAGAAACTTGTGGAGAGTATTGAGGCAACTGCAGCTCGTCTGCGTGAGAATTGCGATTATGTGGTTTGCGTGGGTATCGGCGGCAGTTATCTCGGTGCAAAGGCTGTGAACTATGCCCTTGCTGATTCTTTCGCTGATTTCTATGCTCCGAAACCCAAAGAGCCGAAAGTGCTCTATGCAGGTCAGAATATCGGCGAGGATTATCTCGCCGAACTGCAGAACCTTCTGAAAGGCAAAAGATTCGGTATCATCGTTATCTCCAAGTCAGGTACTACTACCGAGCCGGCAATTGCGTTCCGTCTGCTGAAAGATCAGCTTGTTGCTCAGGTTGGCAAAGAGGAGGCAAAAAAACTTATAGTGGCTGTTACTGATGCAGCTCGTGGTGCTCTCCGTCAGATGAGCGATGAAGAGGGTTATGAGACTTATGTAATTCCCGATAATGTGGGTGGTCGTTTCTCAGTGCTCACTCCCGTGGGTCTTCTCCCCATCGCAGTTGCAGGTCACGATATCAAGAAGCTTCTTGCCGGTGCTGCCGATATGGAGAGATCAACTCTTCATCCCTCAGACACGAATATCTCTCAGACTTATGCACGTCTGCGCAACGCTCTTTACAGAAGCGGCAAGAAGACAGAGATTCTCGTGAACTTCGATCCGAAGCTTCATTATGTTTCTGAATGGTGGAAACAGCTCTATGGTGAGAGCGAAGGTAAGGACGGCAAAGGTATTTTCCCTGCATCTGTAGATTTCACTACCGACCTTCACTCAATGGGTCAGTGGATTCAGGATGGCGAGCGCACAATCTTCGAGACTGTGATCTCTGTTGCCAAGACAGCTGTTGAGCATCGTGTCCCGATGGATGCTGCCAACCTTGACGGCATCAACTATCTCGCAGGAAAACGTATCGATGAGGTCAACAAGATGGCAGAGCTTGGCACAAAGATGGCTCACGTAGACGGTGGCGTGCCTAATATCCACATCACGATCCCCGCTCTTGATGAGTATTCACTCGGTCAGCTTATCTATTTCTTTGAGAAAGCTTGCGGCATCAGCGGCTATCTGCTGGGTGTGAATCCTTTCAATCAGCCCGGTGTTGAGGCATACAAGAAGAATATGTTCAAACTTCTCAAGAAACCCGGATACGAGGATTAATAAAAATTCCTGACAGGATCGAAATAAGATTCGAAATATTTAAGGAGCCGGTAGCTCAAAGCAACCGGCTCCTTTTATTGCATCCTAAGTTGCATGACGTTTTCGATACTGGCGGGAAGCCCGTATGAAGAATGCTATTTATTATAACCGGGATTCTGAGACCATCCGGAATATATTATCAGGTCTTGGGGGAGGGGCCAGAGTGTCTGATAAGATTCGTAATTGCCGAGACTATGGCGCTTCTGGAACGCGAAGTATCGGGGAATAAAAAGTTCCTTGCGGATTTTTTCGATATATGTCAACAGGTTGCCGTTGGCTATCACAGGCATATTTTTCGCCTGCGCTACTTGATTTATGAGCGCGGTGGCTTTTGTTTCGTTGCCGGAGGAGATGTAACATTCGGCTAAAAGTAGCAGCGCATCGGCATATGAATAGTAACTAACTGTATGACCGCTCATAACCTCATTTGGAACGTTTATAAACAGTATTGTGCCGCTGTTGGCATCATATTCGTTGCCTGAGGAGAGGGTATATCGACCGCTGTTGACAATCTCTTCAAGATACGGCATGGCTCGCGAAGGCTCGTTAAGAAACATGTGTATGTTGGCCTTAGCCATGCGCCACACATCTTTCGAAATACTGAACGCTTCTTCCGGATTGAAATTGATGAGCCCACTCTTTTCTCTAAATGCGGAGGAGATATTATCAAGAGAATTTTCAATATAGCGTGCCACGTCTTTTGCCGGTTCCTGTTTCAGAACATCGTAATTGTCTCCTGTCTGGTTTAATTCCAGAATGCAGATGTTCCCCCATTTATCCAGCATCTCGGTGTAAGTGATTGCGTTCAGCAGTATGAAATATGGATTAGCATCAGAGTTGTTTAGTTCAGAAAAACTTTTAATGGCTAATGCGTTGGATCTGATAGATGAATAAGCTGCTTGGAAAGCCTTGTCGTTGTAGTAATTGTTGACAGCTAAAGGACAACGCACATCGTGGAACTGATACATTCCCGTATATCCGCGTTCCATATAATACATCCAGGAGACAGCTTCCGAGAATTTGTTAAAAGTTGAGGAAACATATTGCTTGCCGACATCGCTAAGAGAGATAGGGATTGCCGGATCGCCAGCAAGGGTGACTTTAATATCAGCGCGGGCTGTTCCCATTAAGTCGTATAAAAATACATGATCTGTCTGATTGATATGTGATTGCGTTTTGTCTACTTTGATTGTGAGTACATTGTTCTCGTAGGTTGACACGCATTTTATGGGATTGTTCGTTTCAAAGAAATGATTGAAGATATTATCGACAGTTACATTGCCAGGGCTTTCTTCACCATAGGGGTCTTTGAAAGGTTCGAGAGAGAGGGGAATATTTGAAGTTATCTGAATGGTGGCGGTGCCCCCGTTCTTATCAAAAGAAATCTCATTTTGTGAAAGAGAAATCTCGATATTGTCTGCAATCTCATTACCGGCAATGCCATCGCCGTTCCAGTCGATAAAATAACGCAGGTCAGGCACCTTTATACTTTTTCCGAGTTCCGCATAGCGGGAGGTGATGTTGTCGGCAATAAAGTCAAGAGAGTTTTTGATCAGGCTGCGGTCATGAGAGAGTGTGCGTTTGTTGTCATCGGTAAATACACCATCATCGGCAAGATCCTGGGTAAGAGCCGAAATATACTCGGTGATTTCTGCGTCAGAACGGTTTACGAGCACGAGTGAGGATATGGCAATGAGGACACCGGAACCATCACTTCCGGCTGAGACAGACATTGTCTCGGCGGGTGTAGATTCATAATTCTGCAAACCGAACTGCGTGAGGAGCTCTTTCTGAGCTTGCCTGTCGGCAGCGGCAAATGTATTACCGTCGCGCATGAGGTTCTGGATACGTGTCGATTTCAGGTGAGTGATGATATTGACGTTGACAGAATTCCTGTCAGAAAGGTCTGCCAATGCGATCAGATGGAGCTGACCAAGGGAAAGGTCACCGCTTATCTCGTTGAAATAATAGCCATCAGCAGCAATGCGTACAAACTGCGATGCGAGATCTATTTTGCCGAGGTCGAAAGAGCCTGTATCATCATTGATTTCGCCGCTGAAAACGGTGCCGATCGGTGTCATGGATTCGTTGAGAGGCTGGACACTTACAGAAGAACCGCGAACAAACGGACCTTTTTCAACCTTACCTGAAAGTTGGTATGTGCCGGAATGTGGCTTCTCTCCGTTTCCGGGTTCATCGTTCTTTTCTGTGCATCCTGTCAGGGCTGCGACGGCAAGTAAAAGAAAGGATAAGTATTTGATGTTCATATGTTGTTTTAGTATTATGTTGTGGTCAGTTATTTATATATTCAATGGCTATTTGTCACAAAGTTATAAATATTTTTTGTTTTTATAAAGAAAGAAAATAGCAAATTTTAAAATTATAGAAACTTAAGACGATACTCTTTGCAGAATTCGGTTAATTGTTCCTCGGCGATACGTATGCCATGGAGGCGAGTTCGACAGGAGCGCACTGAATCGAAATAAGAGTCATTGGATTCACAGAGCTGGTAGCTTCTGAGCTGCCAGCTCTTTTTATTGCGTGCTATAAGTCGCATAAAAGCTTCGACACGAGAGGGCTGTATATGGCAACAGTAACATTCTCCGTTCTCGAACATAAGAAGTATGAGCTTGTGAATTGTTCTGCCTGGACCTTTGACGTGCTGACGTTTCGAAGAAATGGTGATATGCAGTGAGTCCGGAAAGGCATTATTGATTCTGTGCATAAATTCGCGGAATACTTTGCCGTGGGCGCTGGTGTCGCGGATATTGTTCTGGAAAATATATTGATGAATCATTTCGTGCACCAATGTGCTGTCGATTTCCAGCTGAGTTTCCTCAACCGGGTTACGGTAAAGTATGATGCAGTCTTCGTAACGGCGAAACAAACCCCGACGGATATATTTGCGTCGAAATAACCCGTGATAGTTCTTTGAGCGTGGACGAACAAGAATATTCACCGGCTTGAATTTCTTCGCCTCCCAGATGCCGGCATCAGCTATCCTGCCTATCCATTCACTATGCCTTTCCCGCAAATATTCCTCTGTCAGCATCCCGTACTTTATGATTATTCCACTTTCCCGAATTTCTCGATTAGTATTTTTTCTACTTCCTCAGCAGAGGGATTCACAGCGAGGATTGTGCCATCTTTATCTACCATCACAATCTTTCCACCACCATTGCCGGTATGATATTTCTTCCAGATTGAATTGACATCATCAAGTTCAACAAGGTTAAGCCACGGGTATCCATCTCGTTTAATGGCTTTAACCATTGCCTCGGTAGATGACTTCTCCCGAGCAACACCTATGATTTCAAATCCTTTGTCATGATATTTCTCATAGAATGGAATAAACTCTTTGCTGTGACGGCGACAGCTGCCACACCATGACGCCCACAGATCGATTATGGCTACTTTCCCTCCAATCCTGTCAGATATCTTCACAATATTTCCCTCAAGATCAGGAGCGGAAAAATCTGTGTATTTCTTACCCGGTGCAGGATCTCCGGCTTCATACATCAAGCTTAACGTCTTATGATACGGATGTTCGGTTAGTGTATCCCGATAGTTTTCGATAAATATATCAAAAATCTTCTCCGGATACGGATATCCGAAAGTTACAAGTTGGAGCATTTGGTAAAGATGTGCCGGAGAGGGTTTGGACAATTCTTCATGAAAAAATTGGCTGTTTACTTTGTCACTGAGTTCGTAATATTCTTTCTTAACTCTTTTCCCTTCCTCAGAATATATCTTATCTTCTGAATATAAACGGCTGACTTCCTTGGAGAGACTGTCTTTCTGGCTTTTGGTGAGATTCCCCTCTTCCTTAAGTTTCTTTAAATTGTAGGCTTCCGGAGTGAGACCTTTTCCCGTTTTCTCCATATCTTCATAAAGTCTGCCAATGGGAGTCTCCTTAAGATTTAATTTGAGGTATGCTCTTCTTTTATTTTCGTATTCTTTGATAGCATTGGTTGCTGCGCCACCAGATATTACAGCATTTTCATTAAAGTCTTTAGGTATCTGAATCGATACGTCGGAGTCGGCAGAGGAAAAGCTTATATTTCTCCATGAACCATCAAGATATTCTGACCCAATACATAATTTATAGACAAGAGGGCTGTCAGTATAAAGGTCATAGGCAAATTTACCATTGCGCACAGGAATAATTAAAGACTTATTGACACGATGGTCAGCTAAAGCTTCCGATAATATAAACCAGGAAGAGGCGGGATTTCCTTCAAGAGTGCCATGAATATGGGTCTTAAACGGTTTACGCACTGTTTCATGAAGTTTAACACCTGTCACCTCCCAACCATCAGGTTCTATGAAATCAATTATGGAATCGATGGGATTGACAGGTTCGAAAACATATACTGAAGATACGTATGCCGAATCACCGAGAAAATATTTCTCATCAATATTCAGTCCCTCAATATTCATAAGCTTATAAGAATTACCTGTGATGCGACCTTTCAGGATAGTATTCGACTGAGGACGTATCCACCAGCCCAGTTTGCTGTAGATGTCTGTATTGACGCGTGTCGCAGAATCTGTCAGTTCGATAGCGGTAATGCTGAAAGTGACAGGTCCGTTGTCGAAATCTGGATTGACGATTATTTTTGAAAAAGCGGAGATTGTTGTGAAGAATACAATTGCTCCGATGACGGCATATAGTTTTTTCATGACTCAATGAATTCGTAGGTTGCAAATATAGCGAATAAATTTCAATAAAAACTCCTGGAAAAAGTAAAAAGTCATAAACTCTGAGAAGGGAAGAAGTAAAAGTAATAGGGTAAAGGTGAATTGGCGCGCCTCAACAAACCGAGTCAACTAAATATTTAGACGCCAAGGCGCGAAGGACGAAGCTTGATTCAAATTGTCACGAAAATATTAACACAGAGGAACATTGATTAAAACCTCTATTCCTCTGTTTCTGTGTTTAAATTGTTGTGTCAAAATATTTTAAGCAATTATCTCGAAAGCTCTTATCCTTCGCGCCTTCGCGTTTTAATTTTGTAGAAGTATTACGAGAGTCAGACATTAGAGTCATGCCAATTCTTCCTTTTTACCTGTTACCTTTTACTTCTTACCTTATCGAACTCGGTTCGATAAATGCGGATTTATCGAGTGCAATTTGAACATGAAACTGAGCACCCTAATAAGTAAGTAAATAATGTTTGAGAAAAGATATTAGTAAAAGTTAGCGTTAGGAATAGAGGGTTAGGACGAGGGTGCGTGGACCGCCATAGTCGCGGAATTCGCAGAGGTAGATGCCTTGCCAGGTGCCGAGGTTGAGACGTCTGTTGGTGACGGGAATTGTCAGCGACACTCCTGTCAACGAGGACTTCGCATGCGCCGGCATGTCGTCTGCCCCTTCCATAGTGTGGTCGTAGTAGGGTTCATTCTCAGGTACGATATGATCAAGAATCTTGTCCATATCCGTGCGCACATCCGGATCCGCATTTTCGTTGATTGTGAGTCCGCAGGACGTGTGCTTTACGAACACGTTGAGCAATCCCGCGTCCGGCAGATTCGAGGGTAGATGACGTAATATTTCGCCTGTAATCAAATGACATCCGCGTCTTTTCGCGTCAAGTCTAAATTCAAATTGCTGTATCATAACCTATTGTCAGATTTATAGAACAAAGATAATTGATATTATTGATTTATTCACTATAAATTTATAAATTTACAATCAGGAAGTGATTCAACTTCCGCAAGCAAGAAGTTGAAGTTTATAAGTTTAATCGCGCAAAGCGCAGTTTAAGAGTTTATTGGTTTGCCGCGATATTAGTATCTGGTTCAAACCGAGTCGACCCAGATAAACTTTTAAACTTATAAACTCTTAAACTTTAAGTTGAAGCTTGCGAAACTTAAATATATACATAATATGAAGAATTTTAAACCTCAGGCGTGGATGCTCCCACAGCCCGTATTGATTATCGGCACATATAATGCTGACGGCACACCCAATGCCATGAATGCCGCATGGGGCGCCCAATGGGACTATCACGAAATTGCAATATCCCTCGGTTCTCATGCCACTACCGACAATCTTAACCGTTGCGGCGAGTTCACGGTGGCATTTGCTACAAAAGATACGCTTGTTGCCGCGGATTATGTCGGAGTTGAAAGCGGAAGAAAACAGCCCGACAAGATTGCGCGTACAGGTTGGAAATCAGTGAAAGCAGAGAATGTCAATGCACCGGTGTTTGAGTGTTTTCCCATGACACTGGAATGCAGGATAAAAGAGAAGATTCATGAATCGGAGACGGGATTTTATCTGGTTGCGGAAATTGTCAATATCGTGTGCGACGAGAAATATCTTGCCTCCGACGGTAAACCGGATGTAGAGAAAATGGAACTTATCACGTTCGATCCGATCCATAACGGATATATTGTGCTTGGATCGCGTGTGGGTAATGCATTCCACGATGGCTTGGCTCTGAAGAAATAAGGGAATGAAAGAATCTGAAGAAAAGCGTTGCTGGTGGTGTGGCGACGATCCTCTTTATGTGAAGTATCACGATGAGGAGTGGGGTCGCTATGTCACCGACGACCGCAAACTGTTTGAATTTCTGACGCTGGAAGGTGCGCAGGCAGGACTCTCATGGATAACCATACTCCGAAAACGGGAAGGTTACCGCGAAGCATTCCATGATTTCGACTATCGGAAAGTGGCATCCATGACACCCGAAGATGAGGAGCGGCTGAGGCATTTTGACGGGATCGTGAAAAACCGGCGGAAAATCCACAGCGCCATAGTGAATGCGCAACTGTTTGGTGACATCGTTGATGAATATGGCTCCTTCCATGACTACATCATCAGTTTCTTTCCCGGCAGACAATGCATAGTCAACGACATACCGGATAAAGAATCGGTTCCCGTCTCCTCGCCCATATCCGATGCCATCAGTAAAGACATGCGTAGCCGTGGATTCAAATTCTTCGGCACCACCATCTGCTACTCCTTCCTCCAAGCCACAGGCTTCATCGACGACCACCTCAACACCTGTCCCAGCAAATCTTTCCTACGATTTATATGATGCGCGTAGAATTTTTATGAACATATTTTTGAGATTGGGAATAATTGTTTAACTTTACGTTCCTAACGTTGTTTTGAAAAGCAATAATAAAGGATTCTATCACCATTTGGGGATTGAAGTTGTTTAAAAACTTCATTAGATAAACAGAAATACCGGCTCAAGCCGAAATACCTTCATAAATTATATCTTAAGTAAGTATTGAAAATTAGTTTATGGTAAGTAAATGTATTGCTTATTTAAATTTTGAATCTTTTGGTTGCCTTCTTGTTTTCTCATCACTCTCATAGCCCGCTATGCTCTTTCTTCGAAATCAAGAAATCATCTCAAAATCTCCTAAAATTAAATATAAGAAATTAAATATAAGTTAAATACCAACACTTATTAAAAATAAATTTTAAACAAAATTACAATATTTACGGAAGTCAACTTTGTGTTTGTGAAAGTTGATTTGGATAATTGTTATTCAAAAAGTAATTGTTATGCTAAGACTAATACGACTAATCGCGTTGATGCTCCCGCTGTTTTTTGTAGAGGGACAGATCCGAGCGGGGATCCGTCCGATACAGGAAATCCTTAGGTTGGACAATACTTCCGGTCTAAAAAGTCAAAAAGCATACTCAATTTTAGATGATGAATACGGAGCTATCTGGATAGGCACTAAAGCTGGCGTAAATCGATATAATGGTCGCACTTTAAAGAATTATAATCTGACGGGAGACATATATTCTTTTGATGATATGGCGGGAGCGGGCAGAATGATCCGCTTATATAACAATAACGGAGAGTTATATGCTTATGACACAGCTGGAAAAATTTACTTATATTCAAAAATATTTGATAGATTTGATGTCGTATTGCAACTTTCGGAACATACAAACGGTGATGCTTTAAATAAGTATATACATGCTTTTGATGGGTGTGAATTATTTGCAATGAACGATGGTTTATATATGCGCAGAGGACAAGAGTCTGTTGAACCAATTATTCCCAATATTACAGTTAATGAACTATTATGGTCAGATGAAAGGGTTTTTGTAGGGACTGTTTCTGGTCTAAAAGTTTTGAATAGAGACAGAACTATAAGTGATGTAAATGCCCTTCAAGGACTTAATATTATAAGCTTGTACCATGATGTCAAGAACAACCTTATATACGCAGGTACTTTTGACAGAGGTTTATGGGTGTTGGACGTATTAAATCTTACATCACGTCAGATACATCCTGAAAGTGAATTGTTGGGTAAACCTATTCGTTCGATTATCGAACTTAACACGCATGAAATAGCTATAGGGGTTGACGGGAATGGCGTTTTATGTCTGAATAGGCACGATGAAAAACTTGATGTTCTTATTAATACAGAAATCAATCCGGATTTTGCATTTGTGGGTAACGGAATATATGCTCTTAATACTGATAGCAATGGAAATTTGTGGATTGGAAGTTACACAGGAGGGGTCACAATGATCAGTTTCTCGTCGTTTCCAATCCAAATATTGATTCATCGAATGAATGGAGATAATTCTCTTGCTAATAATAATGTTAACGCTATAATAGAAAATATTGATGGGAATATATGGTATGCAACTGATAGCGGAATCAGTATTTCCTATGCTGGGGGAACATCATGGAGGCATGTTTTAAGAAATGAAGTTGTTGTAACTATGTGTCAAGCATCGAATGGTGACATTCTTGCCGGTTGCTATGGAGAAGGTTTATATCTGCTTGATAAAGCCGGGAATATAAAAAAGCATTGGTCACAAAAGAATGGAACGTTGCCATACGATTATATTTTTACAGTAAAAACTGATTCTAAAGGCAACATCTGGATGGGCTCCCCTCATGGGGCTCTTACCATGCTTGATTGGGATTCTCAAAATACACGTCAGTTTATGATTGATAAGGTATTGTCAATCAACATTCTTGAAAATGACAATGTATGTGTAGGTACAGTCAATGGATTCTATATATTGAATCCACATGCAGACAGTTTCAATTGGTATGCAAATCAGCGAGAACACGATGGTCTGGATATCAATTCTTATATCATACCGACATTGTTCAATCGAGATTCAACCATTTGGCTTGGCACAGAGGGTGGAGGTCTGATGCTTTATGATATTCCCAGCCGTAAAATTATCAGAAAATATAAAGTTACAGACGGATTGCCATCTAATGATATATATAGTCTCCAGAAAGATGCTTCCGGCAGATTATGGGTAGGCACAGGCAATGGTATAGCAACCATAGGCGATACAATAGTATCCAGCCTTAATTATATTAATGGAGTCGCTCGCGAGTATAACAAATTGTCAAGCATACAGTTGTCTTCAGGTGATTTGATATTTGGAGGAACGGTTGGCGCGGTCCGGTTCTCTCCGGAGAAAATCAGTGCAATAGATTATTCCGCGAAACTCAGAATTACCGGATTTTATATTGAAGGGATTACAGATGAGCAGAACATGGAATTGCAGCCGTCAATTAAGAAAATGATTGATGACCATCATATTGTATTAGCATATAATCACAATTCTTTTCAGCTCGACTATGAGGCTATAAACATTCAGTTTAGAGATGATATTTCATATCGCTATATTTTAGAAGGATATGATAAAGAATGGAGCGAGATATCTTTTGATGAAACAGCCAGGTTCCGAAATCTGCCTTCAGGGAATTATATTCTGAAGATTCAGGCACTCCGCAAAAGTGATGGAAGAATTTTAGATAACCAAACCATACGGATATCTGTCAAGAAACCTTGGTGGCATACCATTTGGGCATGGATGCTATATATGATTATTATCGGTTGGTTGGTATACCTATTGATACGTTATAAATGGTATCAGCTTAGAAAACGCCATGATGAAGATAAGATTCGGTTCTTCATAAACGCAGCTCACGATATCAAGACACCGTTGTCGTTGATTATGGCTCCAATAGAAGAATTGGGTAAACAAGATGGATTACCTGATAAAGCAAAATATCTTTTGGAGATAGCAGGGAACAATATCCGGAAACTTAATGCTGTTACGGCACAGCTGTTGGATTTTGAAAAAATTGATACTAAAAAATCAACGGTCAGATTTGAACCTCTGAATCTAAATTATTTATTATCCGAAGAAGTCAGTTGCTTCAGGAATATATGTGATAAAAAAGATGTAAGACTGACATTGGATGTACCGGAAGAATCTATTGTGGTTTCCGCCGACAGGCATTTGATGGAACTGATGCTGGACAATTTGTTGTCAAATGCTTGCAAATATACTTCAGAAGGGGGTCATGTTGATATTTGTCTGTCTGCTAATAAAAACAAAGTGCATATTTCTGTCAGCGACAATGGCATTGGCATACCTGCTAAAGAACAAAAGAATATATTTACTAATGTTTACAGAGCGGAAAATGCCCGCGCCACACAAGAGACAGGGACTGGTTTCGGTCTGCTTCAGGTGAAACGTATCGTTGATCTTCTTAAAGGGCACATTAGTTTTAAATCAAAAGAAGGGAAAGGTACAATATTTACTATTTCTTTCAAGCGGATATATGATGACCCTGCCATTCAATGGAATCCGGAGAATTTTAATTCTTCTGTTGATGAAATAAGGACATTCTCTGTGCCTGCATCATGTTTGTCGACTGATAAGAATGAAACCCTGCTGATTGTAGAGGACAATGATGATCTTAGGAATTACCTCGCCTCAACATTTAAGGCAGAGTATAATGTTGTTGCTACATCCTCAGCCGATGATGCTTTAAAATTTCTTGAAAGCCATTATCCTGATATAATATTGTCAGATGTTATGATGCCGGGTATTCAAGGGGATGAGTTTTGTAAGACTCTCAAAGGCAATCCAGCCACAGCGGGTATTCCTGTAATATTGTTAACTGCAAAAACCAACCATGATGCTGTCGTTGAAGGGATTGAAAAAGGAGCTGATGATTATATCTCAAAACCGTTTAGTCTTGAAATTCTTAAAACGAAAATCAAAGGTATGCTTAATAACCGGAAACGGATTCGGGAATTCTTGCTGAATCAGGCTGTGAAAAAAGTGGAGACACAGGATAGCATATCACATCAGGATTTCAGCACACTGCATCCGGCTGAAGATAATCTTCCTCAGACACCTGATATCACTATGTCTGAATCCGATTGTGCGTTTGTGGATAAAGCTACAAATATCATCCTCTCCAATATCAGTGATGCCGAATTTGGTATAGAACAACTGTGCCGTGAAATGGCTATGAGCCGGACTCTGTTTTTCAGCAGGCTGAAATCTTTGACCGGCAAAGCGCCGCAGGAGTTTATCAGAATTCTCAGATTGGAGAAGGCTTCAGAATTACTTAAGAGTGGTATCTCAGTAAGTGAGGTGTGTGTGAGAACCGGATTCGCAAATTCCAAATATTTCAGCACTGTTTTTAAAAAGCATTTTGGGGTATCTCCAAGCAAATATAACGAGTGACAGCGGTCAGCCGATGGGTTGACGGCTATAAATATCGACATATACGGCTCATTTCGTGGCTTTGTATACGATTGATTATAAGCGTGTAATTATTTATGTCAGCAATCAAACCTCAAAATGTCAGTAATCAAACCAGAGTGTGCATGAGCCTGTGTTAATTTTGCGTCACTGATTCCCGCAGAATGATATGCGGGTTTTAAATTAACCTTAAAATGAAATATAAACCAGTGACATTACAGCTAATTTTAGTAGCATTATTGGGTGGTTGCAGTGCAGATAAAGAGCCTGTGATACCGAATCCGGAACCGGAGTCTGGAGTCATATTTTATGATGATTTCAACACTTTTGACGGTTCTGTATGGACAAAAGAAACACATGAGGCTGGCTGGACAAATCAGGAGCTTCAATCTTATTCGCCCAGTCAGGTTTCAGTTGGTAAAGATGGTGATAAAACAGTTCTTATCCTTACAGCCCGTCGTTCGAATGGTCGAATTGTATCTGGAAGGATCAATTCCAAAGGGAAAAAGAGTTTCCGGTATGGGAAAATCGAAGCGAGCATAAAACTTCCATCAACCGCCAATGGTTTATGGCCAGCTTTCTGGATGATGGGAGACAACGCGAAAGAGTGGCCGGCTTGTGGCGAAATTGACATCATGGAAATGGGCGATGCCACCGGAATTGCCGAGGGCACATCAAAAAGCCGCGTGAATACAGCAATTCATTATGGGACATCTTCTTCAGCTCATCAGCAGGAATATTTCGCAGCAAATACTGGAATTAATCTGCAAGACGGAAAATACCATTTGTATACACTTGTCTGGAATAAAGAAACTCTCGAAGTATCGGTAGATGACAAACGTTTTTATTCTTTTGATATAACCGATAATCCATATTTTCATGAAGGGTTCTTTATATTGTTCAACCTTGCAGTGGGTGGGTCTTTTACAGGTATAACCGATCAGAACGATATTACCGCTATTCAAGAGGGAGAACAAGTGAAAATGTTCATTGACTGGGTAAAAATTTCGAATCTCAAATAATCTTTACACATGAAAACGAGAATTTTCTCAAGCA
>CAJUDL010000052.1 GCA_910585285.1 uncultured Muribaculaceae bacterium
ATATGTATATTTCTCAAAAATTTAAAATTCATAAAGAAACAGAAGGATTCATTTTATTCCATAAATTATACAAATCAAATGACAAAAAACAATCTAAATAAACAGTTACCCATAGTATCAGTTATCGTTATTACGTATAATCAACAAAATACAATCAGACAATCACTTGATTCAATATTGAATCAGGTAACTGACTTCACATATGAAATCATTATTGGTGATGATGCTTCTATCGACAATACTTATGACTTATGCAAAGAATATCAAAAGAAATATCCCCAAATCATAAGATTATTTAGAAATAAAGAAAATAAAGGAATCTTAAATAATTATTATGATTGCATATTAAGAGCAAATGGGAAATACATTGCAGATTGTGCCGGAGACGATTTCTGGATCGACAAACTTAAACTTCAGAAACAAGTCAACATTCTTGAAAAAGATCCTGAAATTTCTCTTGTACATACCGGATGGCATTATTATAATCCGCAGTCTCATACGTTTTCGGAATCTGATCCGACAGGAACAAGGGAAAAATTCCTAAAATCAATATTGAATAAGAATGATTTAGTTCTACCCATTCTTCGCCGGGATGCTCCAATAATAATACATCTTTGCACGGCCATGTATCGCAAAGATGTAATATTGGACGAATATAATAAAGATACTTTTCTGTTCAGGAACAAGGAATTCTCATGTGAAGATATTCAGCTGGAAGTCGTTATGGCGGCTAGTGGCAAGATTGCATATCTGCCTGATATTACTTTAGCTTATCGGCAAGGGCATATATCTGCAACATCTGATGAATCTTTTGAAAAAATTTTTAATTTTTATTTCGGAACTCTTAAACTTAACCGGTATCTCCAACAAAAGTATAAAATCGGTAATTCTGAGTTGGAATCATATTATGATACACTCATTCCTTACCTTTATGCTCAATTGTTTTATTCCGGCAAAAGACAACATATTAAATATTTCGAGACATACACATCTAAAATTGATTATAAGCCCGGATGGAAAACAGTTATTTATAAAATTTTACTTAAAATTAAATGGTTACATTTGGGGATAATTAAAATTATAGGCAAACATGATTGATAAAAACTATAACAAAAATATATCAATTGGAATAATAGTTTTATTCTCGCTGACATTATATTACCTATCTTCAATATTCTTCTGGTCATCGGATAGCCCTTATTTTGCATTAAAATTTGAAATGGACGATACCGATCCTTATAGAAAGATGCTTGGTATCAAAGATCTTATCGAATCGCAAAGAGCTCATTATATGAATTGGAGTGGTAGATTTTTCTGTCAGTCTATCGTACAGGTCTTTTGCGCATTTACAACTCGTCCCGTGTTTGAAATTTGCAATATTCTTGTTTGGATTATATTTTTGATATCATCATTTAAATTAACAAACGTATCTTTAAAAGAACCTATTCGTATTTTCATCCTTACATCAATATTCTTCTTCGTATTCATCACACTGCCTTTAGATCCCCCATTTTTAGTAAATTATCTATGGATGGGTACAATCGTTTTGATTTGGTTCAACATATTGCTATTCAATAAATCCAATTCAATACCAAACATAATTTGGATTTTTATATTCAGCGTTATAGCAGGAAATGCTCAGGAAGCTTTTTCAATCCCCCTATGCGGTGCGCTATCAATATGGGCTATAATCCAGAGGAAGAAACTTATGACTTCTCAATGGGTTACAATTATCGGTTTTGCATTGGGTGCTTTGATTTTAATAATTGCTCCCGGCAATTTTGTACGTTTTGGTCTTACACTTAAATCTCAGACAAGTATAATTCATAATATTTTCAATGCATATCCTCAAATCCTAATTTCGGGAGGACTCTTTCTTATTGCAATAACACATAAAGTACAATTCAAGGATTTATTAAATTTTCGACTTTACTTATTATTAATTTTATCAATCCCATTCTGTGTCATATTAGGAATCCTTATGAAATTTGAAAATCTGTCAAGGATACTAATACCTTTGAATATCTTTCTTTCAATATTAGTAATAGGCAATATCAAAGTATTCAAACATACATATTATTCTTACCTCCTCATATCATTGATATTTATAATAGTTTTTATTCATGAATACCGAATGAATAAAAGCAATTATCAAAAATATACACTAATAACAAACTCATATCATACATCAACTGATGGAAGAGTATATTTGCCTGACAGTATATTCATAAAAGATGATGGCAATAACAATTATTATAATTTAGGATTCGTCATTCAGGAAAGATCAGATAATCCCAATAAACCATATATTAAAATATTGCCGGAATCTTTAAGCAAGATAAAAATTAACAACGACACCAATTTCATTACACAAATTGGGGCACAGGCTTGGATATTCGGACAATCCGTCAACAACCCACAAAAAATAACAATAAGGAAAAAAATCTGCCCCAGTATACTGAAATTATCATTGATTGAAACTAATGTCAATCTTATACATGGCGATTTCTTAATTCTTGACACGATAAACAACACCATTATCAGTTGTCATATCAATAACAGAGTTTTTCTAAAATCCTGTGTTCAATTTGAATGATTTAGTGCTTATGAAACCCATTGTTTCTTTCGTTATGCCTGCTTATAATGCAGAAGATTATATAACCGAGGCAATCAATTCTGTTCAAAGACAGAGCATCTCTGACTGGGAGTTGATTATAGTTGATGATGGCTCTACAGACAGAACCAAAATAATAATAGATTCCTTTGCAAACAGAGACAATCGATTTAAGGTTATTTCGCTTTCTCAGAATTCCGGTTGTTGTTATGTTCCTAGAAAAATAGCAATTGAAAATGCACAATCTGAAATAATAGCACCTCTTGATGCTGACGACTGGATAGAGCCAAACTACCTTTCTATACTCATCAATGATATGAGAGCAAAAGATGCAGACATTGTCTATCCATCTATGTTCCGTCCAGAATCACATGGACATCCTGAATTAAAGATACTTCCTCTTGAAGACTTTAACACTTCAATTACCTATTTGGGTAAAGAACTTGTAAAAGAAACCATCCCGAACTGGCGGATCGGGGCAGGTGGAGGCATTATCAAAAAAGAAATCTATCTACATTGTTTTGATATTCTTACAGATATGCAATTTGGATATTCTGATGAGTATCTCACAAGACTGCTATTATTTTATTCACATAAAGTAACATTCTCATATGCAAAGTATTTTTATAGGATAAATGAGAATTCGGTAACACAGAAATTAAAATTGAGTTCATTTGACCTTATGGAATCAACCCGCAGACTTGCAGCTTTTATAAATGTCAATTATCCCTCAAGATCAGAAGAACAAATAAAAATTGAGGTTCAACGTTATACAAATGTGATAGAAGGCATTCACATGCTACACAAGGCAAAATATATTCTCTCTGAAAGTGAGCATTTGAAAGCCAAACAAAAAGTTAAACAAACCTACGATGAAATCAAATGGGATGTCATAAAGCCATATGTCGGCCATAAATATTTTTATTTATTAAAGTTAGGGCTCCCTTTTGCAACTCGATTCATTTCCGTCTATGAGCGGTTCTCAAAAAAGCAATAGCTACCAAAATATATTCAAGAACACTACAATTTTTGGTAGTATTCATGTTATTCAGATAATTATCAATCTGATAAGGGGAAAATTTATTGCCATTTTTTTAGGATCCGAAGGAATTGGTATAAACCAATTGTTCAACTCCGCAGCTAACACTCTTTCAAGATTTGCATCTTTAGGCTTGAATCTGGCCATTGTCAAAGAGGTAGCTGAAAACAAAGAACAAAATAGAAATATCTCGCTTTGCATCTCTGTTCTTTCAAAATTAATTCACCTAACAGCTTTATTGGGGACAGTTGTTTGCGTATTGTTTGCTCGTCAGTTAAGTTTACTGACTTTCGGAAGTGAAAGCTACACTTGGCAATTCATACTTCTATCCATAGCCGTATTTTTCATGATTGAAAGTGGAGGGAAGCTGGCCATTCTACAAGGACTTCATGAGGTTAAAAGACTTTCAAAAGCATCTTTGGTCGGTTCTCTTGCCGGGTTGCTGTTCGGAGTTCCGCTTTATGCAATATATGGAAACAAAGGTATAATTCCATCAATCATAATTGTAACTTTTTGCTCATTTCTGTTTTATTATCTAAATCTTAAAAAATCTATCCCTGTAAATTCTGCTCAATTCAACAAAAAGGATTTATGGGTACTCACTAAAAAATTGATACCTCTTGGAATTGTACTCATGGCGAGTGATTTAATTGGATCAATCTGTTCCTATACACTATCTGTCTTCATCAGGCAAATGGATTCTGTTGATGCGGTAGGACTGTTTCAGGCTGCCGGGAGCATTACAACTCAATATTCTGCAGTTATTTTCACTGTTTTGTCATTAGATTATCTTCCTCGTCTTTATGGCGCTTCAAAAGATGACAATTTAGTAACTACTATTGTCAATCGCCAGACTGATGTTGTAGTTCTATTATTATCTCCCTTGATAACAATATTGATATTATTGACACCTCTGGTTATAAAAGTATTATTGACTGAGAGTTTCTTAAATCTAACTCCACTGGTCAGATGGATGAGTATTGGCATTCTTTGTAAAGCAATATCCTTTCCTATGGGATATATCACTTTTGCAAAAGACAATAAAAAGCTGTTCTTTTGGTTAGAAGGAATATTCGGCAACCTTCTTTATCTTATCTGCGGAATGATTTTTTTCCATCTATGTGGTCTTATTGGTCTTGGATACTCAATTGTGATAGAAAACATTATATGTATTATTGTATATTATATAATCAACCACAAATTATACAGCTATTCATTTAGTGTGCAAACCCTTAAGTATCTCACCATTTGTTCCGGATTATCTATCGTCTGTTTTATTGCTTCCTGGATTGATAATCTGGTTATTTCTTACATTTTAATGTCAATTTTTGCTATTACAAGCGTGATTTTTAGCATTATAAAAATAAGAATTATTTTAAAAATAAATTAGCAACCAGTTCGATGTGGCGTTTCAGCGCGTGACGATGACCGTAGTGATGCGCCATCACGCTGTAGCGCTCCCTGAGGGATTTAAGTTTGTTGCGGTCGGTCATGCCGTCAGCCAGATAATCGATTGTTATCATCCCGAGATTGGAACATTTACTCTCATCAGCATTTTTGATGCAGCGGATTGTCCAGTCGTAATCAGAAGAAAAACGATAGGAAAGATCATAATGAGGGGCAAGTGCGCTTCTCACCATAAACGCCTGATGACATATCAGCATCCCTTTGGAGAAGCTTTCGAAAGTAAGCCGCGCCGGCACGGAATAATGTCGCGGTCCAATCATCCTCCGCTCCTTATCCACAATCACCGTATCCCCATAGATTATGTCATCACCCAGTCTTGCCCTTCTGGCATATGCCTCAAGAGTTTTGTCGGAATGAAACGTGTCGCCTGAATTCAGAAACAGCACATACTTTCCCCGCGCCATATGGAGACCTTTGTTCATTGCATCATAAAGTCCTCGATCCGGTTCGCTGAGTATTCTGACATCCGCATAACTGCGTGCTATCTTGAGAGTGGCATCGCTCGATGCGCCATCGATGACAATGTGCTCATAGTCGCGACATGTCTGCTGCGCAACGGATGCCATTGTCACTCCGATTGTTTCGGCAGCATTATATGTGATTGTAATAATTGAAATAAGGGGAGTCATGCTGATATTTCTTTAGACGAATGCAAATTTAATAATTTTTTTGATAATTATTTGGGAGTATAAAGAGATTATGGTAATTTTGCAGAATCAAAATCTTTAAAATAATTTTACAACTATGGCTTACGTAATTACTGACAGATGCATCGCATGTGGAACATGCCAGCCTGTATGCCCCGTTGAGGCTATCTCTGAGGGCGAGATCTACAAAATCGATCCCGATACTTGCATCAGCTGCGGCAGCTGCGCATCTGTTTGCCCCAACGACGCTATCGAAGAGGGCTAACCCAAAATTCAACAAAATCAGTGGCTGTCCGTTATTCATATATGGGCAGCCACTATTTGTAATAGGCTTTAGGTTTTAGGCTTTAGAAAGTAGCTCATCTAATAATTTGTAAGTTATGTTGAAGGTAAAGATTATTAACAAGAGTCATCATCCCCTTCCCTCATATGGCACATTCGAAGCTGCGGGAATGGACATTCGCGCATATCTTCCCGAAGGTTCCATAACCCTGCGGCCGATGCAGCGAGCCCTCATCCCGACCGGTCTGTACATGCAGCTTCCTTCGGGTTATGAATGTCAGATCCGTCCCCGTTCCGGACTCGCCCTGAATTACGGTATATCGATTGTCAATTCCCCCGGAACTGTTGATGCCGACTATCGCGGTGAAATCGGCATCATACTCATCAATTTCGGTGAAAACGACTTCACTGTCAACGATGGCGATCGTATCGCACAGATGGTGATCAAACAATATGCCCGAGTAGAGTGGGAACCCGTAGAGCGTCTTGACCGCACTGAGCGCGAAGACGGAGGCTTCGGACATACAGGCAAAAACTGACACCAGATGTCAACAACTTGTTTATGAAAGGAAATCTGAAATTCATATCTCTGCTTTTTACCGCCGTCTTAATAGCGGTCACGGCAATTGCTGCCAACAAACCTGCCGCGCGTCCCGACCTATCGCCGGAGCGCCAGAAGGCGCGTTATTATTATCTCGAGGGACTTCGCCGACAGATGGCTGATGAGCCGGCAGCTGCATATGAGTATTACAAGAGAGCCACTGAAATTGATCCTTCATACACAGAGGCTGCTTCAGCCTTTGGCACCCAACGTCTTGCTGCTGAACTTGACACGCTGCAGACACGCACCGAGCTCGCCCGCTCCCTCGCATTGATGCGTCCATTCGTCGACAAATATCCCGATGAATATAACGAGGCTCTTTATTATGCATACGTTGCAGCACGCATAGATTCCGTCAAAGAAGCAATCCGGGTGTTCGAACGCACTGCCGAACGCCGTCCCGACTTATCCTCGACACTCGTGCATCTATCCGAGGCTTATATGGCAGACGGCGACATCGACAAAGCCCTCGGTGCCCTTTCAAAATATGAAACCATAGAGGGTCACAACCCTCAGATCACAATAAAGAAGATCTCCTATCATCTTGCACGCCGCGACACAGTGGGTGCTCTTGGCGAAGCCACTGCCCTCGTGAATTACAATCCTGCCGAACCTGCATACCGCATTCTGAAAGGAAACTTGTTTGAAATGGCAAACCTTCCGGATTCCACCCTCCTTTACTACGAAGAAGCAGAACGTCTCAATCCCGATTACGGTGCCGCCAAAATCGCCTTGGCCAATTACTATCGCCAGCAAGGAGACTCCGTCCGCTATGATTCAAAAACATACGAGGCTCTTCTGTCGGAAGATTTCGATCTTTCTCAGAAACTGATGATGCTGGAAGAGTATCTCCAGAAATTACTCAACGACAAACAAAGTACGTCTCGCGGAGACCATCTTTTCAGCGTATTGAGTGAACAATACCCCCACGAACCCGATGTGCTTGATCTTGCAGCCCGCTATTCAGCCGCCAAAGGTGATTTTAAGGATGCATGCGAGCAGATTGGTTATGCGATCGATCTCGCTCCCGTGGAAGAGAAATACCGTGGTCAGCTGATGACTTATCAGATGGCTGACGACAGGGCTACGGATGCTATAAAAACATATCGTGAGCTGGCGAAGCATATGACCCCGTCCAGAAACCTGACGGTTCTATATGCCTCTGCCGCCCAGATGGCAGATGATTTCGACACAGCAATAGAGGCATACCGAAACATTCTACAGGACATTGCACCTACGCTTCCCACCGACACCGCGCTGACAGCCCGCAACATTCCTGCCTCCATCCAATACGATGATCTCCAGCGACTGTCGCAGATCTATACAAGCATAGGCGATTGCTACTATGGTCAGAAGAAACTTCCCGAAGCTTTCAAGGCTTACGACAATGCCCTGGCTCTTTACCCCGACAATACTCTCGCCCTCAACAACTATGCTTATTTCCTAAGTGAAAACGACGGTGATCTTGACCGTGCTGCAGAGATGAGTTTGAAAAGCCTTGATGGCGACAACTCATCAAATGCCACATATCTCGACACATATGCCTGGATCCTCCATAAAAAAGGAGAAAACGAGGAAGCACGCAAATATCAGGCATCAGCCGTGGAAGAAGCGGCAAAAGAGGGAAACGAACATGCCGAGCTATATGAGCACTATGGTGATATCCTCGCTGCACTCGGTGAGAAATCGGAGGCACTGGAGGCATATGATAAGGCTCTCGCACTTGAACCGGAAAACCACGATATTCAACAAAAGATTAAAACGCTGAAAAATGCAAAATAACAATACATTTAAATTTCTTCTTTTCCTCATACTGCCATTGGTTTCATTATCCGCTTGCGGCACAAAAAAAAATCTGCAGCAGGATACACTGCAATCCAATCATATCAATGCATTTGATCCGACAAGATCCGGAACGATTGATGGACCACGCCGGGATGCACTGGAAGCCATTCTACCCAATTATACCAACTGGGAAACCGCTGAGCTTTCCGGCAAACTGCGCATGAAAAAACTCCCCATCTCTCCCACAATAAAGATTTTCATGAAAAAAGATGAGGAGATATCCATCTCGGTCAGGGCATCTCTCCTCGGAGAGGTCGGTCGTATAGAAGTGATCGGAGACTCCGTCACCGCCGTCAACAAAATGAAACGCGTATATTGCTCGGAATCAATATCCGGCATCAGATACGATTATCCCGACATAATTGGAGACGTTCAGAGTCTGCTGTTGGCAAGGATTGTGGCGCTGAAAGCCGGGGAACTTAATCAGGGGAACTCCGATTTCTTTGATTTTGAAGAAATTGTTGATGAAAACAGCAACAGCAAATGGTCACTGACCTTTCCGCGCGGACATTCCGAAGAAGATGAGTTATTCTATTCCTATAAAGTCAATTCCCTCGGATTGATTGATCAGCTCCTTCTGGCAGCATCTACATCAGACCATGAACTTTCCCTATCTCTTGATTATTCATATCCCGGACGTGGCTTCGATCTAAATATCGTTTTCAATCAGGATTTAAAACAGAAATTCGATGCTTCAGTTGAATTTGGCGACACCCAATGGGGAGTGAAATCCCCAGCTCCTCTGAATCTTAATTCCAGATACACTCGCGTGGGGATAAAACAATTCCTCAAATCTTTCTGACATTAGCCCTCTCTCTAATCGAACCAACATTAACAACAATGCCGCATCGCTTAAAAACATATTGCCTGTACCTGACTCTGGTTCTCTTTTTGATTGGAGGATCTGTTCCTGTGGATGCTCAGAAAAGAAAATCCGCGACTAAAGCTAAGACAGAACAGAAAAGCACAACATCTACTCGTTCGAAATCTAAAAGCGGTTCGAAATCAAAAAACACACGCTCCAAATCCTCAAGATCCAGGACTTCTGCAAAAACATCATCTAAAAAGAGGACTACTCCCGAGACCTCTGCCGAAGCAAAACGCCGTCAGGAGGAAACCCAGAAAGAAATTGCCCGCACCAAAGAGGAACTGAGGCGCAATGAAGCCGAAGTGAAGAAGGGACTGAGCGAGCTCAACAGGCTGAATGCAGATATCACTACAGGCAGAAACCTTGTGGCTAAAGCCACCGAACAGGTGCAGCAACTTGATTCACGCATTGCCTCACTCGAAACCGAAATCTCCACATCTGAAGCTCAATTGAAAAAGATGAGAGAGGATTATTTACGTTCGGTAAAAAAAATCAGAAGTAAAAAGAATTCGAACTCAGCTCTCGCCTTTATATTCTCCTCAAAGAATTTCAGTCAGGCAATGCGCCGTATGCGCTATCTTAAGCAAGTGTCGGCATGGCGCAGCAAGAAATCGGCGGAAATCTCAGCCTCCGTTAAGGAATTGACTCAGCAGAAAGAGCTTCTCGTGCAGTCTCGCCGCGAAAAAGACATTGCCCTCTCGCGTCAGATTGCCGCACAAAATCAGCTCAACACCCAGTATCAGCGTCAGGATGCTGTTGTTGGAGAGCTCCGCCGTAACGGTCAGGCACTTCAGTCTCACCTTGCAAAGAAACAGCAGGAAGCCAACGCGCTTAAGAGCAGAATAGCAGCTTTGATCGCTGAAGAAAACCGGAAGGCGGAAGAAGCACGCAGAGCCGAGGAGGCAAGAAAAGCTGCGGAAGAGGCAAGACTGGCAGAAGAAGCCCGTAAAGCTGAAGAGGCAAAACTTCTCGCCGAACAAACCGAGAAATCAAAACCTGAAGAGAAGCAGGAAAAGAAGAAAGATAAGAAACAGACTAAAAAGGCTGATAAGCAGAAAGGGAAACAGGATTATGCCGAGGCGCGTAAGCGTAAGCCTCGAAGCAGTAAACCTTCTGAATCCGAAGCTTCAGCCTCTCCCGATGTCAACAAGAACGCATCAGCAAAAGCATCGGCATCACAAGCCGGCAATTTTGCCGCCATGCGCGGCTCTTTGCCACGTCCTGTTTCAGGGGTATTCCGTGTTACAAGCCAGTTCGGGCGTCACTCTCTCCCGGAGTTGCCGGATGTAATGTATGATAATCCGGGCATTGATGCAGAAACGGCTGCAGGAGCCTCCGCACAGGCTGTCTACAGCGGCAAGGTATCTGGTGTTTACGTAATCCCCGGCTTCTCTACCGTGATAATCATAAATCACGGCAATTACTATACCGTTTACGGCAATATATCCTCACCCGCAGTTAAGGTTGGGGATGTGGTAAAACAGGGTCAGGCACTCGGTCGCCTCGCCCCGGATGAAGAGGATCCCACCCACTCCTCGATTCATTTTGAAGTGTGGAAAAACCGAGACAAATTAAACCCTCTCGACTGGATAAGATAATTATTGAGATGATAACCATAAAAAGATATTCCCCGGAATTGAAATCGCAGTGGGACAGCTTCGTCAGAGAATCAAGGAATGCTACATTCCTGTTTCTCCGCGACTACATGGATTATCACTCTGATCGTTTCCTGGATTCTTCATGGATAGCATATAAAGGAGAGAAAATCGCAGCAATGCTTCCCGCCAATGTCTCTAAAGATGGTGTGTTGCATTCGCATCAGGGATTGACCTACGGAGGGTGGATCCTCCCTCAACGCCATATCGACGGCGCAGATGTTCTCGAGATATTCAACGCGGCAATAGCGCGATGGAAAGAAGAAAGTTATGTTGCGCTCGATTATAAACCACTCCCTTACATATATGCCTCCCGCCCCTCCCAGGAAGATGAATATGCCCTTTTCAGACTTGGAGCCACAAGGGTTGAATGCAATCTTTCCACGGCTATCCCTCTCTTCCGGGAATGCGCCTACAACAAACTGAGGCGACGCGCACTTTCCAAAGCCGCCTCGTTGCAATTCACAATCAAAGAATTTGAGTATGCCGCTCCATTGATGAAAATGGTGTGCGAATGTCTTCACGACAGACATAACACATCCCCGGTCCACACCGCTGAAGAAATGCAATTGCTGAAAGAGCGTTTCCCCCGAGAAATCAGGTTCTGGATACTTGAGATGGAAGGAGTGCCACACGCAGCCGTTTGTGTCTACGACACCGGCATAGTTGCCCACGCGCAATATATAGCCACCACCCCTTACGGTCGTGAACAGAACCTTCTGACCCCTCTCTTCCATCACCTCATCAGTAAAGAATATTCCGACCGATCATATTTTGATTTCGGCACCAGCAACGAAGCCCACGGCACCATTCTCAACGAAGGGCTCCTGCGTCAGAAAGCCTCCTACGGCGCCACCGGCATCGCCTACAACCGCTACAATATTGCAATTTTATAATTTCAATTCGAAAGACACCGCATATCAATATGATACGCCCAAAAAATTTTTTAAATATTTTTTGTTAAAACGATTGCAATTTGATAAAAATGTATTAACTTTACGCTCGACAAGAAGGACCGAAAAAGATAAAGGGAACATCGGTGTCGGATTGTCACTTAACCAAAATTAGAGATTTATAAACCAACACGATTCCCTAATTATTAAATGAGCAAGCAAAACACCTTTAAATCCTCCGTTATAGGGATGCAGGGCAATCTTCTTTCTTTCGCGCTCAAATTGACCACTGATAAAGAAGAGGCACAGGATCTTGTTCAGGACACTACCCTTAAAGCCCTCGACAACGAGGGGAAATTTGTGGACGATACGAATTTCAAGGGATGGATGCTGACAATCATGCGCAACATCTTTATCAACAAATATCGTAAGAGTGTCAGAGAAAACACGATGGTAGACTCTACCGAGGATCTTCACCATCTGAATCTTTGCCAGAACTCAGGTCTTGAGACGCCCGACGGTGCTTATGCTGTGAGCGAGATATCACAGATTCTCGCTAAATTCCCCGCGGATTTCCGCCAACCTTTCTCAATGCACGTAGCAGGCTACAAGTATGAAGAGATTTCGGAAAAACTCAACATGCCTTTAGGCACTGTCAAGAGCCGTATCTTCTTCACCCGCAAGCGTCTTCGCGAGATATTGAAAGATTATCGTTAACCCGTATCCTAATGATATCCCAAATGTTGCTATCCGGCAGTTCCCTCCGAATATAATATTCAGATATTAAAAAGAAAAAGATGCCCGCTCAGGCATCTTTTTTCGTTTCCACCTTCACAAGCTCAATGCGTGTGGTGGTCATCTTTTCTATTGTGAAGCACAGGTCGTCTATTTCAAAAGTATCCCCCTGCCTCGGAAGAGCCTGCAGGCTCTCGAGAATATATCCCGAAAGTGTGTGATAGTTCTCGCTCTCCCTTATGCCAAGTCCGAAATCCTCATTTATCGCGGAGATCTCTATCCTGCCGGAAAACTCATAAACACCTGTCGACACCTCTCGCGCCACAAGCTTTTTAACATCATGCTCATCCTCTATCTCTCCGAATATCTCTTCCACGATATCCTCTAAGGTTACCAATCCTGATATGCCGCCAAACTCATCAACCACCATCGCCAACGTTCGTTTTTCACTCATCATACGCTGCATCATCTTATTGGCAAGCATGGTTTCAGGAGTAAATATCACGGGTTTAAGCTTACGCCGCCAGTCGGCGGTAGTATTGAACATCTCCGAAATATGTATGTATCCCGCCACATCGTCTATATCCTCCCTGTATACCACAACCTTTGAAAGGCCGGTGGCAGCAAACACCTTTATAAGTTTCTCGCGTGTGGTTCCGACAAGAGGCACCGCCACAATCTCATTGCGGGGGATCATGCATTCCGAAATCTGAGTATCCTTGAAATCTATTGCTTTACGGAATATCTTCACCTCATTCTCCACAGTCTCCCCGTTTTCGCGATCCTCAATGCTCTGCTGAATATAGTCATCAAGCTCGTCCATGGTCAGCCTTGTCTTATCTTCCTCTTCCGAATTGAGCCCGCAGAGATTCATCAGTCCCTTCGAAATTGCCGAAACAAACCATGAAACCGGATAGAGCACAAGATATATGAGGTAAAGCGGCAACGCCAGCAGCCGCATCATAAAATTGGGATTGATGCGGAATGTTGTTTTGGGAAGGAACTCCCCGAGCAGCAGAATGACAAGTGTTGAAAAAACAGTGTTCGAAATAAGTGTAAGAGCTTCGTTGTTGTGAAACCACTCCTCGAAGATCGGATTCACTATTGCAGAAAAAGATATACCGTATATAACGAGCACCACATTATTTCCCACAAGGAGGGTAGATATAAACATGTCTTCATGTCGCGAAAAACCCTTGATTATCTTGTCTACAAGACCGCCGCGAGCGGCATCTATCTCCATCCTGACTTTCGAACTCTGCACAAACGCTATCTCGCATCCGGAAAACAGCCCTGAGAATGCGATCGCTATCAACGTTATTATTATGGCGAGACTTAATGGTAGAATCATTTTATATTGAATCTTTATTTACCGGAAAAATGCCTTCAGGGTTAAGGATTCGGTATTGCGTCAGATTTTCATTTGAGACAAACCCTGTGCCTTCAAGCACGTGTGTGGCATTCTCTATATGTATGAACGTGTCGCTGTAAATCTGCCCTTTACGCTGATCCCAGAACACTCTTTCCGACAGGAACAGATCTTTCGGCACCTTTGTCATTTCCACATGCCCTTCCAGACGCCAAAGACGTTCATTCTTGAAAAACTTCGCGGAATCAGATGCCACGGTCGCTATCACATGAAAATAGGGATCATATTTCTGTAGATACAGTCCCTGAGGGAAATTCCAGTAGGGTGTGTCAACTTCATCAAACACCTGCCAGAGCGGAGCTACTATCTTATACTGTATGACTCCCGAATCTGAAATAAGGGTCGAGATATTCTTCGTGGTCATGGTTGCCATCTTCGCCGGATTAAGACCCGAGGCAACATCAACCTTTCTCTCCTCGCGGCAAGCCGCAAGAAGCAGGATCATAACCATCAACGCAGTCAGAACTCTCAATTCTTAAAGAATGTTTAATGTTAAATGTTTAATGTTGAATTAAAGCCTAAGACCTAAAGCCTAATACTTACCTGATCTTCCTCTTCCAGAACCAGACCTCGTTAAAGTTCACACCTAAAGTGATATTTAGATAATTTTCACCAATCAGCTTGTTGGGAGTTGCATAGCGTCTCTTCCATTCCAAACCCAGATTGATCTGGGTCTTTCCCTCAGGAGTCGGGAAACCTGCGCCACATGTAACACCTATCTCCTTGACCTTGTTTCCCTTTATATTAAGATAATCATTGACAAAATAGCCGCCTAAGCGATATGCGATACGCTCGCCATAGTTACCTCGCAACTTGGGCACATATTCCGCACCCACGGCAACCTTCGTTCGGTCATTGAAATTCATACCTGCAGCCACAACCTCTGCCGGGCGGTGCTGCGTTATGTCTGCCGGGCTGTATAACGCAGAGTAAGGAGCGTTGCTCCACTGCTGCCATGTAAAGTCAGCCTCAACCATCACTCGATAAGTCTTCTCATAAGTATAGCTGACACCCGCGCCTATAGATGTCGGATTGAAATATTTATTCTTCATATTCATATAGGCAACAGTATCAGGCTTTGTGTCCTGAGAAGTTTCCTGAGATGTAACCCACGTCTTGCCCCTCATGGTCTTTCGCGGTGAGTATGTTGCTCCAACCACGAGTTTATTCCATTTATTCCAACGTGCTGTGTATTGGGCACCGATATTGATGTTCCAGTCGCGGATCTCCATCACGTGCTCAAACTTGGTCTGGCTCGTTGACCCCGCCGGAGTTGCGAAAACATCATTGATTATATTGCCGAAATCATAGCTGACATTGAAACCGAGTGAGAATCCTGCAACTTTTCCGCTGAGACCGAGATAGAGCTGATTGATACCACCTGTGCCCTGATTCTCCATGGCTCCGTGTTTAATTTCATTACCAAAAGCATATCCTACGGAGCTGTAAGGCAACAAACCGAAAGAACCTCCCATGAACTTGCAGATTGGGAACTGCATGGTAACATAATCCACGCCGCCACCGGTCGAATATTGTTTCGCACTCCCCTCCTTGCTCCAGAGCATAGAGACATCCGCTCCAAGGTCGAACAGGAACGTCAAAGAGTCGATAGCCGCATACGATGCGGGGTTCATAACATTGATCTGCCTGCCGGAATTCATGGCGTATCCCACGCCACCCATCTGGCGTTGAAGCGACGTGGCACGGTCTCCGATGATTCCGTATCCATACATTGAATAGGGAGAGGATGTCTGGGCTGAAGCCGAAGCAGCGGCAAAAAGTGCAGCCGCCAATAAAATCTTTATTTTATTCATATATCTGACGGGAGAGAATTATATTTAGCGTTATTGTTATAGTTATTTATAGTGTGATTTATAGCGTGAATGTAGATTCGTTCAAGACCTTTACCTACAAGCGAATGAGCAATCTCCGGCTCTTCACCGTGTTCTCGGATCAATGGAGCAAGGAAATCGGCATCGCCCCCCGTAAGAAGAAGTCGTATCGAGGGATGGTCGCGTTTTGTCGCCCTGAAGGCGGATATTATCTCCGACACAATGCCATTCACCACTCCGCTCCTTATTGCCGTCTCGGTGTCATATCCGAACACCGGAATATCGCCTGTCGGAGAAACCAAAGGCAATCTGGATGTAAACTTATTCAACGATCGGAAACGAAGTCTTAATCCAGGCGAGATATTGCCGCCAAGGAATCGGTTGGAAGCAACAATATCCAACGTTACCGCAGTTCCTGCATCAACTACCAATGCTTCTTCTGCAACAATGGAGGCTCCAGCAGCGGCGGCGATACGGTCAAGACCGAGGGTATTCCGGGAAGCATATACAACATCTATCGGGAGCGGAGTCTCATGTGATAGTTGCATTACCGGCTTTTGGAGCCAATGTTCCACCTCCCAAAGAAAACTCTTTAGTTCCCGACCTACGCTACAGCATATCGCGCCATCGGGATGAAACTTCTCGATAAAAGGGAAGAAGGGTATCGGATCCAGGTTATCTACAAGGATACTTTCAAGAAGAGTGCCATCTTCGAAGACACTCCCCTTCACTGCCGTATTTCCTATGTCTATGGTCAGAACCCTCACCGTTCTTTTAATGTTAAATGTTTAATGTTAAATGTTTAATTAGGAATTAGAAATGAGGAATTAGGAATTAATTCCTTCTCCTCTAATAATCTCTGCTCCCAATTCTCACTCCTAACTCCTCATTCCTAATTCCTAATTCCTAATTCCTTTTCTCTTTCTTCGCTTGCGCAGAAATCATCCAGGATGCAACAACCTGGATCATCGCGCCAGCCAGCGTGAAGACAATCGTATTGTTCATAACCGGAAGCGAGAATACGATCCCTGCGAAGCGATGGGCATTATAAAACCAGAATCCGGAAGCAACAACAAAGCAGAAACCTGCCCACATCTCCATGCGGCGCAGTCTCCGCAAACGCAATGAATCACCGGGATCGTTGACATTAATCATCCTTGCTATGGTATAGATCAACGCACCGGCAGCAAACACCCATTTGCATACTTCCACAATCACGCTGTTTTCTATTGCGGCAAACGGAGCCACAAGTCCGGCTGCTATAAAAATCAGACCGATGGTTGATATTGCCTCAACCTTGCGGCGAAGTTTCTCCATCTCCCTCCCCGATCTTTTTTGAGTTGTCTTATCCTTCTGCATAATACATTCCTTAGCCCCTCAAGGGCGATGAGAAATTATTTTATCAGATACACATCTTCCGTGGAGCGTTGCATATGGTATTGTTCCCTTACCACATGCTCCAGATCTTCAGAGTTGATATAAAGAGCCTCACGTCTCGACCGATACCACTCGGCAGAATCTTCGCATTCCTTTATCTGACGCTTAAGATCCTTGATTTCCTCCTGATACTGCATGTTAAGCTTCATGGAAGTTTCCTCGTTGAAAAAGAGAACAAGCACTACAACCGTTCCAACCGCAATCAGCGTGAGATGCGATTTGCGGCGGATCCAGAAATTAAGTTTTTTTATTCTCTTGCTCATTTGTGAGAGTCTTGATTTGTATCCGGTTTAGAATCCTTCCGGCAATCCGGCAGACTCTATTCATGCAAAATTAATCATAATAATACAATTATCGGCTAAAATGACCCTATTTTTTAACAGCTATTAAGGAAAGATGGGATTTTTCAAAAAAAAATCAAATTTTGGCATAATCTCATGATAACAATTATTCCCATTTTGTTATATTGGTATAAAGGCTTTCGGAGCCATGATCAGAGTTTGATGGCTCGAAATCCGATCACCTATAAACTATACGATTATGGCTGACACATCATCCTTCAAACAAAGATTGTTAGGGCTCCAAGGTAACCTCTACAATTTCGCCTGTCAGCTCACCTCCAATCGAGATGCAGCACAGGACCTCGTGCAAGACACCACTCTCAAAGTTCTCGACAATGAATCCAAGTATGTTGACAATGTCAATTTCAAAGGCTGGGTGTTCACGATAATGCGCAACATCTTCATAAACAACTACCGTCGCCAGGTACGCAGCGCGACGGTTGTAGACACCACAGAAGACTTATACCACCTCAACCTCTCGCAGGAATCCGGACTCACGTCTCCCGAAGGATCATTCGCCGCGAAAGAGATCTCGGTTGCCATAAATTCATTCTCGAAAGAATATAAATTGCCATTCACCATGTATATCGCCGGATACAAATACAGCGAAATAGCGGAGAAGATGAATCTACCGCTCGGCACAGTGAAAAGCCGTATATTCTTTGCCCGCAAACGTCTGCAGGGGATGCTTAAAGACTACAGATAGGAATTACTTTCAATAATCCAGAATGAATCTCCCCGGCGGAATCCCGTCGGGGAATTTATTGATACTACTTTGCGCTATCGCTCTTTTTTAGTAATTTTGTAAAATAATTGAATGCATATGATAACCGCTTCAGTAAAGAAGAGAGAAAACATTGCCGAGTATCTGCTGTATATGTGGCAGATCGAAGACATTATCCGGGCATATGGTCTTGACATCGATAAGATTCAGGAAAACATCATCGACAAATATTCAAACCTTGACGACAAGCAGCGTCATGACATGAGGGAATGGTATGAATCCCTTATAGATATGATGCGTCGCGAAGGGGTGGAGAAATCCGGACATCTCCAGCTCAACAAGAATGTGCTGATCGATCTCAGACAACTTCACAACCGACTTCTGGACAATCCGAAGTTTGCGCCATATGCCGCCGAATATTACAAGACACTTCCCTTTATTGTTGAAATCCGCGCTAAAGCCGGAGAAAACAAGAAAGATGAACTTGAGTCTTGCTTCGATGCCCTTTATGGGATTTTAATGCTGCGTCTGCAGGGGAAAGAGATATCCGAAGAAACCTCTCAGGCGGCAAAACAGATATCCCGTTTTTTGGCGATGCTCGCAAGCTATTACAAAAAAGATTACAACAACGAATTAGAAGAAGAATAACAATATGAAAATAATGGTAACCGGAGCTTACGGACAGCTCGGAAATGCGCTCAAGCGCGAACTTGATGGTGATAGCACCATTGAAGCTATTTATACGGATGCCGATACCCTCGACCTCACCGATTCAGTGGCGCTCAGCCGCTTTTTTGAGGATAATCCTGTTGACATGGTGATCAACTGTGCGGCATATACAGCCGTTGACCGCGCCGAATCCGATGATCTAAAGGCAGCAGCAATAAACACCGGTGCCGTCGGCAATCTCGGGCAGGCTGCTGCAAAGCATGGCATGAAGGTGATACACATCTCCACCGACTATGTTTTCTCCGGAGAAAACTTCCGCCCGTATGAAGAAAATGACGAGCCGTATCCCCAGAGCATCTACGGTCGCACCAAGCTCGAAGGAGAGGGACTCCTCACTTCTTTCAGCAACAACGCCATGATCATCCGAACGGCATGGCTCTATTCCGAATTCGGCAACAACTTCGTGAAGACTATGCTTCGTCTTGCCAATGAGCGCGACGAAATCAATGTTGTCTGCGATCAGATCGGCACTCCAACATATGCCGGAGACCTCGCACACGCCATCCATCAGGTGATTCGCCACGAACGCTGGCAACCGGGAATCTATCATTTCACCAATGAAGGCGTGGCATCATGGTATGATTTCACAAAAGCTATTTTTGAGATTACAGGAAAGACCACCAAAGTGAATCCTATTCGCACTGCCCAGTATCCCACTCCTGCCAAGCGTCCGTCATATTCAGTGCTTAGCAAAGACAAGATCAAACGTAATTATGGCATAGAGATTCCCTATTGGCGCGATTCTCTCCAGCGTTGCATCAAAGAGCTCCAGAAGCAATAATCCGATTTATGAGCGAAGAATTAAACAACGAAATAAAACGCAGACGCACTTTTGCAATCATCTCTCACCCGGATGCCGGCAAGACGACACTCACCGAAAAGTTGCTTCTTTTCGGTGGTGCCATCCATGTTGCCGGCGCGGTGAAGAGCAATAAGATAAAGAAAACCGCGACATCCGACTGGATGGAGATCGAGAAGCAGCGTGGAATCTCCGTAGCAACATCCGTAATGGGATTCAACTATGGTGACTACAAGATCAATATCCTCGACACCCCCGGTCACCAGGATTTTGCAGAAGACACTTTCCGCACGCTGACAGCTGTAGATTCCGTAATCATAGTGGTAGACGTGGCGAAAGGCGTTGAGACACAGACTCGCCGTCTGATGGAAGTCTGCCGCATGCGCAAGACTCCTGTCATCATATTCGTAAACAAACTTGACCGCGAAGGACGCGATCCGTTCGATATTCTTGACGAACTGGAGAAAGAACTTCAGATCTCGGTCCGTCCTCTATCCTGGCCTATCAATATAGGAGCCAAATTCAAAGGGGTATATAATATCTACGAGCATGGTCTCGATCTCTTCACTCCCTCCAAACAGACAATAAGCGAACGCATAGAGATTGATGATGTCAACTCTCCGGAAGTCGACGAACTCGTAGGCAAACAGGATGCCGACAAATTGCGCGAAGATCTCGAACTTATAGAAGGTGTATATCCTGATTTCGAGGTTGAAGACTATCTCAAAGGTGAGGTTGCTCCCGTATTTTTCGGGTCTGCCCTCAACACATTTGGTGTCAAGGAACTTCTTGACTGCTTTGTGAAGATTGCACCCGCACCGCGCCCCATAATGGCAGTGGAAAGGGAAGTAAAGCCACAGGAAGATGGGTTCACTGGATTCGTGTTCAAGATCCATGCCAACATGGATCCCAACCACCGCTCATGCATCGCATTCGTCAAGATATGTTCCGGCAAATTCGAAAGGAATGTCAACTACCGCCATGTCCGCTCCGAGAAGATGATGCGCTTCGCCGCCCCGACCGCCTTTATGGCGCAGAAGAAAAACATCGTCGATGAAGCCTATCCCGGTGATATTGTCGGAATCCCGGACACCGGCAACTTCAAGATCGGCGACACTCTGACATCAGGGGAGATCCTGCACTTCAAGGGGCTCCCGAGCTTCTCGCCGGAGATGTTCAAATATATCGAGAATGCCGACCCCATGAAGTCGAAACAACTCGATAAGGGAATAAACCAGCTTATGGACGAAGGAGTGGCTCAGATGTTCACCAACCAATTCAACGGACGCAAAATCATCGGCACCGTCGGGCAGCTGCAGTTTGAGGTGATCCAGTATCGCCTCCTTCATGAATACGGTGCGCAATGCCGCTGGGAACCTATAAGTCTATATAAAGCCTGCTGGATTGAGAGTGACGACGAAGCCGCCCTCGAAGCCTTCAAGAAGAGGAAACATCAGTTTATGGCAACCGACAAGGAAGGACGCGATGTCTTCCTTGCCGACAGCAACTACGTCCTCCAGATGGCACAGTCTGACTTCCCCAAAATCCGCTTCCATTTCACCTCGGAATTTTAATTCATAACACATTAAAATAAAAAAACGGAGTAAGCCCGCAAGCTTGCTCCGTTTTTGTCGCGAAAGCATTGTTTTATTATTTTCGGCAACGTCTGCGACAATTACCTACATTTAAGACAATCTTCTCTTCTTTTGGTTTAACCATTAACCTTTTTTAATAATCCTCAACCCTCCCTATCCTCATCTAACCCCATCCAGCCCCATTTCGCCCTATTTCACCCCATCAAAGTCCGATGCTTACTTTTTCACATCGTATCCTTGCGCCTTGAGGTAATCGAGGATGCGATAATTCATCGCGTGGTCATAATAGTCGATGATATGAGCCACCCAGTCATTGTCGGAGGTGCCTCCGGCGCGCGTCTGGTTGTAATGTTTCACCACTTCGTCATAAGCTTCCATCTCCTCGACAATCTTCTCGTTGTCGTTGCGATAATGATTCTTATGGATCATCAAGGGAGTCGGCTGCTTGGGTTTTAGATCAGGCTGTTCACGCGGAACACCAATAGCTAAACCGCATACGACAAACACACCTTTCGGCAACTTCAGCAATTCCGCGATTTTTGCAGGATCTGCCGTGCGCAGATACCCGATGCAGTTTGATCCAAGACCGACTGACTGCGCTGCCACAACTGCACTCATCATCGCCAACGAAGCGTCAATGATACCGATCGTCACGCCATCCATTGTATCGGTAAATGGCGGCATCTTTACTCCTTTCTTTTCGGCAAGAAGTGCGATCTTGTTGTAATCAGAGCAGAATATAAGAAGACGATTGCATGTCTTCAGCTGTTTCTGACCTGTAATAGCATACAGCTCTTCCTTCAAAGCCTGGTCAGAGATATCGATAACGGAGAACTGCTGACCATTATACGAAGTTGGTGTGTTGCGTATAGCCTCGAATATAAACTCCATCGTCTCCTCCGGAATTGCCTCCCGCTCATAGCGGCGCACGCTCGTGCGCTCCAATAGTGTTTCTTTAACGTCTTTCACCTTTAATATAATGTTTAATTTTTAATGTTAAATGTGTAATGGGTTTGATAATTAAAACGGAAAGAGCCGATGAGCGGAATGCTCATCGGCTCTTTTAAGGTCCACATCAAAGGAATGTGACGAAACTCCGAATGACAGGTTTTGAGGTCTTGCCAATCTTTGTAATCCGCCTGTGATCGAAATCAACGCCTTGCGGCGTGGGGCCCGCCATCGACAGACAAGAGTGTCTCGGTATTTCTTTTAAATTTGATGAGTTTCCCAATTAGCTTTGATGTGGGGTATAACTTCACCGGCTACTGAATCTTCGTTACCTCGCGGTCATCTGAGGTGTGTATCAAATTCAGGAGTCCGAAGCTCTCTTGCTTTGGTTTTATAACGCAAAGATAATGCAAGCGGTTCGATTTTGCAACATATCCCTGCTTTTTTTTCTAAAAAATTTTTCTATCTGCTCTCTTTCCCCCTCTCTTTCAAGATAGTGTCTCAAATCGTATCTGCCTCTACCGTGAGCGTCCCATCACTTATT
>CAJUDL010000053.1 GCA_910585285.1 uncultured Muribaculaceae bacterium
AGTTTTCAAATTGCGTTTTAGTGCCTAAATAGTGCCTAAAACGCTCTTAAAATCCTTAGTATCAGATAATAGCAAAGACACAACTTAGACAAGACTCGGAAAATAGGCGACTTTTTAAGAACTCGTTTGAGTGATTGCATGGAGCTTGACGTGGAACCGGAAAGCAGTGATGAAAAGAAGATGAAGTCGGAAACAGTCCATCGGCTGTATGACCCCGAAGGCAACATTGTGGGAGTACGGAATTTTCCGACAGATAAAATGGAATCGGAGGGAACAAAGAAGATCATCGAGATTGCCGGTCCGATTTTCGATGCCATTCTTAACGGTAAGATTCTGATTGTGGATGAGCTGGATGCGAAACTCCATCCTTTCCTGACACGTAAGATCATCGGGCTGTTTATGGACAAAGGAATCAATACCAGGGGAGCGCAGCTGATTTTCGCCACGCACGACACGAATCTGCTCAATATCCGGTATCTGCGGCGCGACCAGATCTGGTTCACGGAAAAGGACAAATCCGATTCCACCGATCTTTATTCACTCGTGGAATTTCGTGATGATGCCGGCAACAAGGTTCGCAATGACCGCAACATCGAGAAAGATTACATCAATGGTCGCTACGGCGCCATTCCTTTCATGAGTTAAGTATGGGACAGCTTCCAAAATCTAAAATCGAGCAACTCAAACGGGAAAAGCGCGAGGCCAAAGCCGCAAAGAAACGAAAAGTGGCAACGCGGAATAAAATAGTGCGTTTCCTTATTGTATGCGAAGGAGAACGTACCGAACCGAATTATTTCAAAGAACTTGTCAGGAACAAGTACTCCGAAGTGCGCTCTGGAGATATTGTCGGCGAGGGCCGATCAACCTGTGCATTGGTCAAGAGGGCTGAAGATATCAGAGAAAAGCTCGAACGCCAACGCCAATTGAGATTCGACCGTGTATGGGTTGTTTTCGACAAGGATGACTTCAATGACTTCAACGAGGCCATTGCTCTTGCCGAAAGAAACGGCTTTATGGCAGGTTGGAGCAACGAGGCGTTTGAACTATGGTACCTTCTGCACTTCGTGTATCTTGATTCAGCAATCTCACGCACAGACTATATAAAGAAACTTGAAAACGAGATACGCCGGTTTGACGGCCATGAGAATTTCTGCTATAAGAAGAATGACCCCGGCATTTATGCATTACTTCAGAATATAGGCAACGAGATTCAGGCAAAACTTCGTGCTGCAAGACTTCGATAGATGTTTGACAATGCCCACGATTTCAAAAGTCATAAGCCCTGTACCTGCGTCGATATTCTTGTCGAGGAGTTGGAGCATCCCGAAAATCTATTGGAAGGGATGTAGGAGTCCTTTTAACACTCAGTGTTATTATTCTCTAAATCGAACCCTCGGACTTGCAGACGAACGTAAATTTTCGTAACTTCGCATAACGAAACCAGCCTGTCAGGGTGTCGGCAAGAGAGCCGTTGAAAATGGTGGAAATTATTCGTTACATACTCGTTACACAGGTAATTGGCGAGTCTGTATCTGATTGATATAACTGCATTTGGAGCGTTAGGGACAAGTCCCTCCATCTCCACTATGTACTCGGTTGTCGGTACTGTAACTCCGGTTGTGCGATGAAAAAGCTGAATGCCGGCAACCGCGACATTTTCAAGATTGAGCGCATCGATTACGAATAATCTTTGTTACGGTTTCTTGCTTTCGTCAGTTCTATGGCTTCTTTGCCAGTTATGCTGTCAATGTCAATTCTGACTATGCACACCGTCTTTATGAATCTGGAGATTTCGGCATCGGGGTCAATACTGGGGCTGTATTTGTTTCCCAACAGTCGCAGTACATTGACCTTATCCTCCATTGATTCAACGAAATTAGCCTTTCCGAACACAACTACACTGCGGAAATAGGAAGTGAATTCTTCGGGTATCACATAGTCCTTGTCAACGATACACAGCGAACATTTCGAATTGCGTTTCAGAGCGTCAATTTTATGTCCCTGGGCTGCCGAGTGTATATAAATTGAGGTTCCATCATATACATAGTTTACGGGTACGGTATAGGGATAATCATCATCGCCTGACACAGCCATCACGCAATATTTGCCAGTTATCAATATCCTTTCTGCATCTTCCGCAGAAAGTTGCTGCTTGAATCTTCGCATAGCCCGTGTCATCATGCCAACATTTTAAGTCCGATAATTGAAAGAATAAGGGTTGTGATAAAGAAGATGCGCCAGAAAGTAGCCGGCTCGTGGAAGAACACGATGCCGACGATTACGGCTCCCACTGCTCCTATGCCAGTCCACACCGGATAGACAGTGCCGATTGGCAATCGCTCGGTGGCTTTTGCCATTAGAAACATACTTAGCGACAACGCGGCAAGGAAACCTGTCCACCACCAGACGAGTTCCTGTCCCGTCGCGGTCTTGGTCTTACCAAGACAAAATGTAAAGCCGACTTCCATGAGCCCGGCTAAGATAAGAATAATCCAGTTCATAACAGACTGTATTTTAGTTATCCTATTTGAGGGCTGCAAGTAATCGGCTCGTCATCTGAACGCGCAAGATTCTCGGCGTCTCCTTCTTAAAAATATTGCAAAATTATAAAAAAAATTTAGTATGCAAAATACAATTAGATGCTTAAAAGCCTCCAGTGAGTGTTAAAATCCAATGGATTATCGCGAGAGCACTGATGATTGATAGCTTTCGAGTGCCATTCAAGCAATATCCCAGATGCTTGGCATGTTACCGGAGTTTAAAGGCATTCTTTTTCCACTCAATGATTCCTCCTTTGAGATTGATGACCCTATATCCGAGGTTGGTCAGTATCTTTGCTGCCTCCAGGGAGCGTCTGCCGCTCCGACAATAAACCAGTATAGTTGAGTCCTTCGACAATTCCTTCTCGGCTAACTTTTGGAAATCTTTCGATTGGACGTTTATATTTATTGCCCCATCGATATGTCCGTCGGCATATTCCTGAGGTGTGCGGACATCAAGTAATTGCACTGAGTCCGCTTTGATTTCCTTATCAAATTCAGACGCTGAAACAGAAGTAATATTGTCGTTGCTGTTGCAACCTGATATTTGCGTGACACTCATTGTCATTAGTATCAAAAATATAGTGTGTCTGCCAATCCTTAAAATCTTATTCATTTTATTTCAGTTTTTGCTTTGCGCAGCAGAATACATTCGGCGGGAGCCGAGCCATTCAATCTCACTACAGAATCATTCTGAACGTCTATTGTGGATATGTGGGGAAGAATCCGTCGCAGGGCATCTTCAGTCTGCATATCATCACACGCCATTTCGGTCATGGCCCCGTCGCCTAAGCGGATGGAATCGCCTTTCACGGAATATGAGCCGGAAATGCTGTTGCAGTTCGTCATGATGAAGTATGTGCTGTCTTCAAACACAATGTACTGCTTCATGCTCGATGATGTTTCATCAGGACGAACATAATTGGAGTCATTGAACACGATGTTCTCGATAAACCATTGTCCGCGAATATCGGCGTTGGCTATTTCTATCTGAGTCTCTTCATCGGCTTTATTTGATTTTGTCTCCTTATTACTTGAGCATCCGATAGCCGATGCAATCAATAAAGCGGCACAAGCAATGAGTGCTATATTGGATTTCTTCATAAAAAATTTTTTAAATGTTTTCTTGTAGGTTTGCTATTGTGTCATATCCTCAGAACGCCTCTTCTTTCTTTTGCGGAATCCACAATATCTCCAGTTATTATCTCTCCAATTTTCATAATCTGAAATTTTGTGTAAATATAAGCATTAATATTGAAACAGGCAGCTAAAACGGTTGTTTTTATCGTGGATGGTTGCGTATGCAAGGGGTGTCTTTGCCCGCTTTCATCGGAACCAACCGATGGGTTACTTCCTCTTCAATCGGTCAAACATGTCCCAAAATCTTAATAAATTTTACCATAAAAATTAGTTTAAACAACTTCGTTTCTTAATTTTGCAGTATGAAAATTATATATATTGAAACCGAAAGATTGATTCTGCGTTCATGGGAAGCAGCCGATAGGGTGCCATTTGCTGAAATGAACTGCAATGATGACGTCATGAGATATTTTCCGGGAAAATTGTCGGTAAAAGAATCTAATGCCTTTGTGGATCGCATCAATACGGAATTTGAAGAAACGGGCTTCGGATTGTTTGCAGTTGAAATTAAGGCTACCGGAGAGTTTATTGGCTATGTCGGCTTCCATCGCTTTACTTTTGATGTGCCGTTTTCGCCAAATTGGGAAATAGGATGGCGCATCTCAGATAAATTCTGGCATAATGGATATGCGACTGAAGCTGCAATGGCGTGTATAAATTTTGCACGCGAAAAAGGTTTAAGTGATAAGTTGTATTCTTTCACTGCTGTTCCCAATATTCCTTCAGAGAATGTTATGAAACGCATTGGCATGACATATCAGGGAACATTTATGCACCCGGCGTTAGCAGACGGTCATTGGCTGAAGGAACATAAGTTATATATGATAGATGTCTCGAAATGATGTTATTATAATGATGTTATTATAATGATGTTATTATATTGTCCCGATATGTAATGGGCTTTTAGATATTATGGGCTGTGATTATGGTGGTGCTGTTAGCATTGATCGTGATTATTACATCTCCTGTTGTTACATACCAGTTTTTACCTCTACGTTCAAACTCAGCGGAGGGATCAAGGATGAAATTGCGACAGATCTCCACAGCGTCAACAGATTCAGGTAATTTCAAATTCCGTCTGATGCGTTCAGTCCCTAATGGTGTTGTATGTAGATCTGTTATATTAAAGTATGACATCGAAATTATTTAATGTATTGATTAATCAACGCATCTTTTTGCGTCTGTCCGGTGATTTAAGGTGGTAATTAATTTAAGGTTAAAGGTAAGAAGTAAAAGGTAGGAATTGGCACGCCTCGACCATCTGAGGGAAATCAATTATATGGACACCAAGCCATCCGGAGACATGTTGTCTCAAATGCTGCGCCTCTGTCTGCATCGTAAGGCTACCTCTGTATCTTTTTAGGACTCTCAAATGTGATAGGTAAATTATATCTTACCGGATGTCTTTTCGGGGTACAATACTTTACCTCCCATCTCGGCATTGATTTAATCAGCCGGATAGCCTCTTTTTCAACATAAGGGTTATCTATACCTTTCAAGACTGTTATATCTTCTATTTTTCCGTTTGGCAGAATATTGAATGACATTATTATTCGTCGTTTACCGGAAAAGTTTTTGGGGATTCTTATATTTTTCTTTATCCATCTTAACATTTCTACTTGACCCCCGGGAAAAGAACATTGAGGATCATTATCAATCCAAATATCTTTAGTGTATCTTTCCGTCAAAGATATCAATGAATCATATTCTTGTTGCGGAATGTAGACAAATGCTGCTTTATTCCCATATTCGTCCTTTTTAATTCTTATTGTCTCGATAGTATTCAGATCAAGATATTGTGTCCGAACAGATGGAATCCATTTTTCATTAAAATAAAGAAACAGACTGCGGTCATCTATTATTCGTTTGTAGGTTGAAGGATCTTTATACATAACCTCTCGTGCGCATCCCATGGCACATATCCATAACACACTGCAGATTGTTAATATTTTTACATGTACACTCATATAAAATCAAAACATGTTTCTATCCACAAATTTAGCAATTTTTCCGGAAATCAATGTATAGTCGTACTATTTGATAAGGTTAAAGGTAATAAGTAAGAGGTAAAAGGTGGGAATTGGCGCGCCTCAACAATTTGAGGGTAATTGATTATATGGATGCTTCGCGCATCGGAGCGCTTGGAATATGAGGAGGAGGGGGTACACTTGGTTGTAAGGGTTTTATTCCAAAGAAATTGGTAGATTAATCTGTGAATCTGTTATGTGACAAATCATAAAGATATATTAATTTTGCAATATAATTTTGAAGAGGTTATGAACAGGATAATAGTAACAGCATTATTAAGTATATTAACTCTTAATGTTATGGCACAACAGAAAATAGTGCAGACCGCCGGACGCGATGCTCTCGGTGATTTTGCTCCAGAATTCGCACATCTCAACGATGACATCCTTTTTGGAGAAGTGTGGAGTCGCAACGATCTGCTTTCCTTGAGAGACAGGAGTCTTGTGACAATTACTTCTCTTATCAGTCAGGGAATCACCGACAGTTCTTTGACCTATCATCTTCAGGAGGCAAAGAAAAACGGAATAACTCGCACTGAAGTCTCCGAGATAATCACCCATATAGCATTTTATGCAGGGTGGCCTAAGGCATGGGCTGCCTTCCGTCTTGCAAAGGATGTTTGGAATGAAGATATAAAAGGTGAAGATGCCAAGGCAGCTTTCCAGCGTGAGATGATTTTCCCGATCGGCGAACCGAACACCGCGTATGCAAAATACTTCATCGGTAACAGCTATCTCGCTCCTATTTCAAAAGATCAGATACCTTTTGCGAATGTGACCTTCGAGCCGGGATGCCGCAACAACTGGCACATCCACAAGGCAGAGAAGGGTGGTGGTCAGATGCTTGTCGGCGTTGCCGGTCGAGGATGGTATCAGGAGGAAGGGAAACCTGCGGTTGAGATACTTCCCGGCACTGTGATCAACATTCCTGCCAATGTGAAACACTGGCATGGCGCTGCCAAAGATTCCTGGTTTGCCCATCTGGCATTCTCCGTACCCGGCGACAAGACAGAAAACATCTGGCTTGAACCCGTAACCGATGATGAATACAACAAACTCAAGTAATTATAGCTGGCAGAGAAATCAGAAACTTATTTTGGTCGAAGTTGAGGTGGTATGCATTCCTGGCGGCACGAATACATATCACTTCAACTTCGATATTACCATCTATCTGCCACATCCGAATCCATACGAGATCCTGTCGTTCCTATAATATCTAAAGTTTAAATACGTTAATAATTATAATCAATTACTTTAGATATAGATATGTCCCTGATTATTCCAAAAAAATATAAACAGAAACTCACTCCGGAGACTACGGAGGTTGCAATCAAGAAAATTAAGGAGTTCTTCCAGTTGTCATTATCGGAGGCGCTGAATCTCCGACGGGTAACTGCTCCGCTCTTTGTACTTTCCGGTACAGGACTGAACGATGACCTGAACGGTGTGGAGAGGGCTGTGAATTTCCCTATCAAGGCGCTTGGTGACAAGAGAGCTGAGGTGGTGCATTCACTTGCCAAGTGGAAAAGGGTTAAGCTACATGCATACGATATTGCGCCTCATTATGGTCTTTATACGGATATGAACGCTATTCGTGCGGATGAGGATCTGGATAACCTGCATTCTCTCTATGTTGATCAGTGGGATTGGGAACAGACGATTCTCCCTTCCGACAGGAATCTTGCTTACCTAAAGGCAACGGTGGAGAAAATCTACAGTGCTTTGAGAAAGACAGAAAGAATGGTATATGAGAATTTTCCTCATATCACGCCGCGGTTGCCGGAGCATATCACATTCATCCACTCAGAAGAACTACTTAGAGAATACCCGGATTTGTCTCGAGATGAGCGCGAGAGTTTGGCTGCGAAAAAGTATGGGGCGATCTTCCTTATTGGAATTGGTGAGCAATTGTCGAATGGGGAGCCGCATGATGGTCGCGCTCCCGATTATGATGACTGGAGCACGAAGAATGAAGATGGCTATTATGGTCTGAACGGAGACATTATACTTTGGGATTCGGTACTTGAGAGAAGCATCGAGATTTCTTCGATGGGAATCCGTGTTGATGCGGATGCATTGAGAAGGCAGCTCAAAAGTCGCGGATGCGAGGAGAGGGCACAGCTTGCCTTCCATAAGAAACTGCTTTCCGGCGAGCTCCCCAGTTCGATAGGTGGAGGAATAGGGCAAAGTCGCCTTTGCATGTTTATGCTTCAGAAAGCGCATATTGGTGAAGTGCAGGCATCCATATGGCCCGAAGAGCAGATCCTGGCATGCCACGATGCCGGTATAGAACTCCTATAATAATTCAACTTCCGCATGCGGAAAGTTGAAGTTTATAAGTTTAATCGCGCAATTCGCAGTTTATGAAGCTTGCGAAACTTAAATTAATTTATAATGCAGGATTTTGTAGCGATAGATTTTGAGACTGCCAATGGGCGACGTTCGAGCGTTTGCAGCGTTGGTATAGTAGTGGTGCGAGGGGGAGAGTTTGTGGATAAATTCTATAGTCTCATAAAACCGACTCCCAATTATTACACTTATTGGACAACGCAGGTGCATGGCCTGACTCGGCAGGATACAGATGGTCAACCAACATTTCCGGAAGTTTGGGCACAGATTTCCCCGCGGATTCAAGGGTTGCCCCTCGTGGCTCACAACCGACCCTTTGATGAGAGTTGTCTGAAGGCAGCTTTTGCCGAATATGGTATGGAATATCCAAATTATGAATTTTATTGCACTTTAGCGGCATCGCGCAGATGTCTGCGACTTCCCAGTCATCAGCTTCATATCTCAGCCGCCGCCTGTGGCTACAACATGGAAAACCATCACCACGCCCTTTGCGATGCCGAGGCTTGCGCTGCCATCGCATTGAAGATATTATAATTCTTATCTTATGCGAATATTTTTGCGGATCAATGGGAAGTGAAATATAAGATGCAATTAATGACATGGGACGGCATACGGGACACCGCGGGTGTCTTCACTCAACTGGCTTCGCCCGTAATATGTAAAATGAGGAAATTAAAAATTTGTGAATCAAAAAAGTCAAAAAAAGTTGGATTAAAATTTGGTTTATAAAATAAACCTTATTAAATTTGCAGGCGAGGAGAGGGCGAAATCGCGCGGTCGCCCTTTTTTCAGAGTTAAATGGTTTATAAAATAAACCAAATCGTAAGAATCAAAAAATTAAGAAACTGTTTAAAAATTCTTTTGTTATGGAAGAGAGAAAACTTACTGAAAAGGAGAGTCTGGAGGTCATTACTGCCATGATTGCCCGCACCAAAGAACGTTATATCGGCAATGGAAATATTCTCCTTATGTGGGGATATCTGGTGGTTTGCGTCACAATCCTTTTATGGATTATGCTCGCCACTACGCAGCAGAATGTCTGGAATTGGCTTTGGTTCGCAATCCCTTTGATCGGATTCCCGGTTACGATCATTATGGCTCGAAAGGAGCAACGTGAGAATGGAGTGACTACGTATTCAGACAAGGTTACCTCCCGGTTGTGGACCATATTTGGTATATCGGAATTGGTTCTGATGCTTATGTGTTTAGGTTTCAGTCTATTCCTGAATATAAATTGCTGGGCCTCGATGTTGGTATATTCTTGCATTGGGGCTCCATTGGCTGAAATAGCTCAAGGCATTTTTCTAAGAGAGAATAGTTTATGTGCTGGCGGAATAGTCGGACTTGCTGTCGGGTTGGTCACATTATGTTGCGTTGCCAGCGGCGTTGTGCTTAACGCCAATTGGTACCTCCCTTTATTTATTTTCGGGTTTGTTTGCATGATGATTATTCCCGGTCACGTTATTAACCATAAAGCCAAGGTTAATTATAAAGTTAAGAATATATGAAAGAACTGAATCCGCTCCTGCATTCGCAACTCCGGCTTGCTGTCATGTCCATTCTAATGAATGTGGAGGAAGCAGATTTCGTTTATCTCAAAGAGAAAACAGAATCAACCGCCGGAAATCTCAGCGTCCAGCTTGACAAACTTTCTTCTGCGGGATATATCTCGATAGAGAAAGGAATGTCGGGGAAACGTCCTCGCACTGCCTGTTCGGTCACATCAGAAGGCAGGAAAGCATTTGAGGAATATGTGGAAACGCTTAAGACGTATCTTGGGATTTAATGTTTAATGTTTAATGTTTAATGTGTAATGTGTAATGTGCAATGGGGAAGGGGAACTATTAATGGGGTGAGAACGCGGAGTATTGAATAATTATTTATAATCTTTTACGTTATTGGATTGAAGGGAGGGCAAATATAAAAATCATCCTTTCAATCCAATAATCTGTAATATAAAAAACTGCATACAATGCAAAGATTAGTCAAGACTCTAACTCTCAGGGATGATCCTAAATTGATTGAGGAGTATTGTCTCGTTCATAAGAATATTTGGCCTGAAATTAGATCTGGGATCAAGGAGGTCGGAGTCTCAGTAATGGATATTTATCTTCTCGGCAATCTTCTTGTGATGATTATAGAAGCACCGGATGATATTGATCTTGATGCCGCTTTCCGGAGACTTGCCACAATGCCTCGTCAACAGGAATGGGAGGAATTTGTGGCGAGATTCCAAAATTGCGGTGAAACAGAGTCTTCTGCGCAGAAATGGAAGGTGATGTCAAAGATTTTTGAATTAAGTAAGTAAGAAAAATTAATGCACATATAAAACGCAGTTATTTTTGAGATGTTTTTGCCACGTAATGATGGAGCATATAGGCATATGCGACTGAATTACAAGGTGAAAACAGCCAAAAAGAACAAGTTTTATAGTGCAAGATTTCATTACTTACATATATCGGTTAATTTTTATTACTTACTTATAAGCTATGCGACAAATTTCAAGGTCTTATAAAATTCCTTTCTTGCTTGTGAGTCTGCTATTCTTATTGTGGGGAGTCGCCAACAACATGAATGACACGTTGCTGGCAGCTTTTCGACGCATAATGTCGATGAGCGATCTGCAGACATCATTGGTGCAGTTTGCATTCTTTGGAGCCTATTTCTGTTTCGCGTTGCCGGCCGCTGTTTTTATCGGTCGTCACTCTTACAAGGCAGGAATTCTGTTGGGTCTTGGCCTTTACGCCGCAGGCACGATGCTTTTTTATCCGGCAGGCCAAATAGCTTCATATGGTTTCTTCCTTTTTGCCATATATGTGATGGCGGGCGGCTGCGCAGTATTAGAAACTACAGCCAACCCGTATATTTTGTCGATGGGAGCGCAAGAGACAGCCACTCGTCGCTTAAACTTTGCCCAGACCCTGAATCCGATAGGAGCAATATGCGGAATCCTTCTGAGCCGGCACTTTATCCTTTCGGAACTTAATGCTGCCGATGCAGCCGAACGCGCAGGTATGGGGGCGGCTGCTCTCGCGGAAGTGCAAGCTCATGAACTTAATGCAGTGTCGGGAACTTATATGCTCATAGGTTTTGTCTTGACAGTTCTTTTCGTTATAATCGCACTTGTAAAGATGCCGACAGATAAAGATTCCGGCAATCTCAATATTGTGTCGACTTTCCGAATTCTTTGGAAAAACAGAAGATGGCGCTACGGGGTTGTTGCTCAGTTTTTCTATGTTGGCGTTCAAACAGGAGTGTGGTCATTTACGATACGTCTTGCCATGGACAGACTTGATATTCTCGAGAAAGATGCCTCGATGATATTTCTGTATTCAATAATTGCATTCACGGCATGTCGGTTCTTTTTCACATGGCTTATGGGTTTCGTCCGTCCTGTAAAGTTGCTTTTATGCGTCTCGGCAGCTGCCGTAGGGTGTACTCTCTTGGTAATCTTTAGCAGTGGAATGCTGTCGGTATGGGCACTTGTCGGGATTTCAGCATGTATGTCGCTAATGTTCCCAACCATCTATGGTATAGCTCTTGAGGGAATAACCGGAGAAAATGCTAAACTTGCGGCTTCCGGGCTTATCATGGCGATACTTGGAGGAGCATTGATAATCCCGCTTCAGGCTCTCGTGTCAGATATATTCGGAATAGGGAATTCTTTCTGGGTGCCGGTGGTTTGTCTGATTATTATATTTGTTTATTCTGCCGGAATAATACGCGCCGGCTCAAGATAAGTTAAGAAGTTGTTTAATAATAATTATGAGAAAAAAAGTATTCGTCTCCGGATGCTACGATATGCTCCACTCGGGGCATGTGGCTTTTTTCAAGGAGGCTTCACAATATGGCGATCTTTATGTGGGTATAGGTTCCGATAGCACTATCGAAGAGCTAAAACATCGTCGTACAGTCTATTCTGAGAAGGAACGTCTTTATATGGTGAAGGCAATACGTTATGTTACTGATGCCTTCATAAACTCCGGTAGCGGTATGCTTGACTTCATAGACACGATGGATAAGGTGCGACCGGATATATTCGTGGTAAATTCAGATGGCGGAAGTGAAGAGAAGCGTCGTTTATGCGCAGAACGAGGCATACAGTATGTGGAGCTTACCCGCGTACCCGATGCCGGTCTCCAGGCTCGCTCCACAACCTCTCTGCGTAGCGAGGTGAAATCGCATCTTCCATATCGCATAGACATTGCCGGCACATGGATCGATCAGCCCTACGTATCGCATTATGACGATGGATGGGCGATCACGGCATCAATAGAGCCGACGGTTGAGTTCATGGAGCGCGGAGGAATGTCGACTTCCACGCGTAATGCTGCCAAGAAAATATGGCCTTATGAGCTTCCAGATTACAACGAGGAGATGCTTGCGCGGCTACTGTTCTGCTTTGAGAATGACCCGGAGAGCAAAGGACATGTCTCTGGTGCGCAGGATGCCATCGGCATCTGCATGTCTGGGATTACGCGCCATCATTATAACGACCGCTATTGGCCCGACCGGATAGAATCATGTCATGACGAGGAAACCATTTCCTGGTTGGAAAATCATATTGTGCTGCTTCCGATGTTTCCGCGTCGTCCCGACTGCTCAGTGGTGGAAGGGAAGGATATCACGGAAGATAAGGTCAAGGCTCTTACTTCTGCTGCCGACCGATGCTGGGATGCAATTATGCGTCGCGATCTCAATGCATTCGCTGATGCTTTTCGCGATTCGTTCAATGCTCAGGTGGCTATGTTCCCGGCTATGATACAGCCCGGAGTTCAGGAATACATTGACAGTATGCGCAACTATGCTCTGGCGTGGAAGATGGTTGGAGCCGGAGGCGGAGGCTATCTCGCTCTTGTCATGCCTGATGATGCTGAATTATTACCAGATATGATTCCAATAAAGATCCGTCGGCGCGGATTTTAAGAAACTAAAAGTTTCTTAGTTTGCGTTGTTGCGATATTCATTTGGGGTTACGCCAACAACATTCTTGAAAAGACGGGTGAAATGCTGTGGATATTGGAAACCAAGTTCATAAGCTATCTGGCTGATGCTTTTCTCTTGTGAGAACAGGCGCTCTTTGGCAAGATTGATAATCTTTGCCTGAATGTGGTCTTTTGCTGTTTTTCCGGTCTCTTTCTTTATCAGATCTCCGAAATAATTGGGCGAGAGACACATTTCAGATGCGCACCATTTCACTGTCGGCAAACCTTCTGTCGATAAGCGCGGACTATGCATATAGTCATCTAAAATTGATTCAAATTTCGCCAGAAGATCACTGTTTACAGTCTCCCGGGTGATGAACTGACGCTCATAAAAACGGAGACAATAATCAAGCAGGAGCTCTATGTTCGATGCGATAAGACGTTTGCTGAGGCGATCAATGGCATGACCGAGTTCGAGTGAAATCTTTTCGAGACAGTCGATGAAGATTTCCCTTTCTTGTTGCGACAGATGCAAGGCTTCATTTACGTTGTAGGAAAAATATGAATATTCATTCATATGGCGCCCGAGAGACGTGCCGCGTATAAGTTCCGGATCGAAGCACAACGCCCAACCTTTGGGTTGGTATTCCTCACCATTGTCTTCGAGTCCTATGACCTGTCCCGGTGCCAGACACACCACTGTTCCTTTCTGATAGTCATATTTTCTGCGTCCGTATATGAGATCTCCACAGACAACATCTTTCAGAAATACCACATAAAAGCCGAAAATATGGCGTTTATGTCGCATGGGGGGACATTTCGAGAGGTCTATTACGCTCACAAGAGGATGCAGAGTCTCGACTCCGAGAAGGTCGTTATATTCTGTAATTGTAGCTATGTTCAAAGGTTTTTCAGCCATGAGATTTGTTTTTGACAAAATTACATAAATCCCTGAAATTATACACTATCCCGAAACCGGAATCCGTAACATCGGTAGAAAAAAATGTAATTTATTCAACTTTCGTAAGCGAAAAGTTGAAGTTTATAAGTTTATTGCACAATGTGCAGTTTATAAGTTTATTTGTTTGATGCGAATAAATGAAAACTCAGTTCATATTCGCGTCTGATAAACTTTTAAACATCTAAACTCTTAAACTTTAAGTTGAAACTTGCGAAACTTAAATAATTTAGTTATTCGAAAACTATTGTCGCTACAGAGCGAGCAGGAACGGTGATTTCCGGTTTTCTTAGTGTCTCTTCCTTTACCGGTGTTATGTTGGAATTATTCTTATCAGAGGTGATATATACCTTGCGGGAGCGAGATACATTATTCCGATCCGGTGTCTTTATCGAAATTTTTTCGTCATTTTCTGAATAATTGATTGCGACAACAATCATTGAGTTGTCCTCATTCCGATATGCTGACAACATCAGTCCGTATGGTTCGGTTGCGCTGTCAGGAAGAATATTCCCTTTTGAATCCATGGCGGATATGTCAATACGTTGCGCTCCGGGACGGATGAAACGGCTGTAGTTGCCTAATGTCCATAATAATTTGGAATCCACAATCGTATCATTGCCCGATGTTTTGTCCCGATACTGGAAAAGAAGCCCGTCTTTATAATTGCCACCTATCGCTCTCCACCATTGCCAACTGCGTGCATTGGCATACACGAGGTCATGATGAATGATACGCGCTACGTATAATGCCGTCTTCATTGTTCTGTCAAAACCATGTCCTCCGCCAATTTCTTCATCGTTGCTCATGATGCAGACTTCGCTTTGCCAGAAGTCAACGCCATATTTCCTTAGGGTATCGTTGAGGGCGACGCGAATCAGCTTCATTGTATCGACAGGCGTATTTGTCCAGTAACTGTGTCCTGCCATCATGCGGGGGAGGTTCTTCAGATTCCCGACGTATGTTTCTGTGCTGTCAGGAGAGAAAAAAGATTGTATTTCATAACCACGGTCTTTCCCGGTCATGTGTGTCGCCATCATGCACCTATAGTCTGAAGATTCCGGTATTATGATTTTTGTGTCAAGATTTCTTGCAGAGATCTCCTTATCGAGGAGTTTGGCGATTTTTGCTATTTCGCGTTTTGACGCAGGAGTGCCTTCCTGTTTGGGTCCAAACCAGTTCCAATGTCCATCAGGCTCATTGAGAGGGGAGATGTATGTTAGAGAAATATCATCATGATTTTTAAGACCGACAATAACATCAGCCATGAAACGGGCAAAGTCCTCATATTTGTCTTCCCGAAGATTATAAGTGCTGTCTCTGCCGGTGTTTGTTGCAAGACCGTTTTGAGTGAAAAACACAGGTGGTGAGTTTAGGAATCCGAGAAAAGTCTGCACTCCACGTTGTTTGGCGAGTTTCAGGAAATTACGTTGTCCAAGTTGCTTGTTCCAATCATAAGAGCCATCCGCCTGCAGGAAGCATTCTGTTCTTGTGCCGTCATTGATTTGCGAGCTGCGTCCTTGTTCCACACTTCCGGCTCCGATATTGAATCGCCAGATGCTTAAGCCAATTCCCTTGGGATTTCCTTGGCAATCTGATTCATTGCTGAATAAAAGATCGGCAACCTTTGATTGCATCGAATCAGGCGTCACGCCAACAAATCGCATGCTCCATGCATCGGACGCACCAAAACCATCGATGGTCTGATACCTTATCTCAGGATTCACTACATAGGATCGATCGGCAGCGAATGCCGTCATTATTATTGCAGAAAAGCAAATAACTGCCAGAAAAAATTTCTTCATCTTCATGGTTGGTTAATTCTACTGCAAAGATAATGATTAATTTAAGTTTCGCAAGCTTCAACTTAAAGTTTAAGAGTTTATAAGTTTAAAAGTTTATCAGATACGGGTATGGCTGAGTCCTCATTTATTCGCATCAAAAAAAATGAACTTATAAACTGCGCATTGTGCAATAAACTTATAAACTTCAACTTTACGCTTGCGAAAGTTGAATAATTAATTCAACTTCATCAAACCGGAAGTTTTATAAGTTTAATCCAAAGGCACGATAAATTCGTTATTTTAATAAATCAATAATGCAGAAGCCATGCGCCAGATAATAAGACATTTCACAGACGATGATCTGTATAAATTCACTATGTGCTGTGCAGTGATAGAAAACTATCCCCGCACGCAGGTCAAATATAAGTTTACAGACCGTAACAATACAGTATATCCACCGGGGTTTGCAGAAGAGCTTCGTCAGCAGATAATATTGCTTGAAAATGTTGTCATCACAGAGGAGGAGATTGCATTTATGCGACGTAAATGCCGCTATATTCCAGCCTGGTTCTATCGGTTTCTTAAAGGTTTCAGATATAACAGTGAATGGGTCACTGTCAGTCAGGACCATGAGGGACATTTGAGTGTTGAGTTTGAAGGAAACTGGAGCGATACGATTATGCTTGAAGTCAAAGTCCTTGCAATAATTTCTGAACTGTATTATATGATGACCGGACAGGATGAGTGTCTTGATTATGATGCGTATTATGAGAGGTCGTATGAGAAAGCACGCAGAATGATAGACGCAGGATGCGTGTTCAGCGATTTCGGCACTCGGAGGCGAGCATCGTTTAAGGCGCAGGAAACTGCCATAAGCGCCATGAAAGCCTGCAATGACACATTGGCTGGTCCGGGAAGATTTATCGGTACAAGCAATGTCTATTTTGCCATGAAATATGATCTGACTCCTATCGGCACGATGGCACATGAGTTAATATGTGCGATAGCAGGGATGTATGGTCCGCAGATGGCAAATTACATTGCCATGAAAACATGGTCAATAACCTACCGCGGAGCTTTGGGCACATTCCTTTACGACACGTATGGATGGCGGATATTTAGTCTGAATTTTTCAGAAGATTATGCCAATATGTTCAAAGGATTGCGGGTAGACAGCGGAAACAATTATGAAGAACTTGATCGGATAGTTGATAAGTACCGCTCTCTGAAAATTGATCCTACAACCAAACAGATTGTGTTTAGCAACGGACTGGATGTTGATGAAGCAATAAAAATACAGCAATATGCAACCGGAAAGTGTATTCCGTCTTTTGGGATAGGAACGCATTTTACCAATGATTTTCCGGGCGTCACGCCTATGAATATTGTGATAAAATTATGGGCGGTGAAGATTACGGAGTCATGGCCTTTCTATTGCGAAACGTGTAAACTCAGCGAAGAAGAGGGAAAATACACCGGAAATAAGGCAACTGTTGAACGTTTTATGGAAGCTATACACATGCAATCGTAATTTCAGGAAACAGGCAAGACTGTGTGATTTGGAAAATTATTGCTAATTTTACAACCTGATTATGGTTGGAAAGTTTTTAATATACGCTCTATTGTTTTGTGGTTCGTATGTCAGCATGCATGCGGAAGAATTTGCTGATACGGCAGTGAGTCGTGAACTGGAAGAGTTTGTTGTCGAAGGTCAATCGGCACGTCGGCGGATTGACAACAAGATTCTCGGTGTCGAGAATATCGAACTTGACAAAATGGCTCGCGTGCCAATGCTTTTCGGAGAGAATGATATAATAAAATCGATCTCATTGTTACCAGGTGTACACGGAGAGGGAGATGGTGCCGGAGGGTTTGAGGTTCGAGGTGGAACTTCTTCTCAAAATCTGATCTCTCTTGATGGAATAACGCTTTATAATCCAACACATGTCATGGGTATTTTTTCAACTTTCAATGACAATGCGATAGGACACGCCAGCTTGTATAAAGGTCCGATACCTGCATGTTATGGTGGAGCAACTTCGGCTGTGTTGGAAACAGGATTGGCACCGGGGAATATGAATTCCTATCACGGATCTGCAACAATCGGTATTCTTGCTGCAAAGCTTAAGGCGGAAGGTCCAATTTTGAAAAATAAACTCTCGTTTGCCGTGTCCGCCCGGAGATCTTACGTTGATGCATTTCTGCAAATGGTGCCTGAATACCGGAGCACGGTTATGAATTTCTATGATGTTACCGCAAAATTAAGATATATTCCGGGAAGGGATGATATTATTGACCTTTCTTTCATCTGCAGTCATGATAACATGGCGATCAAAAAGATCATGGGGATGTATTGGGGAAACATCGGAGGGTCATTGAACTGGCAGAAACGCCTCGGCGACAGATGGACATTCACTACCACGGCAGCTGCAACAAGCTATGATCCTGATATGAAGATGACAATGCTCAATACGGATCAGCGACTTACCGAATACATACGAAATTTCTCGTTGAATGAGAAAGCCGCTTTGGAAATAACCTCCGGTCACAAGATCGAGTTCGGATTAAGATCTGAGTTCCTTAAGGTGAAATCGGCAGACATGGTGAGAAATGATTCCCATAACAGGGAAATACGCTCCGGATGGCAAAATTCAGTGTGGGGAAATTATGATGCGCAGTTCAATTCAAAAATGGAATTGTCGGCAGGTGTGCGCTTGAGTTTGTTTTCAGTAGTTTCGGGAAAACACTTCAATGCTTTTTACGCTCCTGATGAGACAATGCCGGATTTTTCATCCCGCACATATTTTGATGTTGAACCACGCATAAGCTTTAAATTCAATATCAATCCCCTAAATAACCTGAAATTAGGATTTGGAATCACTACCCAGAACATACACGCTATCCGGTCGAATTCTACCAGTTTCCCATTCGACAGATATGCTTTGACTTCGGCAAATGTAAAACCCGAAAAGTGTAATCAATATGGAATGGGATATTCCGGCATGACGGAAAACGGAGTATTTGACTGGTCGGCGGAAGTTTATTATAAAAACATGAATAATGTATATGATTATCAGGATGGAAAATCGATGTTCTCACGTATCAATCTTGAAAGCATTATTCTGGGAGGCAAAGGTAGGAGTTATGGCGGCGAGATAATGTTCAGGAAAAACAGTGGTCGTCTAACCGGCTGGGTTGCATATACATTGTCATGGACCAAAGTAAAGATTCCCGGCATAAATAATGGGTTGTGGTATGATGCGTCAAATGATCGGCGGCATAACGTCTCGGTGGCTGCAATATTCAAGATTAACGACCGGTGGGATATTTCCGGAACCTGGATTTATTCTTCCGGTCAACCATTGACGGCGCCGGATGCGAAATATCAGTTGGACGGCACTACGTGCTATTATTACTCAAAGAGAAACGGTTATAAAACGCCTGCCACGCATAGGCTAGACCTTTCTGCGGTATATACTCGAAAGGGAAAAAGGTTTACAAGTCAATTGGCGTTTGGAGTATATAATGCTTATTGCAGATATAATCCATATGTGGTGTATTTTGAGGATGATCCAACAAAACCTTCGGGCACAAGAGCTGTGATGCAGGCTTTGTTTGGTATCATCCCATCCGTATCATATACAATTAGTTTATAACTTATATATGAAAAGTGCAATATATATCATATTTGTCGTTTTGAGTTTGTCGCTTCTATCATGTGAAAAGGAATTGGATTTCAAATACAATGAGATTGATCCGATTCTTGTGATTGAGGCATCTCTTTCTCAGGATGGTGCGAAAGTAAGTCTTACGGAAACAACACCGATGAACGAACCGATGGATCGAACAAGAGTAACGGATGCTGAGATTACAATTACAGATCTGGAAAATAATATGGATTTTGTATTGGCTGCCGATGCTACCGGTGTGTTTTCAAGAGACATTAATGGCATACCTGGACATATGTACAGGATCAAAGTGAAGCGAAACGGAGAAGAATATGAGTCGAGATCATTGATGGGTTCTCCTTCAGAAATAAAATCCCTTGAGTTTAACTGGATAAAGATGCCTTATGACCATGTTGCGGTGTTGAAGGTCGCTTTCACGGATGATGCATCAAAGCAGGGGGATTGCTATTGGTTAAGAATATATAAAAACGGAGAGGCTTATAAATGGGTTGCAATTACCGATGATTTGTCGGTAAACGGAGTCATTGAGGAGGTAGTGATGACTTCAAGAAAAGATCTGTCGGAGGAAGATGAAAAAACAGCTTTGCGAGAGGGAGATGTTGTGAGTGTCACTGTTGCTCCAATAAGCCGGGAAATGTGTGACTATCTTGGAGAGATTTCCAATAATAGCAATGGACCACGTCTGTTCAGTGGTTCCCTTTGTCTCGGCTATTTCCTTGCAGCGCCGTTGGCGACATCCTCAATAACGTTTGAATCTGAAAAGATACCGTATTTTTAAACAGCTTCTAAATGACATTGTAATGGCGCAATGCGTTGGCTATGCCATTGTCGTCGACTGATGTGGTGATATAATCGGCATGTTCTTTCAATATCTCGTTTGCATTGCCCATGGCAACTCCAATACCGGCAGTTTCTATGATGGTGAGATCGTTTCCACCATCACCGAAAGCCATGGTTTCAGAAATATCAAATCCTCGGAAAGATGCGATCTCTTTCAATCCTGTGGCTTTGCTTATACCTTTTGCTGTGAAATCGACAAAAGCAGGATACCAGCGGCTTGATTCTATTCCCGGAATCTGCGGGAGCAATTCTTTCTCTTGCTGTTCGGTTATGAAAGGTGTTAATTGTAATATAGGCTGTTCAAGAACTTTTTCAATAGGAATATCAGTGCGATAATTCTTTATGTCGAGCATATCCCTGAAGAGGTGGTTTGCTTCTTGCGTCGGATTATACATTATTACATCCTTTTCTCCCACAACTATACAAGCGAAATGCTTTTCATCAGATTCGCTTAAGACTTTTCTTACGTCCTGATCCGGAATAGGGGAGCATGATATGACATGATGTTCAGTGAAGCAGTAAGCCCCGTTTGTTGTGATGTATCCATCGATTATAGGCTTTATCCCTTCAATGTTGTTGATCAATGCATATGGGCGTCCGGTGGAGATATAGATTTCCACACCCTTGTCTTTGGTAGTTTTGATGGCATCGACAGCTGATGTAGGAATTGTATGTGTCTTGAAACTCACAAGAGTTCCGTCAATATCAAAGAAAAGTGCTTTTATCATAAGATTTGTTTAAAATATATGTAAGAAGAGGGCAGTTATCACATCTTGAACAATTGAAGGCGTTTGTTCGATTATGGATTACATTGCAAAATTAATAAAAATTTCAGTAAAGTTCGTGTTCCCTCCTGTGCACACCTTTAAAAGAAAAAGGGATGCGCTAACCAGTGCAACCCTTTTCGCAATAATCACTATATGTAAGAATCATTCCCAAATGTGTGCAACTTTTATAGTGTATGTTTAAAGTGTATTATTTGTGATGTCGATAAGGTCGTAAGACAAGGATCCGAGACCGATAGCGGCGGCATGGTCTACTGTATGAGTACCGTGGCGACTGTCAATGCGCTGTACGATTGGCGCTGAATTGTCACCGGCGGTAGACTGATGGTTGAAAACCAGATCAAGACAAGCCTTGTCGAGCGCTACCGGATCGAGCGATGCGAGAATACCGATATCCTTCATTTCCGGAGAATGGGGATGTCCGTCGCAATCGCAATCCACAGAGAGATTATTCATTACGTTTATATAAATGACATTTCCTTTAAAATAGTCATGAACTGCCTGAGCTGCAGCTGCCATTGATTCAAGAAACGCATCCTGTCCACGGTGTAACTTGAAAGCGTCTTTAGGGTCATCGTATTCACCTGCTGTATGAATAAGGGCTTTCCCTTCGGAAGAGGCAATGCCTATACTCTGATTCTTAAGCACACCTCCGAATCCGCCCATTGCATGACCTTTGAAATGGGCAAGATTGATAAGGAAATCATAGTTGGCGAGGTGGCTTCCCACTCTGTCATATTTGAGGTATGTTGTATCCGCAACAGGTATGTCGATATATCCCTCTTCATCCATGATATCGACAGGAGCAATTTTACCATAGCCTCTTTCCTCGATAGCACGGCGATGATCTGCAGTAGTGGATCGGTTGCCGCCATAAGCAGTGTTGCATTCCACGAGAGTGCCATCAACCTCCTTTACGAGGTTTTCAATCAGTTCCGGACGCAGGTGGTTTGATTGGGCTGATTCGCCCGTGCTGATCTTTACAGCCACCTTTCCTTTGGCTTCTTTGCCAAGGGCATGATAGATTTTTACAAGATTCTCAGGTGTTATGTCTTTTACGAAATAGACCTTTGAATTTTTTGTATTTGCCTGAGTTTCCGCATATGTTGAGAATGCGGCTGCAGAAAGCATCAGGGCAAAAACAGTAACAATGAATTTTTTCATACGCATCAATGTTTGATTATAAGTATGACATCGAAATTATTTAATGCAAAAATACACAACGATTCTCTTTTACCATTTACACATATTTCGGTAAAAGCAACCAATTTCAACTATATTAGTTGTTTTGAATGGGAATGGCAGGAGAAGTCTGCTTGATGTCTTCCATAACGAATACACTCTGAACGGAATCCAGCATATCGAGCCTGCCGAGTTTCTCGGTTACAAATCTGCGATAGGTCTTCATATCCGGCACCTGTACTTTGAGGATATAATCGAAGGCTCCAGAGACGTTGTAACACTCTGATACTTCCGGAATATTCCTGACTTCAAGAGCGAAGCCTTCGTGCATTTCGGTGTTGATGTGTTTAAGCCGAACATTACAGAAAACCGTAAATCCACGTCCCATCTTATCCATGTCAACACGAATGGTGTAGGCTTTTATGTAACCTTCGGATTCGAGACGACGCACACGTTCAAAAACCGGTGTCGGCGACCGGTGCACACGCTGCGCCAACTCTCTTACTGACAACCTCGAATCTTTTTGCAGATGGCTTATTATGGCAATGTCTATCTCGTCTAATTCCTTATTCATAATGCTTTGTTCTGTTTTGTTGTTTCAAAATTAATATTTTTAGAACAAACCGCAAATTTTATTAATAAATAAAATCAATTTATTCTATAATTTTATATGTTGTAGGAACATATGATTTGGTGTAGTAATTTTGTAAGAAACTGTTTAAATTGATTTTCGAGGAAGTTTGAGAGTTATTTTTGAGGTGATTCCGCGAGTTGAGAAAGG
>CAJUDL010000054.1 GCA_910585285.1 uncultured Muribaculaceae bacterium
AAAAAGAACAAGTTTTATAGTGCAAGATTTCATTACTTACATATATCGGTTAATTCTTCTTACTTACTTAATTACTATAATTTGGGTATTGCAATTGATTCATGCAATCTCTAATTTTGTAATAGAAAAAGTAACCACGTAAGCTAAATAAAAGATTCCCGCATCGCGCTGTGAAGCGAGTTGCGGGAGTCGCATTTACTCATCTTTTCACGCTTCGCTTAAATGTATAATATAACCTAATTATTCTTACTTGTATATATCGGTTAAATTTTCTTAATTACTTACGAGTTTAGAAGTAAACGGGAGATGAGAGTAGGGATGAGAAGGAATAATACTTATTTTTAGGTATTGACAATGCTGGATAAATGATGTAATTTTGTATGTAAAATAGCAACTAATGTATACTCATGATTGACAAACAAAGAGGTTATCTTCCTTCCAACAATATGAGGGAATTGATTCGAGACAATAATCTGATCCTAATGGCAATCAGCCGCTTTGATATCGCCTTTGGTTTCGGAGACAATTCCGTGTCTGAAACATGTAAGGAAAATAATGTCGATATTGATACATTTCTCGCCGTGTGCAATTTACTGAGCGGCTATAACTATTCCGTTGAAACACTGTCGCTGAAATCCATAATGGGCTATCTCAGAAGAGCTCACTCAGCTTTTTTGGATGTGACCTTACCTAAAATCAGACAACGCTTATTCGAGGCTATAAATTATTCCGATAACAATGACATATCCCTGCTGCTCATTAAATTTTTTGATGATTATGTAATAGAGGTGAAGCGACATATGGATCATGAAAATGACGTGATATTCAAATATGTTGAGAATCTATTGAACGGAGATATTGATGAAAGTTTCTGTATAGAACATTTCTCCGGCAATCACAGTCATACTGCCGCCAAACTCAATGAACTCAAGGATATATTCATCTATCATTTTAAACAAAGAGAGAACACCCGTCTCAGCTCGGCTCTTTATGACATTATCACCTGCGAAAAAGACATGATGTCGCATTTTGAGGTTGAAAAGAGCCTGTTTGTTCCTGCTGTCGAGCGTCTGGAACAAAACATCAGGATGCTAAAAAATGAACACGATAAAGAGGCGGATTCCAATCATGATATTCCTGAAAATCCGGAAAATATTCTCGGAGACAGAGAAAAAGACATCATCAGGTGCGTGGCACAAGGGAAGTCAAACAAAGAGATTGCAGACACACTTTATATTTCAGTGCATACTGTTGCGACACATCGAAGAAACATATCATCAAAATTAGGTATTCATTCTGCCGCAGGCTTGACTATTTTTGCAATAATACATAATCTTGTAAATTTGGATGAAGTAAATCCGCATCAGACTCACTGATGCGGATTTATTTATAGAAGTCTCTTTTTTACTTATAAATCTTTTATATCTTCGAGATTTTTTGCAATGTCATCATCCGTCAGTTCATAATTTCTCAGATCTCCGGCAAAATATTTATCGTATGAACCCATATCAATCAATCCATGTCCCGACAAATTAAAGAGTATTACTTTCTCCTCACCGGTTTCTTTACACTTATTTGCCTCGCGGATTGTAGCCGCAATCGCGTGACATGATTCGGGAGCTGGAATGATTCCCTCCGTGCGGGCAAATAATATTCCCGCGTCAAAAGATTCAAGTTGACTAATGTCAACAGCCTCCATAAAGCCATCCTTAAGTAATTGCGAGACTATTACACCTGCTCCGTGATATCTTAATCCTCCTGCATGTATATTGGCAGGACAGAAATTATGGCCAAGGGTGAACATTGGCAAGAGGGGAGTGTATCCCGCCTCATCACCAAAATCATATTGAAACTTTCCACGTGTTAGCTTGGGACAGGACGCCGGTTCGGCGGCAATAAACCGAGTCTTTCGAGAGCCAGAAAAATTATGACGCATAAACGGGAAGGCAATCCCACCAAAATTTGAGCCACCCCCGAAACATGCAATTACGATATCCGGATATTCGCCCGTCATTTCCATCTGTTTTTCAGCCTCAAGACCAATTATGGTCTGGTGAAGAGAGACATGGTTCAATACAGATCCCAATGTATATTTACAGTCAGGAGTGGTAGTTGCAAGTTCAATAGCTTCAGAAATGGCTGTCCCCAATGATCCTTGATGATTGGGAGTCCTGGTGATGATGTTCTTACCAGCCCTTGTCGACATAGAGGGAGAAGGAGTGACCTGCGCTCCAAAAGTCTGCATGATACTTTTACGATATGGTTTCTGTTCATAGCTGATCTTTACCTGATAAACGGCAGCCTCCAGACCGAACATTTTTGCAGCATACGATAGAGATGCGCCCCATTGACCTGCACCAGTCTCGGTAGTAACATTCTTCACACCCTCCTTTTTGCAGTAATAGGCTTGCGGGATCGCAGAATTAAGCTTATGTGACCCCATTGGGCTGACACTCTCATTCTTGAAATATATATGAGCAGGAGTGTCAAGCGCCTTTTCCAATGCATAGGCACGAACAAGGGGAGTGCTCCTGTAATATTTATACATCTCGCGAACCTCATCAGGAATATCAATCCACACATCCTTGTCATTGAGTTCCTGCTTACACAATTCCTTCGCGAATATGGGAAACAGATCCTCCGCTTTAAGTGGTTGTCTGGTTCTGGGATTTAGCGGAGGCATAGGTTTATTAGGCATTTCAGCCTGAATATTATACCACTTCCGCGGGATATCATCTTCGGAGAGGAGGAAACGTTTTTTACAATCGCTCATACTTTTAATAATATTTTACGTATATTTATAATCTAATCATAAATTATAATACAAAATTAATAATATTATTTAAAACGCAAAAATTATGATTTGAAGTTTATTGGATTGTCGCGATTAGTACAGAGTTCCAACCGAGTCAACCAGATAAACATTTAAACTCCTAAACTATTAAACTTTAAGTTGAAGCTTGCGAAACTTAAATTACTTACAAATTTTCATTTACCTCTTGGAGTTATAGGTATAATAAAATGTGAGGGTGATCTGCCCATGTCGAAAATGAAAAGAGTTATTATCTCTATACCATTAATGGTATTAGAGACCCTCTCAAATATACATCACAGACGTACCCTTTAATCCGCTTCATGAGATGAGTGTTCCTCGGGAGCTATGTAGAAGACCATAGCTGTTTCGAATCAATTCGCGGAACAAAACGGGATGCAATCCTTGAATATGTATGTGTAGTAGCTGTTTTTGGGGACAACTACACGTGACTTCGGTCGGATGTGTGTTGATTAGCCGCAATCCGATCGGTTTTGATTGTAAAGTTATTTTCGGAGGGTGAGGGAGAGGAGGAGTTCGCGGCCGCGGAGCCAGCGCAGGGATTCGTATGAACTCAGTTGGTTGTAGGTTATGTAGTTGTAGGTGCGGCGATCAAAAATGTTGTTGAGGCTGGCGGATAACTCAATCTTTTTGTTTAGATTGAAGGTAATCTTTGTGTCGAGAAGGAAGAGATTCTTATAACTGCCTGGCGCGATCTCATTTCTATAATGTTCGCCGGATATTGTCCATTCCCATTTTGGGAGGGGCAGGATGTCGAACAAGAGTTCGTTTTCCATGGAGGAGAGCCATGAGGCTTTTTCTCCGTTCATGGCAAGCCGCGATGAGGAGAAATCGAATTTATAGTCGATACTTAGCCATCTTACAGGTGCACAGTTTATTTTTATCCCAGCATTCCATGACGTACCTATTGAGTTTACACTTTGCTGCTGGGAGATAAGATGCGATTCTGTTCAAGACTGCAACCTTCGATTGAGGAGAGGGCAATATTAAACTTTCCCGCTTGCTTTGATGTCGCGAATTTCTTGATTTTTCCGTCGCTCCCTTTTACTATGACCGATGCTCCGACCAAAGGCTCATTATTTTCCTTGTCTATTACTGTGCCTGATACAAAAATTTCAGCGTATGAAAACACAGGAACGCATAATATTAAGACAATCAGTAATGCAAGTGGTTTCATAATGCTATTTATTCAAGTAGTCGGGTTCAAAGCTGTGGAGTTTGCCGTCAAATTGCGGATCGGGAGTTTCAGTGCCATCTTCGTTCTTGCGAGTTGATTTAACTGTGACTGAACCTCCATATTTTGCCTGCAAAACACTTTGGGCATTATGCTGATAATAGTCTTCGTCAGATAGCGCTTTAAGACGAGTGGTTTTGGAATATTCCTGTGGTGAATATATCGGAGTTATGACACGGTCTGTCTTCTCAATACCTGTTGCGGTGAACATAAATCCTCCGTCAGCCTCAGCCTTGAGTATTATGCCGGGTAAGCCCTGTAGTTTCCAGGGACCGAAAGGATAGGGTATTTCAGGGGCAAACCACGCCTTCCAATGTCTGCCGTGATAATCAGATTCCGCCATGATGCACTCGTATCCCAAAATGTTTTGGGTGGAATCCGAATTTATTGACCATTCCTGTTCATCAAGGTTTTCGGTATAATATCCGTGTTCGAGTGCCCATTTGTCGTATACCGTCATTTTGTTGTCTTTCCGATCTGTGAATACATAAAGATCAACTTTTTTAACAGGTCCCTTTCTATAATCTACAGATATTGACCCATCAGGATTTTGAGTAATGCATGTAGCCATGATTATTTCCTGTAGCTGCTTCTTACCATCTGGAGTAGATGAGAGGGAGTCGTTGAAAAGACTGATGTCATTAAAATATTTAGACTTATCCGGCGCAATAAGAAGACTCATCCTATTTTTGGTAGAGGTAGCTGTTTTAGTTGGATACTGCTCATCATAGCTCAGGATGATGTCAGCTTTTTGTGCGCATACTGATCTGCCAGCGAATGAAACTGCGAGCGCAAATAATAACTTTTTCATATCTGTCGGTTTAATGATTTCAATATGGATGTCAACTAAAAATGTAGTTGATGTGGCAAATTTACAACTATTATTTTAGTTGACAAAAAATTTAATAAAAAAACATTCATCAGTGTAGGTTGATAACGTAAAAAGTTATTACTAATTCAACCTTTTATTCTTCGCTCCTTCGCGTTTAAATAAACCATTTTTCATCGTAAACGGCATAAGTGTATTTGACCTCCAACCACTCACAACCATACAACAACCACTCTTTTGTCTGAGAAGCGAGAGTCAATCTGCAACTATCGTGGTTATTGAGTGTGGAAAAATCAGCGAAGCTGCGGGAATTAAATAAAAAGCGGGCTGTTGATCATAAAGTATCAACAGCCCGTTTTTAAACAGTAATCAGGATTCTACTTGTTGAAAGGAGGGGGTGTGCCTGGATCATCGAAATCAGAATCATCTTCTGCTTTTTTTACAGCATTATCAGATTCGTTTTTCTCGGATTGTCCGTAGGCTGGGAGTTCTTTTTTATTCTCTCTTTCCTCTTCAGCCTTTTTATTTATCTCGATTATCTCGTCTGTGCGAGATTTCCACTGACGTTTTCCGAGAATCTTTTCAACATCATCATGATATATAACCTCTTTTTCAATAAGCAGGTCTCGGATCTGATTATGCTGAGCGGCATATTCGCGAAGTATGTTTTTGGCTCTTTCGTATTGCTCATTAACTATGCGCATAACCTCAGAGTCGATAATCTTAGCTGTATCGTCGCTATATGGCTTTGTAAAGCCCATATCCTGACCTGTCGAATCATTATAGTTAAGATTAGGAAGTTTATCGCTCATGCCGTAAACAAGCACGAGGGAGCGGGCAATCTTCGTGCATTTCTCAAGATCATCGCTTGCACCCGTGCCGATCTGTCCTGTGAAGACTTCTTCAGCAGCCCTTCCTCCAAGGAGACCGCACATAGTGTCAAGGAGAGCCTGGGTGGGAATGATCTGTCGCTCTTCAGGGGCATACCATGCTGCTCCAAGAGCTCTTCCTCGCGGGACAATGGTTACTTTAACCAATGGATTTCCATATTGTATCATCCATGTTATAGTTGCATGCCCTGCCTCATGAGTAGCTATAGAGAATTTCTCATCATCCGTAATGATTCTTGATTTTTTCTCCAAGCCGCCGACAATCCTGTCGATGGCAGCCATAAAATCATTCCAGTCAACAGCCTGCTTGTTGTTGCGCGCGGCAATGAGGGCTGCCTCATTGCAAACATTGGCAATATCAGCTCCCGAAAATCCTTGAGTTTGGCGTGCAAGCTGTTCAACATCCAGATTACTATTGACTTTAATGTTTCTCAGATGAACATTGAATATCTCAACACGATCGGAAAGTTCCGGAAGGTCTACATATATCTGACGATCGAAACGTCCGGGACGCAGGAGAGCCTTGTCAAGCATATCAGCACGGTTTGTGGCAGCGAGGCAGATCACTCCATTGTTCGACTGGAATCCATCCATCTCCGTGAGCATCTGGTTGAGGGTATTCTCCCGCTCATCGTTAGATCCCATATTGGGATTTTTTCCGCGGGCACGTCCGACAGCATCGATCTCATCAATGAATACGATGCATGGAGCCTTCTCTTTTGCCTGCTTGAAGAGATCTCGTACACGGGCAGCTCCGACACCGACAAACATCTCTACAAAATCCGAACCTGACATAGAGAGGAATGGAACATTAGCCTCGCCGGCAACGGCTTTCGCCAACAATGTTTTACCAGTTCCCGGAGGACCTACGAGAAGAGCCCCACGTGGTATCTTGGCACCGAGTTCAGTATACTTCTGTGGATTCTTGAGGAACTCAACAATTTCTTCAATCTCTACTTTTGCCTCAGCAAGACCTGCAACATCCTTGAACGTTACATTTGTTCCATTATTTTTATCAAATACTATGGCTTTTGATTTTCCTACGTTGAATATCCCTCCACCTCCGGGTCCACCGCTCATCCGTTTTGACATGTAAACCATGAAAATCACGATAAGTATAATCGGTCCGAAATACCAGAAGAGTTTCATCAGATCGCTCCCTTTCTCATAGTTTATCTTGATGGCGGGTTTCCCTTCAGCCTCAAGAGCTGTATTCCATGAATCTATCTTTTCCTGAATCTTATCAGTTGAGGGGATAGTAGTCTTGATCTTCATGCTTCCGGAAGCGAGTCGGGAAGTGTCGAACTTGAGATTTTTTGCCCCCTGCTGTGTGAGCACACCTTCGGCTATACCATTTTCTGCAAACACATAGATTTTGTCAACATCTCCTGCAAGGGCATATTTTTCAAAATCAGTCCAGTCAACTTCTTTAGTCTGGGTATTGTCCTGGAAATAATATAGACCCAAAATGCAAAGGATGATCAACGCATACATCCAATACATGTTGAACAAGGGTCGTTTGTTCCGGTTTCCCGGTCGTTGCCCTTTATTGGGCTGGAACATATTCATAGTTTAATGAGTTTTCAATTTAACGTTGAAACAAAATCACGCTTTATCAATCAAGATCAGGAATATCTGTGATTTTAGCATCGCTCCAGAGGTCTTCGAGATTATAGAATTCTCGATATTCCGGTAAAAATACATGAATCATTACATTCCCATAGTCAATAACAATCCATTGAGAATTTCTGTAGCCATCATAATTATAAGGCTTCACACCAGTCTGTTTCTGAATATCTTCCCGAATTCCGTCAGCAATTGCAGAAACTTGTGAAGTGCTCCTGCCCTGACAAATAACAAATTTGGAAGCGGGTGCACTCTCTATATCATCAAAATCAAGAATGGTGATGCCTGATCCTTTTTTATCCTGGATCGCACCGACAATTAAAGTGGAAATATCTTGGGTCTTTTGCATCTATATTTGTTGTTATTAATTCTATTTGACATTTTAGACAAATTTAATGCCAAATAGCAGCTAATCCGATATAAGTAAGTAATAAAAATTAACCGATATATGTAAGTAATGAAATCTTGCACTATAAAACTTGTTCTTTTTGGCTGTTTTCACCTTGTAATTCAGTCGCATATGCCTATATGCTCCATCATTACGCGGCAAAAACATCTCAAAAATAACTGCGTTTTATATGTGTATTAATTTTTCTTACTTACTTAGTTATATATTTAGAACAATCGGAATTGCGAAATTAATAAATTTTTTCAAGCTTTTTTTACCTTGTCACACAAAAAATGTTAATCCGCGCCAAGTATTTTTGAATACAATAGAAGAGGAATAGATTCATTGCCACATAAAAACCACGATGGGATTTCCCCGCGACGGGTATAACCGGCTTTTTGGAACAAAGTTATACTGGCACCATTTCCTGCCATTATTCTTGCAGCCAAATGATTGATATTTAACAATCTGAATGCATAATCCTCCAAAATTCCCAAAGATTTTACAGCCAATCCTTGTCTGCGTTTAGAGGGGAGGATGTAAATGCCTACAAAAGCATGCCGGTGGGAGGGGGATATATCATATATATCCGCAATGCCAACAACTTCCTTATCAGTCTTATTCTCGATAATCAATCTTATCTGACGTGCGCTCATGGGATCTGCATCATAAGACAAGGCATAATCAAGAATATTCTGGCGAGAAAGAGGGGCAGACATCCCATTCAATATCCATTGACTGGAGTCGGATTCAACATCCCACATCAGTTCTGCATCCTCCGGTTCAACAGCACGCAGTCTTATGTTTTCCTTTTCAAGCATCTATATCATAATTTATCATGGAACGTATCTGAAAACAACATACGATTCTGAATGGAACGGCCAAGAGTCAACTCGTCGGCATATTCAAGTTCATTCCCAATACTGAGTCCTCGTGCCAGCATTGTTACTTTTACAGGCAGATGCGCCAGTTTTCTGTAAATATAAAAATTGGTTGTATCTCCCTCCATCGTAGGACTCAATGCAAGAATCACTTCCGTTATATCTTCCTTCTCAACACGATCGACAAGACTGTCTATTTCCAGATCAGACGGGCTAACCCCATCGAGCGGAGAAATAAGACCTCCGAGCACGTGATAGAGACCCTTATGCTCCCTCGTTGCCTCAACTGTGATGACATCCTTAACATTCTCCACTACGCAGACAATGTGTCCGTCTCGCTTGGGATCGCTACAAATGGGACATATTTCGTTTTCACTTATATTGTGACAACGTTCACAATAACGGATATTTTTTCGCATCTCAATTATTGAATTGCCCAGATCGAAAGCAACATTACTTTCTTGCCGAAGAAGATGAAGTGCAAGCCGCAGAGCTGTCTTCTGACCAATGCCGGGTAATTTCGACAGTTCCGCCACCGCATTATCGAGAAGACGGGAATTAAAACTTTGATCCATAAGTAAGTAATAAAAATTAACCGATATATGTAAGTAATGAAATCTTGCACTATAAAACTTGTTCTTTTTGGCTGTTTTTACCTTGTAATTCAGTCGCATATGCCTATATGCTCCTTCTTTACGCGGCAAAAACATCTCAAAAATAACTGCGTTTTATATGTGCATTAATTTTTATTACTTACTTATTTAAACAGTTTCTAATGCAAAATTAGTTATTTTAGCTGAAATATTAGTAATTTTACAATATCAAACAAGAGGCTGTTTATTATGATCGATTATTTGAAAGGCATAGTTGCCGAGACAACTCCAACATATACAGTAATAGAATGCAACGGAGTGGGGTATGAAGTGAACATAACTCTAATAGATTTTCCTTCCATATCCGAATCCAAAGAAAGCAAACTTTATATCCATGAGTCAATACGTGAAGACGCTCATGTGCTATATGGATTTCTAAAAAAGAGGACAAGAGAGTTGTTCCGACTGTTAATTGGAGTCAGCGGTGTGGGACCGAACACTGCCAGACTCATACTGTCATCTTTAACCGATGATCAACTCGAATCCACAATAGCTTCCGGGAATGATTCCCAACTTAAGGCTGTAAAAGGAATCGGAGGAAAGACGGCTCAACGTATAATTGTGGATTTACGTGATAAAATAAAAATAGAGTCGGAATCGTTAATTACAAGTACGCCCGCAAGTGAATCATATGATGATTCCGTAGCCGCTCTTGTAATGCTTGGATTCACAGCTCAGCAAAGCCAGAAAGTGCTTAAGAAACTATTTGCAGCCAATCCGACGCTTACCACTGAACGAGCTATCAAGCAGGCACTTACTATGCTCTAATGGGGTTAAGGCGAATTAATGACAAAAAGATATACATTCTCATCGCAGTGTTCTTCTCAACACTGCTTTTGTCATTTGTGGCAAATTCCCAGAAAACCGTGCGCAAAACAGTGCCTGAGGTTTCCGACTCCAATCCGTTGAAACAGGGTGAATACCCCGCCGACCTTAGGACTCCCTCAAACATCACGACAGAAGCTGTTTATGATCCGGCGTTAGGAATGTTTGTGGTTCATACCAAACTTGGAGACAAAGACATCACAACTCCATTTCTCATTACTCCGGAAGAATATTCTAACCTGATGATGCGTCAGGATATGCGAGGATATTTCAAACAGCGGAATTCTGAAAGTTATGAAAAGAAAGACAAACAGCCTTTCAACATATTCGACATGAACTTTTCGCTGGGTCCGCTTGAGAAGGTATTTGGTCCCGGCGGCGTACGTCTCTCCACCCAAGGCTCTCTGCAACTCTCAATGGGTATCAAAAGCAATAAAACTGACAACCCTTCACTCTCCTTGAGAAACAGACGCAAAACATATTTTGATTTTGATCAAAAGATTCAAGCCACAATCAATGCATCTGTAGGTGACAAACTCAAATTCAACATGACCTACAACACGGATGCCACATTTGATTTTGACTCCAAAAACCTTAAACTCAATTACGAAGGAAAGGAAGATGAAATAATAAAAAGCATTGAGGCTGGTAATGTGAGCATGACCACAGGGTCAAGCCTTATACGTGGCGGAACTGCTCTTTTCGGTCTAAAGACTAAACTTCAATTCGGCAAACTCACACTCACAGGACTCATCTCGCAACAGAATTCTGAGTCAAAGACAGTGTCGACATCCGGCGGCGTGCAGTCAACAAAATTCAATTTTAAAGCCGATAAATATGATGCCAACCGCCACTTCTTTCTTGCACAGTATTTTTACGAAAATTACGACCAGTTTGCATCCCGTCTGCCTCATGTGTCTTCCGGTATAAAAATCACCAGAATTGAAGTCTGGATCACCAATAAGAACAGCAACTACAACGAGTCGCGCAACTTCGTTGGTTTTATGGATCTCGGTGAGAACAGACGTCTTGCCAACAGCTACTGGCAACCGAACACATCATTTAACAATCCTTCCAATCAAAGCAATAATCTTCTGTCTGTAGTAAAAAGCGATTTTCCCGATGCCAGAAACATTAATATGGTTACGCAAGCTCTTGACCCATTGAGAGCCTATGGCATTGAGGGAGGAAAAGATTTCGAAAAAGTTGAAAGCGCGAGACTTCTCAAGTCAAGCGAATACACGCTTAACGATGATCTTGGCTACATATCGCTTAAATCTGCGTTGACTACAGATGAGGTCTTGGCTGTGGCATATGAATATACATATCAAGGGAAAGTTTATCAGGTAGGCGAGTTCTCATCGGATATAACCAACACTTCGGATTGCCTTTATTTGAAAATGCTCCGAAGTGCAACTGTTTCTCCACGTCTTCCCATGTGGCGACTCATGATGAAGAATGTCTATTCTCTTGACGCATATCAGTTGCAAAGCAAAAACTTCAAGTTAAACATTAAGTTCTTGAGCGACACCACAGGCACGGAAATCAATTATCTTCCGGTTGGGGCAATCTCAAACCAACCGCTCTTGCAGGTGATGAATCTTGACCGTCTGGATTCAAACCAGGAGTCTAATTCAGATGGTTTCTTTGACTATGTTGAAGGTTACACCGTGCAATCGTCATCCGGAAAAATCATATTCCCTGTAGCCGAACCATTCGGTGCGCATCTTGAAAGGAAGATAGGTAATCCCGCGATTGCGTCGCAATATGTGTATAAAGAATTATATGATTCAACTCTTGTTGTTGCGCAACAATTTGCTGATAAAAACAAATTCTCACTCGTTGGAGAGTATCAGGCATCCAATGGAGCACAGATACGCCTCAATGCCATGAATGTGCCAAGGGGATCAGTAGTGGTTATGGCGGGTGGTGTTGTGCTCACCGAGAATAGTGACTATACCGTTGACTATTCCATGGGCATAGTCACAATAACGAACCAGAGCATAATAGATTCAGGAACGAATGTGAGTGTTACCCTCGAAAACCAGTCTATGTTCTCGATGCAAAGAAAAACATTGCTCGGACTTGATGCGCAATACCGGTTCAATAAAGACTTCACACTTGGAGGAACAATTCTGCATTTCTCGGAAAAGGCTCTTACTGAAAAGGTAAATATCGGCGACGAAGTGATTAACAACACAATGTGGGGACTAAACCTGAGTTACAACAAGGAATTCATGTGGCTCACCAACCTCCTCAACAAGATTCCCACAGTCAATGCCACAGCTCCATCGAGAATCAATGTGAACGCTGAATTCGCACAACTTGTTCCGCATAAGCAGAAAAGCGGCTCAAACAGGGGTTCCAGCTATATAGATGATTTCGAAGCGACGCAGACAGGAATAGATTTGCGCTCCCCATATTCATGGTTTCTCGCCTCTACACCTTACGATGGAGGAGCCGATGCGCTATTTCCCGAAGCCAAGCTGAGCAATAACATTGATTATGGTAAAAACAGGTCTTTGCTTGCCTGGTATTATATAGATCGTTTATGGACCCAGAAGAATTCATCAATGGTGCCGGGCTACATGAAAAATGATCCGAGCATGCTTTCGAACCCGTATGTGAGGGAAGTAAAGATTGATGAGGTGTTTCCATACAGGGATCTTAATTATGGTGAGGCAAATTACATTCAGACTCTCAATCTTTCATTTTATCCCAAAGAGCGTGGTCCTTATAACCTTGATGCAGATAGAATTGATGAACAGGGCAATTTGCTACAACCAGAGAAACGCTGGGGTGGTATCATGCGTAAGATGGATAACACTAACTTTGAGACTTCAAATGTGGAATATATTCAGTTCTGGATGATGGATCCCTTCCTTGATCCCAATAATCCTAACACTGAAGGTGGTGATCTCTATTTCAATTTCGGAGAAATCAGCGAGGATATTCTCAAAGATGGAATGAAGAGCTATGAGAACGGACTTCCTATCGACGGTAACAATGAATTTATTGCTGAAACGGCATGGGGTAAGGTATCACGGCAGAATTCACTAACATATGCTTTCGAGAATGCTGCCAATGCACGTCCTACACAAGACGTTGGTCTTGACGGGCTGAAGAATGAGGAGGAGTTTTCATTCCCTTCATATCAAGAATATCTCGATAAATTGCGAGCAAAACTTTCACCCTCTGTCATCGCAGAGATGCAGGAAAATCCATTTTCAGCAATGAACGACCCCGCGGGCGATAATTATCATTTCTTTAGATCGCCGTATTATGACGAACATAGGGCTGATATTTTGGAACGTTATAAGCATTATAACGGGGTCGAAGGCAATTCTCTTTCTCCTGACCAATCCGACAATCCGCAATATCAGTCAGCTCGTGCGGTTCCTGACGTTGAAGACATCAACCAGGATAACACTCTCAACGAATATGAAAGATATTTCCAATACAAGGTCTCCATTCGTCCGGAGGATCTTGAGGTCGGCAAAAATTATGTAACAGATAAAGTTGAGAAAAGAGTAAACACTCCTGCGGGTCCACAGGACGCGGTTTGGTATCAGTTTAAGATACCTTTAAGCGCACCGGAAAAAGTAGTTGGAGGAATCAGTGATTTTTCCACTGTGAGGTTCGCACGAATGTTTATGACAGGTTTCAAGGAAACCACTCACCTCCGGTTCGCCACACTTGAACTCGTAAGAGGAGAGTGGCGCGACTATAGTTTCAACCTTAACAGTCGCAATGATTCTCCGGCTGAAGGTGAAATCGACATGACTGTTGTAAACATCGAGGAGAACTCCGGAAGGACACCAGTAAATTATGTTTTGCCTCCCGGCGTAGACCGAATCCAGGATCCCGGACAATCTCAGGCTACTCAGCTTAACGAACAATCATTGTCTATTACAGTAAAGGGGCTGCAACCCGGCGACGCACGCGGTGTCTATAAAAATACCCAACTCGACATGCGTATTTATAAGCGTCTTCAGATGTGGGTACATGCAGAAGCCCTTGTTGACAATTCGACTTCATTACGCAACGGAGACTTGTCGATTTTCATAAGACTTGGATCCGATGTCAAAAATAATTACTATGAATATGAGATTCCTCTGGAACTTACACCCCCGGGAAACTATAATAATTTCAATTCTGCTGATCGTGCTCGTGTTTGGCCACTCGCCAATTACCTAAATATTCCTCTTGACATATTCACATCTTTAAAGACAGCACGTAATAGAGATAAGAGTGCAAACGTGGATGGTGTCGGCTATACGATACTTTACACAGGTCATGATCCGGATAATGTTCAGAACACAGTCGCGGTGCTCGGAAATCCGAGCCTCAGTGATGTTCGCGTCATGCTCATAGGTATCCGTAACAGATCAAACAGTGTAAAAGATGGAAACGTATGGGTGAATGAACTTAAAGTTACGGACTTCAATGAATCAGGCGGGTGGGCGGCAAATGCCAATGTGAATCTTGCAATGAGTGATCTTGCAATGGTTAATTTCTCTGCACACAAAGAAACATCCGGATTCGGGTCTGTGGATCAACCGTTGAAGTCTCGTAGAATGGAGGATTATGAACAATACAATGTTGCTGTTCAAGGTGATCTTGGCAAGTTCTTGCCTGAGAAAGCCAAACTATCAGCACCTATATATTTCTCCAAATCCCAGGAAACGGTTACTCCGAAATACAATCCTCTTGATCAGGACATACTTCTTAAAGAGGCTCTTGATGCTGTCCAAACAAAACATGAGAAGGATTCAATCAAGAATTACGCCGTGACGAAGAAAAGCGTGGAAAGTTTCTCTTTGTCGAATTTTAAATTCAATGTGCAGAGCAAAAATCCTATGCCTTGGGATCCGGCAAACTTTACTCTTTCTTTCTCTTACAATAAGCAAAAGAATATCGATCCTACCACGGAATATGAAAACACCAATGATTACCGAGGCAGTTTCCAATATTCATATTCACCCTATATCAAGCCATTGAAACCGTTCGCTTGGATTAAAGGTAAAAGTAAAACGGCAAAGTTTTTCCGTGAATGGGAAGTCAACTGGCTTTTCAATAACCTTACATTCTATACAGGAATGCATCGTTATTATTACGAACAGCAGACACGCAGTGAGGTGGATGTCGATTTCCAGCTCCCGGTGCAGGTCAGCAAGAACTTCATATGGGATCGTCAGTTCAGCATTACGTGGAATCTGATCAAATCGTTAAGCCTGACCTTCTCAAGCAATACCACGGCGAGAATTGAGGAAACGCTCGGGGCTGTGAACCGACGCCTGTTTGCTGACAAATATGAACAGTGGAAAGATACTGTTTTGTCATCAATCCGACACCTCGGAACCCCTTGGAATTATAATCAGACTTTTACGGGAACATATCGCGCACCGTTCAATCGCATTCCGGCTCTTGATTATCTGTCGGGATCGGTAACCTACAATTCTGTATATCGCTGGGACAAAGGCGCGACAGTTGAAGGTCTATATCTCGGCAATACAATTCAAAACCAGACCACATGGAATGCCGACGCACGTCTGAATTTCGAAACACTCTTCAATAAATCAAAATATCTTCAGAAGATCAACAAACGTTTCTCTTCCTCTTCAAGCGCCCGAAGCAATAACTCTCGAAATAATGCGGCGCGTCAGAGAGAGAAAAGGTTTGAAAGGGCATTCACGCTGTCGCCTGATACAAGCACATTGGTTAAACATAATCTCAAGACTAAAAAAATCAGATTTGCAGCTGTGGCTGATGGTCAACCCAAGAAGCTTAACTATAAGATTATTGATGAAAATACGGTGGAGATTCTTGATCGAGGTTCTCAGACTGTTAAGATCACTGTGCGTGAAAATAAGAACGAAAAGAAAAATTTCGCAAGCGAATTTGCAGAATACAGCCTACGTTTCCTTATGATGCCGAGATCCTTGTCATTCCGTTGGAGAAGCGGTCATTCAATGAATCTTCCTTTATTCTCGCCCAATGTCGGGAATGTGTTCGGACAATCACTCTCTCATGGACCTATGTCACCGGGGCTTGATTTCGCATTCGGTTTCTATGGGAAGGACTATGTTGACAAAGCCCTCGACAGAGGATGGCTTCTCACAGAGTCAGATCAGGTGTCTCCGGCTTTATGGACCAACAGCAAAGAATTCAATTTTGAATTGAATCTTGAACCGATAAAGGGCTTGAAAATATTGCTCACTTCAAATCTTACTGACTCCAGAACCGAGCAAATGCAGTTCATGTATGCTGGAATGCCTACTTCTTATTCCGGTTCGTACATGCGTACGCATGTTGCAATCATGTCGGCGATGAAGAATTCAAAAGCTGAGGATGGGTATTCATCGGAAGCTTTCAACCGTTTCCTGGAATACATTCCAAGAGTTGCAAACAGGGTTGAGGCTTCTTACCATGGCACTGCATATCCCTCTACGGGCTTCCTCGAAGATTCTCCTCTTGCGGGCACAACATACAATCCGGAACATGGTGGCGTCAGCGCAACAAGTTCTGATGTATTGATTCCCGCATTCCTCGCAGCTTACAGCGGAAGCACCCCGGAGAAAATAAGTCTCAAGCACTTCGAAGGATTGAGCGCGATGCGTCCAAACTGGAGAGTGACTTACGACGGGTTGATAAAATTAGGTAATCTTCAGAAATGGTTCAAAGCGTTTACTCTGACCCATGCATATCAATGCACATATTCGGTAGGATCGTATTCAAGCTTTATGAACTGGGTCAGTGTTGGAGGCGACCGCGGATTCATATTGAATGAGCAGACCGGGATGCCCATACCTTCATCGCCATTCAATATCACATCCGTAGCCATCACTGAAAAGTTCGCTCCGCTTTTAGGTGTAAAAGTCACTTTATTCAATGATATGACTTTTAATGCCGAATATCGTGATTCTCGCACATTGAATCTGAATACTTCAGCGGGACAGATTGTGGAGACAACAAGCAAACAACTTTCTGTCGGAGCCGGATATAAGATTGCCAACTTCAATAAGATTCTCAAAATAGGTAGCAGACAAGGAGGCGTTTCGAACGACCTGTCAGTGAATCTTGACTTGGCATTGTCAAACAATCAGTCGCTGATAAGACGTATCGAGACTGCATTTACACAGGCAACAAACGGCACACGCACCTTCTCTGTGAATTTTATGGCAAGCTATATATTGAGCAAACGCATCACCCTGTCGGCTTTCTTCGATCATCAGGTCAACACGCCGCTTGTGTCAAGCTCTTCTTATCCCACTTCCAATTCCAATTATGGAATTGCAGTGAATGTATCTCTTGCACGATAATTAAGAAGCTATTAAGAGTATGTTTACTTTTAACACGAATTTAATTTTTGGGAATTCCTTTGTAATTCTATCGGCTCCCATAAAGGATCTTTTTGGCGAATTTTCCAAGTCTCATCAGTCGCATAGCCCGCTATGCTCCTTCTTCAACTTGAAAAATTCCCTCAAAAATCTCTCTTTATGTGAACCAATGTTAAAAGTAAACATACTCTAAAAATAGTCGTTATTTGATGCCTTTTTTGTAATTTTGCAAAATGGACTGGATAGAAAGTATTTTATTTGAACATTCGGCAGTGCAAGCCGTCATAGTTATTTCCGTTATAATTGCGGTTGGACTCGGCTTGGGCAAAATCCATATTTGTGGTATATCGCTCGGAGTTACCTGGGTATTTTTCGCAGGTATTCTTGCAGGCTATCTCGGTTTCTCCATTGATCCCGGAATGCTTAATTTCGCGCAAAGTTTCGGTCTGATTCTTTTTATATATGAGTTAGGTCTTAAGGTCGGACCCGGATTCTTCAGTTCATTTCGACAGGGTGGGGTAAAACTGAATCTCCTTGGACTTGCCACCGTCGTGCTTGGCACGGGTGTGGCAATCGGTCTGAGCTATATCTTCAGCGTTCCGATGTCAGACATGACAGGCATCATAAGCGGTGCTACAACAAATACGCCGGCACTTGGTGCAGCACAGCAGGCATTACAGCAGCTTGGAATTTCAGCCAATGGGGCGGCGTTGAGTTGCGCGGTGACATATCTTCTCGGTGTGGTTGGCGTAATATTTGCAATCATTGTGGTTCGCAAGTTAGTTGTAAAAGATTCGGATTTCTCAGTCAATCTTTCTGAAGATGATCACAACACTTTCATTGCTACGTTTCTGGTAAAGAATCCTGCGATATATGGAAAAAGCATAAAAGAGATTGCGGGCATAACTCCTGTAAAGTTTGTAATTTCTCGGTTATGGAGAGATGGGGAGGTCAGCATTCCTACATCCGATATGAATGTAAATGAGAATGACCGGTTAATGGTCATCACAACTGAAGCTGATGTGGAAGCTTTGACTGTTTTGTTCGGAGAGCATGAAAGCCGGGATTGGAACACTGGCGATATCGATTGGAATAAGATCGACAGTTCTCTTACATCCAAACACCTTATCATAAGCAAACCGGAGCTTAACGGTAAAAAACTTGGCAGCCTGCGTTTGAGAAACAATTACGGCATCAACATAACCCGTGTGAGCCGCAGCGGTGTCATACTTCTTGCCACCCCAAGCCTTGTGCTCCAACTTGGCGACCGACTTACGGTGGTAGGGAAGGAACACCAAATTGATAAAGTGGCGAAAGTTGTGGGGAATACTGCTACCAAACTTAAGGATCCTAACTTGGCGGTGATTTTCGTCGGGGTAGTGCTTGGATTGTTATTGGGATCGATTCCAATTGTGATACCCGGAATTTCTGCTCCCGTAAAATTAGGACTTGCCGGAGGTCCGATAATCGTTGGAATTCTCATGGGACGCTTCGGACCGAATTTTCAGATGGTCACATATACAACCCGCAGCGCGAACCTGATGCTCCGAGGGATAGGACTTTCATTGTTTCTTGCCTGTCTGGGTCTTGATTCCGGAGCACATTTCATAGATACAATAATGAAAGGGGATGGTTTGCTATGGATTGGTCTTGGATTCATAGTGACCACTATACCGGTAATAATAATGGCGATTATTTCATTGCGCCTTTCCAAACTTGATTTCGGTTCTACCTGCGGAATGCTTTGCGGAGCCATGGCAAATCCAATGGCACTGAATTATGCCAACGACACGATACCCGGCGACAATCCCGCCGTGAGTTACGCAACAGTTTACCCGATAGCCATGTTCTCCCGCGTCGTGATCGCTCAGCTCCTCATTCTAATATTCATGTAGCATTTTCTGCATTATCGGATCCACGATAATGCAGAGGTTAGATAATGCAGAGGTTAAAGGAGAAAGGGAATAGGTTAAAGGTAAATTGACACGCCTATGATGTGAGTACCAGCAGCTACGTTCTGAGGCATCGTTTTATACAAATTCTTCAGGCGTGCAATTTTTTGCCGGATGTGACATTTGTCACATATAATGTCAATTTTTTGTTTTACCTTTGCGATATTACAGATTATAGACTCGTCAAATGAAGCTAATTACAACTCTAATATTAACCCTCTTCGCTGGTTCGGGCATTGCTGTCGCATCTGAAAAGTTAGACACTCTTTCGTATGCCTACGGTCATCAGTACACTCTCGCCACAATGGCTGGGAAAAACGATTTGATGCAGAGTGAACAAGATTTCAGGGATTATATCCGTGGTCTTGAAGAAAACATTCGCAATCTTGCTCAGATGAACGATTCTTCCTATATGCTGTCCTACTCGCTTGGAGCTATGGATGCAATTTTTATGACGGATGGCATACATCATAAGAAGAAGGAGGATTTGCCGCCATTCTCATGTATTATTGCAGGCTTGCGTAAGGTTGGGAATGATAAAATTACTCTACCTGCTGACACAATTGCTGCGATGGATTTTATCAATCAATACAGTAAGGATGGAAAGAAGATTTCAGACCTGGGCAAAGAAATAGAATGCAAGTTTTTTACGGCATACGGAATTATGAAAGCTTACCAGCCGGGGCTTCAGAAATATATCAATGAAATGAAACCGGGAACTGCCTGCATAGAGAACCGTAAGGCTTATGCAACCGGTATGGCAGATGTGCTTGAAGCGTATAGTGAGCCACCTAAAACGGCATACGATATAGGACGATCCATAGCATTGTCGATGAGTTTGTCTTCAGTTGAGAAAGTTCCTATAAATTATACCTCTTTTGTAGCAGGTGCGAAAGCTTCGCTTGGTCTTGGCGAACAAATCATACCACGGGATGAGGTTGAGGAAATCTTTAACAATCAATTTGAACAGCAGATTGAAGCGACTGGAGGAATTGATTATGAAGCCAATTTTGAAAAAATTGGTGATTATATTGAGAAACTCGAAATAGAGCCGTTTAATCAATATAAGGTCGATTGGAAGGTAACAGCTGGTAGGGTAACAGAACACGGAGCAGTTCCGACAGATATTTTCAATAAAGTCATATCTGAACTTAATTATTCTAATGAAGTGTTAAGCGGAATACTAATGGCTCAGGTGGGAGATGAGGATAGTCGTCTATATGAAAAATCATTGACGACAATCAAAAAATACAATCTGCCGAATGGCTACAAATGGTTTTGCGGCATGATAGACGGTTTACAGACTACAATCGGAATAATGCAAACCAAGTCTGAGTTTGTTGCCAAAGTGGATAGGGCATCGGTTGACATTGACTCAAATTCCGGCATGATAAATGTGCAGTGGCGTTTCGATGAGGCAGATGCCTTAAAATGGGCGGAATTCACCGAAGCGAGTATCGGCAAACATGTTGCGGTGGAAATCAATGGCAGATTCATGTTTGCACCCAGAGTCAACCAGCAGATCACCGGTGGCAGCTGTGCCATTTCAGGCATGTCTCCGGAAGAAATCAACTGCCTGTTTAGGAACGCTGAAAAGGTAGTTAACCAAGACCCGGTTAATGCAATAGAAATAATTGATCTGAATTAGGGATATCACTATGTATGGAGAAACAACGGGGTAAGATAATAGGCACCGCACGGCATCGCCTTTCTACTGACGGCGATGGTGTCACTACACTTGTTGCCTTTCATGGCTGTACGCTCCGCTGCAGGTATTGTCTGAACCCACAATCGTTAGGTGATAGCGGTCGTTTCCGAGAGTATTCACCGGAGGAACTGTATGCCGAGACGCGCATCGACGAGCTTTATTTCATCGCCACAAACGGAGGTGTGACTTTCGGTGGCGGCGAGCCATGCCTGCGTCCGCAGTTTATCCGGGAGTTCCGCGAATTGTGTGGTCATGCATGGCAACTCAATCTGGAGACATCGCTCAATGTCCCGACAGCCAATATCGAGGCGTTGCTCCTGGTAGTCAATACTCTGATTATCGACATTAAGGATATGAATCCAGACATTTATCGCAGCTATACGGGGCAGAGCAATGACCTTGTTCTTGACAATCTTCGCCTGATAGCCGAATCCGGCCGTCAAAACGACTGCATTATCCGCATACCTCTAATTCCGAACTATAATACCGACACCGACCGAGAGAAAAGCCGCAAGGCTCTCGAGGCTCTCGGTTTCAGCCTATTCGATTTATTCACCTATAAAATCCGCAAACACTGACTATGGCACGAGGAAAGCAGACCTGCAAGATACTGAAAGAAATACGTCGGCAGATTGCCGAGGCAAACGGCATCGAATTCGCCATATCGGAGTGTCGCTACAAGGGCGACTGTCTCGGCACATGCCCCAAATGCGAAGCTGAGGTGCGCTACCTTGAGCAACAGCTCCGCGCGCGCTCCCTCGCCGGAAAAGCCATAGCCCTCGCCGGAATCTCGGCAGCTTCACTTGTCATGCTCATGCCGATGACTTCCGAAGCACAGACACCAACAGAACATCAAGACTTATTGAAAGGAAGTGTCCCGGTAATGGCTGATACAATCACAGTCAGAGGTATTGTGATGTGTGGCGATACGTTGCTGGACGGAAGTATATCAAAAGAGCCGTTAATCGGAGCAACCATATCAAATAAACGATTGGCGTCAGGAACCTATGCAGATTTAGATGGTCATTTCGAATTGACTGCGTGTGTCGGAGATACTTTGAAAGTGGAATATGTCGGTTATGAACCGCAGACAATCATTGTAACCGAGGATATGATAAATGCCGAAATCACACTTGTACCCAATAGTAATGCTTTATTGGGTGAAGTAGTATTTGTTGGGGCTATGCCCGCTCGCAAAGACAATCACTATCTTGATCTTAATGTATCTGATGAAAAAGGCAACGTAATTGTCTTTGAAGAGCTTTATGTTGAGCGTGTATGGATTGACGAAGATGGAGATGAAGACTCGGAATATATTTCACTTGAATACTTTGACGATAAACATCCATGTCGCATTTATTGGGATTACCAAAGCGGCTTACAAGATGAAGATGGTAAGCCACTTAAAGAAGCGACACTCCGCATAGAGGCAGAGGGCTATGACGACCCGGTTACAATCAAGGTCAAATATCCCAAACGCAAAGCCAAGAAAACCATCAAGTTCAAACACAAAAAGAAATAGCAGCAATGGATCAGATTGGTAAATTCATAGCCTCGGCGGTTGTCATGTTCTTATTCATGTTCAGCCTGATATTCTGCTTCGACTCGCCCGACACGTTGACCAATATCCTGTTGGTCAGTGCAAACGTGCTGTTTTGGGGAGGTATTCTCTGGCTCATTAACAGGAAAGGAGGCAAGCGATGAAACTGATATACAAAGCAAAATGGCCGATTGTCATA
>CAJUDL010000055.1 GCA_910585285.1 uncultured Muribaculaceae bacterium
CATTGCAGACACATGTAGATTTAAGCTCTTGTAAATCTGACCGAAATCGTAAGTAAGCTGGAGATTGTCCATCTTAAGGAAAGAAGCGTTCTCAAGATAATAGTCGCTCAGGAACTGACGGCGAGTGAAGCGCGTGTCAAGGAAACTACGGTTGAGATTGTTAAGCTGATAATCATTGTAGCTCATTGTTTCCCATGCTCCAGTGTTCATTGCCATGCCATTAAAGATGTAGCCTCCGATATTGGCGCGCAAAGATGTTGACAGAGACCATTTCTTGTAGCGGAGCTGTGTGGAAAGTCCAAGAATCCAGTCTGGAGCGGGGGAATGACAATGATAGCGGTCATTGTTGGTAATCTGACCGTCTCCATCAAGGTCGGCATATAATCCTTCGATGGGTCTGCCTGTTTCCTGATCGTAGAGTTGTTTATACAGATAGAATGAATAAGGAGCGTAATCGGTGGAGAATACCTGCATTTGGTAAGCATCAATCCAAGGACCGACTTCTGTATCGGGACTTGGGGCTCCGGGAGTCAGAGTAAGATTCTTGATACGCACACGCTGCCACGCGGCATTTGCAGTCACATCCCATGTCCAGTCCTTATTACTGATGAGGTGGGCGGTCAAGGCGAGTTCAAGACCTTTTGAATCTACATTGCCCACATTTTCAAGCATCAGTTTATCGAAATTTGTGCCTGCAGGGACAGGAACCGTGGCAAGCAGGTTTTCAGTTTTGCGGGTATAGAAATCAGCAGAGAATGTAAAACGATTCTCCATAAAAGCCAAATCTATGCCATAGTTCCATGATTTTGTAGTCTCCCATTTCAAATCAGGATTATAAGCCTCAGGACGATAAGTATAGACAGGATTACCTCCAAACATATACTGGGCACCGTCAAGACCTGGGGTATAAACAGGTATGTAACCATAATTGGTTATACCGTCCTGCTGTCCGGTGACACCATACGATGCTCTCAGTTTCAAATCATTGACCCAACCACGCAGTGGTTCAAAGAAATTTTCCTGTGAGATACGCCATGCGAGTGCAACGGAAGGGAATGTTCCCCAACGGTTATCTTTTGAGAAACGGGACGAGCCGTCACGACGTACTGTGGCTGTCAGGAGGTAACGGTTCATAAAGGTATAATTCAGACGACCATAATATGATATCAGGGAATGACGCTGATCAGTAGGTGCCGATGTTGATTGCTGCACTCCGTCTGCATTTAAGATGGCATAGAATGGAGTGGTATATTTCCAATATTGGTAATCGTAACCGAATGTTGCGTCAATGTTTGAGTTGATGGCATCGAAATCACGATTATAGTTTACATAAAGAGTCAGAAGCCTGTTATAATTCTTCTGCGGACCATATTTATAATCACGTCCGCCTGTGGTATAGTAAGAAATCGCCTCTTTAGGGACGTATATTTTACCTTCACCTTTCGACCAGTCATAACCTCCGGTGGCATGTAGTCTCAGTCCTTTGACCCAACGTATATTCCAATCAACATCAATATTCCCAATAACGCGATATACATTCGAAGTCGATTTATATTGATTAAGACGTCCTAACGCATTGGCAAGCGCACCGGTAACAGGAATACCATTGGCATCCACAGCCTCATTGTAGCCGCCGAAAGCGTCGTTGCCGGAATATACAGGTATCGTGGGATTGAGCGCAGCCCCACCCCAGATAGCATCAGTATCGGCAAAGCGATTCTTGGAATAAGTGCCTTTAAGACTGAATTGGAATCTAAGTTCATCGTGGAAGAATGAGGGAGTAAGGTTCAGGTTGCCGGTGAAACGCTTGGCATTATCAGTTTTGAGAATACCATCCTGATAGTACGCTCCTGCTGAGATACGGAAGGGTAGCCATGATGCCGCACGACCGGATACGCTAAGATTGTTGTCTGTGCCGAAAGCGGTCTGATAAATCAGGTCATTCCAGTTTGTTCGGCTATTTCCAATTAGTGCTTTCTGTCGATCAGTGCCAAGTTGATTCACGATGCCGATGAACTCATCGGTCGAGAGCATATCCGATGTCTTGGTTTTAGTAGATAAAGAGTTGGTGGTTTGGAATGATACTTTGATGCCGTCTCCCTTTCCTTTCTTTGTAGTAATGATAATAACACCGTTTGAAGCGCGCGAACCATAGATGGCTGTTGAGGACGCATCTTTCAGGATTGTCATGCTTTCTATATCATTCGGGTTTATCAGACTCAGGAAGTTTCCGCTTCCGCTAACAGATCCGCCCACCTCCATGGGTACGCCGTCAAGAACAATCAGAGGGTCGTTTGAGGCATTGAGTGATGCACCTCCACGCACACGGATTGTCGAACCTGATGTAGGCGAACCGCCGCCGTTTACGATTTGCACACCTGCTATTTTTCCATTGACGAGTTCTTCCGGAGAGGAAATCATACCCTTGTTGAAATCCTTCTCACTTACTGTGGATACGGAGCCCGTCAAGTCGTCTTTCTTGCGAACACCATAGCCGATTACTACAACTTCATCAAGAATTTCATTGTTAGGTTTAAGGGTCACATTCATTACATCCGATGTAATGTCAACCGTAAGGTTTTCATAACCCACATAGGAAAATGTAAGTTGTTTAGCAGTTGCCGGGATTTTCACGGTATAATGGCCATCCAAATCGGTGGCTGCCCCCATAGGTTCTCCCACAACTTTAACCGTCACGCCAATCAGAGGCTCTCCGGTTTCATCAAAGACAGTACCCGTTACTGTTCGTTGATTCTGTGCATAAGCCGAAACGGGTATCAGGAGAATTGATAGGATTAACCCCAGTAGCCAGCTCCTTGATTCGGCATAGCCAATTGTTTTGTCCATCAGAAATGTTTATTGTTATTTTAATTTGAAAATTAAGGTGATCAAATGGTATTAGCCATTTCCAAAAATAAAAAAACAATCTTTCTTACCTTAATCTTATACCTTGCAGATGCAAAATTAGCACCTTAAAGATAGATACGACCTTAAAAATCGGACAAATGCAGAAACAAAACGGACAATCCTTTTTGAGCCTTTATTTTTAATGATTATTTGTCTTATTTGAGACTCACATTTTCATCTTCACTTTCATATTGGCTGGGTTTTACTCCATATTGATTCTGGAAACACTTGGCAAAATAAGATGGTGTCTTGAATCCCACCATATAACTGATTTCTGCAACGGTGAAACGATGTTGACTTAACAGGACTGCTGCTTTTTGAAGTCTGACTCTACGGATGTAGTCGAGTGGGGCGATATCCATATGTTTTTTTATAAGACGATAGAGCTGTTTATTGGGAATACCGCTCTTTTCACATAACAGATTTACATTCAGATCCGGGTCTGAAATGTTATTTTCAATGATCTTGGCGATCTTTGCCAGGAGTTTTTCATTTACGGATTCGGCTTCTATTGGCTTTGCTTCTGCTTCCGCAATAGTTTGCATCCTAACTTTTTCTTTTATCTCGTTTCGTCCTTTTAGAAGATGACTTATGCGTCCCAAGAGAACTGAAGGATCAAATGGTTTTGTCATATAAACGTCTATACCGAGTTTGATGCTTTCCGTTTCTGTCTTGTTGTCAGATTTTGCTGTCAACATGATGATGGGGATTGATGAAAGACGAGGATGCTGTTTTATACGCCTCACCATATCAAGTCCGCTCATTATAGGCATCATTTCATCAACAATTATAAGGTCAGGGATAATGGAAGCTGCTATCGCGAGTCCCGAACGACCGTTTTCTGCCGTAAAACAAGTATAGCTGTTTCTTATGATTTCAGAAATAAAGCCGGATATTTGAGAATTATCTTCAACAATAAGGATTTTTGCTTTTCCCGAATCCACATCAGTTACCTTATTGCTTGAAACCGGCAAAGTTTTTTCCGATATTGGAAGCGTTACAACGAATGAGGTCCCTTGCCCCTCTTTACTATACAGGGCGATGTTTCCTTTCATTAGTTCAAGATATTTCTTTATCAAATATAGTCCCAGTCCCGTTCCTTCGTGAAGTTTAGATGTGGAGGGGGCACGGAACATTCTTTGAAAAACGAGAGGTTGATCTATATCGGCGATGCCGGCTCCGTCATCCGACACTGCAATCTCTACTTTACTTCCATTGGAGCTTATACCTAATGATATCGTTGTCCCATCATCTGAATATTTACAGGCGTTTGATAGGAGATTCGTTATTACAGACTCAAATTTTACTGCGTCTGCTTCTATGAGCAACTGTGGACATTCGGAATGAAAAATGAATTTTTTATGGGTATTATTTTCTTTGAAAACCTCAAAAACACCCTTGCAGAACTCGACAACGTCAAAAGTGGACAGAATCAGAAGATTTTCATCGTTATCTTCCAGATGTTGAAGCTCCAATGTGCGATGTATCATGTTGTTAAGACGCACGGCATTATTGTATACAGTCTCAAGATTCCGTTTGCTTTCAGGATCTTTCGCTTTTTCCTTCATGATACTTACTGGTCCTAAAATCATTGAGAGTGGAGTTTTGAGGTCATGGGAAATCGTAGAAAGAAAGGACAGTTTTCTTTCCACATTCTCTAAGGCGGTCTGGCGCTCCTGTTCTTGAAATACTCTAAGACTTCGTTTTCTGATATACCAGATTATACCAAAGATAATTCCGAGTCCTATCAGAATATACAGGCAGATAGCCCACCATGACAAAGCCATGGGAGGCATAACTTTCAGAGGTATGGATATGGGTTGAATTGGAGAACCGACTGTTTTAACCAGAATCATGTAATTCCCCATTTTTAAGCCTGAGAGAGAAATGGTATTGGCACCTTCCGGCATTACAATCCATCCGTCTAATGTATCCGTTGGCGATTCTGCAATTTTATACATGAAGCGTTGCGGCGATTCAGGAGAATAATCCAAAGTGCTTACGACCATGGTGATATTACCCCCATAAGGAATTGAAATGCCATTTTTACCTCCATCAAGATCTGAAAGATCAAGATATCCATTGCCCATGTCATGAAGAACAAGTTTAATAGCTTTGTAATCTGCGACATTGCCTATATTATGATAATCTACTTCGAGTATTTCGTCAGTTCCACCGAGCAAGACTTTCCCGGTAACAGTATCTTCATACACTGCGGTATACGACTTCTGTGGAATGGGTAAAAGAGTTGCTTTAAGATCTTCACCATCTATACTCCACACATTACTTTGTGTTGAAACCCATATGCCATTCCCAACCTTGCCAACAGCCAAAACTGTTTCATCACTATTCGTATATGGAAATTTGACTATATTATTATAGCTGTTACTATCGAATACTATAGCTCCCCCTTTGAACGCACACCATACTCTTCCCTTCGCATCTCGGCATAAATGGGTTGGATAACCTCCTGTCAGTTGGAACACATCATATTTTTCACATTTGTTTTTACAGGAGGAGTATTTAGTTAAAATATTGTCTCTGAATAATAATATCCACGTATTGCCATCCATGTCAGTAACTATGTCATTGACAAGGTCATTTTCAATACTTAAACTATTGCCATGCGACGATTTTTTATCCGTATTAAAAGAATAATCTGCCACTATGGTTCCACCGTTTACATTGAATTTTGATTTTTTTACACGATGCAGACCACTGAGAAAGGTACCAATCCAATAATACTCATTGTCTTCTTCAAAAGAATAGACCCAGTTGGAGTTATGTTCGCCGTTTTCATCAACGATATGAAACACATCAAATCCATTTAATAGTGGATTGAACCTATTTAATCCACCATCGGTTGAAAGCCATATATTGTTGGCACTATCTTCATCTATGGCTCTTATCCTATTGTGGGATAATGATTTTGATAAATCAGAGTGACGATACCAGTTTGGAGATTCTCCATCGGACAGTTTTATAACCCCGTTACCTCCTCCAAACCATAGATTATTCTTCCTGTCTCTATAAATCGCATGAATCTCATTTCCTTCAGGGGTATGGGTAAGTGTGCTAAGTTTTATTGTCCTGATGGTGCTTGAATTGGAAGCGATTGAGAAACCTCTTTCATGCCCGGTCCAGATATTATTGTTACTATCGGCAACAATACACCATATCTCATTGTCCGACAAGCTCAGTTCATATCTCGAATCGTGTCGGTAATGGCGTATGGTATCTTGATGCCAATCGAATACACCATTATCAGTTCCAATAAGAATATGATCATTGCTTCCTTTGGTCATACTCTTGATATTGTTATTTTCTAATGATGTAATTTTTTTCCAGGTGTCATTTAGGGGAGTATATTCATACAAAGATCCTTCACTGCCAATATAGATGCTACAGTTATTGGGAGATTCCAACAGGCAATTCACAAACAAATTTTTCAAATTAGGATTATCTATCCCGGTTTTGACTTTGGTAAATTTATTGATATTTGAATTCCATCTGGCAAGTCCGTTATAGGTGCCCACATATAATATTCCCCGACTGTCGCGTAATATGGAATATACAGATTTATGTGGTAATCCTGTCGAAAAATCCGATACTTTCCCATTATTAAGATTTACATGGAATATTCCATAAAGACTTCCAATCCAAAGCTGGTTGTCATACAAGAGCAAGCTTCTAATCTCTTTAGGTAAGGGCGCGTTGCTGAGATTTATGACACCTGTTTTATAGTCATAAATAAGGAGACCATTGTTGCCACCAATATACAGCTGCCCGTCTTTTTCAACTATGGAGTAAATCTGTGTTCCGAACAATTCATTCTTTCCTACGGGATGGACGGTCACCCCATCATAGAAATACAATCCACTATTGGTCCCTATCCACATAATGTCATGACTGTCGCGGAACATACAAAAGACAGCTGTCTTCTTTCCATCGACAGTAACATTTTTCCATGTCAGTTCGGGTTCCGGTAACTGAGGAAAGGCACCGGCTTTCATAACGGGACGACTCATTAGAACCATTACGAACAGGATCATCCACAATGGGAATTGTTTTATTAGTTTCATGCTACTGATTATTCGGTAATTACAGTGCAAAGTTAACAAATTTTAATGAGCCTGTCGAAGTTTCGATATTCCAGCTATGCATCATTTCGGACAAAATAATCATTAAATAAGACAGGGTATAGGTTATAGGGTAAAGGGAAAAGGTAAAAGGTAAAAGGTAAATTGGCACGCCTCTAACTTTTAGCGTCTGTCCTTGAAGAGGGCAGATGCGAAATTTCTGAGGCATGCCAATTTACCTTTTACCTAAAATCTTTTACCTATAACCTTAGCGGATGATGACTTTGCGGTCGCGGGAGATGTAGATGCCTGGAGCGGAGGCTGCATCAGGTGCGGGGACAGGTTGCCCTTGGAGGTTATGCCAGGTGCGCGGTGTGTTGTCTGTAGCGTCGGCTCCAATTTCTGAGACTGCACTGGAAGAAGCGAAGGAACAGATGGTTTTCAGGGCGGATGTGGCGCACCCCGTGGTGCTGTCGAAGAGGGGGGCGTTATACCATCCGGAGAGGTTTGTGCCAAAAGCGTTATATTCCATCCACCACCAGAAAAGTCCGTTTACATGATCGTGTTTCTCCAATGTCGCTACAAGATCTGTGGCAAATTTATTCTGACCGGCATCCGTGTATGGCCAGACGTTCGAGAGATCATTAGTAGTTCCGGGAACCGCCCACTTGTAAGAATATCCGGTTTCTACAATCATTATTTTCTTGTCGGGATAATTTGTCTGCAAGGATGAGAGGGCAGTATCGAGCACTGTCATGTTTCCGTGAAAGTAGGGATAATAGCTGAGTCCAATGATATCATAATCGATATTCATTGATTTCATCTTGTCGTAGAAATTTTTCTGCACATCTACTTGTGATACGCGTTCGGTATGGATAACAATCTTTGCATCCGGACAAACTTCGCGACAAGCCTTTATTGCCTGACTGAGCAATTTACCGAGTCTATCCCAGTTGGCATTGCTGCCCATGAATGTTTTCTTGGGGTTAGAAGTGCCGAGTGGTCCCCAAAGCATTCCATAGCTGATCTCATTACCCGGCTGGATAAATGCGGGAGTGACACCGGCAGCTTTTAGCGTTTCGAGCGTTTCTTTTGTGTAATCATATATCTTTTGGTAGAGCTGTTCGTCCGTAAGACCCTCCCAGTCGATTGGAGTCCACTGTTTTGCAGGGTCAGCCCATGTGTCGGAATAATGGAAATCGAGCATGAGGTCGATTCCGGCATCAACTATCTCCTTACACAGAGGGGTGATGTATTCGAGATCCTGACATGCGTTCGGATCATACTTGGTATCGTCGTTTGCGTCATTCTTATGTTTCTCTTCGTATTTTTTAGGATTCACGAAAAGACGCACACGCATTGCGTTCATACCCTCCTGCTTTAGCCAGGGCACAAGATCAGCAATCGGTTTGCCGCTATGGTCTTTATATTGTGCTCCCGCGTTTTCATATTCAGGCAGAAGCGATATGTCACCGCCCACATATCGTTGGGCATTTAGAGAGGGGAGAGCTAATGCTACTATGGTAAGAACTGATGTAAGAATTTTTTTCATAAGCACATGATTGAAAGATTAAACTGCTTCTAACTGCAAATATAACAAATTTAAATGAATAAAGTATATAAAACGGGCGCACACCGCATCGGTGTGCGCCCGTTTTATATACTTTATTAGCTTTAAGCCTGAAGAGCGGCAATCGAAGCGCGGATAGCAGCTAATTTTTCAGTCGCATCGCTTTGCTTTTTACGTTCAACAGCCACAACGGCTTCCGGCGCATTATTGACAAACTTCTCATTTGAAAGTTTCTTTTCAACCCCGGCAAGGAACTTGGTGTAATAATCGAGTTCCTTATTGAGTTTAGCAAGCTCTTCCTCTACGTTGATCTTATTTTTCAGAGGTATGCTGTATTCTGTTGTGCCAACGATGAATGCTGCTGCGCCCGGTTCTTTTTCAGATACCTGATTGATGGCGGAGAGATTTGCCATTTTTTGAAGCACACTGTCGAATTTGCTTTCGTTTCCGTTTTTCTCGTTGAGTTCAAGCTGTTCCTTCTGAGGAATCTGTTTCTGCTTACGAATGGTACGGATGCCGGCAACAACCTCTTTTGTTGTCTCGAACATGTTGATGATATCTTCATCATAACCCGAAACCTTCGGAAGCTGTGCATACATTATGCTTTCTCCCGGTTTGCGTTCGGCAAGATGCTGCCAAAGCTCTTCCGTGATGAACGGCATGAAGGGATGGAGAAGACGCAGCAGAGTGTCAAAGAAACCGAGTGTAGCCTCATATGTGGCAGCGTCTATTGGTTGACCATAAGCGGGTTTTACGATCTCAAGATACCATGATGAGAATTCATCCCAGAAGAGACGGTAAATCGCCATCAATGCTTCTGAAATACGGAACTTGCTCATCAGGTCGTCGACATTCAGAATAGTTTTGTCGAGAACAGCCTTGAACCATTCTATGCCTTCGCGAGCGCTTTCAGGTTGTGCGGCTGTTGCATCAACCTCCCAACCTTTCACGAGACGGAAAGCATTCCATATTTTGTTACAGAAGTTACGTCCCTGTTCGCAGAGAGAATCATCATACATGATGTCGTTCCCGGCAGGAGCACCGAGCATAAGACCCATACGCACACCGTCTGCACCGAAATTCGCGATAAGATCCAACGGATCGGGAGAGTTGCCGAGAGATTTCGACATCTTGCGCCCGATCTTGTCGCGCACTATACCGGTGAAGTATACATTGTTGAAAGGTTTGTTGCCTGCAAACTCATATCCTGCTATGATCATGCGGGCAACCCAGAAGAAGATGATATCCGGAGCTGTTACGAGATCAGCCGTGGGGTAGTAATATTTGAACTCCTTGTTGTCGGGATCGAGAATGCCATTGAAAAGAGAGATAGGCCATAGCCAGGAAGAGAACCATGTGTCAAGACAATCGGGATCACGTTTGAGGTCAGCAAGAGTAAGGCTGGCATTTCCGCTCTTCTCGATAGCCTTGATCAATGCTTCCTCTTCATTCTCAGCTACAACATAACCACCTTCGGGAAGGAACCATGCCGGAATCTGATGTCCCCACCAAAGCTGACGGGAGATACACCAGTCCTTGATGTTGGTCATCCAATGGCGGTAGGTGTTTTTGAATTTTGCAGGAATGAATTTGATATCATCATCCATCACGGCGGCAAGGGCAGGTTTCACGATCTCCTCCATTTTTACGAACCATTGCATTGAAAGCTTGGGCTCGATTACTGCATCCGTGCGTTCGGAATGTCCTACCTTGTTGACATAATCCTCAACTTTCTCTACCAGACCAGCCTTGTCAAGGTCTTCCATGATCTGCTTGCGCACATCGAAGCGGTCCATTCCAACGTACATGCCTCCGGCTTCGGAGATTGTGCCGTTATCGTTGAAGATATCAATTGAGGGAAGATTGTATTTGTCACCGAGCATGTAGTCGTTGACATCGTGAGCCGGTGTCACCTTGAGGCAGCCGGTTCCGAAATCCATCTCAACATAATCGTCCATGATGATGGGAACCTCGCGTCCTACGAGAGGCACAATCACTTTCTTATCCTTAAGCCATGTGTAGCGCGGATCGTTTGGATTAACGCATACGGCTGTATCGCCGAGAATTGTCTCGGGGCGAGTGGTTGCAACAACGATATATTTGTTGTCATCTCCAACCACACGGTAGCGAAGATGGAAAAGATGGCTGTGTTCCTCTTTGTAGATTACCTCCTCGTCGGATAGGGCGGTCAACGCCTTGGGATCCCAGTTGACCATGCGCACCCCGCGATATATATAACCTTTTTCGTAAAGTTTATTGAAAACGCGGATCACGCTTGCCGAGCGGGTCTCGTCCATTGTGAACGCCGTGCGTTCCCAATCGCATGATGCGCCGAGTTTGCGAAGCTGCTGGAGAATAATACCGCCGTATTTATTTGTCCAGTCCCACGCATGATTAAGGAATTCCTCGCGTGTGAGATCAGTCTTTGCGATACCTTCCGAAGCGAGTTTTGCCACGACCTTAGCCTCTGTGGAAATGGCGGCGTGGTCAGTTCCCGGTACCCAGAGTGCGTTCTTACCTTGCATTCTGGCGCGACGCGTAAGGATGTCCTGAATTGTATTGTTGAGCATATGTCCCATATGGAGCACGCCGGTTACGTTTGGCGGCGGTATCACAATCGTGTAGGGTTCGCGCTCATCCGGCACGGAATGGAACAGCCGGTGTTCCATCCAGTATGCATACCATTTTTCCTCCACAGCAGAGGGGTCATATTTCGTGGCTAATTCGTTCATAAAGTATTATGTATTATATTTCAGCTTGCAAATTTACAAAAAAAATCCGATACTTTTGTATCTAACCAAGATTAGAGTCGGAGCATGTCGTTTTGGGCGGCAAGGTCGTCGAGATATTTCCTGCGGTCTTCTTCGATCATGCGGTCGAATTCTGCAGAATAGTCGGCAATTACCTCCGCAGGGCGACGCCAGCGGTCGTCGAAACGTGATGCTATCCACGCTCTCTGGAGATTGGGATAATGCCGGAAAGCCTCATCGAAAACCTGCTCCATCTCCTTTATGCTTTCCTTCTGCATTGCTGTTCGCAGCAAAGTGCGAGGCATCAGCAGTCCAGCCACATCTACCCATTGCGCCGCTTCAGAACCCGGTTCGCGTGGAGGGAAGCCATTATCCGCAGTATGAATGTGTAAATATTTATATATTGCAAGTTCATATAGATAACGTGCACGTTCCAGTGCCGCACGAGTGAATTTCATACCTTTGTAACGGAGATAACGATCGTCGTCGGCAGGACGCGCAAGGAGCCCGCGAATCACCTCCACTGCGTTGAGCATTGCATCGACGGTGAGAGGATTCAATACATCGAATATAATGCGGTCGTGGAGCTGGAGCTTGCGTTTTTGACGGCGATCGCGCGCGGGCCATTTCTTTTCATCGCGAAGTAGACCGCAGCTGCGAAGCATAGCACCCGGAACAACCACGGTCGCACCCCTGTCATCTCCAAACAGATATGAAAAAGGGAATTGCGATGAATCGGGATGTGTCTTGTGTTGCCCCATCAGAAGTGAAAAGGCTCCGATTTTTGCTCCAAGCATGAGGTATGAATCGGAAGAAGTCTTTACTCCTCTTTCGAGGACGCCCCAGTGCACAGGTCCCAGCTTATACATATGGTTGCTCTGATTTGTACCGCTTCCCGCATTCATGAAGCTTGTCTGGCATCCGATAAGCAGGGAGGATTTATGCATGCTTACCGTATATGGTCCGGCAAACAGTGCGCACGCTTCTCCGTTTTCAAGAGAACAGTTCGAGAAAACCAGAGAGTCGTGTGCTGTGAATCCTTTTTCGAGCACTGCCCCCTGACCTATATAGCAGTTGCGGATGATTGCTCCCGAATCGGCAACGCCATCCTCGATTATGAAATTTTCAGCATCAACGCCGGCACCGATGCGTGCCAATGCGCGTCCCGGAGCGGCATTGTTGATTATGCAGCCATTACGTAAACTCGATGCTCCTTCGATTCTTACTTCCCTTCCGATAGATACGTTGACAATATATCGGCAATTTCGGATTATCGCGCCATCTCCAATCGCTCGGTCAGCCTCAAAGTTGTTAACATGGTCGTCAATAGTCTGTTTCGCCGGACCTTGTGCCCATGCCGGATCGCGGGCAATAAGCATTGCCATCTGGGAGGAAAGACCGGGGTAAATCCTTACGCTTCGGGAACCTGTCTCGTCAAGCACGCACACTTCCGAACCGATGCCGCAATCTGCTTCAGCCTCCATTTCAAGAAGTCCGATGTTTTCAATTGTAACATCAGCTCCTATTAATATATCGCCAGCAAAACGCACGTTGCGTATCCGGTTCAGGTCTGTGCCGTCGCTGATGCGTATTTTTGTCCAGTCGGAACAAATGCAGCCGTTGTCCTCAAGTTGACGGATTTCCCACCAACGAAGCGCTTTATACTGTCGTGTCAAGGTCGTCATATTTCTGGAAGAGGAAGTCATTATAAGGAAAACGCTCAGTGTGGATCTCTTTTGCTTTTTCATAAAGCATTTCCTTGAGAGCGTCGATATTGGTTTTCTCTTTGGCGGAAATGAAGACGCAATTGTTGTTCATCTTCGACATCCAGGTCTGTTTGAATTCCTCAAGAGAGATGTTTTCACGTGTTTTGGGTGTGAGATCGTCAGGATCTTTGGGAGTATAAGTGAACGCATCAATCTTGTTGAATACAAGAATCATTGGTTTCTCAGCCGCACCGCAAACCTCAGCGAGGGTTTTGTTTACGACCTCTATTTGTTCTTCAAACTGCGGATGGCTCACATCTACAACATGCACCAGCACGTCTGCTTCCCTCACTTCATCGAGTGTAGATTTGAAAGAATCCACAAGGTGAGTAGGGAGCTTGCGTATAAAACCAACCGTGTCTGAAAGAAGGAATGGGAGATTGTCAATTATAACTTTGCGCACAGTTGTGTCGAGTGTGGCGAAGAGTTTGTTTTCGGCAAACACATCGCTTTTGCTCAGAAGATTCATCAGAGTGGATTTTCCGACATTGGTATAGCCGACGAGTGCAACGCGTGTAAGTTTACCTCGGTTTTTGCGTTGGATGCTTTTTTGACTGTCGATGCGTTTCAGCTCCTCTTTAAGACGAGATATTTTGTCAAGAATAATGCGCCGGTCTGTTTCTATCTGTGTTTCACCCGGACCACGCATTCCGATACCACCACGTTGGCGTTCAAGATGTGTCCACATTCTTGTGAGTCGAGGAAGGAGATATTGATACTGTGCGAGTTCAACCTGTGTGCGTGCCGTGGCTGTCTGGGCGCGTTTTGCGAATATGTCGAGGATAAGGCTCGTGCGGTCGAGAATTTTCACCTTAAGTTCACGCTCGATATTCGCCACTTGCTTTGGTGAGAGGTCATCGTCGAAAATTACAAGACCGATCTCGTTATCTTCCACATATTGACGTATTTCTTCCAGTTTACCGGTGCCGACATATGTGCGGGGATTAGGGTAATCAAGCTTCTGCACGAAGCGTTTCTCAGGCTCCGCGCCGGCTGTGCGTGCGAGAAAAGCCAGTTCGTCAAGATATTCATTGGCTTTTGTCTCAGTCTGTATTTTAGTGGCAAGCCCAACAAGCACTGTGCGCTCGTTGGCTTCTTTGTTTATAATGTTATCCTCAATCATAATATCTTAAACAGCTTCTTAGCAAATTCGACTGCAAAGATAGCAATCAATTTCTTATACAACAAACGTCGGACCAAAATCGCTTAAGATTTTGGTCCGACGAGGTTGATTAATGGATAATGTTTAATTAGAAATTAGGAATGAGGAATTAGGAATTAATTCCCTGTGTTCCTCATTACTCATTACTAATTACTAATTTCTAATTCTCTAAAGCCTTACTTCTTAGCTACTTTGTTGTAACGTGCATTCAGACCTTCAACAACTTCATCGGTGATGTCAAGATCCGGATTGATATATAGTGTGGATGCTTTCTGGAAGATAGCGTCATAACCACGGGTCTTGTTGTAATCCTTGATGAACTGTGTGATTGAATCGATGACTGCTTGCTGAGCCTGCATCGCTGCGCTTTGATAATTGTTTTGCAGAGTAGCGATATTGCGTTGAGCCTCGCTCTGCATATTGTTGATAGTCTGCTCGTCCTGACGATAAGAAGCTTCAGAAAGGTAACCGTTGTTCTGCATTTTATTCTGCATGGATGTCGCGAAGTTCTGAATCTTGTTTTCGTGACGTTTTGCCGCGCTTTCCATATTTGTCTGCATTCGCAGCATCTCTTCATTGTAGTCTTTAGCAAGGTTGTATTTGCTTAAAACTGAATCGAGATCTACGTAGCGATAGTTGGGGAGGTTCGCGTCTGTTTTAGCTGTTTTAGCTTTGGTTGCAGGGGCTTCTTTTTTGCCATTGTCTGAGCCACAAGCTGTAGCAACGAGCGCGATAACCGCGAGCGATGCAACAATAAACGAGTTGATTCTTTTCATTTTATAATAGATGTTGTTTTAATCTTATGATGAGTGAAAACACTGTTAACTTCTTTTCTCTTTTGTAGTTTTGGAAGAAGCATGATGTCCATGACAACCTACTGATTTTTCTCCCGCAAATCTAAAGGAGAGCAAAAGTAACGATATTCCGAGAAATAGCGTAATAAGTAGCGTTAATTTCACTTTTTTTAATTCATTTAAGGTTATTGAGATGCAAAATTAACTAAAAAATTGAAAAAAGAGCCTATTTCTCCAATTATTTTGCTAACTTTGGAGTGCCCACCCATGCAGAGAGGGTAATAAATTTGAACATTATTAAAATTTTTCGATAGAAATGGAAGTAAAAGACCTAAAACCGGAACTGATTTGGAAATGTTTCGATGAGATTACAAAAATTCCGCGTCCCTCGTGCCATGAGGAGCAAATCCGTGATTTCCTTCTTAAGTTTGCCTCAGACCATGATGTGGCAGTGCGCACCGACAAAGTAGGGAATGTTGTAATGAGCAAACCTGCGACACCCGGTCATGAAAATGCGCCGACTGTTATCTTGCAATCACACATGGATATGGTTGCGGAAAAAAACAACGATACAGAACATGACTTTCTTAAAGATCCTATCGCGACATATGTTGATGGAGATTGGGTGAAGGCTAAGGGCACAACTCTTGGAGCTGACAACGGCATCGGCATGGCTGCCGCGATGGCTGTGATGATTGACAAGACTCTTGTTCACGGTCCGGTTGAGGCTCTCTTTACAGTAAACGAAGAGATCGGTCTTGAAGGAGCTCAGAATCTTGGCAAAGATATGATCACCGGTTCTATGCTTCTTAATCTTGATTCTGAAGATGACGGCGAGATATTTGTAGGTTGTGCCGGTGGAATCGATACCACTGCGACATTTACTTACCGCAGAAGCTTCACTCCGGAAAACTTCAAATACATGCGCGTTTCCGTGAGCGGTCTGCTTGGCGGTCACAGCGGCAGCGACATCAATCTTGGCAGAGCTAACGCCAACAAGTTGATAGCACGGTTTATATGGGAATGTTCTCAGAGCTGGGACATCACCGTCTGCTCTTTTGAAGGCGGAAACCTACGCAATGCGATTCCGCGCGAAGCATATGCCGTATTTGGTATTCATAGCGACCATAAAGAGGCGTTGATGCATCATCTTAATAAATATGCAGCTGAAATCCGAAATGAATATGACGGAATTGAACCTTCAATGGATTTCCGCATAGAAGAAACCGAACGTCCGGAGTATTGCCTTGACTCAGCCACATCGATAGCATTGATACGCGCAATATATTCCGCACCTCACGGAGTGTATTCAATGAGCCGTGATATCGAAGGTCTTGTAGAGACATCTACCAATCTGGCAAGTGTGAAGCATGTAGGTGAAGACAAGATTGTTGTGACTACATCTCAGCGTTCGTCTGTGGAGAGCCGCAAGAATGATATGGCTGGTCAGGTGGAGGCACATTTCCAGCTCGCAGGAGCTGAAGTGACCCACAGCGACGGTTATCCCGGTTGGGCTCCCAATATGAATTCCGCAATCATGAAGATCACCGCTGATGCATATGAAGAGCTTTTTGGCGTTAAACCCGCCATCAAGGCTATTCATGCCGGTCTGGAATGCGGACTTTTCCTCTCAAAATACCCTCGTCTGGATATGGTAAGCTTTGGGCCAACAATGACAGGTGTTCATTCTCCCGACGAGAAGTTAAATATTCCGACTGTCGAAAAATTCTGGCGCCATCTGTGCAGGGTGCTTGAAAAAGTGGCAGCATTATGAAGTCGCTGATCCTCGGCTTGACCCTGGCGACATTAGTCGCCGTGGGTCCGGCTTGCGGGGCGGCAGAACAATCCAAGACCGATAAGGGAAACGACCCTAAGGCTATCCGGGTTGATTCTGTGCCGGCAGTGGATGAGAAAACAAGATATACGAAACTGACCGATGAGGATTTCCGCATAGTGGCTGAAGAACTCGGGGTGGAGGTTGCTGCAATAAAGGCTGTGGTCTCTATCGAAGCGGGATCGAACATGAAGGGATTCTGGGCGCCGGGAGTGCCGGTAATCAATTTCGATCGCGCCATGTATAACCGTTTCCGTTCTAAGGCTGTTGATAAATCCGGCGCAAAAGGGGAGAAGGTTCCCGAGGGATTGACCGGATATGCTTTAAAGGAATGGACTCAGCTCATCAATGCGCGTAAAGTTAATGCGCAAGGTGCCAATATGGGCACATTCTGGGGAATGTTCCAGATCGGCGGTTTCAACTATAAACTATGTGGCTGCGAATCTGTTGATGAAATGGTGAAGCTTATGGCTTATTCCGAACTCGAACAGTTGGAATTGTTTGCTACGTTCATTACCAACGCCGGAATGCTGCCCGACCTTAAGAATAAAAACTGGGTAGGGTTTGCACGAAAATATAACGGCTCCAGCTACGCCCGCAGAGGTTATCACACAAAAATGGCTAACGCATACGCCAAATTTAAAAAGCAAGAATAAATTATGAAAATCACAGATCTTGAACCGAAGCTCATATGGGAGTGCTTCGATGAAATTACCAAAGTGCCCCGTCCGACACATCATCTCGACAAAATGCGTGAGTTTCTTGTTGATTGGGCAAACCGTCACAACATAGAGGTTCATACCGATAAGGTGGGTAACGTGATGATGCGTAAACCTGCTACTCCGGGACATGAGGATGCGCCGGTTGTTATTCTTCAGGGTCATCAGGATATGGTTGCTGAGAAACGCCCGGGTATTGAACATGACTTCCTTTCTGATCCTATAATCACAGTAGTAGAGGGAGACTGGGTAAGAGCGGAAGGCACCACGCTTGGAGCTGACAATGGTATGGGATGCGCAGCGGCAATGGCTGTGCTGCTTGATGAGAATCTTGAACATGGCCCTATAGAATGTCTCTTCACGGTGGATGAGGAGCAGGGATTGATCGGTGCTAACGGACTTGAACCAGGTTTTGTCACAGGTGATATCCTTCTTAATCTTGATTCAGAGGAAATGGGACAGCTCGTGATCGGGTGTGCCGGAGGTAAAGTGACCATCGCTTCTCTTCCTTATTATATGGAAGATGCAGTTGCCGGACAAATTTTCCACCGCGTAGCATTCAGGAATCTAAAGGGCGGACATTCCGGTATGGAAATCGGGCTTGGCAGGGCAAATGCCAACCAGCAGCTTTGCCGTTTCCTTTGGGAAGCCGATCATAAATTCGGCATTTCGATTGCGGAGATCGACGGCGGAAATCTTGCCAATGCAATTCCAAGAGATTCTCATGCCGTGATTGGTGTGCCCTCGGAGCATGAAGATGAATTCCATAAATTCGCTGATGAATTCGATAAGATGGTTCATGCCGAATTCCTTGCTGCCGAAGGCAGGGACTTCTCTTTTGAAGTTACAGAGGAAGCGGCACGCGATAAGGTAATAAATAAGGAAACATCACATAGTCTGGTATCTGCTGTTTTTGCCTGTCCCAACGGAGTGCAGGGAATGTCGCTCGCCATACCGGGACTTATTGAGACTTCCTGCAATCTTGCATCCGTCAAGATGGTCAGTGCCGACAGAATTGAGGTAACGGTGCATCAGAGATCTTCCGTAGATTCGCGTCGCGATGAGATTGCCGATAGGGTTAAGGCTCTCTTCAGCATGATAGGTGCAGATGTTGCATTCGATGATGCATACGTAGGTTGGGCTCCCAATCCTGATTCGAAGGTCTTGAAGATTGCAGAACAGAGCTTTGAAGATTTATTCCATCATAAGCCTAAGGTTGAGGCTCTTCACGCCGGACTTGAATGTGGACTTTTCCTGGAGAAGATGCCTAATCTCGACATGGTAAGTTTCGGTCCGACGCTGAAGGATATCCATTCTCCAAATGAGAAGGCAAATATCGCTTCGGTAGGGGAGTTCTGGAAACTTCTTACTGACATGCTGCGCAGACTGGCGGAGGCGTGATGGTTAATAATTAATAATTTAGAGGTCAGGGTTGGAGCGGTGCTCTAACCCTGATTCCTTTTCTATAGGTATTGTTAAACGGGAATTATTGCGATAGCTTCCTATAAACATATTGAGAGGAGGCGTTGTTATATTAAAAGAAAAGTTAAAGAAATAAAAAATGCTTAATTATCTATCGATCGGAGTGTTTATTGACGGAGGTTATTACGCCAAAGTCAACCGTGCTCTTAAGGCGCAGGAACGTTCTATAATAAGAGTGCGTGCGCTTTTTGATTTCATCAGTTCTACTATCGCTTATGCCGAAGATATCCATGTCTCCGATTGTCAGATAACGGAAGCTCACTATTTTCGTGGCAGATTCCGGGTAAAAGAGGCTTATGATAAGCATCTGCTTTATAATGAGCGTAAATTTGAGGATACCCTTATAGAGAATGATGTTATATTTCATTATAAACATTTGCGCGAAGTTGATCGTGACGGACAGACGGAGGTGGTCGAGAAGGGTGTAGATGTATGGTTCGCGCTTGAGGCATACGAACTTGCTACTTTCCGCAAATTCGACTACGTGGTTCTGATCACCGGCGATGCAGATCATGAGATGCTTGTGAGAAAGCTGAAAGCACTTAAGATAAAGACAGTATTGCTGACATGGAATCTTACGGATGTGGATGCTACTTCTCCTTTGCTTCGTGACGAGGCTGGCCAGCATTGGGAGCTTTCCACAATGACTGACGAGAATCCCCAGCTCAAGCGGATGCTTCTTTATAAACTCCGGGAGCCTGCCGTGACCCCCCTTGGGGATGATTTCTGATTTTATGTAATAATGCTCACAACTTAAAAATAGATATTATGAAAACACTGAAAACACTTTTTATTGCATTGGTGTGTGTGGCTTTTGCTGCTTGCACAAATTCGAATACTACTCCTGCGGAAGTCGCTGCCAAGATTGACTCACATGAGACATTGTCGGAAGAAGATTATTCGGTAATGATCGATTATTGTGGCGAATATGCCCGTAGTGCACAGCAATATTTCGATATCATCAACGAGCAGCCTACGGATTCAACTGCAGAATATTCCCGTGCCGCGCAGGCTCTCGCTACCCTTAAGGCAAATTCTCCATATCTTGATATGTTCCGCACGGCAATATATGCCGCTTCGGATAAGCAGATAGGCGAGAAGAATATAAAGAAAGTGCAAGAATATCAGAAATACGAAGCCTTCCCGCTTCCCGAGGGTTCAGGTCCTGATCTTGCCATACCCGATGAGGTTGGAGTGATAGAGGATATGCCGGATACTGACACGACCGGTGTAATATCCACGGGAGACGGCATCGTTGTTGATGAAAGCGTGAAATAAATCACACTTTTGACCATAATTTATTAAGAAAGTCGAAAGGTCGCTATAAAAATAGTGGCCTTTCTTGCTTTTTAGGGATAAAATTGGTAATTTTGCCGTCTAATTAAAATTATATAATGACGGCCGAACCGCTTCTGTTTGACTTGCGGTCGTAATAATTCATGTCAAAATGTGTGGAATTGTAGGATATCTCGGCAACGGGAACGCTTATGATGTGCTAATAAAAGGTCTTCATCGCTTGGAATACAGGGGCTATGACAGTGCCGGTATCGCACTGGTATCGCCTGAGGGCAAGCTCAACGTATTTAAAGCGAAAGGAAAAGTTGAAAATCTTGAATCAATATGCAAGGATAAGGATATATGCTCCACGATCGGTATAGCCCATACACGTTGGGCAACCCACGGAGAACCTTCCGATTGCAATGCTCATCCCCACTATAGTGAGGATGGAAACCTCGCTTTGGTGCATAATGGCACTATTGAGAATTACAAACTCCTTAAAGATGCTCTTGAGGAGCATGGCTGCAAGTTCCATTCGGAAACGGATACTGAGGTTCTTGTCCAACTTATAGAATATATAAAATTAAAGAACAACTGTACGCTCCTTGAAGCGGTGCGTGAGGCCCTTCATCAGGTAGTTGGCGCATATGCCATAGCGGTGGTGGAGAAAAACAATCCAGATACCATCATTGCCGCCCGTCAGAGCAGCCCCCTTGTGATAGGTATAGGCGAAAACGAAACCTTCCTTGCGTCGGACGCCTCTCCCTTTGTGGAATACACTCAGGATGCCGTTTATCTAAAAGATGGAGAGATAGCTGTGATCAAGAGGGATGAGCCTTTGAAGATACTTAATCTTGAGAATCGTGAAAGCAAGATAGACGTCAAGACTCTCGAAATGTCGATATCGCAGCTTGAGAAGGGGGGGTACCCGTCGTTTATGCTGAAAGAAATTTTTGAGCAGCCGACCACATTGCGTGAATGTATCCGAGGAAGGGTGGTTGAGAACGGCAAGAAAATTATCATCAGCGGAGTGCGTGACAATAAAGAGAAATTCAAGAACGCGAAACGCATCGTGATAGTGGCATGTGGAACATCTTGGCATGCAGCCCTGATCGGAAAGTATCTCATACAGGAGATGTGTCATGTGCCGGTAGAGGTTGAATACGCAAGCGAATTCCGTTACTCCAATCCGGTTCTTGACAAGGATGACATTGTGATTGCTCTTTCACAGAGCGGCGAGACTGCTGATACTCTTGCCGCTGTGAAGATAGCCAGGAGCATGGGCGCGTTTGTATTCGGAATCAGTAACGCGGTTGGTAGCTCTATTCCGCGTGAAACCGACAGTGGCGCTTACATACACGTCGGTCCTGAGATTGGAGTGGCATCGACCAAAGCGTTTACCGGACAGGTGATGGTTCTGACAATGATTGCTATGGCAACGGCTGAACTCCGAGGCACGCTGACTCCGGAAGAGATTGAAAGTCTTGGGAAAGTAATTCTTAAGATTCCGGAGATGGTTGAACATGTGCTCAAGCTTAATGACAAAATAGAGCGCCTATCGCTTATATATACATATGCGCGGAATTTCCTCTATCTTGGCCGCGGCTATAACTATCCGGTGGCTCTTGAGGGGGCTCTTAAACTCAAGGAGATTTCATATATTCATGCTGAAGGTTATCCGGCAGCTGAGATGAAACATGGTCCCATAGCATTGATAGATGCCGAAATGCCCTCTGTGATTGTGGCTCCACAGGATCATTTGTATGACAAGATTGTCAGCAACGTGCAGCAGGTAAAGGCACGTGGCGGAAACATTATCGCTATAGTGACTGAAGGAGACAGCGTGATCCGCAATATTGCCGATCATGTTTTGGAAGTGCCGGAAGTGCCGGAATGCTTATCTCCTATCATCACGTCAATACCCCTGCAGCTTCTTTCTTACTATATCGCCATAAACAAAGGGAAGGACGTGGACATGCCGCGTAATCTTGCCAAATCGGTGACGGTAGAATAGGGAAATAATGGATAAAATAAATTTTTAAGAAAATTTTTTACGGAAAATTTGGAGAGACTGAAAAATTGTTATAACTTTGCAGTCGATTTCGTCTGAGTCTTGAATGTGACGACTGATGAAACTCCATAACGCCTCTTTAGCTCAGTTGGCCAGAGCACGTGATTTGTAATCTCGGGGTCG
>CAJUDL010000056.1 GCA_910585285.1 uncultured Muribaculaceae bacterium
GAGGCTGCTCTCTGGGAAGTAATCTCTCTTGAAGATATGAAGAAAAGTCTGCTTTCCGCAACTCCCGAGGCTCCGGTAGATGCTTCATTCCTTATCAAGGCTCACAACATGGCTAAGAATGATAGCGAAAATCTCACTGCCTGGGAATGGATAAAAAACGGGGAGAAAGCGGAAGTTCTTACACCCGATCCCGACTGGATTTATGGAGGCGGAGACGCTTGGGCGCATCAAGACACTTATGGATTCTGCATAAATGATAAAAACGATACAGAACTCACCGATAGCGAGGACGTTGTGAAGCAGGAGGTGGAAGGTCTGCCTGCCGGTAAATATAATATTGTTTATCGCGTTGTTAACCAGAATAACACCGGTTTCGAACTTGATGTGAACGGCACCAAATGCCCTGTAGTTGATTTTGCAGAACTCGATCTTTGGTATCATCCCGCTGCCGATGCCTTGAAAACAGGCGAGAAAACAGAGGAAGTAACAGTTGGCGATGACGGCAAACTCACAATCAAGATGACAAAACAGGCAAAAGCCGGTGTGCAAAACCGTTTTGCATTCAAGAGTTTCAAACTCCTTGCCAAGAGTGTAAAGACAAGTGGCGTTGAAAATATCGCAATTGATGCCGATGAGAATGCTCCTGTGGAGTATTACAATCTTCAGGGTGTACGCGTTTCAAATCCCGACAAAGGAATCTACATCGTTCGTCAGGGTTCGAAAGTAACCAAGAAAGTGATTCGTTAAGAGATTTCTTAGAAGTTTCTAAGAATTCAGACGTTGAATGATCATCTGGGGTGTGATCCCCCAGAGACAATGATAATCGCCGCGCATGCAAGGTTTGTTTCCGAACACCGAGCATGGGCGGCATGTCATATCCAACTGCACTGCGTCAGCGGGATTCTGTTTCCATCCCATGAAGCCGGTATACGGGTGGGTTGCCCCCCATACGCTCACAGTGCGCAATCCCACCAGCGATGCCAGATGCATGTTGGCGGAATCCATTGAAAGCATTGCATCGCAGTGACTGAGGAGCGACAATTCGGCTCCGATGCCGAGGGCAGCCGACGCCATGTTGATGATACTGGGGTATTTGTCGGCAAGCGTTGCTATCTGACGTTCCTCGCGGGCTCCGAAGCCGAAAAGAAAAATGCGTGTATTTGGACGCACGGCGAAATGTGCTGCCACTTTTTCTATCAACTCAAAAGGATATATCTTCCCCGGATGCTGGGCGAATGGAGCTATTGCCAGCCAGTATTCCCCCTCTTTCTTCGGAGGGCAAACATCCCGGAATTCCAAAGGATTCCCTTTCCCCTCGCCATAAAGCGAGCGGAAGGAATCTGCAAGCGGAATGCCTGCAAGACGGAACACCTCTTCATAACGTTCAGGCGTAGGTTTGAGTTGTATCAGCACCTTATGGTTGGGGCGTGTCAGTTTCTTTTTGTCGGTGCGCCCCTTATCGATATGGCGGCATTTCACGCCATGGAGCATAAGGAATTTGCGCAGCAGTTTGGTGCGCAGCACATCGTGGAGATCCACATAAGTGTCGATATGGAAACGCGACCTTAAGGATGCGGCGAGTCGCCATATTCCCGCCGCTCCTTTGTAGTTGTTGAGATCTATTCCGACAACCGTGAGATTGTCGGGTTTGTTGATGAATACTTGTGCCGGATGGTTTCGGGTAAGGAAATAGAAATTGTCGTTGGGGTTGGCAACGCAGGCGTTGTAGACCGACGGCAATGTCATAGCCACATCTCCCAGAGCCGAGAAACGGCTGATCAGCACATTCCTATTTTTTCTTTGCATAGAGCACCGGGTTTGTTGCCGGATCGTTATAGAGTTTCATCTGGCGGTAGACCTTCATGTATTTTTTCCCGGCTTCGATATCTTCAAGGAGGGTATCGATGGCAGTGGAGAGGTCTTCACGCTGTTCGAGAAGCACGTCAAGTTTGGCACGGCTCTTTGCGATGTGTTCCGCTGACGCGTCACCACGTTGCGCCTGTTCGCGCATGTGCCAGATCTTCAGGGCGAGAATCGAGAGGCGGTCGAGTGCCCAGGCAGGTGATTCCGTATTGATAGTGGCATCCGGAAGGGGGGTGACATCCTTGTAGAGATCACGTAACCATGTATCGATATCTTCCACCATATCAGTGCGCACCTGGTTGGAGCGGTCGATGCGGCGCTTGAGAGCAACTGCGTCTACCGGATTGATGTCAGGGTCGCGGATTATATCCTCAAGGTGCCACTGCACGGCATCCACCCAGTTCTTGTTATAGAAAATAGCCTCAAGCGATCCCTCTTCGAAAGGATTCACGCAAGGAGCGTCAACGTTGTCGGTCTTGTGATAATCAGCCACACAGCGGTCAAACACCCGGTTGGCCATTTCCGCGCTATTCTTCATGGATAGTCTAATTTGTCTAATTTTTTCAGTTTATTATTCAACTTTCGCAAGCGAAAAGTTGAAGTTTATAAGTTTAATCGCGCAGCGCGCAGTTTATGAGTTTATTTGTTTGATGCGAAAAAAATGAAAACTCAGTCATATTCGCATCTGATAAACTCCTTAACTTCTAAACTCTTAAACTTTAAGTTGAAGCTTGCGAAACTTAAATTTATTATTTTCAATTTTCAAAAATAAGTAAAAAAACGGAAATACGGAAAATCCGCCCCTCTTTTTTGCTCTTTCGAGGTAATTTGTGGAAATTTTATTAAATTTGTGGTGTTAACCTAATATCGTGTATCCTATATGAATCATCAAATTATCGCGGCAGCTTTGATTGCTGCGGGAGCAGTTACCGTATCGGCGCAGGAAACTCTTTATGTAGACGCCGGTTCAAAGGGGCATGACATCAACCCCAATATGTATGGAATCTTTTTTGAGGAGATCAATCATTCCGGCGACGGAGGTCTCTATGCGGAGCTTTTGCAAAACCGTGGATTCGAGGAGCAGACTCCTCCCGGTGGATTTACAAAAAGCGCAACAAATAAAATTACTGCCGGCACAATCAAGAACTATAACGATCTTGTTAACAGATCTCATACCTGGGACTGGGATTTTGATAAGAAAAAAATGACGGGCTGGCGTGTGGATTATGAGAATTGCGCACTCGTTTATGATGTGCTTACTCCCACAACCCCTTTGCATGAAAACACTCCCAATGCGATGAATCTGGCGATTTCCGCCTCTAAGAGTGGTGCGCGTGCAAGGCTTATAAACACCGGTTATTGGGGAATCTCGGTAGAGAAAGGTGATTCTTATGATCTCCGTTTCTATCTTAATACTGCTGATTATCAAGGGAAAGTAACGGCTGTGGTATATGATGCCGATTGCAAGGAAGTGATTGCCGAGAAGGTGTTTGATGTGGATAATTCCGGGGAATGGAAGGAATACAAGGGTGTGCTGGTACCTTCGCAGACTTTGAAGGATGCGAATTTCGCGCTCGTATTCTCCGGCGATGGAACAATAAACGTAGATTATGTGTCGCTTTTCCCTCAGAAGACTTTCAATAACCGTGAGAACGGGATGCGCAGCGACATAGCGCAGATGCTTGCAGATCTTAAGCCGAAATTCATGAGATGGCCCGGCGGTTGCATCGTGGAGGGTATCACCCTTGACAACCGTGTGAGATGGAAGGAGACTCTCGGAGATCCGATGATGCGTCGCGGCGAATATGATCTATGGGGTTATCGCTCTACATGGGGCATGGGTTATCACGAGATCTTGCAGTTTTGCGAGGACACCGGGATGGACTGCATGTTTGTTGGAAACGCAGGTCTTGCATGCTGCGGTTGGACAGGAGAGTATACCAGCGGCGAGGAAGCCCTTCTGCCGTATTATCAGGATATAAAGGATGCCATAGAATATGCCATCGGTGATCCTGCCGCAAATGAATGGGCGAAACGTCGCGCCGATGCCGGTCATCCCGCACCTTTCCCCTTGAAATATGTGGAGATTGGTAACGAGAATTTCACTGCACGTTACGATGTCAACTTCAAATTCATCTACGATAAACTTAAAGCTGAATATCCCCAGCTTATCTTCCTGAACACTATGGGTATAGATCATGCCGAGCAGTTCAATCTCCGTCTCGGCACAGACATGATCGACCCGCACTGGTATGTCACTCCGGATTATTTCTACAACAGCCGTACTATCTTCGATAAGACACCTCGCGGTCATTACGATATTTATGTGGGTGAATACGCAGCAAATGCGAATGTCGGAGAGGGAAATATGGAGGCTTCCCTGTCGGAGGCTGTGTTCATGATGAGCATGGAGCGTAACTCCGACCTGGTGAAAATGGCTTCGTATGCGCCGCTTATCACCAACGACAATGCTCCCAACTGGCATTGCAACCTTATCTGGCAGCATTCAGGAGAAGTGTTCGGACGTGCGTCATACTATACCCAGAAGCTTTTCAGCGAGAACCTTCCTACATACAACCTCAACAACTCGCTGCAGAGCGAGCGCGCCGGAGTGGCTTACAACGGACGTGCCGGAATAGGCACCTGGTCAACGGCTGCTGATTTCCGCAACTTCAAGGTTTCGGACCATGACGGGAATGTGATTTACAGTGCCGATTTCCTTGGCAGCCGTGATGAATGGACCGACATGCAGGGCACATGGACTGCCGGCGAAGACGGCATGCTGACGCAGAGCGTAAGCAATCTTACACGCTGCATCACTCTTATGAACACGCTTGCCTTCCGTGATGGTGTGATTGAGGTGGAAGCTAAAAAGAATTCCGGTGCCGAGGGTTTCCTTCTTGTGTTCGGTTGCAACGACTCCGACTGGAATCATTATTATCAGCTCAATATCGGCGGCTGGGGTAATACCGGTATCGCTTTTGAGGATGTCAACAACGGTGTAGGAGGAGTTATCTCCGAGCGTCCGTCATTCCGAATCGAGAACGGAAGATGGTATAAACTTAAGGTAGTATGCAAGAACGGCAAAATCGAAGGTTATGTGGATGATCAGCTCTATTGCTCTTATGATTTCGGCAAAGAGACCGTAGGTCGTATAGCCGCCCATGCCGGATATGATGCCGCTGCAGGAGAGATCGTGGTGAAGGTGGTTAATGCCGAGTCTGAGCCAATGCCTCTAACACTCTCCCTCAATGCGCAGAATATAGCTTCAACAGCTTCAGTGGAGACTCTTAAATCTGAATCTCTTTGGGATGAGAATTCATATTCAATGCCCACACTCATTAGCCCGGAGAAGAAACAGGTGAGTGGCGTTTCCGACAACTTCAAATACACATTTGAGCCTTATTCGCTAACGGTGTTGCGCATAAAGGCAGATCGCGCCGCTTCGGAGATGAATATTCCGGAATTTGAATTCAGTTGCAATCCCCGTCAGCTTACCACGGTGGTCGAGGAGAAGGGTCCGGCGGCTACTTTGAAAGCCATGATTGCCGAGGCGCGCTCTGTGATGCTTGATGATGTTGCAGGTTATGAGGCGCTGCGTTCCGCAACGGAGACTGCCGCTGCCGAACTTGCCACCGCCGACAAGGATAAAATCACTACTGCCATACCCGTGCTGAAGACTGCGATGGATACATATTACAAGGGTTTGATGGCTGCGGAAAATGAGATGACGGAGAAGGTTGCCAATCCACATTTCGCAATCAAAGGTGATAACTCCGGCTGGACCGGCAACGTGACTGTAAACGAGCATGTGGCAGAGATGTTCAACAACCGCTTCAACATCTCGCAGACTGTTGAGGGTCTCGACAACGGCTGGTATCTTGTTTATGCTCAGGCTTATTATCGCAATGGCGACCATCCCACTTCAAATCAGCGCCATGCCGATGGCACGGAAGAGCTTCTTACCCGCTTTTCACTTAATGAAATGTCGAAGCCCGTGGTATCGCTGATGGGAGAGGTGCATAACGGTTACTGGTGGGGCGCTCCCAACACAATGGCAGAGGCTTACAAAGTATTCTCCGAGTCGGCAGACCATTATGCCAACTATCTGATGGCTTATGTCGATAACGGAGAGTTGAGAATCTGTTTCGCAAAGGATGAGAGTTGCGATGCCGACTGGTTCTGCTTCGACAATGTGCGTCTCTTCAAGGTGCCGTCAGCGCATTCGGGAGTGATAAGTGTGGAGGAGGCAATTGCTTCATTCTCACCTGTTGCGGAGATTTTTGACCTGCAGGGCAGACGTATCGGCAATTATGCCGGCATCAAGCGCCTTGCACACGGAATATACATTATTACAGAAAATGGACGCAGTGCCAAGATTTTTTTGTAAATTTGTTGGCAAATAACTGATTCAACTTTCGCAAGCGAAAAGTTGAAGTTTATAAGTTTAATCGCGCGGAGCGCAGTTTATAAGTTTATCTGATTGCTGCTAATAAATGAGAACTCAGTCATATTAGCATCGGATAAACTTTTAAACTTCTAAACTCTTAAACTTTAAGTTGAAGCTTGCGAAACTTAAATAACTGATACTTATGAATAAAATTAAAGGAATCCTTTATAGCGTGGCGCTGATTGCGCTCGTGATTATGGCTGGTTGCTCTTCCGACCGCAGCGGTGATGTGCGCGGTCTGTTGCAGACTATCCCTTCAGACGCCTCGATGGTGACAGTGGTCGACTTGAAATCCGTGCTTGAAAAAGCAGGATGTGAGGTTGACGGCACCAAGGTGAAACCCGGCAAGGAGATTGCCAAGGTCATTAGCGAATCTGTCGATGCGAAAACCAAAGAGATGCTGGAGCGACTGCAGGATGGAGGTATAGATCCATCCGTGGCGGCAATATTTATTGAGGGATATAATACTTATCTCACCGGTTTCATAGCCGATACGGATAAATTTAAGACGCTGATTGAAGAGGAGGCGAAAGAGAAATTCCGTTCCGAAGGGGAGGTGGAGGTTTGCGGCAACATGGCGATATCGGGCGAACACTTCTGGGGGTGCGTGAGCTCGAATAACACCATAAACGTAAATGACGTTAAGCATTTCCTTTCGCTCAGTGAGAAGCAAAGCATTCTCTCCAACGAAATTGCCGCCAAGCTTGAAGACCTGGAGCATGACATGAAAGGTTGGGGCGACATCAAGGGATGCCTTAATTCCGTAGGACTTGATTTTACATCACGCGCATCGGTGACGATGGCTCTGGAGGCTATGTTTGTGGATGCCGTGGAGTTCGTATGGGAAGTTGATTTTGAGAAGGGTGAACTTGATGCGGATATGACGGTGCTTAATTCCAAAGGTGGAATTGCCAAATTCAATTTCCCCGCAGCCAAGATAGATGGTGATGCGGTCAAGAAAATTGGAGGAACAGCCGATTCTTTCGCGGCGATTGCCGTGAATCCGGAGATGGTGAAGAAACTCAAGGAAGAGACCGGAGGCAAGGGCTTCTCAATGATCGGGATGCTTGCCGGAATGATTTCTTGTGTTGACGGCACATGCGCTGTGGCATTGTCCACACCGGGAAACTTAAACGGTGTGATTTCCACTACCGGTCATGGCACAGCTGATCTTGTCAACGCCTTGGGTCAGTTCGGACTCACAGTGAGCAAGGAGGATAACGTGTTGCGAGTGAGCCAGGGAGAGGTTTCGGGTCCATTGTCAGCCTCCGATGCTGCCGAAGCGCTCAAAGGTGCGCTTGCCGGAGTGGTTTACGGCGGCAATGAGAAGCCTCTGAAATTGGAAGCCATAAGCACGATGTCGATAACCTTCAAACCCGAAAAGGGAGGTTTGCAGGCAGAAATAAAAGTGAAAGGGAAAGACGGAAAGAAAAATATTCTTCTTGCCTTGATTCAGTCTGCGTCTGAACGTAGATAAGGGAAACCGACTTTTTATGGACAGGATAAATGAAATAAGACTCGCGGGCATGCTCCCGCGAGTCTTCGTAAATGAGAATATACCGGAATCGGATGTCTGGAACGAGGAGCTGACGCTTTATCGTGGCAACAATTATCTGATTGAGGCTGCCAGCGGAGGCGGTAAGTCTTCGATGTGCGCCTATGTTTACGGCTCCCGTGTTGATTACGAGGGTGAACTTTCCTTCAACGGGAAAGACACACGCGGATTCTCAATTGCCGAATGGCAGGAAATCCGATGCCGGCATATAGCGTATCTTCCTCAGGAACTTGATCTCTTTCCGGAGCTCACGGCATGGGAGAACATACAGCTGAAGAACACACTGACAAACCATTTCGGAGACAAGGATATAGAGAGGATGCTTGACGAGTTAGGCATCGCCTCTCGCCGCGACTATCCGGCGGGACGAATGTCGATAGGGCAGCAGCAGAGGGTGGCGATAATCCGTAGCCTTTGCCAGCCTTTCGACTTTATTCTTCTTGACGAACCGGTGAGTCATCTCGATGAAGTCAATAACCGTATCGTCGCAGATATGATAGCCCGAGAGGCGGAGCGTCAGGGCGCGGCGGTAATCTCCACATCTGTTGGAAATCCCCTTTTATTACCCAATGCTAAAAAATTATCATTATGAATATCGCTGACAGGTTGCTTCGCAAAAACACTTCACCTGCGCGTATAGCCGGGTTTGTGCTGTCTAATTTCCTTGGTCTGGCAATTATTCTCGGTGGACTGCAGTTTTATATCGATGCCCGGTCTATATGGGAGGATGACGATAGCTTTATCCGCTCGGATTATATGGTGATCAACAAGCGCGTTACGTCGGAGAATACCTTCGGAGGTGCAACCGGTTTTTCGGCAGCGGAAAGGGAGGATATTGAGAAACAGCCTTGGGTGAAGAGAGTTGCGCCTTTTTCTACAGCCGACTATCGGGTGTCGGCATCGCTGATGCAGGAGGGGAGAGGGTTGTCAACACACATGTTTTTTGAATCTATTCCCGGTGATTTTGTGGATGTCCCAGCCTCGCAATGGCGTTGGCGCGAAGGTGACGACGAGATACCGGTGATCATATCCAAGGATTACCTTACGCTCTATAATTTCGGTTTCGCATCGTCGGCAGGGTTGCCTCAGATGTCGGAAGGGCTTATGAGCGGCATACCCCTCACTCTTACTCTCCGCAGTGATGACGGCATGCGCAGTGTGCAGTTTCACGGCCGCGTTGCAGGATATTCCAATCGCCTGAACACGATTCTCGTGCCGCAGGAATTCATGGACTGGAGCAATGCACGTCTCGGCATGGGGAAAGTGAAGGATCCCTCGCGACTCATCATAGAGGTGTCGAGCCCCGGAGATGTGGCGATAAAGGATTATATGGCGGCGCATGATTATGAGATTGGCGGCGATAAAAGCGCCACCTCTGCATCATTCCTTCTGCGCGTGGTTGTGGGGATTGTGCTTGCCATAGGGGTGGTGATTACGCTTTTGTCGTTCTTCATCCTTCTTCTTTCCATTTCCCTCCTGATGGAGAAGAACCGCGACAAACTCCATTCATTGCTGATGCTCGGATATGATGTGCGAACAGTCGGAGCGCCATACAGACGCATTGTTATTCTTGCCTCAGCCGGAGCATGGGTAATAGCTACGGGATGCGTTTTCCTCCTGAGAGCCTTTTATCTGCCCGCTCTGAAAGGTCTCGAAGCTGAGCCCGGCTCAGTTTGGCTGATGCTTACTGTGGGAATAGCCCTTACGGCAGCAATCATGCTCTTCAACCTCCTTTCGATTTCGAAAAAAGTGGTTTCGGCATGGCGTATAAAGCGATAGAATTGTTAAATTTAGTTAAAATTCCTGAATCTAATTGTTAAAATAGATTTAGGAATATAAATAAACGCATAAAATCTGTATTTTTGCCTTTGCTTTGTAAAATTAGGGTCATGATGCCCGGTGCGGACTTGTAGTATCCTAAGCAGGATAATAGCCATGAGACTCGTTAACCAAGATTAATACAAAGGATTGAATTACCCGATATGGCAGCAAGATGCATATGCATCTTTTATATGTTGGCATGCCAACATATAAAAACTTTTATCGGGATTACGCGCAATAGCGCAATGTGCTTAACAATACTAAAAGTTGAAATAATTTAATAACCTAATGTAAAACTAAATTCATTCTTACATGAAGAACAACTGTTTTCAGCTAAACAGGAAGTTTTGGGTGACAATGGCAATGCTGTTGACGCTCGCGCTTCCCTCGCTGGCTCAGAAGATCACCGTCACAGGACATGTGACTGATGAGCAAGGCGAAGACCTGATCGGTGCCACGATTATGGAAAAAGGCACCTCTAACGGTGTATCCGCCGACATTGAAGGTAACTTCACCATCAATGTTCCCGCGAATGCCACTCTGGTTGTGAGCTACGTAGGCTACGACCCGATGGAAGTGCCGGTGAACGGTCAGAAGCACCTTAACATCGTGATGAAGGCAAATGCGCAGATGCTTCAGGAGACTGTGGTGATCGGTTACGGTTCCGTGAAAAAGTCCGATGCAACCGGTTCGGTAGCTATCGTGAAACCGGATGAGGTAGAAGCCGGTCTCGCGACTTCCGTTCAGGATATGTTGGTAGGTCAGACTCCTGGCGTTGTCGTTACTACCGCCGGTGGTCCTTCCGGAAGTGCCAATATTCGTATCCGCGGTGGTGCGTCCCTTTCTGCATCCAATGACCCTCTTATCGTGCTTGACGGAGTGCCTTTGAGCAGCGATACCCCTCTTGGGATGGGATCGCCCCTCTCTATGATCAATCCGGAATCGATCGAGTCGATGACCATCCTGAAGGATGCTTCCGCAACAGCCATCTACGGTTCGCGTGCATCTAACGGTGTCATCATCATCACCACCAAGAAGGGTCGCGCAGGGAAGCCGCAGGTGACATTCACAGCCAACTTCTATGTTGACCATGCACGCAAGCTCAATGATGTTCTCGATGCCGGCGAACTCCGCAGCATGGTGGAGCAGTATTATCCCAAAGCCACAGGCTATCTCGGTGATGCCAATACCGACTGGCAGAAAGAAATTTTCCGCACGAGCTTCAGCTCCGACTATTCTCTTTCGGTGGCAGGAACAGCTGGGATCCTTCCCTATCGTGTGATGGCGTCATATACCAACAACAACGGTATTCTTAAGAAATCGAGCATGGATCGTGCCACTTTAGGCTTTACCTTGACTCCTAAGTTCTTTCAGGATCATCTTTCTGTCACAGCTAATGCTAAGGGATATTATGTGCATAATAACTGGGGCGCGACAGATGCCATCGGTCAGGCCGTGGCATATAACCCCACATTGCCCATCCATACATGGACTCCAATTTCAGGCGGTACGGCGGCAGGAACTTATTCCTATCTATACAATGGATATACCGAGCCTTATACGATTGATAAGGACGGCAAAGCCAATCTCGAGAACAACGCAACATACAATCCTGTTGCTACGCTCAAACAGACAGCAAACTATTCCGAGGTATGGCGTTCTAACGGCAACCTGCAGCTCGATTACTCCTTCCACTTTCTCCCCGAACTCCACGCAAACCTGAACCTCGGTTATGACGTGACTTCCTCGGACAACATCTATACGGTGGAGGGTAACTCCCATATGGCATACAAGAGCCATAACAGCTACGGCGGCGGGTACAGCAACAAGGAGCATGCATTCCGCAGCAATACCCTTCTCGAGTTCTACCTCAACTACAAGAATGAGTTCGAGGCTGCTAAGTCAATGCTTGACGTTACGGCAGGTTACACATGGAGCCGCGATTATGCGAGCGGCTGGAACATGGGTGCTAACTCTGATGCCGGCATCGCCCGCACACCGGGCCTTAGCTCCGCAGTAGTGGATCCTGCCAATCCCGGAAGTTTTATTCTCAACTGGAATCCCGATAACAACAAAGAGGGCCAGGTATTCAAGAAGGATGAGATTGATAAGGACGGCAACTATCACTGGAAAAACCACCTTCAGCTGCTCTCATTCTTCGGACGTGTGAACTATACGTTCAAGGATCGTTATCTGCTGACAGCCACAGTCCGCGCGGACGCTACCTCGCGTTTCTCCAAAGATAACCGCTGGGGTATCTTCCCCGCCGTGGCTCTCGGATGGCGCATCGATCAGGAGGAATTCCTCCAGCCCGCGCAGGGATGGCTCAGTGACCTCAAGCTCCGTCTCGGATGGGGTGAGACTGGTCAGCAGGCAGTGGGCGGTTACTACAACTATCTTCCGCTCTCTTATCCTTCGGCACCCGGTTCTTTCTATCCCAACGGGCTTAACGGCTGGTTCAACCCCTATTTCCCCGACGGGTTCAATCCTGACTTGAAATGGGAGACAACCACGACATGGAACGTCGGTCTTGACTTTGGTTTCCTCAATAACCGCATCAACGGTAGCATCGAGTGGTATCTGCGCAATACCCGCGATCTCCTCTCTGTAGTTTCGATTCCGGCTGGTACTGCTTCGGTCAACAAACTTCCGCAGAATATCGGCGACATGCGCAACTATGGTGTGGAATTCAACATCAGTGCAAAACCCGTCGTAACTGAAGACTTCACGTGGACTCTCAGCTACAATGTCGGCTGGAACCATAACGAGATCACCAACCTCAACGGCAATGAGTTTCCCGTCGGCGGCGGTATCGGCGGCACGGGTGGCGACTGTATGATACAGCGCGAAGGCCTCGCTGCATATACGTTCAACCTCTATCAACAGGTATATGACGCAGCCGGCAAACCCGTGGAGGGAGCTTATGTGGATCAGAACGGCGACGGCGTGATCGACTCCAAGGACCTTGTGGCACGTTATTCGAAAGATCCGAAAGTTACCATGACATTCGGCTCCAACTTCCGCTACAAGAAGTGGGATCTCGGTTTCTCGCTTCGCGCATCCATCGGCAACTATCTCTACGCAGCGGCTCTCCGAGGCGGTTCGGCACTCGACGGACTTGGCGGTCGTAACAACCAGATTACAAACGTGATGAAGACCGATGTGTATTTCCAGAGAGACCAGTCTTTCTCCGACTATTGGCTGCGCAACGCTTCTTTCCTGCGCTGTGACAACATTACTCTGGGCTACACCTTCGACGACCTTCTTAAGAACAGCATGAAACTGCGTCTTTTCGCAGCCGTGCAGAACCCCTTCGTCATTACCAAGTACAAAGGTCTTGATCCGGAGGAATTCTCGGGTGTCGACGGTAACAACTATCCCCGCGCCACAACATGGTCGCTCGGACTCGTGGCAACATTCTAATATCGGAAGGTATGGTTGAACTTAAAAAGAAAAATCGAATGAATCTCAAGAAATATTTTTTGATGGGAGGCGTGGTACTCAGCCTCGGACTCACATCCTGCGTAGGTGATCTCGACCTCAAGCCGAATGATCCCAATATCGTAGACAAGAACAATCCCAATTATATCACGAATTCTTTGGGAATGTGCTATTCGGGTATCGCAGTGAGCGGTATCAGCGGTCCGGGCAGCAGCTATGTGTCTGACATCGACCCGGGAACATCCGCTTATCTCCGTGTGCTCTTCACTCTGAATGAGTTCTGCACCGACGAGTGCATATGGATCTGGAGCGATGCCGGAGTGCCTGATATCACGGCGTGCACCTGGTCGAGCAACAACGGTCTGCTCAACGGTGCTTATTTCCGCTTCATGGGTCACGTGTCGATATGCAACGAGTTCCTCTCCAACACGGCAGACAATGCCGATCCGGAAGTTCAGGAGATGAGAGCTGAAGCACGCGTGCTCCGTGCCTATTCCTATTACAATATGATGGATCTCTTCGGCCAGTCTTCATTCATCACGGAAGAGGCAGGTATCGGCGAGGAACCGACTCAGATTTCCCGCGCAGATCTCTTCGCATGGCTTGAAACCGAGCTGAAGGATGTGGTGGACAATAATCTCATCAGTAAGACTCCGGTCTATGGCCGCGTTGGTCTTGACGGCGCCGAGGCTCTTCTTGCCCGAATGTATCTGAATGCAGAAGTATTTACCGGCACAGGACGCTGGGCAGACTGCCAAAAACGCTGCGAGAACATTATCGAGCGTCACAAAGGCGGCGGTTTCAATGGCTCCGGTCTTGCCAAACATTATCTCTATCTTTTCCAGCGCGACAATGACGCCTATATGCCCGGCGGCAAGAAAAGCGATGAGAACGAGATCCTATTCGGCATCGCTTTCGACGACGTAAACACCCAGAGCTACGGAGGTCCGTCGTTCGTGATATCTTCGACAATATCCAATACTCACTACATGCCTCGCGATTTCTACGGATGCTCTGCGGAATGGAGCTGTCTGCGCGGCTGCAAGGAGATGGCTGCCAAATTCGACGGTTATTCATCTGACGTGCGAGATGACCTCTGGATGAAGGGTAGTTTCTCCGGAGGCGAGGAGAACGGCGTGAAATGGGATTCCGAGGACTACAGCGATACATTCAAGGGATTCACAGGCGACTGGAAGACTACCGGAGGAAATGCCATAGTGAAGTTCACTGGCCGCACACGTAATGCTGCCGAAGACGGCGGATGGGACATGAGCATCAACCCCGACGGAACGTATAAATACGGCTTCCCTGCCACTCCGTTTGCCGGAACAGATCAGCCTATCATCCGTCTGGCAGATGTATATATGATGTACACCGAATGTTACGTTCATGGAAACGTAGGCACTCAGAACAAGGCACTGCAGTATATGAACTATGTGCGTGAGCGTGCAGGTGCTGAACCTGCCGATGCATCTTCTCTGACGAAGGAGGAGATCATGAACGAGCGCAGCCGCGAGTTCTATCTCGAAATGACACGCCGCTCCGACCTTATCCGCAACGGTATGTTCGCCGGTCCGGCTCAGATAACATGGCAGTATAAGGGCAACATAGACAACAACGAGGGAACACGCATTGCTGACCACCGAGTTCTCTATCCGATACCCGACGCGGTTCGTTCGGCGCAGCCTAACTTCAAACAGAATCCCGGTTATTAATCAATAATTAAGAATTCAAGAAAATGAAAAAATATATTTTGTCATGCGCGGTTATTGCCGCCGCTATGGGAATGACCGGATGCAGCGAGACTTGGGACGACAATCCCGTACTCGTCACTCATGAGGGCTCGCCGGTGGTGAATTTCCTTAACAATCCGGTGATGCAGGATCAGGAAATCATGCTCACCCAAAGCAACGCTACAGGAACATTCCATCTCACCTGCTCGCAGCCTGACTATGGGTATGCGGCTGTTGCCACATATCGTGTGCAGTGCTCTCTTACGGAAGATTTCGCCAACTATTATGAGATCAAGCAGGATTTCTATGACTGTGCCAATATTAATCCTCTCAATAAGGATATGGCGCGCGCAGTGGAGACTATCTCCGGTGTCATGGATGAGTCCGACCTGCCCCTTGCTCCCCGCAAAGTTTATGTGCGTCTGCGCGCTTTCGTAGCTCAGTCGCCCGACAATACGGAATATCTCTCGAACGTTGTAAGTTTCAAGGGTATCGGTGCGGATTATTTCAACATATGGCTCGTGGGCGAGAAGGTGGATATTTATCTCCGAGGCGCTATGAACGATTGGGGTTCTCCGGCTGAATGGCAGTTTGAGCAGGATAAGGATGACAACACCTGGATTCTTAAGAATGTCTCGGTGAAGGCAGGAGTAGAGTTCAAGGTAGCTGATTCCGCGTGGGGACCACTCAACCTCGGTGCGGATGGCGCAGTAAAGACCGTCAGCGTAGGGGAGAAAACTGTGCTTTTCGGAGGCAATGACCCGAAGAACCTAAAACTCGACAAAGACTTCAAGGGAGATGTGAAGCTCAGTCTCGCCGGCGGAAATTACTATGTCCTTTTCGAGACACCGGAAGAATAATAACAGAAGTAATTAGAAAATTCCAAATTATTAGGCAATGAAAAAAATCAATATAATGCTCCTTGGTGTTGTCGGTCTGCTCACCGCTTCCTGTGCGGAGACAATAGAGCCGGCTATGCCTCAGTCCAATCCTCAGGAGGAGATTCTGAAGAATGTGACGGTGACATCCGCAAAAGACGGAGCAATCGCATCCGACGCTGTGATACAGCTCACCGATTATAAGGCCACAGGCAAAGTGCCGGTGATGAAACTGATAGATGCGACAAATCTTGTGGGTGGAGTGACGGTGTCTTACAAAATAGAGATCTCCCCCAACGCGGATTTCTCAGAGAGCAGGATTCTCGACACTACCCCAGGTACTACTCCAGAGACAAAGGATATCTTCTATGCGGATGTATTCGACTGGAATGACGCGCATATATCCTTCTTCGGCAGAAATCCGAAGAAAGATCAGACGGTGTATTATCGTGTGCCGGTATATCTGGATCTTGACGGTGCAAATTTCCGCTATGATTCCTTCAGTTATTACGCGGCTACAGGCACAATCAAGGAGATGTGCATAGATTCAGGATTCGAGATCGAGGAAAGCTACTATCTCCTCAGCGATGCGACTTCATGGAAGCTTGATAACGCAGGAGAGATGGCGCAATTCAAGTTCGATCATTCGGACATGGGTGTATACGATGATCCCGTATTTACAATCTCCTTTAAGGTGACGAAGCCCGACACATATTGGAAGATAGCCCCGCAGAGCATTGTGGGTACGACTGATTGGAGCAAGGTCGTGGGTACGGAAATCAACGGTGACACTGCCATGGACGGCAAGCTTACGGCTGAAAACGCTCAGGCGGGCAAGATAGTAGAGCCCGGATTCTACTCCCTCACCATCAATATGGAGAGCATGACCTATGAACTCATCAAGTTCCAGCAGTCTCAGATTCTCTATACCCCCGGCGGTGTCAACGGATGGAAACAAGAGAATTCGGCATGGCTGCAGCTCAACGGCAACGATAAGTATTATTACGGACTCACACCCGTAGACGCTCAAGGTTTCAAGATCTGCGAGCAGAAGAAGTGGGACAACTCCACTGACTGGGGGGCTGCAAACGATGCTCCGGCTCTGAATGGAACGTTCGTGCTCGGTTCATCGGGCAAGGACATCAAAGTTCCGACTCCGGGTCTCTACTGGATCAACGTGAAGTATGATCCCGATACATACGCTCTGACCTCATATGAGCTTACTCAGGTTACTCGCGTGGGTGTCATCGGCTCATTCCCGGCCTCCAACTGGGGTTCCGACATTGAGATGACATCGGTAGACGGCGGCAAGACATGGACGGCTGAAGTCACCTTCACGGCCGGCAGCCAGTTCAAGGTTCGCTTCAACAACGACTGGGCGATTAGCCTCGGCGGTCAGCTCGACCCGATGATCGTCAGCCAGGATAATGTCACGGTTGATGAAGCCGGCACCTATGAGATGAAGCTCTCTCTGCTTGGCAGCGCTCCCCGCATGACAATGACCAAGAAGTAATTTCTTTCATCCCAACATACTCGGGAGGCGACTGCTCTGCAGCCGCCTCCCGCTTTTTTTTACGCTCCTTCTTTTCCCCCTTCCCCTCTTTTTCGAGATGGGCTGAATAGGGCTGAATAGGGGCGAGATTGGTCGGAACTGATTCGTCAGCTCGAACTGAAGGATAATGTGGCATTGCGTCCTTGGCTTCGCCCGTTGATTGATATGGGATTAGTGGAGACGAATTACGGCAAGACCAAAAATGTCGAGTATCGGGTTGTACCTCAGTTGCTCCGGGACAGCAATTTTAAGGGAAAGACAACACTTAAGCGCATAGAGCCGCACAGGTTGAGAGAATTGATTCTTGAAGATCTGAAACTATACGGACCGTCTTCCATTAAGGATATCAACGCTCGTATCGGTGAAGAAATCCCGCGAAGAACACTTAGCAGAGCCATAAAAGATTTAATTGTCACTAATCATGTATTATCATCTGGATATGGCAAGACTCTGAGATATGAAATATCTCGCCAAGATTAGTCTAATAGTCCCTGTTTTATCTCGCCAAAACGCAATATATTTGTATCGTCGGCTGTAATTATCTGGATAAGACATTGAAAATAAAGTATATTAATCTCGCCATCGCAGGGTCTAATAATACCTTATTCGATCCAATTCTATATGAAAATGGCGAGATGATGTCTTGATTGATGTATATTGTCATCATAGACTGCAGGACAAACTTGTCATGGTAATCCGCTCCGCTTTTTACGCTCCTCCTCAAGAATCATCTGACGCAGTTCTCGGGATTACCAAGACATGCCTTGGTAATCTCCAAATGACTATAAAAGAAAAGCAGGGCTACTGTCCTGCTTTCCTTATTTATTTATCGCTGTAATGCCTTTTGAGTGATAATACGTTTACAATTACCCTATCATCTTCAATGGCGTAGATCATTCGGTCGCCTTTGTTGATTTCTCGACTCCATAATCCCGACATATTGCCTTTAAGCTGTTCAACGTGTCCGGTGCCGGTTTTAGGGTGTTCTCTTAGTTCTTCAAACAAACTGCTAATCTTCTTTATCGTTTTCTTTTGCCCGGATTTTCGCCATGCTATCAAGTGTTGTGCCGCTTCGTCCGATAAGATTAGTTCGTATGTCATACGCCTAATAATCCCCTTATTTCGTCCATTGAGTAAGCCCGACATCTTCCGGCTTTAATATCTTCCATGCCACGTTTTACTGAGGCTATGTTTTCCGGGTCATTGAACCACGGATCACCAGAGGGTGATGGATTTTCACTTATTTCAATAGCTACGGTGTTTGCCTTTGAAATAAGAATTGTTTCGATAAAGTTCTTTAAGCTCTTACCCTGGGCAACTGCCATAATGGAGAGCTTTTGCAGAGTGTCGACAGGAAGGTCGATGTTTTTGCGTTTGAGATTTAGTGCTGTTGCCATATCTTTTATGATTTATAGTGCAAAGATATAAAATATATATTATATATACAAATTTAAGGATCCGCTCCCTAAATTTTCGCGCCGCTGGGTTCGCATGTCTGGTGCAGATTTCCCAAATTGAGGAGGGAACTATGCAGTCATCGTGACCGACGAGACATGGCGAAAGATGCTTGAGAAAACGTATACTCTGACATTTGCAGCCGCCTCCCGCTTTTTTACGCCTTTTTCCCCTTTTCTCGAGATGGGGCTGAGATGGGGCAGGATGGGGCTGAGATGGGGCAGGATAGGGCGAGATGGGGCTGAATGGGGCTGAATGGGGCGAGATGGGGCGAGATGGGGCTGGATAGGGCTGAGGTGGGGCTGAATGGGGCGAGA
>CAJUDL010000057.1 GCA_910585285.1 uncultured Muribaculaceae bacterium
AGCGCGACACTGGCAGTGTCGAGGTGAGCGGTTCGAGTCCGCTATACTCCACTTAATTAATGTAAAAGCGAATTCAGAATAAAATCTGAGTTCGCTTTTGCTTTTGGTGCTATTGCTTGCGACTGCCTATCAAGCCTTGATCGACCGCAGAAGAGTCGGGAGATTACACCCGAGTAGATTGCCGGCAACCGACATCAGCCATACAGCCCAAGGGAAGTCCATCGCCACGCAATAATATGCGATATCTGCCACGCAGTGTGGGAAACCACACATCACGAATGTCGGAATACCAAGCACCAGCGGCAACCATTGTCCCTCTCTGGCACATTTCACACTGACCGTCATTATCAAGCCGGTCAGTATCGACGGCATGAATACCCTTAGTCCCGCAGCTTTTCTCAACTCCACAATCCGCACGGCATTATCTCCCAAAGCTATGAACGAATCAGACAGCAATACAGCCAATGCGACACCGATAGCATTATAAAAAAGTATCAAAGCCAGATCGGCAAATTCTTTTCCGTTGGTGAAGAAACCGGCTTTACCTGTAAACAGAATCCATTTGCAACAAACAATTGCTGAAAGTGCGAATGCAAACAGAGCCGCACCAATAATACCTCCGGAGGCAAGATTACAAATTCCGGCAATACCTATTGCCATCCCCGCCAGAACAGAATAGTAGAACTTCTTCATAACTTGTCAAGATAGATTTTTGATTTCATGTTGCAAAATTACAAATAACTTGCTTATCTTTGTAAAAAATCTAATTTAATTAACATCATGAAGAATCATAAACTCCCGGTATCCCTGCTATTGCTCGGATTGGTTGCGTTTCCATCATTACATCTCTTTGCTGCTTCAACCACAGGCAAAGGCGGGATTTCAGCGGAAATGATGAGTCGTCTTAAAAGCTCATATTCCAACGACGCTACTGCAAAAGCATTGAGAAACGCACTCGGCAATTCCGATATCGATAAGATTGCCTTAAATGCTGAAGCAGGAAATGCGTTCGACACCAATTTCTCCCATCGTGTCAAAAGCAAAGGCATCACAGATCAGAAATCATCCGGACGCTGCTGGCTGTTTACCGGACTGAATGTGCTCCGCTCACAGATGATGGCAAAGCACGACCTTCCCAAACTTGAACTTTCACAGAATTATAATTTCTTTTTCGACCAACTTGAAAAAGCCAATCTTTTCCTCCAGGGAATGATAGATTACGCCGACCGTCCGATGGACGACAAGATGGTTGACTGGCTCTTTGCCCATCCCCTCAGCGATGGAGGACAATACACGGGACTCTCCGATAATATCATGAAATATGGAGTTGTGCCAGCAGAAGTGATGCGCGAGTCATTCAGCAGCAACAATACATCCAAGATGAGCCGCCTCATATCTCTCAAACTTCGTGAGGATGGTCTCGAACTTCGCAAAATGTATGCCGACAAGGCTAAACCAGGCGCCCTTGAAGCCCGCAAAGAGCAGATGCTTGGTGAAATCTACAGAATGCTGGCGCTGACCCTCGGCACTCCACCGGCAGAATTCACCTGGACCCGCAAAGATTCAAAAGGGAACGTGGTCAGCACACGCAAATACACTCCGCTTGAATTCTACAAAGAATTCGCAGGCAATGATCTTAAGAATGACTACGTCATGCTCATGAATGATCCTACCCGCGAATACTATAAACTATATGAAATCGACTACGACCGTCATTCTTACGATGGAGAAAACTGGACTTATGTCAATCTTCCCGTGGAAGACATCAAGAAAATGGCGATAGAGTCGATAAAAGACAGCGCCATGATGTATTTCTCGTGCGACGTGGGTAAATTCTTTGATCGCGAACGAGGGGTGCTCGATCCTTCGAATTTCGATTACGAATCACTCATGGGCGTGAATTTCGGCATGAACAAAGCCGACCGCATCCGCACACACGCAAGTGCCTCCTCTCATGCCATGACGCTTGTGGCTGTAGACATCGATGCCGAAGGAAAGCCGACCAAATGGATGGTTGAAAACAGCTGGGGCAGCGGACCCAACGAGGGTCATCTGATTCTCACCGACAAATGGTTTGACGAATACATGTTCCGCCTCGTAGTCAACAAGAAATATATTCCTGCCAATGTTCTTGCGATTCTAAAACAAAAACCCACTCTCCTGCCGGCATGGGATCCGATGTTCTTACCCGATGAATAACCGGACCTTACCCTACAAATAAAGAGCCGGGCAGCCTACGCATATTATATTCGGATGCCATGCTCTCACCATATGCTCCCGCCGAGCGCAGCGCTACAAGATCTCCGCGCCGCACGGCGGGAATCTTTTCATCCTTGCCGAAAACGTCTGACGATTCGCAGACAGGTCCTACCACATCATAGACATCTGTCTCAGCCTCATCGCGAGGATCCACAACCTCTATCTTATGATGTGCTCCGTAAAGGGCGGGACGCATAAGATCGTTCATACCAGCATCAAGAATAAGAAATTTTCTTCCTATTCCCTCCTTTATATACACCACACGTGAGATCAAAGACCCACATTGAGCCACAATAGCTCTGCCTAACTCACAGTGTATCTCCTGACCGGGCTGCAGATGCATTCCGCTTATCAGAGTATCGAAATATCCCTTGAAATCAGGAATGGGATTCTCATCAGGGGTATCATAATCTATCCCGAGACCTCCGCCGACATTCAAGATTTTAAATTCGATACCCTTTTCACGATATTTTTCAGTGATTTTATTAATCCTCTCACAGAGTAACGCGAAAGGTTCAGTTATGGTAATCTGCGAGCCTATATGGAAATGCAAACCTGTAAGATCTATCCATTCCGATGCCAATGCCTTGTCAACAGCCTTGTCAAGACACCGCATGTCTATACCGAATTTGTTTTCCTCAAGACCGGTGGTGATATATTCATGAGTGTGAGCATCTATATTGGGATTCACCCGTAATGCCACAGGCACTTTTCTTTGAGCTTTCTCTCCAAGTTCAGCGATCACTTCCAGTTCTTCGATCGATTCGACATTGAAGCAACCTATCCCCTTCTCTATTCCAAACAGGATTTCTTCGTCTGTCTTACCGACACCGGCATAGAATATTGAGGCATTGTCGAAACCGGCATTCAGAGCAGCGGCAATCTCACCGCCACTCACACAGTCCGCTCCAAAACCGGCTTGAGCAATCACCTTAAGAATTTCAGGATTTCCGTTAGCTTTCACGGCATAGTGCACGTGCACATCACTTCCGGCTATACATTTTTTTATCTCTTCAAGTGTGGAGCGCAAAAGCGCCATATCATAATAGTAAAAAGGAGTACGCACTCCATCCATGCAAGGTAATTTGAATATCATCTTGGACTGTTTATTTATGCAAAGATCTCGGCTGAGAGCGCACGCAATGCACGGGTCTTGTCTTCCGCCTTGATCAGGAATGAAATATTATAATTGCTTCCGCCATAGGAGATCATCCTCACAGGTATATCGCGCAATGCATCCAGAGCCTTTGCTTCGAACCCTCTGTTTTGCCATTCCAGGTCTCCGACCACGCATATTATCGTCATATTGCGGTCAATGGTGACAGTGCCAAAACGATGAAGTTCTTCAACTATACGGTCAAGATTCCTTTCATTATCTACAGTCACCGAGACCCCAACCTCGGAAGTGGTGATCATATCTATGGCAGTCTCATATTTTTCAAAAATCTCGAACACCTTTTTCAAGAAACCGTATGCGAGGAGCATTCTTCCCGATTTTATCTTGATTGCCGTGATATTGTCTTTCGCCGCCACAGCCTTGATGCAAGCAGAACGCAGATTATTGTCAATAAGCGTACCGGGAGCATCCGGTTCCATAGTGTTCAACAATCGTACGGGAATATTGTTGATCTTAGCCGGGAGAATACATGTCGGGTGAAGGATCTTAGCACCGAAATATGCCAACTCCGCCGCCTCCTCGAAATGCAGATTTCTTACTGGTTTCGTACCGTCCACAAAACGAGGATCATTGTTGTGCATACCATCGATGTCGGTCCATATCTCTATTTCCTCAGCCATGATTGCAGCTCCTATAAGCGAAGCTGTGTAATCACTTCCTCCGCGCTCAAGATTATGAATATTTCCCTCATGATCAAGACATATGAAGCCTTGAGTAATATACATATCTGCTTCGGGATTCTCTTCAAGCAATTGATTCAGATGTTTGGATATATAAGGAAGATCCGGCTCTCCATGCTCATCCGTGCGCATAAAGTCGAGTGCTGGCAATAGTACGGAATTCACGCCGCACTCATGAAGATAGGCATGCATCAGATTTGTTGATATCATCTCCCCCCTTGCCACAATCTGCTTCTCAAGCAGAGGTGATTCAGGCGACGATATAGTGTGACGGATATCATTGAAAAAATCGGCTACAATCGTGCGTGTCCGTTCACGCGCATCCTGCGTAGTGAGCAACTCTTCAATAACACCGCTATATCTTTCTTCAAGCGATGATATAAGCTTGCATGCAAGTTGCGGGTCGTCAGCTTTCACAGCCTCAGATATCTCTATTAGAGAATTTGTAGTGCCACTCATCGCAGACAGTACGATCATGTTTTTACCCTTACCGCTTATCAGCGTTGCAACGTTCTTAATTCTTTGTGGAGAACCGACAGAGGTTCCTCCGAACTTCATAACCTTCATGCTGTATTATTAAAAAACCTGTAGAAGAAGCGCAAAATTAATACTTATCCGTTAAATACACAACATCAGCACTATATATTCAGATTATTTCGCATCAAAAAAAAAGTAAAAATGGTAAAAAACAACCATTACTTACCTAATATTTGTTATAATTCAAAAAGAAATTTAATATGAAAAGCACTCCCACTCATTCTACCGCTTCCGCGCAACAATCTTCCGACCAGTCTGATTCCACAACATATCCCAATGGAAAGCATTATTATATCTTTTTAGTGGCATATCTTGTAGGATTGAGTGCATTCGGTTCATTCGTCAACGATATGTATCTCCCAACCTTGCCGGAAATGACCAGATATTTCGGATGTTCTGTTTCTGTTGTTCAGCTCGGACTAACAATGGGAATGATAGGTCTCGGAATAGGACAGCTTATAATGGGTCCGGTAAGCGATAAATACGGACGCAAACCTGTATTGATCATCACTTTGTCAATTTTCATAATAGCAGCAATTGTAAGCGTATTCTCACCTACGATACATTTCTTTCTCGGATGCCGCCTAATTCAGGGAATCGGAGCATCTGGGGGATACTTTCTTGCGCGCACCATTCCTGCCGACATATACAGCGGACGCCCATTAGCAAAAATGATGGCTCTTATAGGAGCTATTAACGGATTTGCTCCTGCTTCAGCTCCTGTTCTCGGAGGTCTGCTTGCAGCTGCCGACGGATGGAAAGGTATTTTTTATGTTCTCGCAGGTTTCGCAGCGCTGCTCATTTGTGTGGCAATTCCTTTGAAAGAATCACTTAAACCTGAAAATAGATTTAAAGGAAAACTAATCTATGCCTTTAAAGAATACCCCATGCTCGTCAAAAACAAGCGATTTATGATCCATGCCCTCTTGAAAGGTTCCGCTCTCGGTCTCTTATTTGCATATTGTTCTTCAGCACCATTCATAATGCAGGACCATTTCGGTTGGTCTGAAGTGCACTTCGGACTATTCATGGGATTCAACGCATTGTTTGTTGCATTCGGAGCAATGATGGCTTTGAAATTCACGATTCTAAAAAAAGCGGCGTTTTTCGGTGGCTGGACACTTTTGCTTGCCACATCCGTTCAATTCGGAGTCTTGTTTTTGCTAAATAATTTTTGGGCTTATGAACTCACCATGCTTCCCATCGTGTTCTCTCTCGGCATGATTTTCACCGTTGGCAATACTTTGGCAATGAACGAAGGGAGGTCCAATGCCGGTGGTGCCTCTGCACTACTCGGACTCACGGGATACGTGTTCGGGGCGATAGTTGCTCCCCTGGTTGGACTCAGTAATATAATGCATTCCACCGCAATTGCATTTGTCATCCTCGCTGTCATTACCCTTGCTTTTGCCTACGCCACAAAGACACTCTCGCCTGATCCCGATATGGTGAAAAAATAAAAATAAGACTGCGTTTCATGGAAACGCAGTCTCGAATTCGATTCAACTGCTGTTTGTCTTATGAGTTTCGGGTTATTAACCCGAAACTCATTTTTGTTAACCATAATTTGTTAACGACAAACCTACTCATTATGGATTAAAAGTAAAATTAGATAAACGTTTATAGGCTCGTTTTGCCTTATATCTTGCGTGCACGTGCACATTAACACTGCAAATATATTAGAAGTTTTTTATATTTCCAAAAAAAATGATAAATTTGTAAAAATTTTTATTGAATTGTTCCTAAAAAAGCAACTTTTGAGAGCATTTAGTTTAAGCAACTACTAATAATTCGTGTAAATTCAAATACTCTCTGAATAGCTACTTACCATATTTATGGCTAAAATAAATAAGATAAATAACGCAACAACCCAGGCAACAATATTTGATGTGGCGCGGTTATGCAATGTATCACGAGGCACTGTAGATCGTGTGATACACAATCGCGGGCGCGTGTCGCAGGATACGGTAGACAAAGTGAAACGAGCCATTGAAATACTCGGATACAGCCCTAATCTTAATGCTTCAATACTCGCTTCCAAGAAAACATATACTTTCGCGTGCCTGATTCCCGAATTTGAACATGGGGAATACTGGGAGAAAATTCACGAAGGATTTATTGCCGGTGCGAACTCCTTATATAATTATAGTATTGAAGTAAACTTCCATTTCTTTGATCAGACAGACCCCGAATCATATCTCCAATGCTGCGATGAGATACTTGTCTCTAAACCTCATGGCGTTATCATGGGCACAGTCTTCAAGGAAGAGACATGCCGATTCGCAGGCCAGCTTGATGAAGTTGGAATCCCGTTTGCGTTTGTCGATGACAAATTCGACGATCTCAATTATACAGTATATTATGGTATGGATCCTTATAAGAGCGGAAGACTTGGAGCATTTCTTCTCACCAACCATTTTAACCCCGAAAAACTTCTCTTAGTCCGATTAATACGTGACACCAACCATAAGGCAGACCCGAATGCAAAACGTCGTCAGGGATTTCTCGATTACATAAATATGAAATTTCCGCAATGTGAAATCCACACGGTCTTTATTAATCCGGCAAATCCCAAACAGACATTTGTCACGCTGAAAGAGTTTTTCCAAGAGCACCCGGAAATAAAACACATCATAATGATTAACTCCCGCATATTCCTTATCGACGAGTATCTGCGTGAGAATCCCGACACAGAACGTGTGGTTGTAGGTTTCGATGACATTGAACCCAATCTTGCAAGTTTGCGCAGCGGACATATCGAATTCCTTGTGACGCGCCACATCTCCAGCCAATCGCAACTCGCTCTGACCACATTTGCAGAGTGTGTGATCCGAGGTGTCAAACCCCAGAAACGCGACAACTACCTCCACATGGACATTCTCCATCGCCTCAACATGGATGATTACTAACCACCACAATATAATGCCGGGACATAATGCCGGCAAGGCATATGTCGTCTGCGTTTTGACGAAGCCGGTTGAGTGAAGGCACCTTGGTGCCCCGTATGTTGTTGCCTCCCATGTAGCCTTTATTAACATTTAGATTAATAATCGTTAAACTAAAATTTTGAATTAAACTCTTTGATTTTTCATCTGTCTTAAAACTGAAATCCAATTGGAACGAGAATTTCCGAAGCCGTTGGAAACCTCCATAATCTGCGAGTCTGACCGGCTTTTAAAAGTATAAGTTTAACAGATTAAAAAAATTGACAGTAATGAAAACAAAAATATTAGGTTTGACATTCCTTACAATCGCTTTATTCTCAGTCAGTGCTTCTGCTCAGCAGAAAATACAGTCAACTGAAAATTGCAAGTTTAATACTGAGTGTGCAGCACAAAATAAAAAATGTCTCAAAGACTGCAAGAATTGCAAAGACTGCAAAGACTGTAAAAAAGTCAAATGTCAAAGAAAGGTTGACCTTTTCGAAGGCATAACACTTACAACTGAGCAAAAAAGTCGCATTGATGCTCTGAATAATGCATCTAAAGTATCGCGTCAGGAGATCAAAGCCAAGGCAAAAAAAGCGCGTGAGAATAAAGATACAACCTTCAATCCGCGCAATGTCCGCAAAGAATTGAGAAGCAAATATATCAACGACCTCGGCGAGATCCTCACATCTGATCAGATGGTTGTTTACCTCAAGAATTTCTATGTAAACAATGGTTCTCATCATGGAGGGAAAAAAGCATTTGCCGCAAAGCATGGCAAAGGTCATAAAAATGGCAAAGGCAACCGCCAGGGAAAAGCTCTCCGTCAGATGCAATCAGCAAGCAAGTAAAAAACTTCATAGGTTAATAAGTTAGGTTAGTTATTAGGTGAATAAAAAGTAATTTTTAAACAAATTCAGAAAAGGGTCGGTGACTGTGATGTCGCCGACCCTTTTACTTTTTACCTCTTACTTCTTACTTCCCTTTTCCCCTCTCACCTCTTCCCTTCTACACAAGAAATCGTTTCGTTATCTCCCCATAATTCTCGATTCGGCGATCGCGAAAGAAGGGCCACCACCTTCTAACATCCTCAGATCTGTGGATATCAACCTCCACCACCTGCTCGGCGGGCGCATTATCTGGAGCCAAATATAGAAATTCCCCCTGCGGACCAGCAACAAAGCTCGAACCCCAGAAATCGATTCCGGAAGTCTGACCTGAAGGATCTTCCTCAAAGCCACAACGGTTCACACTTATCACAGGAAGTCCGTTCGCCACAGCGTGTCCGCGTTGCACTGTTATCCATGCCTCCCTTTGCCTCTCTTTCTCATCCTGCGTATCATCCGGATTCCACCCTATTGCAGTAGGATAAATAAGCATCTCCGCACCTTTCATTGCCATAAGACGGGCGGCTTCTGGATACCACTGATCCCAGCACACCAAGACTCCTAATTTTCCCAAGGATGTCTCTATCGGCTCAAATCCGAGATCTCCGGGAGTAAAATAGAATTTTTCGTAAAAACCTGGATCATCAGGAATATGCATCTTGCGATATTTTCCGGCAACAGAACCGTCAGTATCAAAAACAACAGCTGTGTTATGATATAATCCGGGAGCCCGGCGTTCGAAAGTGCTTGTCACTATCACCACATTGTTGGCTGCTGCCGCCGAACCATAAAACTCAGTGAAATCACCCGGCAATGTCTGTGCAAGATCAAAGTTATCTACATTCTCGGTCTGACAAAAATAGAGAGAATCGTGAAGTTCGGATAAAACAATGAGTTTTGCACCCTCTGAGGCAAGATTTTCAATAGCTGTAAGATTGCGGGCTCTGTTGAAATCTATATCTTCAATGAAGGAATGCTGCACGATTCCTACTTGCAGTTTACTATTCATATACTGTAGTGTTAGAAGCTGTTTAAAATACTGTAGAATTAAAAATATTATCAGGTATCTGCATAGTGGCGCAATGAAGCGAACCATGTTGTTTGATAAGGGTTGAGCATTCCACCGGCACAATTTCATGATTCGGGAAGGCAACCTTGACCGTGTGACACGCAAGCGTATCGTTCTCCGGCTGTGAATAAACAGGCATGAAGATTGTATCCGGAGTCACGAGATAATTTGCATACGATGCCGGGAGTCGCAAACCATCCTCATCATAAATCGCAAATGGCAAAGGAAGTTCCACAAGATTATATGGTTCTCCCTCAGGTGTGCGGAAGAGCGTCAGTTGTGCGCGCATTTTCAATAAATCTTCGAAATGAGGATCATCCATGTCGCGGCATCCTGTGAATAGAATTGTATTTCCGGGAGCCATTCTACACAACGTATCGATATGCGAGTCTGTGTCATCCCCTGCGAGGGCACCGTAATCAAGCCATAGCACATGGGAAAGTCCCAGACGGGAATTCAATATTCCATTCAGCTCCTGCTTGCTGTGGCCGCCATTGCGATTCTGGGAGCATAGACATGTAGATGTTGTCAGCAGAGTGTCATAGCCGTCTGTTTCTATCGACCCTCCTTCAAGAATAAAATCTCTCTCGTTTCTATACACTTCAGGAGTTATAACACATTTATCCCTGAGCTGAAGATTCATAAGATTGTCATGGTCTGCGGCAAATTTCAATCCCCACCCGTTGAATCCGAAATCAAGAGCACGGAGACGTCCTCCCCTTTCCACGGATATCGGACCGTAATCACGGGTCCACGTATCGTTATATTCCGCGTCAATCAGGGTTAGTAGAGATTGATCGCAATCATGCAATAATTGCATTGCTGAATCTTTATCGGAAGTCAATACCACGCAATGATACCCCCTCGACGTAAATGCGGATATCATGCGGTGATACTGATCGCGAGCCTCTTCAAGTATGTAATTCCAGTCGGTATGCGGTTCGGGGAGGGCAAGGAGTATTGCCCGGCAACTTTCCCATTCCGCAATCAGCCTTATATCATTATTCATATGTTTATTTCATAAGTTCACTTCAAAAATAACAACTATTCGCGAATATTTGAAGCGATTTCTGATTTTTTTATTATTTTCGCAGTTAAAACCCAAATTTCAACTAAATGGAAACCCATAATACTGCCGAAGAGTTTGCTGCAGTGAAAGCCGTTTGCCGCGACATCTTCGAAAAGAAACTTAAAGACTATGGCACATCATGGCGCATCATGCGTCCGTCAAGTCTCACCGACCAGATATTTATCAAAGCCCGCAGAATCCGTTCTCTTGAGGAAAAAGGGATAGAAGCGGCGGCTGTGAATGAAGGTATCGAACCGGAGTTCATTGGTATCGTAAACTATTGCGCGATTGCCCTTATCCAACTTGATCTCGGTGCTGGTGAACCAATTCCAGCAGAGGAAGCTCTCAAACTCTATAAAGAGAAAATAGAGGCTGCCACTGCTCTGATGATGAATAAAAATCATGACTATGACGAAGCGTGGCGTGAGATGCGTGTCAGCTCATTCACCGACATTATCCTCCAAAAACTCATGCGCACAAAAGAGATTGAGGATCATCATGGCAAAACCATCATGAGCGAAGGCGTTGATGCCAACTATATGGATATGATTAATTATGCTCTATTCGCACTTATCAAAATACGTTTCGCCTGATCCTGAGAGCAGACTCGTGCGTGGCATTACATGGATAATCCGCGAACTGACGGCTCTGGTATTCATATTCTCCGGTTTTGTCAAAGCTATCGACCCTTGGGGCACGCTTTACAAGGTAGAGGATTATCTCGCGGCAATGGGATTGACCATATGGCCAAATCTCGTTGTTGTCGGTGTCTTTTTTCTTTGCGGCATAGAATTCTTTATCGGCGTGTGTCTCGCCACAGGATGCTTCCGCAAAGGCATCGCCATATTGAGTTTTGCAATGATGTGCTTTATGCTGCCCCTGACCCTGTGGATTGCCGTGTTTGATCCCGTGGCAGATTGCGGATGTTTCGGCGATGCATATATCATATCAAACTGGGCAACGTTCTGGAAGAATGTTTTGCTTTTCGCATTCACCCTATGGCTTGTGAAATACAACCGGTATTGCGCATGTCTGATTACCCCCGCAATCCAATGGATAGCATTCATCGCCACGGCTTTGTTCATCTGTCTTATTGAGTTGCTTGGTTATTTGTATCAGCCACTTATTGATTTCAGACCTTATAAAACCGGAACTCTCCTGACCGAACAGACCAACGCTGACCAACCCGACTTCACATTCGTATACAGCAAGGATGGCGTTGAAAAGGAGTTCTCCATGGATAACCTTCCGGATGAAAGCGAAGGGTGGGTATTCGTGGATCGCAAGGAAACAGCCTCATCTTCCGCTAATGAAAATGAGAGCGACAAAGGATTCCATATCTGGGAAGAAAATGAAGATGTAACGGATGAAGTCCTGTCGCCTGATAAAGACCGTATCCTTCTCCTGATGCCTGACATGGGCAACGTGTCGATTTCAACCACTTGGAAAATCAACTCTCTTCATGACTGGGCAACGCAACATGACATAGACATGGTTGCGGCAGTGGCTGGTTCACGCGGAGAGATCGACAACTGGATAGACCTTTCAATGCCGGATTATCCCATCTATACAGCCGATGACACCGCAATCAAGGAGTTGGCACGAGGCAATCCGGCTGTGGTATATACACATGACGGCATCGTGGAATGGAAAAGCACCTTACGTGCCATAAACACCGATGACTTCATGGCAAACGACACATCGGCAGACCCTATGAGTTTTGCCCGCGACAACAAACGCATGCTCCTCAATTATTCTTATATATATATATCAGTGATGGTATTACTGATAATGATATCATTTATTCCGGCTCTTAAAAATTCACTCTTAAGATGGAAATCGAATTGCTGACAGTTGGTAAAACCACTATCCGATTTGTAGAGGATGGCATAGCCGAATATTCAAAACGGCTTAAGCATTATATACCTTACTCCATCAAATCATTGCCAGATGTAAAAAATGCATCAAAAATGGATCAAGCAAAACAGAAAGAGGCTGAGGGAGAGAAAATACTCGATGCGATCTCGAATTCCGATTTTGTAGTGCTTCTCGACGAACGGGGCAAACAATATTCCTCTATCGAGTTTTCTGCATTTTTAGAGAAACAGATGATATCCGGACGAAGGAAAGTAGTTTTTGTAGTTGGCGGTCCTTACGGCTTCTCGCAACCCGTCTATGATCGTGCCGACTCCCTTCTGTCGCTCTCAAAAATGACTTTCAACCACGAGATGGTCCGCCTCTTCTTCACAGAGCAAATCTACCGGGCAATGACCATCCTTCGCGGCGAACCCTACCACCATGAATAACCCTTCCCATCTCTCCCTATTCCGCCCCATATAGCCCTATATAGCCCCATTTAATAAAATCAACATAAATATGAAAACAAAAGACGAACTTATCGACGAACTCCTCGATCTCGCATTCGCAGAAGATCTCGGGGATGGCGATCATACCACCCTCTCCACAATTCCGGCAGACGCCATGGGTCGTTCACGACTCATCATCAAAGAAGACGGCATACTTGCCGGTGTTGATGTAGCAGAAGAAGTGCTTCACAAGGTTGATCCGTCAATCAAGATGACCGTCATGATCAATGACGGAGCGGAAGTCAAAAAAGGCGATGTTGCCTTCACTGCTGAAGGTCCGATCCGTTCGCTCCTCATTGCCGAACGCACCATGCTAAACATCATGCAACGCATGAGCGGTGTGGCAACCATGACACGTCGCTATCAGGATGAGCTCAAAGGACTCCACACCCGCGTCCTCGACACCCGCAAAACAACTCCCGGTATGCGTATGCTTGAGAAAGACGCTGTAAAAATCGGCGGGGGAACAAATCACCGTATCGGACTTTTCGACATGATCCTCATCAAAGACAACCACATTGATTTCGCAGGAGGATTGGAGAAAGCCATTCAGCGCGCAAACGACTATTGCAAGGAAAACGGCAAAGACCTCAAAATTGAAGTTGAAGTCCGTAGTCTTGATGATATCCGCAGAGTTCTTGCACATGGAGGTGTAGACCGCATCATGTTCGACAACTTCACCCCTGCCCTCACCAAAGAAGCTGTTGAGCTTGTCGGAGGCAAGGTTGAGACCGAATCATCCGGCGGCATCACTCTCGAGAATCTTCGCGAATACGGCGAAGCAGGCGTTGACTTCATCTCTGTCGGTGCACTCACCCACTCCGTGAAAGGTCTCGACATGTCTTTCAAAGCCTTTTGATGATCGACAAGAAAAAGCAGGGAGCGGCAAACCGCGAATGGGGTATGCAGGCGGAACAGATTGCCGCCGATTACCTCCTTGCTCACGGATATATCATCCGCGAAAGGAACTGGCGTGTCAGCAATAAAATCGAAATCGATATCATCGCCGAGAAAGATGGCTCTATTGTCTTCGTAGAAGTCAAGGCGAGGAAAGGCGAATTTGAAGCTGCCGATGAAGCCGTTGACACACCTAAAAGAAACAAGATGATAAAGGGAGGGGACATTTACATGCGCTCCCTCCCTCATCTCTTTCCCTATCGCCTCGACATAATAGCCGTCACAGGCACTCCCGACTCCCACGAAATAAAACATCTCCCCGATGCCTTCCTTCCTCCCCTTAAATAATACATTCTGAATTTACAATTGTTACATAAAGACATGATTACTTGATCACCACCTTCTTCACATTCATACCTTTGCGTATGATATAGACACCGGGGGCGACACTTTCCCTGCTTACACGTCTGCCGCTGAGATCATAAATCTCTTCTACTGCATCAGCTCCGGAAGCCTCAATCTCGAACACACCTACAGATGAGTCTTTAGTGATTGCAAACGACATGTTGGGCACATCGGCAGTTATTGTATATTTCCCTTTATCATTAGGTTTAAGTCCGAAAAACGCATCAACTCCATTTCCACCATTGATAAATGTAGTCATTTTCATTGTATATGATTCCCCTGACTCAACCTCTTTGGTGAATCCGTTAGCATCTGCATCCGTCGGAACGAGATAATGCACTTCGTTCCATTCTCCAGTTGATGTGACAAACTTGAACTGCTTGTTGGCATGGTCTGCAATCCCGTCATCTGTAGAATAATCAAGGTTTCCTGTCCATGAGAATTTACCATTTCCAAGTGAATTCATCTTAAGAGGATTATTGGAATCAAAACTTTCTGCGGCAAGTCCGAGCATATAGAGTTCAGTCACATTATCCTTATCGAACACATAGCTTTTCAGGAGATTGAAAGTAACTGTTTTATCTTTTATATTGACAATAACTTCATATTTGCCTGACCTATTTTCCTGAATTCCCCAGAACCAGTCTAATGGACCATTCCCTACAAATGATACCTGGAATGGATATGATTTACCGGGCTCTATCAACTTTACACTGCCATCGTCGCCAAGCTTACCATTTCCACTATAATGATCCACCTCTGTCGGTACAATATACGACACTGCATTCCATTCACCCCTTGGCATAAAGAACTTTATTTGTTTATTCTCATTGCTATAATTCATGTTGAAAGAACAGATATATATGCCGTTCTCTGTTGAAGGAACTTCAACTCCACCATACGAGCTCCATTGGTCAGGTGCAGCTCCAAACGCATAAATTTTATCAGGTAGTGAAAGACACTCTGCTGTAAGTTTGGCAGATGTAATATCGTCGGGATTGATTTTGAGTGTAAGCTTATACGTTCCCGGCAAAAATACTTTCCATTTTTGATCAGGCTGACCGTTTGTAGTAAACATGCAGTCATAAGTATTGATACCCGCTGATTTCAATGATGCGTCCCCCGATGCCATGTAGGTATTGTTTCCCCACATTGCAGGATCTCCCTTTACCCATGGCATTTTGAACTCTCCGATCGTTAAAGGTCCGGTATATGTGAATTCATAAGCATTCACTTTCTCCATGGCTATAGGTTCGTTGGCATTCCACTGTGCTGTTGTTGCAGAACCTATCAAATAAAGATTCTCCGGAGGGGTTGTTGTCTGAGCTGTTGCTGCTATTGCTGATGTCATAAGCAATATGGCAGCAGTGTTTAAAAATTTCATAAATTCTAAATTTTAATTAATAATATGGTTAGTTTATTAATATTCTATTGAGGTTTCCATCATCGGTGTGCTCTTTATCTTTGGGGGGATTGTTCACAAATTGACGCACCAGAGGCAACAATATGTCCTCCATTATTTCGTAGCCTGCATCGTTGGGATGCACACCGTCAGTAGTGAGAGTTCCGATCAACCCACGATCGGGAGTAACCATCTTCGAATAGTAGTCAACATAGAGCATGCCATGCGATTCTGCATATTCCTTTATACGGGCATTAAGTGATTCTATCTTGTCCTTATGGTTAGTGATATTAGGGTTCCACGCGAAACTTGTCACAGGCAACACAGACGCCAAAAGGACCTTCATGTTGTTTGCCTGGGCGATCTCTGCCATAGACACAATGTTGCCGAAAGTCCGGTCTTCAACATAAGTGATATCATTATTCTGTGCAACATCGTTGGTTCCTCCGCCAATGACTACAGCAGCGGGTTTGAGGTTGACCACATCATCCCGGAAACGCAAGAGCATATCATATGTTGTCTGACCGCTGATGCCACGTCCTACAAAATCATTAAGTTCAAAAAATTCGGTTCTTCCGGTAGCCCAGTTGTCGGTGATTGAGTTTCCCATCAACACTACACGTGTCCCCGTATTGGGTTCTGCCATCAGGCGCTTGTTATCGTTTTCATATCGCGAAAAATTTGCGATATCATTGGCTGCGCTTGCGCTTAATGCCCCTAAAAAACACAAAAAGATATTAAGAATGTAAATCTTCATTTGCTATGATTCTTTATTATCCGTTTGTTTATCTCGCGGATTCTGTTTTCATCGATCTTTATGACCTTGCGGTCGTAGGTCATAAGACCATTGACCTCAATTTCCACATCGGTAGTCTGGGTATATACGGCACCTACAAACCATTCATTGGCGAGATGGTCAAGATAGTCTGCATAGCCGATATAGCGGTCGGTCAACTCCGCCGGAGTCTTGCAGTTGATATAGCTGAACTCCCGGTCGGGTGCCCAGATATGACCGTCGACCACCATTCCTATGCCGCCGTATTCTCCGAGCACGTTGGCGCGCTTCGCGTCGTAGACATGGGTCACCGGAGGAGAGGGATAGCAGTGCACGTCCAGAATATCGCCGCAGGGATAGAAATTCCCTCCGCTTGCCGGATTCACAAGACGTGACGGGTCATAATTCTTAGTCCAGTCTGCAATCTCCCTGGTCTTGAACTGTCCCCACGCCTCGTTGAACGGCACCCACATGGCGATGCAGGGATAGCTGTATAGGCAGTCCATGATCTCGCGCCATTCCTTGCGGTAGTTCGCCTCGCTCTCCGGGGTGCGCACGAGTTCCTCACCGTCGAAATAATTACGTCCCTGCCATTCCGGATCTTTGTCGCCGCTCGGCATGTCCTGCCACACGATGATGCCGTTACGGTCGCAGTAGGTGTACCACAGTGCCGGCTCCACCTTTATGTGCTTGCGGATCATGTTGTAGCCCCAGTCCTTTGTCTTGTCCACGTCAAAGACCATTGCCTCGTATGATGGCGCGGTGTATAGACCGTCGGGCCACCATCCCTGATCCAGTAGCCCGTAATGGAAGAGGTCCCTGTTGTTGAGCTGGAGGCGCACCACTCCCTTGTCGCCCTTCTTCACCGAGAACTTCCGCATTGCCGCATAACTGTCGACCTTGTCAAGCGTCCTGCCGTCAGACATAAGCCTGACTTCAAGGTCATAAAGCTTCGGATTCTCCGGTGACCACAGCTCCACGTCAGCAGGCATGTCCACAATCACTGACTCTTCCGTCACGGCGCGTCCGGAGGCTATCTGCCTCCCGTTGTCCTTGACAACGACCTCGACCATGCCATTGCTGATGCCTTCAGAGGGAACGGCATCCACACTGAGGGTGTTGCGGTCGATGTCGGGAAGAATGCGAAGATCCACGATGTGCCTGCGCGAAACCGGTTCAAGCCACACCGTCTGCCAGATACCGGTCACCGGTGTGTACCATATCAGTTCAGGTTTTGAAACCTGCTTCCCTCTTGGCTGTGGACCTTTATCGGTGGGATCCCAAACCCTTACAACAACCTCGTTGTCTCCCCTTGATTTCAAAGCCTGGGTGATGTTCAGGCTGAACGGCGTGTAGCCGCCTGTGTGCGATCCTACCTTGGCTCCGTTCACCCACACGTCAGCCTGCCAGTCTACCGCACCGAAGTTCAGCATCACGTCGCGTCCTTTCCAGGAAGAGGGAACGGAGAAGCTGCGTCTATACCACAGGGCATTCTCCTCACCTACCTCTTTCCCCACACCCGACAGTGCGGACTCGGCACAGAACGGCACGAGTATCTCTCCCTGCCATTCCCTTGGTCGGGGTGAATCTTTGGTGACTATCGCATAGTCCCACAGTCCGTTGAGGTTCTGCCAGTCCTGACGCTCCATGATCGGACGCGGGTATTCCTGCCAGACATTTGCGGGGTCGATATTCTCGCCCCATGTCGTCATTATATTGTTTCCGGCAGGTTTGTAAGCCGAGGCGGGGTCAATCGCCCCGGCAAACAAAACCGCCGCCAAGAAATATTTATTCATTACTTATCAGAAGATATTTCAATATTCTATTGTGATTTTACGCTCTCTGTCACATTTTGCCGACGGAACGTCAACAATGGTGCAGCGCGCCGCGGCGTCATATGCGGTCTTCACATTCTTGCCATCTACCTTGGCTAAGCCGCCAACCGGTGCGTCCGTGTTGTAGACGCGCAGCTGCCAGCCGCGTCTGGAGGGAAGACGGTCTGCTGTGCCCTCACGAGCGCTGATTGTATAAGTCGCCTTTCTCCCTGACC
>CAJUDL010000058.1 GCA_910585285.1 uncultured Muribaculaceae bacterium
TTGTGATTTTTAGCGGCAATTACTGCTGTTAAGTATCTCTTCCCAAGAGATACTTGGCAGCAAATTTTGTATCAGGGTGATGCTTATCGATTTGCGATATGGGATAGCCCTGATAGAAGACAATTTTTGACTTGTATATCTCTGATGTAGAGATTGGAAGTATGGAGATTCCGCAAAAGGTTGAGGCGAGATCAGATTATGAAGCGGCGGCAGCGACATTGGGCGTTGGCGACGCCGTAGGCGTGCCGAGAAGTCATTGGTTTGTTGCTATCGTGAAGAATAATACGGAGAAATCAGTGGCTGAAAAGCTCGCGGATGAAGGCGTATCTTTCTATCTCCCAACTCAAGAGGAACTCCGAATCTGGCGTAACGGACGACGCAAGAAGATTGAACGCGAGGTAATTCCTGCAACTATCTTTATCCATTGCACCGAGCCGGAACGCCGCGAGATCGTGAAACTGCCTTATATCAACCGCTTCATGACCAACAAAGCGGGCAGCAATCCTAATCGTGTCGGAAGTCCGTTGGCGATTATCCCTGATTCACAGATTCAGACATTGCGTTTTATGCTCGGCAATGCAGATGGCGAGGTAACGGTTTCTGCGGTTTACAGTCGCGGTGATAGGGTGAGAGTGATAAGAGGAGGACTTCGCGGTCTCGAAGGGGAGATAATAGAATCAAACGGCAAAAGCGAATTGATGGTGCGTATCGACATATTCGGCTGCGCGCGCGTTACGATCAATCCCGCGGACGTTACTAAGATTTAATGTGTAATTTTAGATGTTTAATGTCTAATTAGGTCTTATGTCTCAGGAATTTAACATTTCACATTTAACATTCCACATTATTGAGGCGGCTCACAGGCTGATGGAGCGCGCTCAGGAGGCGGGATGTCTGCATATCGACGGACATGTGCCTTCGCGCGAAGAGCGTGCATTGTGCGCAGAGATTCGAGACTTCACTCGCGAACTGAAAGGCGTGATTGAGGACGCCCCTCCAGAGAATCTATACCAGCTGACAACGTACTACGATATGCTTTATCGCGTCGGTTTCCATGAAGCGCCATCGCAGAAATTCAGAGACGACATGATGCGCCGGTTTTTCGAATCCTGGCAGGCAGGAAACGCCGCAATCTCCGAAGCCGAGATCTACGCGATGATAGCGCCCAAGGTGCGCGCCAATGCTGCGACAGTAGAGCCGCGATATTATTCCGCGTATTACAGACTGAAGACGGCATGGACGCGAGAGCTGAGAGATCGCGACAGCTTCCGCGACGTATCGCCCTCGGAAAACTACAGCCGGCTGATGCAGCTTATCGCCGACAACCTCAGCGGCTGCTACCCCGGCGGCAAAAGGGAGGCAGACGAGCATAAACAGCGTTGGGTTCGCGCCAATCTTGTTGCCGACCCCTCGCTCCTCGATCCCGACACCCGCGAATCCTACCGCCGCTTCCTCGCCAAAGCCACCTTCCTCGGCTTGACCCGTCGCGAACTTTTGCCTCAGTCAGCTCTTAAGGGGGTCTGATTTATGAGAAAAACTGTCCGAAATCCATTAAGAATTAGGAATTCAGTACATTAATTTAAGGCTATATTTGTTTATTATATAAAATATAACTAAATTCGCGATATATACTTTCGTTATTTATAATATGTTAGGGATTCTTGAAATAGCTTCTTATATCTGTGGAAGATACAGGCGTGATTATGGAGCTCAGATTGATGAGATGAAGCTTCATAAACTGTTGTATTTTACACAGAGGGAATGTATTGTGCAAACAGGGAATCCTATAACTGCTGACACTTTCGAAGCTTGGAAATATGGTCCGGTTTCACCGGATGTGCATAGGCATTTCGCGCGGGGTGAAATCTTCAGTACAGAAATAGAGACGATGGATCCTGCGTATACAGAAGTATTTGATGCTGTTTTTAAATTTTATGCACAAAAAAATGCATGGAGTCTCAGCACTCTTTCTCATGGTGAACTAAGTTGGCAAAGGGCGCGGGCAGGTGTGCCATCAACGCATCCATGCACGGCAAAACTGAAAATCGAAGATATCAGAGAAGATGCCAATAGAATAAGGCTGCGTAGATTCCTTGTGTCATGAGAATTACTGATTTCCAGATTTCTACATTAAATTCGTTGCGTTGCATACGGATAAATGAGGAAGACTCAATATTAAGAGAAGTTGAGAATTTTTCCAATCCTCAAAATATCCAGCTTGAGAATACGATTAAAGGGAGTGCATTCCAAGAAGATTCTGATGGCGGCATTGCCTACTATGTGGTTCTTTCACCTGAAAATGATATATTTGCTTATTTTTCGTTGAAATGCGGTCTACTGTTTGATAAGCATGGAGATTTAGAAATTATAGATTCTAAGAAAAAGCTTATCCAGTTGATTAATAAGAGGAAATTACTTTCTGAAAGAAGTGAACTCGCTGACGAAATAAAGAAAGAACTTGACAAGCAGATAGAATCAATAAAAGATAATCTGAAAAGTTGGATTGAAATTGATGAGAATGACAGTAAACATAAACGAGTTGCTAAAACATATTCAGGTATTGAAATCTGTCATTTCTGTGTCAATGAGAACGCCCGCGACAAATGGGACGCACTCGGTTTACCCGAAAAGAACCGACAGGGTGTCACTATCTTTTGGAACAAGATAGTGCCGATAGTCTTAAAGATTAAAGAATCGGTAGGTTTGGAATATATTTATCTGTTTGCCGCTGATAGCAGTTCAGATGAGATTTTGATAAATTATTATGTAGACAGGATGAACTTCAAGCGATATGAGGATGTCTTTGCGGCTCTTCCTGTCTATGATTTTGGCTGCACATTGTTATGCCAGCCTGTTGATTCATTGATTGAGGCATCAAAAGATTTTTATAACGACTTCAATCCGGATTCAGATACGATTTAATGCCCGACTGCCGCTTTGATTATTTGATTGTGGCGTTGGTTTAGCAAATGGGTGCAATTCAGAAAGACATACTAACCTCATTAAGGTATATAAAAGATCTCTACAAGGGTGAGGTCGGAGACTTCGTGGGGTGCCCTGTCGCGGTAGACGAGGCTCGCCTCGTGGAGCAGGAAAGAGGTGTGGCTATTGCCTGCAAGGCGTCATGGCGAGATGTGTGGAGGCATCGCCCCTATGACGATATGCCTCAATTCAGTTTCAGTAAAGAAGACAAGAGATTCGTTGTGCCCGAAAATGTTTCCTTCCTGAGCGCAAGCAATGAATTTAACACCGATGAATTCCAGGAAGCCTCAATCAGCATAAGCAGGTTCTATTCAGCAGATATAGACTGGAACCAACCGCATTTCTTGCGTTCTGTGCAGCCCCTTGACCGTTTCGACTGGGTACATACATTCCGTACATTTGGTTATGAGGAAAGATATCCGAACGGAGGGTGGTTTACTTCCCTTGGTCTGATGGAAGTGAATTTCAAGGACAAAGGAATTTTCCATCTTTACCCATATAAATTTGAGAATCAGTATTATCTCGTTTGTGAAGCGTATTTTGAATGCACTGTTGAAGAATTCAACGAATACGCATTTGCCGCTCAACTCAGCCTCGGTTTCTTCACAGACCGAATAACGCTTGACGAAGCATATGTACTTTGTTATGCAGATGCGTTATTCACTGCGCCGCAGGGGATATACTATATGGAGTTGCGATCATCCATCAAGGGTCAGTATCCGATTTTTACTACCAACATGTATTGGCTTCACGAGATTCTGAAAAATGGCAAAAATAACTCGTATGCCGATGCAGAGGTAGCCCCCGGAGGCATAGTAGGCAACATCGTTGACTGGCTTCAGATGGATTTCTATTCCGGGATGGTTAACGAGATATATGCTCACGAAGAATTGCGTAGAGCAGCCTGCATTGTTCTTGAGGCATCGACAGTGGCACTCGAATATCAGACAGCACTGTATGCCGTAGCACTGGAGTGTCTCACCTCCTTTTTGCTTAAAGAGCAGGGAAATACATCAAAAGCACCTGTGGATAAGGATACGTTTAACAAAATCATACGTCCCGCTTTCCAGAAAATCCTGGAGGATGCGGAAATCGCCGGTAAGATCGACAAAGAGGCTGTAAAGATACTTGGCAACCGCCTTAACAATCTCAATGGCGTTACCAACAGCGGCAAACTTACCGATCCATTCGTAAATTACGGATATCCTTTATCAAAAACAGATAAAGAAGCCATCAACACGCGCAACCGTCTGCTTCACGGCGGAATCCTCAATGGCGTAAATTACAAGGAACAATTTGATAAGTTATATGGTTGCAGCCTGCGTCTTCACAAGCTTTGCTGCATCCTATTGCTGAAGCGTGTAGGTTTCACCTCCTACATTATCAACCTCCCCGTGCTCCGCGACTTCAGGGAGGAATGCGCCGCCCACGAGCCCGTGTTGATTCAGCTCTGATCAAATGACAAAATCAACAATTAAGGTTTATAATATAACATCAATATATCTGATGTCATTATCGCTTATTAGATTTTACTTGCCTTCTTTAATCACAAACAAAGACAATAAACTTGTCTATAATCATTTTTAAGCTATGAAAATATTGGTTACTGGTGCTGCCGGTTTTATCGGCTGCGCTCTCTGTCATCGTCTCCTCGATAGAGGAAACGATGTGGTCGGTCTTGACAACATCAACGACTATTATGATCCTGAGCTCAAGTATGCGCGTCTGAATACCCTTGGTATCGCGAAGGAGGATGTGCAATGGTATAAGTTCTCACAAAGCGCTGAATATCCCCGCTTTTCATTCATCCGCATGAACCTTGAGGACACCCATGCGATGCAGATGCTTTTCGCCAACGGTGGTTTCGACATAGTGATCAATCTCGGAGCACAGGCGGGAGTCAGATACTCCATCACAAATCCTCTTGCATATGTGGAAAGCAATGTTGACGGATTCATCAACATCCTTGAGGGTTGCCGCCACAACAAGGTTAAACACCTTGTATACGCCTCGTCTTCGAGCGTCTACGGTCTCAACGGCAAAGTGCCTTTTTCAGAGCATGACAGCATTGCGCATCCCGTATCGCTCTATGCTGCAACTAAAAAGAGCAACGAACTGATGGCTCATGCCTATTCCAAGCTTTATAACTTACCTACCACCGGCTTGCGGTTCTTCACCGTCTACGGTCCGTGGGGACGTCCCGACATGTCGCCATTCCTTTTCATGGATGCAATCCTCCACGATCGCGCCATCAAGGTCTTCAACAACGGGGATATGTTCCGCGACTTTACATACATAGATGATATCGTTGAGGGCGTGGTGAGGATCTGCGATGTAATACCGCAAGGCAATCCTGACTGGGATGAGAAGAATCCGGATCCTGCCACATCTCCCGCTCCCTATCGCGTCTACAATATCGGCAACCAGCATCCCACCCGACTCATGGATTATATCGCATGCATAGAGAATGCGATTGGCAGAGAGGCGAAGAAAGACTTCCTCCCGATGCAGCCCGGCGATGTGTATCAGACCTACGCCGACTCATCAGCCTTAGGCGAAGCCACAGGCTTCAAACCCGCCACTCCTTTGCAGCAAGGCATTGACCGCACCGTCGCCTGGTTCAAGGAATATTTTAATCTTTAAACTCATTTAATGTCGGAGCTTAATAATAAGGTTGTTTCGGCAACTAAATGGTCATCAATAACTGAGATTGCAGCTAAACTGGTAGCTCCAATCTCAACAATGGTGCTTGCGCGAGTTTTGACCCCGGAGGCATTTGGGGTACTCGTCACTGCTACAATGGTTATAAGCTTCGCGGAAATCTTTACTGATGCCGGATTCCAGAAATACATAGTTCAACATGAATTTGAAAACGAGAAATCATTATTCAAATCCACAAATGTTGCATTCTGGTCGAATCTGGTGATGTCATTGATAATATGGGCTGTCATAATAATTTTTGCAGATGACATTGCTGAATTAGTGGGAAACAAAGGTTATGGATCAGTAATTGCAGTGTCATGCTTTTGCATTCCGTTGGCTGCATTCAGCAGTATTCAAATGGCAATATACCGACGTCATTTTGATTACAAAACTTTGTTTTTGGTCAGGATGGTCGGTGTCGCAATCCCCCTTGTTATAACAATTCCACTGGCATTCATTTTAAGGAGTTACTGGGCACTGATAGCCGGGATGATAGGTTTGAATCTATCGAATGCCATCATATTGACTGTTAAATCTAAATGGAAACCAAAATTTGAATATAGTTTCCAATTGTTCAAGCAAATGTTCGCTTTTACCGTGTGGTCTTTGCTTGAGGCTATTTCGATATGGTTGACCGGATATATTGATATTTTTATAGTCGGAAGAATGCTGAATGAATATTACCTCGGAATTTATAGGGTGTCAATGACAACGGTAGGACAATTTACAGGTGTTATTACCGCAGCCACTACGACTGTATTGTTTGCATCTTTATCTCGATTACAAAACGATAGGAATGGTTTTCAGGATATGTTTTTTAAATTTCAAAAAATAGTAGGACTGCTTGTTATACCAATAGGTTTTGGGATTTTCATTTTTAGTGATTTGGTAACGGATGTATTATTAGGTTCGCAGTGGCGAGAAGCATCTCATTTTATGGGATTATGGGCATTGACAAGTTCTGTAACTATTGTTTTAAGCCACTATAGCTCGGAAATATATAGATCATTAGGTAAACCAAAATTATCTTTTGTTTCGCAATTATTACATCTTGTAGTCCTTATACCTGTTGTGTGGTATTTTGTAAGCTGGGGCTTTACAATATTATGTGATGCAAGAGCACTAGTGAGATTGGAATTGATAGTAGTGAATCTTATAATTATGTCTCTTGTGATAAAGATATCTATAGGAAAAATGATTATGAATGTTTTACCTGAGATTTTATCAGCATCTATGATGTTCGTTATTCTTCTGTTACCACAGAATGTCATTTTACCGATTAAGTTGTTTTATGTTGTTTTGGCAGCTTGTATATATCTGTCAATGATTTGTTTGTTTAAGAAAGAGAGACATATTCTGTTAAATTTAAAGACATATCTTATTAAGAAATAATAATAAGATTCCTTAATTGTGTTGATTTGTTATAGAGTATGAAATTGCTTATAGGTGGTGATTTTGTTCCAGGGAAATGGATAGGTTCTGCTCTCGAAAGGAAGAATTATTCATTCTTAGATGATTTTCGTAATCTTGCGAAAGATGCAGATTTATCAATAATTAATTTGGAGTGTCCATTCATAAAAAATGGAGAAAAGCCAATAGAAAAATATGGACCTAACCTTGGATGTGATCCGAAGGCTGCAAATGCAGTTGCTTATGCGGGAATAGGTCTTGTTACTCTCGCAAATAATCATATTAAAGATTATGGAGAATCGGCATTACGACGAACCATTAAATGTTGCGAAAGTGCAGGTGTTGCTACAGTTGGAGTCGGTTCAGATAATTTGGATGCATCTAAGCCATTCATTTTTAATCACAATGGAGAAAGTGTAGGAATTATTAACTGTTGCGAGCATGAATTCTCGATTGCTACAGAATCTTCAGCTGGAGCAAATGCTTTGGATCCCATAAAACAATACTACCAGATAAAGGAACTTAAAAGGGAAGTTGATTATGTTGTCGTTATCGTTCATGGCGGTCATGAAAACTTTAATCTTCCCTCTCTTAGAATGCAAAAGAACTATCGTTTTTTTGTTGATGCCGGTGCTGATGCAGTTATAAACCATCATCAACATTGTTATTCAGGATATGAATTGTATAAAGAAAAACCAATCTTTTATGGACTCGGAAATCTGTGTTTTGAAGATGAGGGAAATTCTCCGGAATCTTGGTTTGAGGGGTTCTTGGTTTCTATCAATTTAGAAAAAAATATAACATTTGAAATACATCCATACATTCAATTTAAGGATGATAAGATGTTGAAATTAAGTTATGATTCAAAAATATTGGATAATATCGAAGAATTAAATACGGTCATAAATGATGACACTTTGTTGAAGGAGCGTCTTAAGGATTATTATGAAAAAAGTTCGATAAATATTCCAATGGTTTTTGATCTGTACACAAATAAATTTCTATTAAAATTAAGATATCATCATTTATTGCCTTCATTCTTTAATAAAAAATTGAAATTAAGAATTCAAAATCATGTCCTATGTGAGTCTCATTTTGATAAGTTGAAATATTTCTTTACAAGAAAATTAGGTATATAGTATATGATTATTGATTTTATCGGAATGCCTATAAATTTGGGCGCCCGCAAGCGAGGGGTAGAATTAGGAACTCAATTACTTCGTAAAATCTGTTTTGAAATATTGAATTTAAAAAATGAATGGATTGATACAGGTGATATTGAGTGTGATGATTTTGAGGATGCGAAAGAAGGTGATAAATCAGGGTTGCCATTTATTTCTAAGATAGCGGATTTAAATATAAAATTAAGATATAGAGTTGCGAATTCATTAAAAATGGGACATTTCCCATTTATTGCTGGAGGTGATCATTCTCTCGCCTGGGGCTCGATTTCTGCCGTTTTGAATTGTTTTGAGTCTCCTGAATGCTTCTATGTGGATGCTCACGGTGACATGAATACTGAATTCACTTCAGAATCGCATAATGTGCATGGAATGCATATGTCTTATCTTCTCGGTATAGCGGAAAATGATTTTTCTAAAAAAATTCAAGGGCATAGGTGTTTGCCTGTTGAAAAGGTTAAATTTATAGGTCAGCGTAGTCTGGATCCGGGAGAAATAGATTTCATCAATAAAAAATCAATCAGTATTTTTTCTCATATAGATAAAGAGTATACATCAGATTCTCCGGTTCATGTAAGTTTCGATATAGATGTTTTGGATCCTAAGGTTGCACCGGGTACCGGAGTGCCGGAAAAGAATGGATATTCTATAGCAGAAGGATTGGAGACAATAGAATTCATTCTTAGGAATTATGATGTTCGGTCGTTAGATTTTGTTGAGATAAACCCACTTCTGGATATTGAAGGTAAAACATTTGAGGTCGCAACTAAAATCGTAGAATTGATAGATAAGTTATGTTATGAAAAATCAAGATTTTAATCAAATAGACTTCAATACGCTTAAACCTTATCAGCTTCCTAAATGGAGAAGGGGATTATTAAGACTTCTATCGTATGTTAAAACATATTGGAAGGATGATAAATCATATCTTACCATATATTATCTTATAAGACTTGGGAAATTAATCAATTGGAGAAATCCCAAGACATTTACGGAGAAACTTAATTGGTTAAAAATCCATAATCGCAAGGATGAATACACTCGAATGGTTGATAAACTTCAAGCCAAGGAGTTTGCAGCAGAAAGAATATCAAGCGAATATATAGTTCCAACAATAGGAGTGTGGAATTCATTTGATGAGATTGATTTTTCAAAGTTGCCGGATAGGTTCGTCTTGAAAACAACGCATGGAGGAGGCACAACGGGAGTTGTAGTGTGCAAAGATATATCTAAATTTGATAAGAAATCTGCAAAAGCTAAGATAGATAGCTCCATGCGTAAAGATTTATTTGTCAATTCAAGAGAATGGCCTTATAAGAATGTCAGGAAACGAATCTTGGCAGAAGAATACATTGAAGATAAGAACGGACATCAGGACGATTACAAAATTTTCTGTTTTAATGGAGAAGTTAAATTCTTAAAAATTGTATTTAACAATTCAACAGGACACCATGCAAATTTCTATAACAAGAAATGGGAATTATTACCATTTTATGAAGCAGATGTTTTGCCGGATCCTCAAGCTGAAATAAGTGCCCCCGACAATTTTGAAAAGATGATTGAAATTGCAGAAAAACTGTCAGAAGGGATTCCTTTTTTAAGAGTTGACTTATATAATTTGGATGGGAAAATCTTTTTTGGGGAAACAACTTTTTATCCAGCCGGAGGTTGGGATTTTTATGCTCCTAAAGATGCTGACGAATATATTGGTGCATTAATGGATTTAGGAATAAAGGGGGAATCAAGTTTCTAATGGACAGTTTTAATAAGTATATTGTGATTCATCAACGGAATAAAGAAAAAACTAAAAATCTTTATTTCTTTATTGCTCTTTTTTCTATATATTTTTCACAAGGAATTTTATATCCTGTTGGCACTCCTGTTTCTCAGATTATACTCATATTTATTATTATATGGGGAGGTGTGTCAATGTTGAAAACTATGCAGATGCGTAATAATCCGGGAATTATAAGAATATTTACTGTCTTTACGATAGTTCTTATCGTGACATACCTGGTCTCACCGAAAATAGTTATTGGATCAGTCATGGAAAAGATCGGGAAAATAAGCACATTTGGTCAGTTTAAAGATGAAATGGGATTTTGCTTTATGTTCTTTATTGGTTTTCAGATATCAAAACAGACACATGTTTCAAAAAATACTTTTTTTATAATTGCTATATTATTGACGTTACTAACTGTAATAAACTATACATACACATCGATTCAGCTTGTAAATCTAACAGGAAAAGAAGAAAATACAGTTAACACCGCTTACAATTTTATATCATTATTACCGATATATGCCATGGCTTTTAAATATCATAAAAAAGGAGTGATGATATTGACAGTAATCAGTATCTTTTATGTGATACTTGGTGCAAAACGAGGTGCGATTGTTTGCATGTTTGCAAGTATATTGTATACATTGTACTGGTATAATAAGAATGTCAATGTAAGTACTTTCAAGAAAATTGTTTCGATTTTTTTAGTTAGTATTTTATTTATACTTGCATTTTATTGGTATATGCAGAATGACTATCTTTTAGACCGTATCTCATACATGGAGTCTAACGGTATAGGATATAGAGAGATCGGATATTCTATGATGTTTAACCATTGGATGGAATATAGCAGTATCCTTATTCAATTATTTGGAAACGGAACAGCCCAGACAGTCAATGTCTGGGGAAATTATGGACATAATGACTGGCTTGAATTATTAATAGATAATGGTTTGCTGGGGGTGACGGTATATGCTTTGGTCTTTGTATTTGCTTTTTATTTTGTAATAAAAAAAATATCAGATCCGATATTACACCTTGCCGCTTTTTTGTGCGTTCTGATATGGTTTTTGAAAACCTGTTTTTCTATGGGTTATACAGATTTGTTTTCAGGCATAATAACTTTTGTGTTAGGCTATTGTATTCGAAAATCAATATTAAATGATAGAACACATCAGTTTTATAAAAAGATAGTAACGTATGATTCTGGAAAACTCCGGTTACATTAAGAGGGATTAAGGAGTATAACTGAGAAAAATTAAATAATAATACTTATGAGGATATTATTATTGATAGATGCGATGCCTCTTGGGGGGGCTGAAAGACAAATGTCGTATCTTGCAATAGGATTAAAGAATGCCGGTCAGACTGTTCGTCTTGTAACTTTTTTTGATCTTGAGAATGGGTATTCAAAGGACCTATTAAAGGAGGGGATATATACAGAAGTTTATAAAGAAGGGGAAAATCCAATAAGAAGGGCATTTGTCATAAGGTCTATTGTGAATAATTTCAAACCTGATATGACGGTCGCCTATAAGTATGGCACTACTGTTGCTGCCTGCATATCGCAATGCTTTGGGAAAAAGTTTAATCTTGTCGTATCTGAACGAAACACAACACAGAAATTAACGCTAAAGGAGAAATTAAAATTTTTCTTATATAGATTTGCGACACATATCGTTCCTAACAGCTTTACCCAAGCAAAATTTATTGAAAAGCATTATCCTAATCTTGCCTCAAAAATACGGGTAATTACAAATATGGTAGACACTCAAAAGTTCTGTCCACCGTCTGAAAATTCTGTAAATCCCATTCCAATAATAGTAACAACGGCTCGAATTTCACCTCAGAAAAATATTATTAATTACATAAAGGCAATAAAGATAATAAAATGTAAGGGAATCAGGGCAAAATTTGAGTGGTATGGTTATGTTTCATCATATAAATACTTATATGAAATTAAAAAATTAGTGCATGAATTGGATATTGAAGAAATGATTTCAATTAACAGAAGTGTTGACAATGTAATTGAATTATATCATAAAGCCGATATATTCTGTTTGCCATCTTTATTTGAGGGTTTTCCAAATGTTTTGTGCGAGTCAATGTCATGTGGTCTTATTGCTATAGGATCAAATATATGTGATAATTCCAAAATACAAAACGATATAAGGTTTTTATTTGATCCCATGAATCCAGATGATATTGCTGATAAAATAATAAATGCAATAGAAATTCCAGATGATATGAAGGTGCAGATAGGGGAAGCGAATACAAACCGAATTCAAAATATTTGTTCTGAGAAGTCTTTCATCCGAAAGTATATGGAATTGATAATGTAGTTTTATAATTGATAAGGTATAAAAATATGTTAATTCACTGGTATAGATTCAATAATTGGATGTGGAAACATAACATACCACTATTGCCAAAACTGATTTATTATATACAATACTTATTGTTTAACTCATCAGTACCTGCAAGTTGTGAAATTGGGAAAGGTTCAAAATTTGGTTATTACGGCATGGCAGTCGTGATTCATGCAAGGGCAGAGATTGGTAAAAATTGCGTAATAGGCACATGTGTAACAATTGGTGGGAAATCAGGATGGCACGAAGTCCCTACTATCGGAGATAATGTTCATATAGCATCAGGTGCAAAAATTCTCGGTCCAGTACGCATAGGTAATAACGTATATATTGGTGCCAATGCAGTTGTAACAAAGGACGTGCCGGATAACTGTGTTGTTGCGGGAATCCCCGCCAAGATATTAGCTAAAAATATCAATATTGAAGATTATATAGGTTCAACAGTCAGATACAGAGGTGCCGATTATTGGCCGGTTACGCCTGACAGAATATAGTTGCATTTCAAAATGAACGGAAAGGATAAGTTTTTATTTATCGGACCTCGAAATAGTAAAGATGGGAAAACGGTGGGGGGAATTGTTGTGTTGTTTGAAGATTGGATCGATTTCGTTTCCGGACAAGAGATAGGATTTGAGGTTGTCGATACTAATAAATCGAATTATAGATCTATAATAATTGCCTATGTCTCTATATTACATGAGATAATCAAGAATGGGAGAAATTCTAAAATAATGCTTCATGGCACATTTAAGGATTATCTGTATATAGGACCTATAGTGTGTATTTTATCTAAAGTATTCGGACAATCATATGTGTTAAGGAAATTTGCCGGGAATTTTAAAGAATTATATGAAAAATCAAACTCAATCAAACGCAAACTGCTAAGTTTTGTAGTAAAGAATGCCGCCATTTCATATTGGGAAACCAGGTCAATTACTGAGTGGGCAAAGAAAATATCCAATAATGCAAAATGGTTTCCTAATGTAAGAAATGCAGCAAGCAGAAATCGCGGAGACAGATCATATTCAAGAAAGTTCGTATTTATCTCACGGGTCACTCGAGATAAGGGTATTGATCTCCTTATAGAAGCGTTTGTTAAACTTGGAGATGGTTATAGCCTTGATATCTATGGCCCTTTAGATGGATATGAGTCTGAGATGCTTGCCCCATATTATAAAGGTATCTTGAAACCGAGTGAAATTGTCAATAAATTGGTTGATTTTGATGTCATGCTTCTTCCGACATCTTGGGTTGGTGAAGGTTATCCAGGAATAATTATAGAAAGCCTGTCCGCAGGTTTACCCGTAATCGCAACATCTATTGGAGGAATATCGGAAATAATATATTCAGGATATAACGGAATAATAATGCGTGACAATTCCGCAGATTCATTGATAGAAGCTATACATAAATTAGAAGGTAGTGACTATAAGGCTATTTCCAAGAATGCGATAGCTTCATTTAAAAACTTTGATACGAAGTTCGTTTCGTGTAAAGTTCTAGAAGATATTAAAAATGTTTGATTATTATTAAAAATGAATTTTTTTAAAATTTATAGTCTTTTCCCCGTTTTTATTCAAAATATTTTATGCTCTATTAAAGGATATAAACTTGAGCGCGAGAGATATGGTGGAGAATATAAGGAACTATTTGAGAGTCTAAAAAAATCGGATGATTGGAATGAAGATGAAATAATCAAATACAAGGAACAACAAATCTCTCAAATTCTAAAGTATGCTTACGAGCATACAAAATTCTATAGAAGATTTTTTGATCAGTATGGAGTGAAACCGGAGGATTTTAAATGTCTTAATGATTTATCAAAATTCCCGATTCTAACAAAGGAGTTGGTTAGAGAAAATTGGGAAGATATGATTTCGGATGAATTTAAAAGAAAAGACCTCATAGCATATCATACAAGCGGGAGCACAGGTAAGGCTCTGGATTTTTTTTGGACAAAGCATAGTCTAAGGTATTATTGGGCAGTTGTTTGGAGAGGACGTGATAGATTCGGTGTTAAAAAAGGAGACCTTCATATTAATTTCACAGGAAAAATTGTGGTACCTATATCACAGACAAAACCTCCATATTGGAGATATAATAGACCTCTGAATCAGTATATGTTGAATATGCAGCATATAACAAAAGAAAAGATTAAGGATATTGTAGAATTTATTAATAGTAAGAAAGCCCGTTTTTTCGTGGGTTATCCCTCGATAATTCATTCTTTTGCAATGCTTGTAGAAGAAACCGGATTGACAATTAAAAATCCTCCCCTATATATTTTCTCAAGTGCAGAAAAAATGTATGACTTTCAACGGGAGATTATTGAGCGTGTATTCAAAGGTGTGAAGATAATTGAACATTATGGCTTCTCTGAGAATGCAGCTTCTGCTTCAAAGAATACGGAAGGATTATATCAAGTTGATTATGAACTGGGACATATGGAATTGAAAAAGTCCATTATCCATGATGGTTTGTCAACAGGAGAAATCCTTGCCACCGGTTTCCAAAATCTCGGGATGCCTTTTATAAGATATGAGATCGGAGATACTGCAACATTTATTAGTAGCTATATTATATCTGATATAGAAGGAAGGAATGGAGACTTTGTTATCACTCCGGAGGGAGCCAAAGTAATGAGATTTGGATATATCTTCAAATGTACAAAAGATATAAAGGAATGTCAGATTGCGCAAAAAAAAGAGGATGAAATGATAGTTCGAGCAGTTCTAAGACAAGGTGCGGATATTAGCGGCTTGGAAAATGATATTAGAGCTGCTGTTAAAGAGTGGATTTCTCCTACAATCAAAGTTATTTTTGAATATGTCGATGCGATACCACGCACAAAAGCGGGGAAGTTTAAGGCTGTTGTGTCGGAGTTGCCATGATTATCGGTAAACTATTAAGAACAATATCACATCTAAGAATGCGGCAGATCATATATCAGCTGCGAAATCGAATTGTATCTCGTAAATACGTATATAGGGCTCCATCTGTCCCAAAAATCAACCATATTAATACTGTAAAATGGATTGATAAACCAAATTCATTTGACAATGATCGTTTTTGTTTCCTTAATTTAGAGGCTGAATACGGAGGTTGGTGTGATAGAAGTAAGGGCATGCTGTGGGCATATAATTTGAATTATATGGATTGGATCAATCAGCATGGAATCGATGTGAAAACAGGCTTGAACTGGATTGATGAGTTTATTTCTGGAATAGATACAAATAATATAGGCACAGATCCATATCCCACAGCTTTAAGAATTATAAATTGGGTGAAATTTTTTAGTAAATATAAGGAAAGTATATCTGAAAAACATCTTTCATCATTGTATTCACAAATGCTTCATCTTCAAAATAATATTGAATATCATTTACTTGGGAATCATATTCTGGAAGACGCATTTGCACTCTTCATCGGATCTAATTATCTTCGTGACGACAGACTCTTAAAGAAATCTACAAGGTTGCTTATAAAAGAATTGAATCGCCAAATCCTACCGGATGGCGCACATTATGAGCAATCCCCAATGTATCACTGCATATTGCTTGATCGCCTTCTTGACTGTGTGAATTTTGATACGACAGATAATATATTTTTGAAAGATGTCGCTGTAAAAATGCTCGGTCATTTGGAAAATATGTTGTGGTCGGATAGATCTTACCCTCTTTTTAATGATTCGGCTTATGGGATAGCACCAATGCCTACTGAAATTTTTGATTATGCAAAACGTCTTTCGCTTGAATGGTCTCCGATATCGTTGAGAGAAAGTGGATATAGACATTTGAAATCAAGACACTTTGATTTGATAGCGGATTGTGGCGAAATCAGAGCTTGTTATCAACCTGGACATTCTCACGCCGATGCATTAGGTTACGAGTTGCAAGTAGATGGTGCCAACTTGATTGTTGATACAGGAATATCAACATATGAGAAAAATGCAAGACGCCAGTTTGAGAGAGGCTCTAGTGCACATAATACTGTAACTGTTGGGGATAGAGATTCCAGTGAAGTATGGGGCGGATTTAGAGTCGGAGGACGTTCGTGCGTAAAAATTATAGAGGACGGAACGAATAAAGTAATAGCGCACTGCCGTGGATATCGTGATAAGCATATTCACAAAAGAGTTTTCGACTGTAAAGAAAGATCGGTTTCGATAACAGATTCGCTAACTGGTGGAGTTGTAGGAATAAGTAGGTTATATATTGCACCACATCTGAAAGTCAAGAAAATTTCAGATTGTAAAGTCGCTGTTGATAATGGTGTAACTATAACTATAAAAGACGCGATGTCTTTTGTGATAAAAGATGCCTTGGTGTCTAACGAATATAATCGATTTGAAAAGACAGCCGTTGTTGAAATTTTATTTAGCGGCATAATGCAATATTCTTTTTCAATTTAGATATAAATGAAAATTCTTTTTTTAAGCGATAACTTCCCTCCAGAAGTTAACGCTCCTGCTTCTCGTACTTTTGATCATTGTCGAGAATGGGTGAAATCAGGAGATGAAGTAACAGTCATAACTTGCGCTCCAAATTTTCCTCAAGGTAAATTGTATGCCGGATATCATAATAAGTTATGGCAGGAAGAAATAATCGAAGGGATTAGAGTGATCCGAGTGTGGAGCTATATCGTTGCTAACAAAGGTTTCTTTAAAAGAACACTTGATTTTATAAGTTTTTCCGTTTCTTCATTTCTTGCAGGTCTGTTCGTTAAGACGGATGTTATAATAGCCACTTCACCTCAGTTCTTTACTGCTTTGAGTGGAAGGACATTATCTTTTTGGAAAAGAAAACCATGGATCATGGAGGTCAGAGACCTTTGGCCCGAAAGCATAAAAACTGTTGGTGCTTTGAACATAAGCCCGTTTATCCGATACTTTGAATGGGAAGAAAAAAAATGCTACAGATCAGCCAGATCTATTATTGTTGTGACAGACTCATTCAAAAGAAAACTGAATGAGCGCGGAATAGATGATACTAAAGTATATGTGGTAAAAAATGGAGTTGATCGAAATCTATTTGTTCCGGTCGAAGAAAAAGATGCCGAATTACTTACAAGATTAGATCTCAAAAATAAAAAAATAATTGGTTATATTGGGACTCATGGTATGGCACATAAGCTTGATTTTATTTTAAGATGTGCATCAATACTACAAAATAAAGCTCCAGAATATCATTTTTTGTTTTTGGGTAATGGTGCGGAAAAAGATAATTTAAAAAAGCTTAAGGATTCATTAAAGTTGACAAATGTCACAATGCTTGATAGCGTATCTAAAAACGAGGTCAAGAGATATATCTCAATTCTGGATGTATGCCTGATTAATTTAAAGAAGTCAGAATTGTTTACGACTGTAATACCATCTAAGATTTTCGAAAATGCCGCTATGGAGGTGCCAATTCTTATGGGAGTTGAAGGAGAGGCACAAGAAATTGTAGAAGGGTATGGTGCTGGGTTGTGTTTTGAACCGGAAAATGAGAATGATTTTATTAATAAATTACATGAGATGTTTGTGACAGACAAATATCTGGGATTTAAAAAAGGTTGTAGGCAACTTGCTATTGATTTTGATAGAAAGAAACTTGCTGAGAAGATGCTCAATATAATTCACAATTCAATGAAGTTGTTTAAACTAATTTCTATATGTTAATAATACAGTAAAATCATTAAA
>CAJUDL010000059.1 GCA_910585285.1 uncultured Muribaculaceae bacterium
CTTTAACATCATTATGACTTCCTCCGGCAAAGGGATAGTTATGTTTTGCTTCTTTAAATTCTATGTGGTCTTCGCGTTCTCTAAGGACTGCAAGCTGAGATATCTCTGTCATGTCGATATTTTTTTTGCAAATATAATGGAAATTTATCAAAGGGCGAAATAAGGGGACTGAAATCATTATATACCTGTTATAAAAGCCGTATTATACTATTGTTCAAAGGGCTATAAATATACTATCTGTTGATTGCCGAAATGATTGCCATGATTTGTTCCGGGGTCATTCATTTTAGCAACTCGATGTGTTATCTCTTAGCCCAAAATGGATATCCGAAGAAAGAGGAAATAGCTTTTGCCCAAGGATATTTTGCCATTCAGGCCCGTAAGGCAGAGCTTATCGCTGAGCACATTGACCAATTATCAAGATTAGAAACTCGAGATCGATTAAAGGCCTCTGAAAAACAATTGTCGAGAAATATTTTCGAGAGAGGTGTCGATGATAAAGGGTTTGGCCGTATTAGATCTAGGGCGATACCGCATTATTCGGAGGATATACCACCGAGGATATGAAACAGAGACTAAGTATCAAATCCTCCCGACCGCTTGCAGACTTTCTGCCTACACTAACCATTGCGGCTAAAAATCTCGCCACAGAAATGACTAACTATAATGTGGAATAAAAAGATTTGCATGGAGAATCACCTATAACTCGCGAACACATTCAAAACAATACAAGTGTGCGCCAAATGTTAGGACAACGAGGGATTCAGCCTGAAAACCTACCAGCAGCAGAAGATATTAAAAAGGTAGAACGCAGAGTCGCTAGTAACATAAAGAAGATTGAGAAAACCACTAAGAAACTTCCCAAATCTAAATCTTGATCATTTTCGTGACATCACGAAAATGATACTTAAAATGTAGCCGTTGTATTTCAGTTCGTCACAATGCTCTTCCAAAAGACGCTCGATGGTTCGTTCTTCAACTTCATATAAATCGGCTACCATTTTCTTGGTAAAACGATATTCGCCTTCAAAGAGCATTCCGGTCAATCCGAGATTATCCTAAAGGGCATCCAGGGTATAGCGATTGTTCAGCACATTTTGCCATTCGATATTTGATACTGTCAAGTCGTTCATATTACAAAGTAATACTTTTATTTTGATTTACAGTCACATGCAGTCAATTTTGTATTTATATCAGAAGGATGTATCCGGCAGGGAGTAGATAGCTTCGCGTTTGAAGGAATCGACAGTACTGGGGTAAGTGAAAATCGTTCCTCCTCTTCCACTTGATTTATAGTTTTACACTTAATTAGTCATCATTGAGCCTATTGTGTAATGCCTCAAGCAGAATGTCATACTCTTTCTTGTATCGGTCAAGACGGGCATAATCTTTCTCGGTCGACTCGGGAATTCGGGTTATATCCATATTGTTTTTTAAATCGTTCAGCTTGACTTTCAAGGCAAGAAAATTTGTTGATATACGGTTGATATATTCTTCTCTTGATAGAGCGGTATGGTGATCAAGATGCGTCAATGCCGTCTTAATTTCTTCCCGCTCTTCATCGGTTATGATATGTGTTATTACGCAGGGATAAACATCGATGTCTTCCATCCAATCCTCCCACCATTCTTCCTCATACCAATGCTCTTTAGGATTGTCAACAACTCTCGATATTTCCTCATCAAGCAAATGCATGACATCATCTACGGTCACGTTGCAGTCCTCGGAAGCGTCATGCAGAAAGCCTACTACCTTTTCCTTCCAATCAAATCCTGAATCTGCAACTTTTAAAAGATGTGACTCAAAATAGTCATTGCCGCCTTTGTCAGTCTGTCCTTTGTGCAGCTTTTGAGCCACCAAGCCAGCGGCATATACGATTTTTGTCATATAACCCATATCATCTTCCAAAGAGCCTATTCGTTCCTTTGCTTCTTCAGGATCAAAGGTTGCAATATAATCATAATATTGACGCATGAGCATCTCGGTCTCTGACATCGGATCCATGAAATTGAACAGAGTATCCATGTATTCATCCATGTAGTTTAAATCCCTTTCCTGCAAAGCAATAAAACCGGCAAGCATAGTTTTGACTTGCCTGAATTGCGCATTGTTCATCTCCACAATAGGACGAAAAGCCTCTATCAATTCTTTTGATATTCTCGGATCCTCCATAAGGACTATTCTATTTATTCAATGACTTCCCATGTGCCGGATTTAAGAGATCCGACTCTACGAAGCTTGCCTTCAGCTTTAAGTTTTTCAATGATTCGGAACATGGAGGCTCTAGTCTTATTGAACATATTGGACAATTGTTTAATGCTAATTCGCTTATCCCTTTTCATCTGATTTAATACTAAATCTTGGATGTTGTCAATCGATTCCTCATTGTTCCGGATTGTTCCGCTCATTGTTCCGGATTGTTCCGCTATTGTTTCGCTATTGTTCCGCTTCGTTCCATTGGTGAAATCATTGGTGTCAGTATGGGTGCCATCATTGGTGACAATCGTTCCTTTATTGATGACATTATTGGTGACATTGGTGTCACTCTCGGTGGAATTTACTATGACATTAGGCGTTTTTTCTATGACATTGGTGCCATTTTCTATGACATCGGCATTATGAACAACCACCTTGAAGGTCGTGTAATCGCCAAGCAAGAATTCAGCAGGATTACTCTTGTTTTCTTCAAGAAGCGTTGAAACTGTATTGACACCGCTGCCGAAACGGTTGACATAACCGAGATTGAGCATGATTTCGGCGATGTTGGGGTTACGGTAGTCTGTCTCGTTGGGGAAGTTCTCCAAGTTGACTTTACCGTAGAGATTGCCGGGATTGTCAATCTCGATGCGGTCGCTATATTCGTAAAATTTTATCGGAGAATTATTTCCATTATACGCACGGTGCATCACCGCATTCATGGCAAGCTCACGTATTGCCTCCCACGGATAGTTGATGCGAGGCTCCTCGCGGAGTACACTAACAAACTCTGGACGTTTGTTCTCGATTGAATACTTGATGAAATATTCCAGTTCTTTCAGCATAGAAATGAAGTTCCCTTTGAAGCGGTTTTCTTTCAGCACCTTTGTTGCGCGAGTAGTCCCGGCAAACTTCACATACTGGATATAGGCACCCGGAATAAAATATTGAGGATCATTACCCAGCAACAGTATCCCAGCATATGTAGGGCAATTAAACCGAGTGTCAAACAGACGCAATGATGCCATCTGCTGAATTGGCGTGCGCTTATCCTTAGCTAATGTTGCGGGGGAAACAGCTTTCGGAAGATACCCTTTCTTAAACAGTTCCACGTCTATGTCATCAATTGAGGCCTCACGGCACGGACGACCATCGAAAGAAGAACTATGTATCTGACCTTTCTCGGTCAAAATTCGTTCCTCTTCTGTGTTTGCCTCAGCTTTTCTTGCGCCTATTCTAATCCAAATCACGCCTTTGTATCTTACCGGAGTATCTTCACTTGGCTGAACTTCTATGACGGCAATCTCTCCTTCAGGGAAAGTTTCTTTATAGACCATCATAGCGGGTGGTGGAAGTATTGTCCCGGAATTGCGGAGCCCTGCATATGAACGCAACTGTTCATCCGTGAAAGTTTGTCCATCAAGGTTGCCGTCATCATCAGCACCAATTAGAAAATACCCTGGCTTCTTCGTGTTGCGGACATCATTAGCAAACGAGCATATAGCCTCCGACATCTTTTTAGCGTTGTCGTTGGATAATGTACGTTCTACACGTTCATTCTCAATATCGCCCAACAGCGACCGTATTTCATCTTTTGTCAGAGGCATATCTTTGGTATTATATGTGCAAATATACTCATAATTTGCGAGTTATACAACTTTTAAAGAGCGAAAAAAAAGTTTGATTTAGGTAAATCGTGCTTAATGCTCTTTGTTGCTTGGCTTCATCTGTGAGTGCTACTCCGAATGACAAGATTTTACTTTTTTCAGGTCCAAGATTGTAGACAAAAAAGAGTCGCATGGGGTCAGCGTTGTGCCCCATGCGACTTATGTTTGTTGATGAGAAATGCGGTTTAGGCGTACATGTTTACTATCGCCTCATAGAGCTCTTGCTTGCCGGAGGTCTGTGCGCATTCGGGATGCGTCTTGGCGTATGCCACCACATCCTCCAGCGAAAGCGCGCCGGCTTCGAATTCTTTTCCTTTACCAGAATCGAAGCTTGCGTAGCGGTCGGCAAGCATTTTCTTATAGGGAGATTTCTCGAGCACGTCGGCTGCACTGAGAAGTGCGCGTGCCATTGCGTCCATACCGGCGATATGTGCAATGAAGATGTCTTCAAGATCGGTAGAATTGCGACGGGTCTTCGCATCAAAGTTGGTGCCACCATTGCCGAGTCCGCCATTGCGGATGATCTGCATCATCGCCTGTGTAAGCTCGTAGTTGTCGATCGGGAACTGGTCGGTATCCCAGCCGTTCTGATAGTCGCCACGGTTGGCATCGATGCTGCCAAGCATGTTGTTGTCGACAGCCACCGCCAGCTCATGCTCGAATGTGTGACCGGCGAGTGTAGCATGGTTCACCTCAATATTTACCTTGAAGTCCTTGTCAAGACCATGCGCCTTCAGGAAACCGATTACAGTTTCTGTATCAACGTCATACTGATGCTTAGATGGCTCCATCGGTTTCGGCTCGATAAGGAACGTGCCGGTAAAGCCTTTTGCGCGGGCATAGTCACGCGCCATGGTGAGCATCGTGGCGAGATGTTCTTTTTCGCGTTTCTGATCAGTGTTGAGAAGGCTCATATATCCCTCTCTGCCACCCCAGAACACATAGTTCTGACCACCAAGGGCGATGGTTGCGTCAATGGCATTCTTGATCTGAACGCAGGCGCGCGCCACAACATCGAAATCCGGATTCGTGGCAGCCCCGTTCATGTAACGTGCGTGTCCAAATACATTGGCTGTGCCCCAAAGGTTCTTGATGCCGGTCTCTTCCATTTTTTCTTTGAGGTATGCAGTGATTTCCTTCATGCGGTTCTCATAGTCGGCGATGTCTTCACCAAGTTCGCCGATGAGATCCACATCATGAAAACAGAAATATTCAACACCGAGTTTCTGCATGATCTCAAAACCGGCATCGGCTCGCTGCTTGGCAGCTGTCATCGTGTCGGGAGCCTCGTTCCAGGGGAATTTCTTTGTGCCGCCACCGAACTGGTCACCACCTTCGGCACAAAGAGTGTGCCACCATGCCATGGCGAATTTGAGCCATTCTTTCATCGGTTTACCGAGAACCACGCATTCCGCATCATAATAGCGGAATGCCATCGGATTGTATGATTCTGTACCTTCAAACTTGATCTTACCCACGTTGGGGAAATATTCTTTCTGTGCCATTTTATTGTTTATATCTTTATTAATGATTATCTTTCTTTATCCAGGAAATTCTTCCATCTGCCATATGCCTCCAGATAGGGAGCGCGGTCGACATCAGGATATATAGTCTCGATTGTTTCAAGAGAAGCGAAAGCTTCGTTGTTGTCCTTGTATATGCCGGCGCCAATTCCCGCACCCTTTGCGGCTCCTGCAGCCCCGTCAGTATCGTAAAGCTCGATTGTGGCTCCGCTCACGCTCGCTAGTGTCTGACGGAAAACCGGACTCAAAAACATGTTGGCATGTCCGGCATGTATCTTGTCTACTTTCATGCCGATACTCTTCATTATGTCGATTCCATATTGGAATGAGAACACGATGCCTTCCTGCGCGGCACGCAAGAGATGACTGCGGTTATGGATATTGAAGTTTATGCCGTGGAAGGAGCAGTCAATCTGCCCGTTACACAATACCCTCTCCGCACCGTTACCGAAAGGAAGTATCGACACTCCGGCAGAGCCCACGGGTGCCTGCGCCGCAATATCATTCATCTCAGCGTAACTGATTCCCGCCGGCGCGACATTGCGCTTTATCCATGAATTCAGAATCCCTGTACCATTGATGCAGGTCATCACGCCGATTCGAGGAGATTCTGCCGAGTGGTTGACATGGGCGAAATTGTTTACGCGTGATAGTTTGTCGTAATCGGGAGTGTCGATTATGCCATACACCACCCCCGACGTTCCTGCCGTGGATGCGATCTCACCGGGCTCAAACACGTTAAGCGACAGAGCATTGTTAGGCTGGTCGCCACCGCGATAGCATACCGGGATCCCCGCCACAAGACCGAGTTCAGCAGCCGCTTCGGACGTGATCTCTCCCTGATTGCTGAACGTCGGAACAATTTCGGGAATAATCTCCGGAGCGTAACCGAGAGCCTCAAGCATAAACTGTGCAGTTGAATTTTTCTTGAAATCCCACAGCATCATTTCGGATAGACCTTCGGCGGTGGTTGCGATACGGTCGGTCAAGCGCATTGCGATGTAATCACCGGGAAGGAGTATTTTGTAAATCCTGCCGAAAAGCTCTCTCTCGTTTTCCTTTACCCATGCTAATTTTGTAGCCGTAAAGTTACCGGGAAAATTAAGAATCTGAGAAAGGAACTTATCGGCGCCATACTCCTCCACAAGTTTCTCGCCATAAGGCACGCCGCGCGAATCGCACCAGATAATGGCGGGGCGCAAAACATTCTTATCCTTGTTGATAAGCACCAGCCCATGCATCTGGTAAGAGATGCCGATAGCCTTGATATCCGCCGGATTTATGCGCGATTCCGACAATACCTGAGATGTTGCGTTTTTCAGGTATTCCCACCATTTTTCAGGATGCTGCTCCGCCCATCCGTGGCAATGAGAAATTATCTCCGCCTCCGTCGGAGGATAGAATGCCGAAGCAACACATTTGCCTGTGGAAGCATCGACAATGCTCGCTTTTACCGAACTGCTTCCTATGTCATATCCTAATAAATACATATTTAACTTGGTTATTTACGGGATTTCATGTATGTTTTCTTATCAAATTTGTAGAAACGTGCGGCGCGGTGCGCCACTCCCTGCTGCTTCTCTTCGAGAGGAATAATGTAGTCTGTCTGCGCGAGTTTCTTATGGAAATTACGCGCATCCATCGGTCGGTCGAAGATTATCTCATTAATGTCGCGAAGTTGCTTCGCCGTGAATTTTTTAGGCAAAAGCGTGAAGATCAGAGACGGATCCGCGTCAATTAGGTCCCTGAGTTTCTTCAAGGCATCAAGGAGTATCAGATTATGGTCGAAGCCAAGCTCTCCAACCTCCGAGATATTGACCCATTCCGCATCATGTGTCCGGGGGATTGACTCCTCCTTTTTCCCAATCTTCACAATCGCGAGATATGCAATAGTCACGATGCGTTCCACATGCACGTTCTGAACCTTTTCAAGCCAATTCACGTCCAGCGGCTTTTTGGTTCTGTCTTTCGTGCCGTAAGCCTTAAACTGTGCCAGACTCACCGACTCAATACCGGTAAGATCGCGCAACACGCGACTCGCCGCCTCATCAAGATCCTCATCTTGCGCGATAAGGCTGCCGGGAAGTTTTCTATCGTGAAACGGAATTCCATTATAATTCCCCTCCCGGTTTTTCAGCAGAACTTTTATATATTCGCCGTCATACCCCAACACCACACAGTCAACTGACAGGTAAGTCTCGGTAATCGGAAGCTTCTGACTCATGGTATATTTATTGATTCTTGTTATCTGGCAGCAAATTTATAGAATTGATTTTAAAATTGCAATAGTCTGATACTGCTGTTTTACAGATTATTACAAATCTTATAAATTACATTAAGTTGATTAATGGTTATTGTATATTTTACATTATGTATTTTCGACTATTGATACTTTCTCTCCTCGTTCGTGAAATAACAGGTGTTGAGAAGTATTTTCTCCGGTTACTTAATGTATTTTAGCTATAAGTGTTGATGTATCAATCCACGATATAAAGCTTTCACAACCCCGTATAGTTAAATAATGTTAACTATCCAAATCCGCGTTTATCGAACTGGGTTCGATAAGGTATAGAGTGATTAGATAAGGTAAAAAGTAAAAGGTAAGAGGTAAAAGGAGGAAATTGGCATGACTCTAATTACTGTCTCGCATAATACTCCTACTAAATTAAAACGCGAAGGAGCGAAGAATAAGAGTTTTCGAAATAATGGCTTAAAATGTTTTGATACAATAATCTAAACACAGAGAAACAGAGGAACAGAGGTTTTATTAATGTTCAATGTAAAATGAGCAATGTGAAATTTTAATGAAAGGTACGGAGGCATCTGGCGATGCTGACAGAGGCACAAAGTTAGAGTGCCACATATCATCAGGCTATTACGAATTAATCATTTCACATTTCACATTTCCGAATCAATCTCTGTGCCTCCGTCAGGTCGTTTACGACCTGACGTGCCTGAAAATTTCAGCATGATTTTTCATCTAAACCTCTGTTCCTCTGTGTTAATATTTTCGTGACAATTTGAATCAAGCTTCGCCCTTAGCGCTTAAATATTTAGTTGACTCGGTTTGTTGAGGCGCCAATTCACCTTTACCCTATTCCTTATAACCTTTAACCTCATCGGGCTGCGCCCGATAAATCGGAATTTAGAGTATAATGATATCTTCCCTCCTTGCGATTATGCAGGGAGGCGCTGTTTGGAGTTGGGATATAGTGCCGAGTGCATCAGAAGCGGTTATGATGCACTCTTTCCTGATGCCATTTATTCATGGGAGCATGGGAATGCTCCGGACAACCGATCGGTATGAGATTGAAGGGAATTATATTGTCCGGTATATTGAGAATGGATCTGACCGGGGCGATTCTCTCTTCATGAGGATAAAGACATGTCCACACACCGCCTAATCCGATGGCGTGGGCGGCAAGAAGAATATTCTCTGACGCAGCCGACAGATCCTGCTCCCATAAGTTATCATCTACACCCTCCAAAAACCTTTCCTTATTGCCACAAACCACGATCGCCGCAGGTGCTTGCGCCGCCATTTTAGCGTAAGGCAGCGCATCTGCCAGCTGATCAAGCAATTTTCGGTCATCGATAACTATAAACTCCCAAGGCTGCCTGTTGACCCCACTTGGCGCACTCATCGCCGCATGAAGTATGGCTGACACCTGCTCGTCAGAGAGAGTCCTGTCTGTATAACGCCTCACACTGACCCTGTCAATTATATTCATATAGGCTTCATTCGCCCTGAAAAGCTCCGGTATTGAATTGTATATTTCCATAGATTATTCCTGTATTAAATAATTCAACTTTCGCAAGCGTAAAGTTGAAGTTTATAAGTTTAATCGCGCAATGCACAGTTTATAAGTTTATTTGTTTGATGCGAAAAAAAGAAAACTCAGTCATATTCGCATCGGATAAACTTTTAAACTCTTAAACTTTAAGTTGAAGTTTACGAAACTTAAATAAATATGAATCATTATATATTTAATACACGTTTATCCTGCAAATTGTTGAGAATATCTGGACTGTGTTTACGCCCTATAAAGAAAATAAAGCATAAAAACAACGAGCCTGCGTCAAACAGAATGACACAGGCTCGCCTAAGTATCAGAAAGATTATGCCCTCGTGGTTACAACACTACTTTCTGTCCGCGGATCAGATATACACCCGACTCAAGATCTTCTATAACGTTACGTCCCCTGAGAAGCTGTAATGTCCTCACACGCTGTCCGGCAATATTGAACACCTCTATTGTTGTGTCACAACCGGAATTTATTATCAACGCACTTCCCTCACGTGAAATCATGAAGGCGGGAGTCTCCTCGGGAGATGTGATACCAGACGGTGTCTTCATCGCGACATTCACATTTACCGGGAATGCAGAAGCGCCAGAAGCTGAAGATGCATAAACACTGAAAGATTTGGCAGACACCGCCTCATCATAGGCGGCAAAAGCACTTCCATCCTCATTTAGCAGATATGCATTATCAGCCGGAAGATTACGACGAGATAATGTTGCCAACAGCGTATAGTCACTGCCCTCAATCTTTATTTCCTCTGGAGTTTGAGGAACCTCACATTTCTCTGCTACAAAACGAGCATTGACAGTGCCATCTTCCTGATACATGCTGACAAGATAGGGAGTATTGGCAGCAATACCATTAGTAAGCGAAAGAGAGCCATCGGCATCAAGAGACGCCGTCATATAAAGACCGTTCGGATTGCTTACTGCATCACGAATATATTGTGTCATCTTGTTGCCGGCTGCATCTGTCACTTTTGTAGGAGCAAAAGGAACAACCAGAGACTTCCACCCCTTGTCGCCGGATTTAGACGCATTCAACTGCATTTCCATGCTGATGGTATTGCCATCTACGATGCTGAAAGCGTTCATGGCATGAAAATCATTTTCAGGAGTAATGACAATATCACCCACAGCCTCATACACGCGACCGGACTCCGCGGAAGCATCCTGTCGAACCTTAACATAGTTGACACCGGCAATTTCCGGCTTGACAACATCCTCGTCAAGATATATAATACAGTTGGGATTGAGCCCGGTGAATGCGTTGACATCATAACCATCGACATTGGCTGCACGCGATATGCGACGCACACGTGCCGGTGCAGAGCCGGGATGCTGAGAAGTAAAGATAATGCCTGTCAGGCTCTCGCAGCCGTTAAAGGCATTCGCCCCGACACCTGTGATTCCTGATAAACTCAGATTCTTCAGTGATGAGCAACCTTTGAATGCATTTTCACCAATGACATCTACACATTCCGGCACAACCACATTGGCAAGATTCACACATCCTTCAAAAGTACTTGCCTCCACGGCTGGAGCACTCGGCAGAATAACAGTTACAAGTGTCTCCTTTCCGCTCATGGCTCCTTCGGGTAATGGTTCGGAAAGCTCCGAGAGATCAAGGGTTTCAAGAGCAGGCAATTTGTCAACTATTTCCTTCACCTTGTCAGAGGTTATGTCGCCGGAGAGTGCAATGTCCGTTACATCCGCAGCTTCCTCCGGATCGATAATCTCAACCTCTGCCGGAGAAAGCGTAGCTCCGTTCAATGGGACTGTGAATACTTCAACACTCATATTGCTATCGGCAACATCAACAGTATAGAATCCCTTTTCATCAGGCGTTATTGTTTTGGCACCTATTTTCACCACAGCTCGTATTTGCGAAATATCTATGCCGGGTGCAAAAGCGACCTTGAAGCGCACAGAAGAATCCTCCCTTACGCTCTGAAGCACCGGTGCAGTAACATTATAATAATTCCAATACTCGAAATCCGTAGCAGCATCTCCAAGAGACTCATTATTCCGAATCTCAGGTTCAATCCTTAGATCCGCCGAAGCGCAATTGAATGTCACATCATAAAGATATACCACATCAATGTTATGGTTTCCACTCTTATCAGCATATTTATTAGGATTATAATAAGTAATGGAAAGTGAACCATCCGAAGCTATCTTATCATCACTTATCAACTTGCCGTTATCGTAAACTTTTATCTGGCTGTCGGGTGTATATGCATCCATATTTTCCGGACGATTATTAGAGACTGTACTCTTTACTCCCACATATAGTTTACCTGCAAAATCAATCGATTCCATAGGAATATTATCTCCAAGGAAAGAAACTATATGGTTGACGTTGATAGATTTATCTGAGATAAAACAACGATCCACAGGATAGTTGATACCATATACCGGATATTCTCCCACTATATTAAAACCATTATATACCCATAGATTTCGCCAATCATCTGAATCTGCACCGTCATGACGTGTAGTATACGCAGAAAGATAAGCAGGGTCAACTACTACCGTAACCTTCTTACAATCATCAAGACCGAGAGTATTACAATCCGGATTTTGATTTGCACCATGTTTTGTATCAATATGATGCACGATATTACCTGATTTCGGAACGCATGAGACATAAAGTGTTGTAAGCGAAGTGCACCCAAGGAAACAATCTTTCTTCAACCCTCCGGAATAATCCCACCATCCTGTACCGACAAAATTATCAAGATTTGCAGGAAGCTCGAGTTCTGTGATATTGGAGCATCCTTTAAGAGCACTCGCACCTATACGCTTTACCGTTGTAGGGAATTTAAGTTCCTTTAACTTGATTGAAGGCGTACCTACCGCACTGGTCGGCAAGAACGAATTTGCCGGCATTTCGTTTGCAGGATAAGAATTAGGACTAAATCTATCAGCAACAATTGTTGTGCCGGAAAGATCAAGTGATACAACCTTATTCCACGCGTTTGCTTCCCTGAAGAGAGCCAAATCGGTATAGTCAATGTTGCCTTTTACTATTACTTTGGGTCGTAAAGCTTCACGGCGTTGATTCTTCAATTCATTATTGTTTGGATCCCAAAGACGTTCTCCATCCTGAAGATCGAACACCACAGCCTCCATCTCATCAGGAGATATCACCCTGATATCGAAATTCAGATCCTCCTTGGCAACAAAAGAATAGTTCACCGATTTTGCCTCCTTGGCATAAGGAATGCCATTGACAAGCATGGTGATGACATCACCTGCAGATTTGGGAGTGAACTTGAAAGTAAGGTCGCGACCACGCACGGCACTTGCAACCACCCCTGATAGATTTGCCTTCTCTTCAATTCCCTCGGGGAGAGTGAAATTATAGACCGGAGTTGCGTTATTGAGAGCGGGAAGAGCAGCCACAACATTATCATTGATTCCATGCACAAGTTTCCAGTTCTTTTTGTCGATAGAAGTGACAAGACGGATAAGATTCCCTTCACGAACAGTTGCCTCCTTCACGCAGCAGGAAATGGTCATCCTGAATCCGGTGCCAGGCTCAGCCGACCAATTGCTGATTGGCGATATGAACTCCTTTATGCTGCCATCGGCTGTAGTAAGGGCGGCAGCCCAGAATGCTTTGGATGGAGCATCAAAAGCATTAGCGCGGATTGTGAAAGGCACACCTGGAATAACATTAACAACATCAGTGAAGAGACCAACGCTACCTGTGGCATCCGTTAGAACCCATGGAGACTCAAGCTCGCTGACAGGTGTCGGTTCTACAAGATCAAAGTGTATGATAGTGCTTCTATTAAGCGTAGCAATATAGTTTCCTTCTGCATCAGGTTTGAGCAAAGTGGAATTTGCATACACATCCATACGGTTGTCGTCATCAGCAATATGCTCTGCCTGAAAAACGATCTTGGTTGCCGGAGCGTAACGTCCGGGAAGAGTCTCACAGGTAAATTTCACATCCTTGTCTTCCATTACAGCAAACGCACAGTCTGTGGCCTTTGGAAAATCCTGATTGTCTTGCGCAGGACATGTAAATGTCACACCGGCATCCTGATCCGGCTGATTCCAGTATTTATTCTGTTTGTATGTAGCAGCGGCTCCCGCATTTACGCAATGCACAGTCCTGTTAGAGGGGGTTCCATAGAACACGCACCAGTTTACAAACGCAGGTGTCTGATTAAGCACCCACACGTCCTTAAGCCGTGAAGAACCATTGAATACGTTGTATTCATATGTATTGACGGCTGCCGGAATCACAATGCTTGTTATGCCGCAGGAGCGGAAGCATCCGTTATTAAGACGGTTGACGCTTGAGGGGAGAATCACCTCTGTCAGGCTCCATAGATTGCGGAACGCATCGCGGGGCACTGCATTCGCCTGGTTTGTTCCATTGGCGGCAATTGAGACGCCGGAAAGATCAAGACGCGTAAGCTTCATGCTGCTCTTCATAAAAGCGAAATCGCGGGCATCTATTGTGCCAAAGAGAGTAAGATCCTTGATTGTACCGGCATCCGCGCCCTGTATAATGGTTTCGAGTGTTCCCGGCTGCCCTACCCATATGCTTCGCTTCTCTTTCACTTCGGAAGCCGGCTGGACATAGACAGCAATCTCCAGATCATCAAGAACATTATTGATTGTATAGGTATAATCCGCACCTGCATTCAGGAGATAGCCGTTACCTTTTACAGTTACAACATCGCTCTCCGGATTGGAGGGAACCACACGGAAAGTATAGTTCCATCCTTTTATCACCTTGTCGTTGCCGCTGAACGTAGCACCCGAAAGTGCGGATGGTGCAGTAACAGTAAAATATTGAGGAGCGGCGCCTTTTGCAGGAATCTCATTGACGGTAATAAGCTCTCCGGCAACGGGAAGCCAAGTCACGCCATTATCGGCACTCGTAGCGATGCGTATCATGTCGCCTTCAGCCACCGCCGTTCCCTCCGGAAGCCGGCAGGCATATGCAACAGTGGAGGAAGGATAAATCGCCATGCCGCTCAGGGTCATGCCGTCAATCTTGCTCAAGGTGCATTTAAAAGCACCGGAGGCATCGAAAAGTGCAACTGCAAATTTTCCTGAGAATTTATCATAGCTCAGGTTTTTTTATATTTCCCACACGCACCGTAAATTCCTTCCCGGCAACAAGATCGCCCTCCAAATCAGAGCTCATACCTGGCTGTCGCCCGTCAGCTGTGATATGCAAAGGAGACCATGCCTTGTTGGAACCATTGCCTGGTTTAATATTATAAATTATGGTTGTGAGGTTATTAAAGCTATGCGACTGGCTGACTGTAGGGTTAAGAGCCGTGCTGGCATACCAACCACCATTGTTATTACCATCGGCACCGCCCCAGCCCCAGTTCACATGTATCATCCCTGTCAATGAATCATATCCGTCGACTACGAAAGCATGCCCTGCAGTGACATCCTGTCCGCAATATAGAACCGGGCGGCGGTTACGGATCTCGTTCTCTACAAGACGGTCAAACTCTGCCTGAGTAGGAGTTTCCGAACGTTTCTTATAAGATACTCCCGGATCATAACCGAAATAATTAATCAATGCGGCAGGAACCTTCACCTCATACGCACTTGAACCGGAATAACCGAACTGCGTGCCGATACTGGCGGCAGCATGATAGACGAGTGTGGCAACAGCCTCAGCTTCCGTGTCTGAGAAACCATAGCGATAGTTGTCCATACGCATGTGTTCCCAATCATAAGCGACATCAAAATTCACGCCATTGTAGCTTCCTGTGCCTCGCTCCGGAAACTCATGATATTTCATGATCATAGCCATGGCGGTGCCCACACATCCCGTAAGAGGGTTTCCGGGTATATGCATATTGAAAGGAGCCTCCTGGCGCCACTGCGGTGTCTCAAGAAGAATCCTCTCACTGCTTCGCGCAACGCGACGCGCCATCTGGCGACGCTCAGAATGAGACACAGGTTTTTGAAGATCCGGAGCCGCCTTGATTTCGCTTTCAAGCCCATTCAGCATCCAGTTCATGGCGGGGGGGAAGAGATGCGACATCATAGTGTCCCTCAAGAGAATAACCCAACACCGGAGTGGTACAGTCATCCGCCGAGATGATTATGTAACCAGGTCCCTGATGGGCATTAAACACGTAATAAACAGGTTTTGATGCTGAACCGCATGTATATGCGAGCTCCAGGGCATCTGTCGAAGACAATCTTTCAAGACCGCTTGCACTGAAAAAATCCGCGGCAAGCTGCTTGGCATTGTCTACCGACACCACTTCTGCATGAGCCACCGTAGCGGCACACGCCAGCAGAAGGAAAATTAGCTTTTTAGTGTAATGAATTAACATAACTCTTGCGTTAATTTTCGCTGTTGATTTACTTAAAATATATTTAATAAAGATTCAGTTTTGAAGTTCTTTCAGCTAATCCAATTTAAAAGCCATAGTGACAAAGCCATACACTATTGCTTTTTCAAGGCAATATTCGGGGCGCAAAGTTAAATAATTATTCCCAATTCAAAAAAATATGTTCATAAAAATTCTAAAAAAAAATGACAATCGACATTGAAGGCTTCACTTGTTCATAACTAACATGCTATGTAGTTAAGCCATAAACCAATAGATCAAAAAAAAGACTTGTCGAAATGGAATTTGACAAGTCTCCTTTCAATACAACCTTTTACCTTTGATTTTTATTTCTTATTTGGCGTATCCCATTTGTGTGTCTCATTACACTTTAGATTCATAACCTCTGTTCCGGCTTGCATTCGGAAGTCGCCTTTTTCAAGTGTCCACTTGCCATCTGAGTCTACAAAAGCCAAGTCGCCGGCTTTGATTGGCAAGCAAACAGTCTTAGTCTCACCAGGCAGCAATTCAACTTTTTGAAAAGCACGCAATCTGCGATTGTCAGGAGTGAGAGAGGCAACCATATCTCTACTGAAAAGCATTACAACTTCTTTTCCGACTTTTGATCCCGTATTGGTAACATCAATAGTAAATACCAGATCGTTGTCAGCATCAAACTCAGTTTGTGAGCATTTGAAATTGCCGTACTTGAATGTTGTATAGCTCAATCCATAACCGAATGGCCATTGAACGGATACGACAGCGTCATAGTCATAGGCCCCTTCCATTTTATCCATTTCCTCGCTTACCCGATAATCATAAGTAGTCAGTTCTGCTTGATTCTTCGGATAGGTATAAGGCATTTTTGCACTTGGATTAGTCTCCCCTGCCAAGATATTTGCAAGAGCATCCCCTCCAAAATTTCCTGGAAGAAGCACATTGATAATGCCATCCGCAAGTGGCTCTATATCATTAATGATTCGCGGACGTCCGCCATTTATTATAAGGATAACGGGCTTGCCTATACCGGCGAGGGCTTTAACCAGATTACGCTGATTCTCAGAAAGCACGAGGTCAGACAGGTTTCCGGGGGTCTCACAATATGAATTTTCGCCAATGCAGGCCAAAATAACATCTACATCACCAGCGGCTGCTACCGCCTTATCAATCTCTGGAACGTTCTCCTCATAATAAGCTCCTTCGGGAAGATAGGTAACGCCCTGCTCAAGCACAATATTTTCATTACCGAACTTATTGCATACAGCCTCATATATTGTATTATACTTCGAGGCAAAACGATCGGTAAGATGACCTTGCCACGAATAGCTCCATCCTCCGTTAAGGCAGCGCATGGAATTGGCATTCGGACCTGTAACCAGTATCTTTATCCCTTTTTTCAACGGGAGTATATCATTGTGGTTTTTAAGAAGGATTATTGATTCCTCTGCTGATTTCAGGGCAATATTCTCATGTTTAGCCGATGCAAATTCCGGATAATCTTTCTGGAATGTATTTGGAGTCTCAAAAAGCCCAAGACGATATTTCAAACGGAGGATGCGACGGGTTGCATCGTCAATACGTTCCATGGATACCCGGCCTTCATTGACAAGCTCTTTCAACAGAGTGCAGAAATTCAAGTCATATGGTTCCATTGACATATCTATACCGGCATTGATGGCTATTTCAATGGCTTCTTTCTTGTCGGCTGCTACATATTCACGCGTATAAAGGTTGTTTATATCCGCCCAGTCTGTCACTATCATGCCATCCCAGTTCAAATCTTCTTTCAACCATTTTGTAAGCAGCTCATTATTTGCATGAACCGGCCGACCATTAATTGAACCACTGTTGACCATAACAGTCAATGCGCCAGCCTCGATGCAGGCACGGTAAGGTTCAAAAAATTTTTCACGTAAATCAGACGGCGATATATATGCCGGAGTCCGGTCTTTACCTGTGCGGGGTGCACCATAGCCGAGATAATGCTTTACCGATGTGGCAACTTTGTGTGGACCCACCTGATTTGGATTATCTCCCTGGAATCCTATTATCTGATTAGCACCCATAACGGCATTAACCAGAGGATCTTCTCCGAAATTTTCCCATACACGACTCCAGCGGGGATCTCTTGTAAGATCAACAGTCGGCGAATATGTCCACGGACAATTCGCAGCTCTGGTTTCATAGGCAG
>CAJUDL010000060.1 GCA_910585285.1 uncultured Muribaculaceae bacterium
CCGCTCACCTCGACACTGCCAGTGTCGCGCTCTAGCCAGATGAGCTAATACCCCAACTCTTTATGTCGCAAATTTAATGTGAATTTCTTAGATTACAAAATTATTTGAAAAATTTTTATTTTTAATTTCTATTCATATTCTCGACCCTATTCTCAACTGTTTAATTTTTTTATTTGAAGGTGTCGGGAAGATCGTTTTCGTAAAGGACGGTATCGCCTGAACGAAGAAGTGTGGCGAGGAGTTTCTGCGCGTCGTTGAAACTGTCTACGGGATAAAGATTCTCCTCATTAAAACCGGTTGCCTTTACACCCTGCATCAATGCATCGCGGTTGTATTCTCCAACAATGATGGCGATGTCAAGGTTTTCTCCAATGTGTCTGCCGAGCGTCTTGTTGAGGTTATATTGCTCAGAACCGAGTTCGATCATTCCTGGAGTGACGATGATGCGTTTACCGCCGGTGAAATGCGAGAGAACGTCGACAGCCATCTTCGATCCTGCCGGATTTGAGTTGAAGGCGTCATCGATTATTGTTACCCCTCCGGGTGTCTGTTTGATGCTGAGGCGGTGCTCAACCTGCTCGATGGATCCTACAGCATAACGTATTTTTTCTGTGTCAACACCGAGTGCCAGGGCTATGCATACGGCACCCAACAGGTCGGATACATTGCATTCGCCGAGGAGGCGAGTTTCCAATGGCAAGCTGAAACCATTTGGACCTTCTATGGTAAAGGCTGTGCCGTTAGGGGTGTATTTTACGTCTACCGCGCGATAATCTGCAAAATCAGGATTTGTCACGGCATAGCGTATTGTCTCGACATTGTTGACTTCCCGGTTGGCACACATCTCGAAATCATTGTTGATGACAGCGAGACCATCTGCGGGAAGTGAGTCTACCAGTTCGAATTTTGTTGACTGCACATTCTCTATTGTCTTGAAGGATTCCAAATGCATTGGTCCAACAGCTGTGACTATACCCATCTGAGGATGCACGATATCACAAATTTCTTTGATGTCTCCTTTCTGTTTTGCTCCCATCTCGCAGATGAACACTTCATTATACGGTTTCATGTATTCGCGAATCGTGCGCACAACACCCATCGGAGTGTTGAAGGAGCCCGGAGTCATCAGTACATCATATTTCTCAGAGAGAATGCGATGAAGATAGTGTTTTGTGCTCGTTTTGCCATAGGAGCCGGTGATACCTATGATCTTGAGATCGGGCATGGAGCGCAGGATTCTTTTTGCATCGCGCACGTAACGTTGCTGGATCATTTTCTCTACCGGCATCAGTATTATATCAGCCAGGATCATCGGCACGAAAGAGCAGATGGAAACAAGAAGCAGGAATCCGAGAATAATGGTTGAGGGTGCGTAACCATCCCAGGTTTCTTTATGGGCGCCGACGAGAATCATTGCCAGGTATCCACCGAGCGCCAGAAGCGCGGTGACGGAATAAAGACGCCATACTCTCTTTGTGAACACAAGCGGTTTTTTGTATTTGCGTTTAAGAATAATCCATATCTTTGCGAGAACAACCAGCACTACAACCATTGCCGAGAGTGGAGCAATCAGAAGAGTGGAGAAAATGAGGAAAAGGCATGCTACATCAACAAGGCGCCACGCCGAGCCCATATTTCCTTTGAGCCATTTCCAATATCTGGGAATACGGTAAGAGTTCTGCTGAAACATCTGAATCTCAAATTTAAAATTCAGAATCATATATATGCCGCAGATGGCATAGATAACTATATAGTAGGGAGACATTTTGTGGAGGTTAAAGGTTAGAGGTTAAAGGTAAAAGGTTAGAGAGGAATGGTTAATTGGAGAGAAGGAAATTGCGGATTACGGCACGGAAGCCGCCGGGATTATCAAGGAAGGAGTAATGCCCGCATCCCTGCCAGCTTACAAGCCCGGCATCCGGTATCAGCTTTTCCATTAGTTTTGCATCTGCCAGCGGGGTGGCTTTGTCTTCTTCTCCCCAGAGCAGAAGGGTGGAAGCCTTAATTAACGGCAGGCGATCTGTTAGGCCTTCGTTCACACAGCGGCTCATCACCGCGCGCATCACGGGGGAGGAGTTTCGGTAGTCTGCCGATCCCGCTTTCCCTCGCCAGGCATCAATCATCTTTCCACCTTGCTTTTTGCCGAATACCAGCGGAAGAATCTTCTTGGCGGTCTTGAAGCTGTAGACTTTAAGATAATATTTCAAGGGACGTTTGGGTTTTATGCCTGCCGCATCGACCAGTACCATCCGGCTTATCGGATTGCGAGACGCCATAAGGATTGATATGCGTCCGCCAAACGAATGACCTATCAATACCGGATCAGAAATGCCAATACGAGTTATGAAACGCTCCATGAGTTGTGTGTAATCGTTGACACCCCATGCTGTTGGAGGTTCCTGACTCATGCCGTGTCCCGGTAGATCCACATTAAAGACGCGCATATTTCCGTTGAGGGCGTTGGCTATGGATCTTACCGTGGTGTGATCGCATCCCCACCCGTGCATCAACAGGACAGGAGCTCCATTTTCCGGTCCTGTCACCTCGTAATGCAGCTTCATACCGTCTATTTCTATATCGTTTTCCATATTAGAAATCATGATTTGTGCAAAATTAGTGAATTTTTTTGGTTTCATCCATATTACGGATCATTTGTGGAAACTGAATTGCCAGTCCGATGCCCCGCACAGCCAGGAAAGAGAGGAAGGCTACCCAAAGCATTCTGTTTCCAAACACGGGATATGTTTCAAACGGATGTATTTCCATGCCTACTGTCACAACGATAGCAAAAGTAAGAATCGCCATAAGTGTAGTGACGAACATTCGGCGTGTTGCAGTGAGTCCGATAAAAAATCCATCATAGATGAATGCCCAGACTGCCACTGGAGGCAGTAGCCATAAGAACAGACTCATTTCCGAGACCTCTCTCCGCACCGCCCCAACATCGGTAAGCATAGCTGTGATAGAGTTCGCTCCGCAGAGGTAGATAACGAAAAAGAGAGTTGCCATTGCAGCCGACCATGAAAGCAGTCTGCGAGAAATGGAACGTAATCCAGAGAAATCGGCGGCTCCGGAGCTTTTGCCGATAAGGGCTTCACCCGCAAAAGAGAAACCATCCATGAAATATGAGAAGAAGAGGAAAAACTGGAGCATTATGGTATTGACTGCCATTGTCAGGTCACCCATTCTGGCTCCTATGGCTGTTACCGAAAGAGAGACTCCCATTATGCACGCCGACCTCAGGAAGAGATCTGAACTCACTCTGAAGAATTTTCCGAAACCTCCGCCATGGAATATTCTCTTGATATCAGGATGGAGTGACACTCTCTTGGAATACATTGCAACTATCAATGCCGAGAGTAATAATCCGGTCCAGTTGGCGGTGAGGGTGCCATATGCCACTCCTGCGAAACCTGCATCAAGAGCGTACACAGCGATAAGGCTTGCCGCCACGTTGAGAAGGTTCATGGATATGGAAATGATCATGGGGCGCACCGTGTCCTGCATGCCGATGAACCATCCGTTGATTGAGAGTGTGATGAGAAGAGGGGGAATTCCCCATACACAAATAAGGAAATATTCTGAAGCAGCGAGAGCAACCTCATTGCCGGGAGATATTATATCCAGAAAAATATTTAGTAGTGGATGGCGCACGGAGATTACGAACAGACCGAGTAATGATGCGAGACCTATGGCACGCCAGAAAATTATATTCACGGCTCCCTCTTTTTTTGAGCCGAAGGCTTCCGCCGTAAGCCCCGTAGTGCCCATTCTCAGAAAGCCGCAGAGCCAAAGGATGACATTGAAAACCGTCCCTCCCGCGGCTACGGCTGCAAGGAATATCTCGCTTCCGAGATGTCCGGTAATGGCTGTGTCGCAGAGCCCTAAAAGGGGCACCGTGATATTGCTTGCTATTGCCGGGAGCGCAAGGCGAAGGATTGTGCGATCCGCTTGTGTATAGATAAATCTTTTCACGGATGCAAAATTAATAAATTAAATATTATGGAAAATGTCATTTGGGAATATTTATGTAATTCATCGTAACCAACCGAGAGGTGGCTTCCTCTTCAATCGGTCAAACCTGCTCCAAAATCTTAATAAATCTTACCATAAAAATTAGTTTAAACAACTTCAATTTGTTAAATTTGCATTACAAAGAACAAGTGCAAATTAGTTTTGAATATGAACCGTTTTCTATTACCATTAGTGAGTGTTGTATCCGTAGTGTTGATGGTGTCAGGATGCACCTCCGACAATGTTTCGTTAACCTCTTATGTAGATCCTAAAATAGGGTCAGGCGGACATGGCCATGTTTTTGTTGGATCCAACGTGCCTTTTGGAATGACGCAGGTGGGTCCTGTGAATGTGTCGCAAGGGTGGGACTGGTGTTCGGGATATCATGACAGTGACTCAACTGTCATCGGTTTTGCCCATACGCATCTATCCGGCACGGGTTGCGGCGATCTGATGGACGTTCTGGTGATGCCTGTTGTCGGAAAGGAATTGAAATATGAGAGAGGACGTCTTAATTCCATCGGTTCCGGATTATGGTCGTATGCGGAGCGTTCACGTGAGATTGTTCGACCGGGATATTACTCTGTTCCGCTTTCCCGATATAATATTCTTGCAGAAATGACGTCAACTTCTCGTGTGGCATTGCATCGTTATACCTTCCCGGAATCGGAAGAGTCTGCGATAATTATAGATCTTGAAAACGGAAGTGGAGACACCCCGACGGAATTTAACATGACGGCGAATGGTAAGAAGCGTATCGTGGGCTATCGCCATTCAAGAGGATGGGCTGATAATCAGAAAGTATATTTCGTTATTGATTTCTCTCGACCATTCGACAGTTTTGAAAAGGTTGATGAGAAAGGATTGTATGGACGAGTGAATTACAAGACTAACGAAGGTGAGCAGATATTGATGAAAGTCGGATTGTCTGCCGTCTCGGAAGAGGGGGCAATTGCCAATCTATCGTCAGAACTTCAAGGTTGGGATTTTGACTCTACCAAAAAGAATGCAAACCGTTTATGGGAAAATGAACTTGCAAAGGTTAGGATAAAGGGAGGCTCAGATGAAGAACGTAAGATATTCTATACAGCGTTGTATCATACGCTTATAGCTCCATCCGAATTTTGCGACGTAAACGGTGACTATCGCGGAGCTAATGATTCTATCGTGAAGGGAGCTCCGTTCCGTTGTTATACCACTTATTCTCTATGGGATACATATCGCGCGGCAATGCCACTACTGAGCATTATTCAGCCTGAGCGGTATGCGGATATGATAAACACGATGACTGCAATATGTGACGAGCAGGGGCGTCTTCCGGTGTGGCATTTATGGGGATGTGAGACGGATTGTATGGTAGGGAGTCCTGCACTTCCGGTTGTCGCAGATGCTATTGTCAAGAATATTCCCGGTGTTAACAAAGAAAAGGCGTATGATGCGTTGCTTAAAACCGCTATGGACACAATAAGAGGTAATGGACTGCGTCAGAAATATGGATACATACCATTTGACCTTTTCAACGAATCTGTTGCATATGATATGGAATATGCTTTGGCTGATTGGGCTGTGGCGCAAGCTGCCGTGGCGATGGGCGATTCGGCACGCTATAGATATTTCAATGAGCGAAGTCATTCTTATCGCAATTATTTCGATCCAACAGTCGGGTTTATGCGCGGGAAAGACAGTAAAGGGAAATGGCGAGTTCCATTCAATGAGTTTGATACGTCGCACCGTGCAAATGATTATTGCGAAGGCAACGCATGGCAATATACCTGGCTTGTGCCTCATGATATAAAGGGACTGAGGGATTGTTTCGGGTCTGATGAAAAGATGTTTGCAAAACTTGATTCTCTTTTCACTGTTTCTTCCGAGTTGCAGGGTGAGGACATATCTCCTGATGTCGCAGGGTTTATAGGACAGTATGCACATGGCAATGAGCCGGGACATCACACTGTTTATCTTTATGCCATGATGGGACGTCCACAAAAGACCGCTGATCTTGTCAGGGAGATTCTTGCCTCGATGTATTCAACGAATCCCGACGGACTCTCCGGAAATGAAGATGTCGGACAAATGTCTGCTTGGTATATCCTCTCTTCCATGGGACTTTACGAAGTGGAACCGGGCAGTGGCAGGTATTGGTTCGGTTCGCCGCTTTTCAACGAGATTGAGATAGATGTGCCCCGAGGCGTGTTTAAAATATCTGCTCATGGAAATTCGTCGAAAAACAAATATATTTCAGAGGTGCGTCTTGACGGAAAGAAGTATGACCTTCCGTATATTGAATATTCCGATATCATCAGGGGTGCACATCTGGAATTTTACATGACCGACAAGATGCTATAGCGGCTTCTTAACGAAAGTTAAATTTGATGTCAAGCTCCGGCAAACAAAAAGTCATATTTGCTCTTTCGGAAATTATTCGTTAATTTTGTAAGAATTTGTGAACAAAGCAAGGGAGGACAAGCAATGACTGGAAAATGGAATTATCAACCCCTGACGCATCAGGAGAAACGTGAAACCGAGACGCTCGCCGAGCATGTCGGCGGCAGCGAGGTTGTCGCGGAGTTGCTGATACGCCGCGGTGTTACCACTGCGGAAGAGGCTGACCATTTCTTCTCGCCCTCTCTTTCCCAGCTTCACGATCCATTCCTGATGAATGATATGGATCGTGCCGTGAATCGTCTTAACAAGGCGATGGGTGCCAAAGAGCGCATAATGATTTACGGCGATTATGACGTAGACGGCGTGACGGCAGTGGCTCTTGTTTATAAATATCTCCAGAACTATTATTCGAATGTGGAATACTATATCCCTACCCGCTATGAGGAGGGATATGGCATCTCGCTCAAGAGTATAGATTATGCAGCCGAGAACGGGGTGAAGCTTGTGATCGTGCTCGACTGCGGCATTAAGGCGATAGACGAGATTGCATATGCCAAGAAAAAGGGTGTCGACTTCATTATTTGCGACCATCATATGCCCGATGAGGTGCTGCCCGAGGCGGCAGCCATCCTCAATCCCAAAATGCCGGATTCCACTTATCCCTGTCCATATCTCAGCGGTTGTGGCGTAGGTTTCAAATTCATGCAGGCGTTTGCCATGAGCAATGGACTGTCGAACCATAACGAACTCGATTCGCTTCTTGACCTCGTGGCTGTTAGTATTGCTGCCGATATTGTGCCGATAGTAGGGGAGAACAGGGTGATGGCGCATTATGGACTGCGTCGCCTTAACTCCAATCCGAATCTTGGACTCCGGAGCATTATCCGCCTGTGCAAACTTACCAACAAGGATATCACAATAAGCGATGTGATATTCAAGATAGGTCCGCGTCTTAACGCATCCGGCAGAATGCAAAGCGGTGTGGAGGCGGTGGATCTTCTGGTTAGCCGCGATCTGCACGATGCATACGAGAAAGGGAAGGACATAGACCAATACAACCGCGACCGCAAGGAACTTGACAAACAGATCACTCAGGAGGCAAACCGACTCATTGAGAATAACGTGGGTATTGTGCAAGGAAAACGCTCTATCGTGATTTATAATAAAGACTGGCACAAAGGGATTATCGGCATAGTAGCGTCGCGACTTACCGAACTATATTATAAACCGGCAGTAGTGTTGACATATTCCAACGGAATGGCAACCGGATCTTCGCGTTCCGTGCAGGGATTCGATATCTATTCTGCCGTGAATTCCACCCGCGATCTGCTTGAGAATTTCGGGGGACACACATATGCCGTTGGTCTCTCCATGAAGGAGGAGAATATTGCGGAGTTCAGCCGCCGATTTGAAAAATATGTAGCCGACAATATTCAGCCCAACCAGTTGTCGCCTCAGCTTGACATTGATGCGGAGATTGAATTTGCAGACATCACTCCCGAGCTGGTGTCATATCTGAAAAAATTCAATCCGTTCGGACCGGGCAATCAGAAACCCGTGTTCTGCTCACGCAACGTGTTTGATTTCGGCACCAGTAAGCTCGTGGGCAAAAATATGGAGCATATCAAGCTGGAACTTGAAGACAACAGCACCAGCCATGTGATAAATGCGATCGCCTTCAATATGTCGCAATATTTCGAGCATATCCATTCGCACAAGCCGATTGACATATGCTACACCATAGAACAGACTAAAAGATCTAACAATCCCGATTCCATTCAGCTGATGATACGCGATATCCGTCCGTCGGCTGATAAGAAATAAATGGACTCCCAGACCATCCACGACATACTTAAGAAGCATTGGGGGTATGACTCGTTCCGCCCTTTACAGGAGGATATCATTATGTCTGTCCTGGGGGGACGCGATACGCTCGGGCTGATGCCTACCGGGGGCGGAAAGTCGATTACTTTCCAGGTGCCGGCATTGGCTTTGCCGGGACTAACAGTAGTCGTGACTCCCTTAATCTCCCTGATGAAAGATCAGGTCGACAATCTTAAACGACGCCGTGTGAAAGCCGTGTATCTTCATTCCGGCATGACGACACGCGAACTTAAGATAGCCCGTGAAAAACTGATGAACGGCGGTGCCAAACTTCTATACATCTCGCCGGAAAGATTGCGTAACCAAAGATTTATTCAGGAATTGCGCACAATTAACGTTTCGCTCATTGTAGTAGACGAGGCGCACTGTATTTCACAATGGGGCTATGATTTCCGTCCGTCATATCTAAATATCAGATCGCTAAGAAGGCTGTTTCCGAAGGTATCCGTGCTTGCTCTCACTGCCACGGCTACTCCTCATGTTGAAGCTGACATTCTGCGGCAGCTTGAGATGAAGGATCCTGCGGTTTTCCGCATGAGTTTTTCCCGCTCGAATCTTAATTATATAGTCAGACCTACGGAGACAAAAATATATGAGGTGTTCCATATATTGAGCCGCACCGTCGGCACAGCTATTGTGTATGTAAGGAGTCGCAAACGCACCCGGGAGATTGCGGAATATCTCGCATCGGCAGGAATTTCCGCGACATATTATCATGCAGGACTTGATATAAGTTTGAAAGAGGAGAGGCAGAACGAATGGCAGCGCGGAGGGGTGAGGGTGATGGTTGCAACCAACGCATTCGGCATGGGTATCGACAAACCGGATGTAAGGGTGGTAATACATTTTGATATGCCTCCCTCGCTCGAAGAGTATTATCAGGAGGCAGGTCGTGCCGGAAGAGACGGGAAATTGTCTTATGTGGTGCTTCTGACTTCGCGGCAGGATTCCTCGTTGCTCAGACGACGGGTCACCGAAGTGTTCCCACCTCGTGATGAGATAAAACTGCTTTACGAACGGGTGTGCAATTATCTACACGTAGCGCTCGATGAAGGATATGAGAAACTTGTTGAATTTGATCTGGATCATTTTTGTGAGGTTTTCAAATATCAGCGTCGCAGATGTCTTGCATCTCTTCATCTTTTAGGTCAGGCAGGCTATCTTGAATACATGGAGGAGACTGAACGACGCTCAAGGGTGATGATAACCTGCACACGTGAGGAATTATATCATCTCGACAGATTGTCGGGCAACGCAGAGATGGTGCTTTCGAAACTGTTGCGTATGTATTCCGGTCTGTTTGCGGAATACGTGCATATCGATGAAAGAACGGTCAGCCGAGAGACAGGTCTGGATGAGCGGAAGGTTTATGAGGCTTTGCTTGAACTTGCCAGGGGGAAGGTGTTGAGTTATGTGCCACGTTCCCGTTCGCCGTATATGTTTTTCCCTACAGCCCGCGAGGAGAAGAAATATGTTCTGATTGGCAAAAACATATACGAAGAGCGGAAAGCCGTGATAAGCGCGCGCACCGAGGCTATGATAGATTACGGATTCAGCAAAGGGAAATGCCGGGAGAAGATGCTTCTTGAATATTTCGGAGAAAAGGATGGTTGTGAATGCGGTCGCTGCGATATATGTCGCGATCGGAGAACATCGGTGAAAGGCAGGGATGAGGCGCAACTTACCAAGATTATTGCTTATCTTCAGGGTCGCCCTGCCGGCGCGGATGTCAGGATAATGGAGCGTGATCTCCGGATTCCCTCGGTATCGCTTTCGGAGTTGTTGTCGTATCTATGCGGGGAGGGTTTTGCTGAATCGGACAATGGCGTTTATAGGTGGGTTAATAATTAATGGTTAATAATTAATAATTTCACATTCCACATTTCACATTTAACATTAATAATCGTGATTGGACTTGCAGACTGCAATAATTTCTTTGTTTCGTGTGAACGCTCGATAGACCCGTCGCTCGATGGAGTGCCGATGGTTGTGCTGTCGAACAACGACGGCTGCGTGATAGCGCGTAGTAACGAATCAAAGAAAATTGGAGTGAAAATGGGGCAGCCTGCGTTCGAAATACGAGATCTCATATATTCCGGAAAGATTGTGGCATATTCGGGCAATCATCTGCTATATAGGAATAAGAGCCTTAGCGTGCATGATATATTCCGGAGGTTTGTGCCAGCCACTATTGATTACTCAGTGGATGAATCTTTTCTTGATATGACCGGTATTCCGGAGGAGGTTATTCCGGAAATCGGGGAAGCGATATGCGATGCATGCTGGAAGGAGGAGCGTATTCCGGTGACGCTTGGCTTCGCGCCAACCAAGACGCTCGCAAAAATAGCGACGGAGGTAGGAAAAAAGAGGGAGCAGAAAATTGTGATGCTTTCTCACGATGAGGAGTTGATTGCTTTGCTCCACAGAATGCCGATTGCCGATCTTTGGGGCGTGGGACGTCGCTTGTCGAAACGATTGTATTTCAAAGGCATCTATACGATCGGCGATTTTTATGGGAAAGATCTTGCATGGATAAGGGGAGAGTTAGGTGTGACAGGGGAACGCAGCTGGCAGGAGCTTCATGGGGTGCCTTGCATTGAACTTGAACACGTGTCGCGAAAAATGCAGGATTCAATAAGCGAGACGCGTACATTTCCTGCTGATATAGATGATTTTGATTTTCTGCGTGCCAGAATAGCGATATATTGCGCTCATGTTTCAAAACGTCTGAGGGCGATGGAGGGTGAATGCGGAGAGCTGACGGTGTTCTTGCGTACCAACAGGTTTCATGCGGAAAATGGTTATTATGCGCCTCATGCTACGGTTGTGTTTTCTCCTGCAACTGACGATGCGGCAATGATTACTACTGCAGCTGTGGAATGTCTGGAGCGTATATTCAATCCTGCACTCAAGTATAAAAGGGCAGGGGTGATTTTGTCAAAAATCGTGTCCCGAAGTTCTATTACTCCCTCTCTTTTTGAAGAAATAGATGGAAGCAACAGGAAGCGATCGAAATCCCGAAATCTTATGAAGGCGGTTGATGAGTTAAATTTCGGCGAAAGTGATCACATCGTGAAGCTTGCGTCACAGCTTACGAAAGGACATGTAGGGCATAATGACGGTTATTCTTCATCTTTCGGTTCCCCGCTTCCAGACTCGGGAGTGAGAGGCAGGAAATAACCTCTCGGAGGTTTCACTTTTGGAGTAAAAATCCTTTTCTTTATTGAAAAGTATGAAATACTGAAAAATATTATTAAATTTACAGCATCGTTTGTAAACAATCTTATGATTTACTATAACCCGATTAAAATAATTAAACTGAAAATGAAGAAATATAAAATAGCGGTAGCGGCAATCCTGCTTGCGGGAACATCAATGACATTTACCTCTTGCATAGGTTCGTTTGCAATGACAAACAAAGTTCTGTCGTGGAATAAACAGGTAGGCAGCAAGTTTGTGAATGAGCTTGTATTTTTTGCATTCTGGATTCTCCCGGTATACGAAGTCACCAGCATAGCGGATTTGTTAGTGATCAACTCGATTGAGTTCTGGAGCGGTACAAATCCTATGACAGCATCCACTAAAGCTGTTGATACTGATCACGGCAGATATCTGATCGATTGTGACGGCAAAGGATACACGGTTACTCTTGCCTCCACAGGAGAGAAAACTCGTCTCGAGTTTATCGAAGATTCGCAGACCTGGGCTTTTGAGAATGCCGAGGGAGAACTTGTGCCCTTTATGACATTTGTTGATGACAGTCATGTCAAGATGGTAAAGCCCGATGGCGATTTCATGCTTGTGGATCTTTCAGAGCAGGGAATGATGGCGTATGCCGCTGCAACCGGCATGATTCCTATGGCGCAAAAATAAAAATTCATTCCGGATTAATCCGAAAGTTCATTTCAGTTGTTAATATAATTGAATGGAGAATTTGAGATTGAAAAAAATCTTAAATAAATTGAAATAATAATAATTTAAACATAAGATTATGAAACCATTACATGTGATTTTAGCAGTGTTGGGCGGTGCAATTGCAGGTGCTGCCGTAGGTCTTCTTGTTGCTCCTGAAAAAGGAGAGGATACTCGTAGCCGCATCGCAAAGCTTCTTAAGGAAAAAGGCATCACACTTAAGAAAGATAAGATGGAAGAGCTCGTAGACGAGATTGAAGATCAAATCGAGAAACATATTTAAACATTTAGGAATCAGCTTAAAATAATATATTTATGAGAGCACTCACATTAATCTCAGCCTTCGTTGGAGGCGCAATCGTGGGTTGCGGTGCAGCCCTTCTTTTCGCTCCTGAAAAAGGATCTGACGTAAGAACCAGAATTTGCGATCTCCTTAAGAGAAAAGGAATCAAGATCAGTGATCAGGAAGTGGACGCCCTCGTGGCAGAGCTTGCCGGAGCTGAGGAGTAAAGATCAATGCAAATCGTGTGGGCATCCGAGCCGGGCAATTCCCGAGGGTGTCCACACGTTCTATATCTACACGCCCCTGTAATTTGAATGATTGCAGGGAGCAATAAACTATCCTATTGTATGAAAGAAAAACTGACAGATGAATTGAAGGATATATTGGCTCAGGGGAGAGACTGGGTTAAACTTGAGGTCGAATATGCCAAACTGACAGTAGCGGAGAAGTTCACTGTTTTGTTGTCTGCGATGATTATCGGGGCTATATGCCTGTTGATGGGGATGGTGGTGCTGATCCTTCTGTCTTTATCTCTTGTAGAATTATTCAAGATGATGATGGTTCCTGCACTTGCCTATCTTGCGGTTAGCGGCATAATCTGTCTGTTGATCCTGATATTGTATTTATTGCGCAACCCTCTGCTTCTGAATCCGATAGCGAGGTTTATCACACGATTGTTAATCAATAAAAATTAACAAGGTCATGACGAATGAGATTGTACCCGTAAATGAGAAGCATGAGGATGCTCCACATAACTCTTCAGAATTCAAGGGATATTCAATAGAAGAGTTGAGATATCAGCGCGCGTTGATAGCATTGCGTAAGGATTTCTGCAAGTCGAAGATGATCCATAATATGGATAGAATGCGCAAGCGCGGATTCTTTGGCAGAAACGGCACTACTTCCAGGGTGGCGCACGTTGGTGGGCTTGCAAGCAAGATAATGTCGGGACTCGGTTATCTTGACTATGTGATGATAGGAATGTCGATTTTTGGCACCGGACGAAAAATTTTCAAATTTTTCAGAGGTAAGAAATAGAAAGATTCCTGGAAATATATTCCTTTAAATTTTGATATAACTGAAAGTCTTAATATATTTGCGGTCCGGAAATTTTTCCGGACCGCATTTTATTCTGACAGTTATGAATGATTATATATCCGTCCGTGTTGACGCAACCCCTTGTTCTGAAGATATTACCGACCTTGCTGCTGCATTCCTTGCGGATGCGGGATTTGAAAGTTTTGAACCGGATGAATCGGGATTGACAGCTTATATACGAGCCACAGAAGATGGAATAACGCTTGCGGAAGAGGCTTTGGCTGATTTCCCAATCCCTTCTGATTTCAAGATTTCCTCAGAATTTATAAAGGGAGAGGATTGGAATTCGGAGTGGGAGAAAAATTATTTCAAGCCTATCGTTATCGGCGATAAGGTAGCTGTTCATTCCACATTCCATACTGATGTGCCTCAGGCGGAATATGATATCGTGATCGACCCCAAGATGGCGTTCGGCACCGGTCATCATGACACTACCTCTCAGATGATGCGTCTTATATTGAATCTTTCTCTGGAGCATAAAAGCGTGATAGATATGGGCACCGGCACAGGTATTCTCGCAATACTTGCCAAGATGCGTGGCGCTGAATCCGTGACCGGAATCGAGATAGACGAACCGGCATATCTTAATGCCATAGAACATGCGTCATTGAACAATGTGAAGCTCAATCTCGTGCATGGAGATGCGGCTGCTCTTGAAGCACTTGATCAAGCCGATTTCCTTTTTGCAAATATCAATCGAAATATAATACTTGCTGATCTCGACAGATATTCAGCCGCGTTGAAGCCGGGAGGAGAGATGCTGCTGAGTGGCTTTTACGAGCAGGATGTGGAGATGATCGAGCAGGAATGTGAGAAATATAATATCCGTGAGATCGAAAGACTTGTGTCTGAAGCGGGATGGACGGCATTGCGTCTTAAGAAGAATGAGTGGCGGAAATAAGATGTCTTTATTGTGTGATTAACAAATTTTAATGTTAAAAACACACAAATCATTTGTTTTTGCGTTAATTCCGTCTTATATTTGCAGTCTGAAAGGCAGTGAGGAGTGAATAGTGGATATGGAGTAGTGAATGTGAGTAAAAGTATTACACCTATTAAACTAAACTAAACCGACATAGCCTATAGAGAAATTTTACCAAACCAACCAGCATCATAAATGGCAAACTTTTCAGGCATGACCGACGAACAGTTGGTAAAGGCATACGCATCGGGATGTAACGAGGCGTTCGATGTGCTTCTTAAAAGTCATCAGGACCGCATATTCAATTATATCCTGCGTATTATCAAGAACGAGGATATAGCCAACGACATATTTCAGGAAACTTTTGTGAAGGCGATTCAGACAATACGCCAGGGACGTTATACGGAAAACGGTAAGTTCCCGGCGTGGATTTCTCGTATTGCTCACAATCTCATAATAGATTATTATCGTCAGGAGAAATCAGAGAATCTGCAGAGTGCGGATCTTGATGACGTTGATGTGCTGAATCGCAAGGAATTGTGCGAAGAGACAATTGAAGATGCCATCATATCCGAGCAAATACGCGAAGATGTGAAGTATCTTATTGAAGAACTGCCTGCGCTTCAGAGAGAGGTGCTGGTGATGAGATATTACCAAGGGCTAAGTTTCAAGGAGATAGCCGAAATTACCGGTGTCAGCATCAATACTGCTCTTGGACGCATGCGCTACGCAATCCTTAACCTTCGCAGGATCGCCGCTGAGAAAGACATTATCCTGACTCTGTAATAAAAAATTTTATAGACCTTTCAATAATAAAGAGGTTTGCGCAAGCGTTATATAGGTGAATTTGTTTAAAAAAAGTTTGCCTATGATGCACGATTCCCACTTTACTACCAATGTGGACCACAACGTAAATGTGGCTCCCGCTCCGAAGAAATCGACACTCTGCTTCTTGCGTCAGTTCGCAAGAACCTACGCTTCCCTTTCGGGCACAGCATTTTCTGTAATGAGTGTCAATTGAGGCTTCACAGTATCACGGACTCCGAAAAACCATCGGAGTCCGAATTTTTTTATTATAAAATAGCCGTAATCTGCAAGTTCTAAGAGAATTTTTTATAATTTTGCATTTTGGAAAATTTTTTGACTACTTCAACAACATTATGGAAGAAATCATAAAGGAAGAGGAAGCCCTTGGAGAGGGTGGCCTCAATTTCATAGAGCAGGAGATCAAAGCCGATCTTGAGGCTGGTAAAAACGGAGGACGATTGAATACCCGTTTCCCGCCGGAGCCAAACGGTTATCTTCACATCGGACACGCCAAGGCTTTCATTATGGACTTTGGCGCTGCAGAGAAATTTGGTGGCACCTGCAATCTTCGATTCGATGATACTAATCCTCAGAAGGAGGATACAGAATATGTAGAAGCCATTAAGGAAGATATCCACTGGCTGGGTTATGACTGGGAAGACCGTCTTTATTATGCCAGTGATTATTTCCCACAGCTTTATGATCTCGCTGTGCGCCTGATAAAAGAGGGCAAGGCTTATGTGGATGAGCAGACAAGCGAGCAGATTGCAGAGCAGAAAGGCACCCCAACAGTGCCGGGTAAGAACAGTCCGTATCGAGATCGTCCCGTAGAGGAAAACCTCGAACTGTTTGAAAAGATGAATGCCGGAGAGTTTGAGGAGGGATCGATGGTGCTCCGTGCCAAGATAGATATGGCAAGCGACAACATGCATTTCCGCGATCCGATTATGTATCGAATCATCAAAACTCCGCATTGGCGCACTGGCGAAAAGTGGAAGGTTTATCCGATGTATGATTTCGCTCACGGACAAAGCGACTATTTCGAGGGCGTGACCCATTCGATCTGCACATTGGAGTTTGTGCCTCACCGTCCGTTGTATGAATATTTCGTAAAGGAACTCGCTGATGAATCCTATTGTCCGCGACAGATTGAGTTCAACCGTCTGAACCTTACGTATACAGTGATGAGTAAACGTAAGCTTCTCCAGCTTGTAAAAGAGGGGCTTGTGAATGGTTGGGATGATCCCCGTATGCCGACTTTGCGTGGCTTGCGTCGTCGTGGCTACACACCGTCTTCAATCAAGGATTTCGTGAAGCGTATCGGCTATACTAAATATGAGGCTCTTAACCACATCGAGCTGCTGGAGCATTCCGTAAGGGAAGATCTCAACAAGACAGCCACTCGTGTCAGCGTGGTTCAGAATCCTGTCAAGCTTATCCTCACCAACTATCCTGAGGATAAAACCGAGATGATGCTGATGGATAATAACCCGGAGAATCCCTCGGAAGGAACTCATGAAATGCCATTCAGTCGTGAGCTATGGATCGAGCGTGAAGATTTTATGGAGAATCCTCCGAAGAAATTCTTCCGTCTTTCTCCCGACAAAGAGGTCCGATTGAAAGGAGCATACATCATCAAGTGCACAGGAGTGAAGAAAGGGGAGGATGGCGAGATTGAAGAGATCTACGCTACCTATGATCCTGAGACAAGAAGCGGACTTCCTGGTGCAGACCGTAAGGTAAAGGGCACTTTGCATTGGGTATCTGTGCCGACTGCAACCACTGCTGAAATTCGTGATTACGATCGTCTTTTTACTGTTGAAAATCCGAGTGCCGAGGAGGGAGACTTCCGCGACCTGTTGAATCCCGATTCACTCAAGATTCGTGAAAATGCCAAGATCGAGCCTTGGCTTGCTGAAAGAATCAAGGCTGGTGACCATTATCAGTTCCAGCGTTTGGGATATTACGTTGTAGATAAAGACTCTACTCCCGGACATCCCGTCTTCAATAAGACCATCGGTCTGAAAGATTCCTGGGCAAAGGAAATGAAGAAATAAGATACAGTAGGGTAGGACTTGAAGTTTTTACCTCTGATTATATCAGGGCTGGTTCGATTTTTTTGAACCAACCCTATTTTTATTTGGTTATATCATAAATATTTGCTAACTTTGCGTTTCCTATCAATGAACTACGGGGCTGACTGGCTTTGACAGCGTGTAGAAGCGGTAGGTAAGCATGCAGAGCTT
>CAJUDL010000061.1 GCA_910585285.1 uncultured Muribaculaceae bacterium
TAGCGGCATATTCAATAATCCCTTTATGATATGGGGTGGCTACCGAAAGTCTTGGCTCAAAACTCTACTGACAGTCTCCTTTCAGTTCCACCACACCCAGATGGATGGTGCGCACGCGGCCCAATTCCTTAATCTTCTGCAAAAAGAAATTGAAGAATTATAGGATAACGCCCCCGAGGGGGGAGTAGAGGCTTCTCTCAGTGGCGTTATTGGTTAGTGTAGTTTCGGCCCTGTGCGCCGTTGTTTGGCTTTGCGGTGAGTATTGATTGCTTCGCAACCGCATACCGGCTTCGCCGACTAATGCTTCAATCTCACTCGCGAACGTTGTTTCTGCTCTTCGCGATAACGGCTGCGGGCTTTGTCAAAGGTTAGACCGGGATGACGGCTCAACCACAATTTGAAATCATCCGGTAGGGCTGTTTCAAGAGTGAGGTCTTCATCTTGAATCTGTGCGCCACTGAAAAGACGGAGATGACAGTGTGATTCCGGCACCCGGTGATGACGGTATGACAATCGGCTCGGGCTGCTTTGGGTTAGGTTGTGACTGCCGTTGCTGTTGAGGCTGTGGCGATGGCAGGGGTTGGTTTAACTGCCCGGCAAAGATAATATTATCTTGATGTATTCTCCAAATTATTTCGGAGAATGTCCGTGATTATCCGTTCTGGTTCCGTTCTTTTCCGCGAAATGTCCGCGAGAATGGTCGGTAGAGTATCCCAAGTTATGCTTATAATCCTCCAAATCTATGCCTTTTGACCCACTTTCGGATTATAACGAGGTTTTAGCTTGTCATACGAACACTAGCATAAAATTTAAAGCGTCATTTATAGAGCCATACTCGGTCTATATGATATAAAAGACTTGTAATGTAAGCGTATATAATACGCTATAAATTATTCAGATTTATTTATATCATTAATTCTTGAGAACCTTTATTTTACCAGTTGAGCAATTCCGGTTTTAGAAGAAAGTCCATTAGGCCAATTATAACAATTCCTTCTTTATTAAACCGTTATGCTTACTTGTAATAAGTTGGTTAAGGTATTTGTCTCTTTTTATTTCCATGATTCTTATTTCAGATTTGTGGTACATGTACCACTTTTTCGGAATATGGATATTGACTGCAACTTTTTCTTTACCACAGATTATTCTCTATTTTCGGCATGGCGCCGATCTCGTCGGCTATCTCTTCGGAGGAAAGCTTGATGTAGTCCTGGTGGTGTCACAAAAGACTGCTAAGTCATTGCGACTTAGCAGTCTTTTATCTAATCATACTATTAATTTGTCGATGTAGCCTCAAATTTCTTCCTGTGATTCATCACTCTCTTCATATTTGTCTGTGCCCATTCTGTAAGTTGTCGAATCAATGGGAGGAGAGATTCCCCGACTTCGGTAAGCCTGTATTCCACTTTAGGGGGAACTACCGCGTATACCTTACGGTTTATGAAGCCGTCAGCCTCCAAGGTGCGCAGGGTGGAAGACAGTACTCTCGACGACACGTCCGGAATTAACCGACTTAGTTCGTTGAACCTGACAACTCCCTGCTCTCCGATAATGAGTACGGTAAGAAGAGCCCACTTGTTTCCGAAGCGAGCAATGACATTTCTTACAGGGCACATCTCTATTATTGAACCGGTTTCTTCTTTCTTTATCATATCTTTTAGTTACTTACTTTTAATTGCAAAGTTAGTAATTAATCCTGAGATATCCACATCGGATTAACAGTGTACCAATCACCTCGATAAATAATCAGTTATTAGTAAATTTTTTTCTCGCTGGTAATCAGTAAAACCGATAAAAAGGTTACTATGGGAGAAAAATGTAACTTCTTGACAAGCGGTTGATTGTATTGTAACTTTGCGTTCAGAACAATATAAAACCAAACGATATGGACAACAAAAGCCTCAATCTCGAAGTGATGGATAAGTTCATCCGCTTCATAAACACAGGGGACATAGCCCTCGGTCAGTCTATAATCTCTCCGGATGTGGTGTTCTTCGCTCCTACATCTCCTGAACCCATGCACGGTTTTCAAAGATATACCACATGCCATGAACATCTACGAGTTTAAGGATGGTAAGATTGTCCGAGAACATGGACTTCCGGATCTCTTCTCAATGCTCGCCCAGTTAGGAGCTATCCCGACACTATAACATTAATGTAAAGTACAAAACTCAATAAAGTCATAAATATGAAACAGATTCAGGCAATTGAAAATGGCACGAATTTCAGTGCCGCCAACTTCGGCAGACTTGCCGACATCAAGGATTACGTTCTCGAACTCGGTCCGGAAATCAAGATTCCCGGAAAAGTATTCGGTGGTCAGGCAGTCGGGGCAACCGGCAGTGAGTTCTCATTTCAGGTGTTCGCTCCCGGACAGGAAACAGGATTCCTGCACACCCACAAGAATCACGAGGAATTGTATTTCTTCCTCTCCGGCAAAGGCGAATTTCAGGTTGATGGCGATGTTTTCCCTATTGAGGAAGGCAGTGTGGTGCGTGTGGCTCCGGATGGTAAGCGCAGTGTGCGCAACAACGGCACAGAACCCCTTGTGATGCTATGTGTGCAGTATCGCGGCAATACATTCACTGCCGAAGACGCAACCGATGGCAATATTCTCAATGAACCGGTAGAGTGGTAAACCTAAAAGCGAAATCAACCATCAGACAATATTCCGATGCGTTGGATTTTCTTTTCAACAATACTGAAATAAAAGACGTGGTCGTCCGATTCAAGTCGGGAGACCACGTACTTGTTCTTGTAATCAAGGCCGACAGGACTGAAATCATTGTCTATACGACTAACTTTTGTCGTAACGATGCCATTGAACTGTTGAAGGGTTAAGAATTGTCAAATATAAAAGAAAGATTTTTAATATTTTTGTATGGGATAGTTTGTTTACCTTTGTGGTCTACAACCGGAATAACAACCTATATCTTTGGAGATTATCATTTTTTAACATTTCAGTTTCGTCGATTCTGTTTACTTTACGTCTTATTGGATAGAAGCATCATCATAAAACTGTATGTTCAAAAAGACGCGTTACAAAACAAAAAGTAAGATAATCGAGGAAAATCTCGACTATCTTGTCCGTTTTGCCTATTATCGACTCGGCAACCATAGCGACGCCGAGGATCTTGTTTATGATGCTGTTCTGAAATTTCTAGAGAGAAATAATGAAAAAATCAAACCCGAAAGTATAAGGCTATATCTTTTTAGAATAGTCTATAATCTATGTCAGGATTATTCCCGGACTCGAAAACAAGAGATATTGCCGATTGGAGATTTTGACGTTGCGGACAAGATTGATGAGGTGCTAGATCTTGAGGATGCAGACAGAATAAACGCCATTCTTGACAGTCTTCCTTTGAGAGAAGCCGACATTATTAGGATGAATGTAATTGATGGCCTGTCGTTTGTCGAAATCAGTAATATCTTTTCCATTCCTCAGTCCACTGCTAAATCCAGATATAAATCGGGAATGGATAAATTAAGGAAACAATACATTAATTCTAAAAATTCATAGTATGGATGATTATAATGAAATAAAGGAATTGTTGAAGCCGCGCCGAGATATAAAGGCTTCTGACGAATTGCGCCTTAAAGTAATCCGTGCTATGGAAAGGAAGAATAGGAAGCAGGTAGTTCGTAAATGTGTTTTCGGCGGAATCAGTCTAAGCGCGGTTGCAGCCGTTTTATTGCTTGTGCTCGTGTCTTCCGGGATGTCAGCTAAGGAATTTCTCGCCGAGGCAGTAAATGCATTCGGAGACACTGAAGAGATTGAAATGACTGTGGAAGTCAGGACTCGCCCTCTGGAGAATTTCAGATATATAGACATAAATGAGGATTTCGTAACACATCACATATACATTTCTGAATCCGATTCGCTTATGAGATGGAGAATCGACAAGGAAGAGCGTGTAGCAACAGGAAGCGGTGCTGACATCTACACATGGATGCCGGCTCTCAAATTAGGTTTGCACCTTCCGGAGTCCAAAGAAGCAAAGGTCTTGGGATATATGGCAACCCTACTGTCCCCCCGGAAGATACTGGAGACAGAATTGGATAATTGTATTGGTGGCAAAGGCGGTAAATATACGGTAAATAAAAGAGGTGACGATATAATTCTTACCGTTCATGCCATGCCGCAAGGAAATTTTGACAATCCTTACCTGTTGAATTCATCTATCGCCGAATCCGAAAATATCCGGAGATATGTGATTGATGCCGGTACCAAAAGGCTTAAAAGTGCCGCCGTGAGTGTGATCTCGGATAATCGGGAAATACCGGTGCTGAAAATCATATCCATAAATTATGGGCAGCATAGGAACGATATCTGTCGTCTCGCCGATGGTATCCGGTATGTGGAGACAGATAACCAACCTGTCGGATTGAAAGATCTCAGTGCGGAGGAAGCGGCAACCACTATACTTAATGCCTTCACAGACTGGGATGAAGCAATTCTCAACAAAGTAATGATGAAGGAATTATCAGATTTGTCATACAAAGAAAAATTCAGTGGTTCAAGACTGATCTCGATAGGACATTCCTTCACATCCGGTACAGGAAATTCAATTTTCGTGCCTTACATGCTTGAACTAAGAGATGGTACAATGCAAAGACACAACATAGCCTTGCAGAAAACCGATTACGGCGGATGGATTGTGGTCGGCGGTCTTTAACGAATTAATAATCAAAAAAACATAATTCAATGTCATTAAGAAACTTAATGGCAGAGCTGTTGCTCTGCCTGACATTCAACACCCTTTTTGCTGAAGTGGAGACCTACGAAGGCATCGTAAAGGATGATTCCGGTAATCCTTTGGAATTTGTCAATGTGACGTTACAATCTCTAAATGATTCAACTCTGATTGACGGAACTGTCACTGATACTGAAGGAAAGTTTACAGTTAAGGGAGACAGCAGCCCCGTGTTCTTGAAAATCTCGGCAATGGGATTTGAGGAAATGATTATAGACAACCCGGGGTACAATTTAGGTGATATTTTTCTTGTCTCGGCGTCGTACATGCTTGGCGAGGTAGTAGTCAAAGGTTCACGTCCTATGGCAAAACTAAAAGGAGATGGAGTACAAGTTCCTGTATCCGGCACATATCTCGCCAACACCGGAACCGCCATCGAAGTACTCGGAAAGATGCCTTTCGTTACAAAGTCAGGATCGGGCATAGAGGTGCTTGGGAAAGGAACTCCTCTTATTTATATAAACGGCAGACAGGTAAGGGATATGTCGGAACTTGACCGGCTTGCCTCCACACAGATTAAAAGCATTGATGTGATAACCAATCCTGGAGCCCGTTACGCTTCCACGGTCAACTCAGTGATCAGAATAACCACTGTCGCACCTGTCGGGGAAGGATTCTCTTTCAACGACCGCACGACTGTGGGATACAAGCATTACGCCTATCTGTTCGAGCAAGTCAATTTCAACTGGCGCAAGAAAGGTTTTGACCTTTTCGGAATGATTAATTACGAGAATTACCGTGAACGCCCCGGCTTTCTCAATAGTTCGCTCCAATATCTCAAATCCGGTATCGTTCAACAGAACATTTCCGGAAAGGATATGGCAAAATATCCGGTCTATCAAGGTAAAATAGGCCTGAACTATAACGTCTCGTCACATAGTTTCGGCTTATACTATGACTTCTCTTTCAAACCTTCCACATCTAAAGGCAATTCGCTGACTGACCGCTATATCAATGATGAATTTTCCGAGACGCTTGAGAACCTTTCAGATGTATCCCGCCACAACAGACAGCACCTTCTCTGCGCATATTATACCGGCGAAATTTGGAAATGGCACTTGTCGGCCAATTTTGACGCAATGTGGCAGATAAATGACAGACATAACACCGAAACAGAAATTTCAACGTTAAACGCTGAACGAGACTTTATAACGGTAAATGACGTTGAAAACCGACTTCTTGCCGGCAACATTGCGGCATCTTTCCCGGCATGGAAAGGTGACATCAGATTCGGTACGGAAATAAGCAACATTCACCGCACAGACATATATAGCGGCAATACAGATTTCATAAGTGACAATGACATAAAAATCAGCGAGACCACCTCAGCTCTATTTGCTGAGGCTGAACAAACCTTCGGGGTTGTCACAGCAAGTGCAGGGCTTCGTTGGGAATACACAGATTCCAGATATTGGCAATTCGGTCAGCTCAGTGAGGACCAGAGCCGCAGATACCACAACATATCTCCGTCGGCTTCCTTATCATTCCCGATTGGCAATGTAAACACCCGTCTGTCATACATGAGAAAAACATCCCGTCCTGCTTTTGAACAACTTAGTTCCGCAATAAGGTATATTGACAGATACACTTATGAATCCGGCAATCCCAGTCTGAAGCCGATCTATCGTGATTATGTCTCGGCATCCGCTTCATGGAAAGACCTCGTCATAGAACTGGAATATTATTCAACTAAAAATTATTTCATGTGGCAGACCTCGGCATACCCGGGAAGTGACGATGTTACCTTACTGACAATGGTTAATATGCCTCGTTTTAATTCTTTCGGGGCATATCTCAACTGGTCGCCTACATTATTTAGCTGTTGGCATCCGTCTGTAATGGCAGGAGTTCAGGGACAGGATTTCAAGATAATTCATGTTGACAGATTCATGAAACTTAACCGACCTTTGGGAATATTCAGATTCGACAACGCCATACACCTTCCTTGGGACATCTGGCTGAACATGGATTTTTCGGCAAGGACATCCGGCAACGGTGATAATTATTATATGAAACCATATTGGCAATGCAATTTAGGAATATACAAATCCTTTGCTAACGACCGATGGAGCGTGAAATTGCAACTAAATGATGTTTTCGATACATGGCGACAGGATATAATTTCATATGATGCTCTGAGTAGCATTTCATCTAAGAAATTTTACGATACAAGGGATATGTCAATTACCATAAGATATAATTTCAATTCCGTACGCTCTCGATATAAAGGCAGCGGTGCAGGAAATACGGATAAGGACAGATTCTGAATGCGTCCCCTATATGTATCATTTGCTATCAGATTCCATCAAATCTTTTGCACTTTCTTATTCTAATTTAGGATGAGTCCAATCAAGAGAAATGCCATTTGCTACCAGCCATTCGGCCACTGTCATATGTCTAATTTTCAAAATCTCACATATCGCAGGAAGTTTCTTGAATAGTTTGCCGTCATTGCTTAGCATAGTTTCTTCCGTAATAATGACAGGCTCTTTGTCCATATTATTCAAAGCATAGAGCAACATCTTTGCATCACCGGTTGACATATATTGATTCTTTTGCAAAGAATATGCTTCTGAACTTAATTTCTTCTTTTGAAGAGGTACGCAAAGATTATTATCCAACTGATTACTGAATTTTATGGGCGCAGGAGGCGTGAGGGCGGAATCATTAAATCTCAACTTATGGTCATTCAAGAATTCCATAAGTTTCACTGCAATTCCTTTTTGAGTTCGAGATGCTTCAACATGGATGGAACTTAATAAAATAAGTTCTCTAGATCGAAATTGTGATTCAATAAAACGTAATAATTTCGCTTCATCCTTAATCGGTAGGTAATAGCGTGCAATCGCCACTAATGAGCTCGTATCTATAATCCCTATCATAAAAATTTGTCAATTTGTTTAGGGGATATTTTCAACTGCTCACAAAATGAGGCTTCTGAAACAAGTCCATTATAAAACGCATATTGCATCGTTTCCATGTAAAGAGGGGAAACTATTGGTCTTGGGGCGCGAGCATTAGAAGAATTGTTTTTTTGTTCTTCCTTTAGCTCTCTTTGTTTTCCGGCCTGTTCTTCTTCTAAATTACGAATGATACCATGGTAATGAGGCATTGGGACGATTTTGTTATACGCCAGCCTTGTGTACCAAGCCATTTTGCTGATATGTGTGGTGTTGGAAAGTTTATCTATAGTGAAATTAACCTCTTCAGAATAGGTGCTATATTTATCCAACTCGTTCACTGCATCTCCGGCAATGAGATAAAATGCGAAATCATTACACCACCGTTCAACCTTGTTTGATACACGATTTTTTTCAACTTTAGACATATCAAGAGATTCAACATCCTCAACGCCTAATAAATAATGGCCAATCTCGTGTGCAAGAGTAAAAATCTCACGTTTATAAGACTTTTGTCGTTTTAGGACAATTACATTGGGATCAAGATAAAACCCGTCGATTGTCGCTCTTTCCCGTTTGTTCCAGGTTTCTACAAACTCAAAAACATAAACGTTGATTTCAGCTAAGTTTGCAATTATTGCTTTCAGGAATTCTCGGTGATCTTTAATGTCCTTCTTGGGGATTAATGTATCACGGACTTGGCCCGCTACATTTTTAGGATTACTCTCTATGGTAAAGGAATTATGCAGATAGTGTTCTTTGGAAAGAGTGTCAGTTAGAGTGCGATAGCCGTCCAATAGACTTTTTAGAGATTCAAAGGAATCTACAAGTCGTTTATCCTCTATAGAAAGAACGGACAGGAATCTTGATTTCCTAAAGAAAACTTTAGTTTTTTGATTCTGATCAATCGGAGTAAAATCCAAATAGAATGACAAGCCTTTATGAAATATCTCATCAATTCTCTTCAAAAGAGATATTTTGATTTTCTCTCCGTATATATCTTCCAGAGCTACAAGTTTCTTTCTTCCTTCATTTAAAGAAGACAACAACTCCTCTTTGCTCATGCTGAAAAGCGCAAGCAAATAATCTAATCGTTCTTTATTAAATTGCGTTGTTGTCATTCTATGCTTATAATAGAAATTATTAGTTATTATTAGCCATACAAAGGTAATAAAATATTTTGATATATGGATAAATCTTTTTAATAACAGAACCTTCTACTCATTAGTTTTCATATTATCAACGTTCTACGTATAGTATTTGTTTGCCACGTATTATTCTCTTTCTTCGACATAACGGCGATTACATTGGCTATTTTCAGTAGTCAGGCGCTCCAAACAAGTATGGATGTTATGGCTTATTTCGCCTCAAGCAAATAAACTTATAAACTTCAACTTTCCGCTTGCGAAAGATGAATCATATCATAGTGTGTTTATTTCTATTTCTCCTGTTTTATTCTACCCGCAATTACAAGTGTATGTAATACTATTGAATGGACGGAATTATGGTACTGTTGCTGCAAAAAAATAAAGAGGCTATTGCAAGCCTCTTTATTTTGCTATATTATCGTTTGATTCAGTCAAGATTGGAATAGCCGGTGCGATCGATTTCCTCAACCACTTTCAAGAGGTAACGACCATATTCATTTTTTGCCATCGGGGCTGCAACCTCTTTAAGACGTTCTGCCGAGATCCAGCCCTGGCGATAGGCGATACCTTCGATGCATCCTATCTTCAGTCCCTGTCTCTTTTCAAGAACTTCAACATATATCGAAGCTTCAGCAAGTGAATCATGTGTGCCTGTGTCGAGCCATGCGAAGCCGCGCGGAAGAGTCTTCACTTTCAGTTTTCCACGGTCGAGGAATTCCTGATTCACGGTAGTTATTTCCAATTCGCCGCGGGCAGACGGTTTTATGTTGGCAGCTACATCCACAACTTCATTGGGATAGAAATAGAGTCCTACGACAGCATAGTTGCTCTTTGGTTTCTGTGGTTTTTCCTCTATAGAAAGGCAATTGCCGTCTTTGTCGAATTCGGCTACTCCATAACGCTCAGGATCATCCACCCAATATCCGAACACTGTGGCTTCTCCATTTTTTTCAGCTGTTGCTACAGCATCCTTGAGAATTCCGGAGAAACCGGCTCCATGAAATATATTGTCGCCAAGCACAAGGCAGGCACTGTCATCTCCGATAAAGTCTTTACCTATGATAAAAGCCTGGGCAAGACCATCGGGCGAAGGTTGTTCGGCATATTCAAGATGAACGCCAAAATCAGAACCGTCACCGAGGAGACGTTTGAATCCGGGAAGATCTTGAGGAGTAGAAATTATGAGGATATCGCGGATACCTGCCATCATGAGGGTAGATATCGGATAGTATACCATAGGTTTGTCGTAGATGGGAAGCATCTGTTTGCTGACACCTTTTGTAATCGGATATAAACGGGTGCCGGATCCTCCGGCAAGAACTATTCCTTTCATAAATGTGTAAATAACTGTCTAAATTTTCAATATATCTGTTAACCCTGCAAATATACGCAATTTCTTTATATCTTCACTATGATTTGTAATATTATTTTTTACTCACGGCGCGTTGCTGTGATGTAGATAGGGTGGTAGGTGATTGTGTGGATGCTGCGGAGGGCAGCGGGGGAGACGTGTGGGGAAGGAGCTGATCCGGCAACGCCGGTATGCTTCAGATGCATCAGCAGTTCGCGGGGGGAGGAGAATTCCATGAGTATTTTTTCCGTGTGTATTTCTATGTCAGTGAAATATTTTTCCAACCACTCTCTATATTCAGTTTCAGTGTGATAATGAATTGGGGAGGGTCGCAATGCATCTAATTCTCCAAGATTTCCCGGTAGAAAACTTGAAAGCACTACCACACCTCCCAGTCGTAACGATTTACTGCAGTTATAAAGAAACTCCGGAATATTGGCAAACCATTGAATTGTGGATGAGGATAGGATGCAATCGTATTTATCCACGCATTCTCTCATCCATTTTTCAGCATCCTCGCAAAAATATATCTCCTTGTCAGCGACATTCATGGGGCGGAGTGGGGCAATGTCTACAAAATGCACTTCAGCGGGTTTCAATACTTTGGCATATTTGTCGGTAAAGAGTCCTGTGCCTGGACCAATCTCAAGGATTTTTGCCCCAGTAGGAATGTTAAGTGTTGACAATAGTCCTGCCAGAGTATTTACGATCATCCGTTGCGCTCTTGCATTGTCGTTATATGTGTTGTGTGCGTCATGAAAACGTTTTGCGATAGTATCATAATCGGGTATAACAGACTTGACGATACTCAGCAACGGAATATAGTGGGCATTCGGCAGTTTTACAATTTCAACGCCAATTTTGTTCCAGCATCGTTCCATATTTGCCGGTGGAAAAATCTTGTCATCTGTGCCGATGTATGCTCGTCGCCATGGCAATTCGGTGTTGGGGACATCAAGTAAGCCGATAAGGTATAGTTGTTTCTTTAGAGAAACAATCTCATCTTCGCAGAAATCAGTATCAAATACACGGCGGAAGGTATCAGCATCAGGAGCCATGCGACGTCTGAATTTTTTTAGATTCCGAGCATCAAGATTTTCAGCCGTGCCATTATAGATAGCCACAGGTATTCCTTCCTCGTTATCAACAGGATTCAATGTGCCGTTGATTGCATAAGCAGCTGTAATTTTATTTGACGGAAGTGTTATGGCTGCTATTCTTACACCCAATGACCAGGCAAACACCCATATGGTGGAATATTTATCTAAAAACGAGAAATCAAGATTCAGGTTGTCATAATCGTATATAACAGCTACATCCCATCCCGTCATGCGCACATCTTCATAGAGCGACGGGGCTGTGCTCCAACCCGCAAAGATGAGAATCAGAGAACTGTTTTCAGGATTATGACTGATAAATTCAATCTTCATGATTTTTTATGACTTCTCGTATGGTTTTCAAAATATGTTCAATGGTTTGCGCGCTCATATCGGCAGAGAGCGAGAAACGTATTCGTTCCCCGCCAAGAGGGACGGTAGGGCGTCGAATAGGTAATACGTCAATTCCTTTGACCGATAATCTTGCGGCAAGTTGCAGAGCTTTACCTGCATCACCAACAACCAACGGTACGATATGTGACCGCGATAAGTTGGACGATCCGGATATATCTTCGATTCCTTTTCTGAAGAGGTCAGATATCTCAAGCAAATGTTTCCTCTCTTTCACCATTGAGAGTATATTGATGATCATAAACTCTGACCAAGCAGCATTGACGGGTGGCAACGCAGTGGAGAAAATAAAACTTCGTGAGCAATTAACGAAATAACTTTTCAGAAGAGGATGTGTTGCTACAAACGCACCGGAAGATGCTGCTGCCTTTCCAAGGGTGCCAACAAGGATGTCAATATCGTCAATCACGCCAAGTTCTTCCGCAAGCCCGAGACCTCGATCACCCCTTGTGCCGAAAGCGTGAGCTTCGTCAACGTAGAGTATCATATTGGGATATGTCTTCTTCAGATCCACAATATCACGGAGGGGAGCGAGATCTCCATCCATGCTGTAGATTGACTCAAGCACAACGATGCATCGCGTAGAATTCTTATGTTTCTCAAGAAGCTTCCCAAGTGATGTGATATCATTATGTCGCCAACGCTGAAAATCGGCTTTGGCAAGCATAAGCCCGTCAATCATTGAGGCGTGAATCAGTTTGTCGCAAAGAATGACCGTATCCGGGATGTTGAGAGCCTGGATAATACCCACATTCGCGTGATATCCCGAATTGAACAGCAATACATCCTTGCCATATAATCCGGAAAGAAGATTCTCCAGATGCTCGTGATGGTTCTGTCTTTGCGACAGTAACCTTGAGGCTGAAGAGGAGAAAGAAGCATCGGGATAACGACGACCGAACTCATCGGCATAATCTTTCCATTTCGCACCCAATCCAAGATAATCGTTTGAGGTCAGATCAATACGCAATGATTCAGACCGATCCGCAGGGATTGTCCTGAATCTGTTTTCGTTATCGAAACTTTCAAGTATTTTCTGATAATCTCTATAGGGCACCATTCTGAGTTTTAATGATTTTGAGTAGGGCATCGCAAAGTTTTTCAACCTGCGCATCCGAGACGGCAAGATATGGTGGCATTATATATGCGTTCTTGCCGAAGGGCCGTATCCATACGCCTTCCTTAACGCATAGTTTCTGAAACTCTCCAACATTAACGTCATTCTTAAGCTGAATAACGCCTATTCCTCCCAACACTCTGACATCATCAACAAAATCCCATTCGTGAGCAATGGAGAGATGTTGACGCATTATTTTTTCGATCTCTTGGATTCTTTGCTGCCAAGGAGACTCAAGAAGCAAACGAGTAGATGCGAGTGCAACCGCACAAGCCATGGGATTACCCATGAATGTTGGTCCATGCATCATGCAGCCGGATTGAGAATCTGAAATTCTGTCAGCAATAGCAGCTGTGGTTGCCACGGCGGCGAATGTCATGTATCCTCCCGTTATGGCTTTCCCGATGAGCATTATATCCGGTTCTACACCAGCATGTTCCCACGCGAAAAGTTTACCGGTACGCCCGAATCCGGTAGCAATCTCGTCAAAAATAAGTATAAGACCAAGTCTATCGCATGTCTTTCGTAATTCGCGTAGATATTGTGGATGATAGAAACGCATTCCCCCGGCTCCCTGCACAATCGGTTCGAGTATCACGCCGGCAAGAGTATCAACATTTTTTTCAAGAATCTCCTGCATCGGACGGAAATCATCCGGATTCCATTCGTCATCAAACCGGCATTGTGGTGCCGGTGCGAAATGACGTATAGGAAGTGCGGGACCGAAAGCCCCGTGCATACCCGTGACCGGATCGCAGACAGACATGGCGTTCCATGTGTCGCCATGATAGCCGGAACGTATTGTGGCAAAATTTGTTTTTTTCGGATTGTCACAAGCCTGCACAGCCATTTTCATAGCCACCTCCGTTGCAACGGACCCTGAATCGGCATAAAAAATATGATTCATCGAAGGGGGTAGGATAGACAGAAGAAGTTTGCCAAGGTCGATTGCCGGCTGGTGTGTGAACCCTCCGAACATCACGTGCGATATTTTGTCTATCTGTTTTTTTATGGCTTCATTGAGCACGGGATGGTTATATCCATGGATAACGCACCACCATGATGACATTCCGTCGATGAGTTCCGTGCCATCGGCAAGTGTAATCACGGCACCCTCTGCGTGATCAACCTTATATGTGGGAAGTGGATCATGGGTGGATGTGTATGGATGCCACAGGTGCATGTGGTCGAAATTATCGTGGATTGATGTTGTGTCAGTCATTGTTTAGATTGAGGAGAGCTAAGATTGAAATTAATTCAATACAAAATTAGCAAAAATTATCATACGATTGTCATACCGGATCAACATCATAATAGATAATTGATGATTTTATTTGGGGTAGATGCGCAAGCCTGGCATGCACACTTCGCAAAATATCCTTTACTTTCTTCATGGATGCTCCTGCTTCGACTTTCAGCATTATCGATTGGATATACCATAACGCGACTCTGCTTACAAACGGCTTCTCCGGACCGAGCACACGATCGCCAAATATATTCCGAAGCGCTTTGGTGAGTATCACCGCTCCCATGTCGGCATTTGCCGCATCTTTATTTTTAAGATAAATGTTGATGATGCGGGTGAAAGGGGGGTATGCATATTTGCGTCGTTCTTCCAACTCTGCATTGTAATATGCCATATAATCGTGGGCTCGCACGTGTTTCAGCACCGGTTCATCCGGTTTGGTTGTCTGAATAAATACTTTACCCACATCTTTGCGTCTCCCGGCACGTCCGGCAACTTGTTCGAGCATATTGAACGCGCGTTCATTGCTCCGGAAATCAGGAAAATTCAATAATGTGTCAGCATTGACAACGCCTACGACTCTGACTTTTTCGAAGTCCAGACCTTTCGATACCATCTGTGTGCCAACAAGGATGTCAGTCTCATGATTGGCAAATTCCTCTATGATTTCCTGATATGCATCCTTGTTGCGTGTCGTGTCCAGATCCATGCGCGCCACTCGGTAGCCTGGAAACTCCTGATGAACCTCTTCCGCTATGCGCTCTGTGCCGTAACCATAAACCTCAATGGAATTTTGACCGCAGGCGGGGCAGAGTTTGGGTATAGGTTGGCAATAACCGCAATAATGACACTTCAAGAGTTCGGAATTTTTGTGATATACAAGGGATACGTCGCAGTTATGACACTTAGGAGTCCATCCGCATTGCTGACAGACCACCACCGGAGCAAAACCTCGTCGGTTTTGGAACATTATTGCCTGTGAGCCCTCTTTCAGAGCTTCGTTGGTGGCGAGACGAAGAGGTTGCGACAGAATGCCCTTGTTAAGTTTCTTTTTGCGCTGAGCCCGCATATCTATAATCTCCACATCCGGTAACTGCGATCCTTCGAATCTTTCATTAAGGGATACAAGACCATATTTACCTTGCGTAGCCTTGAAATATGTTTCAACCGAAGGAGTTGCAGAACCAAGCAATGTATTGGCTCCATGCATGGATGCAAGCATTATCGCCGCATCCCGGGCGTTATATCGGGGAGCGGGATCATACTGTTTAAAAGATGATTCGTGTTCCTCGTCAACAATCACAAGACCTAATCTCGCGAATGGTAGGAATACAGAAGATCTTACTCCGAGTATTATCAAAGGGTCATTTGAATTAAGAAGACGTTTCCATACATCCACTCGTTCATTATCGGAGAATTTGGAGTGATAGATCAGGAGTGCGTCACCAAACACCTTTCGGAGTCTGTCGGTAAGCTGTGTAGTCAAAGAAATCTCCGGAACGAGATAAAGCACCTGGTTGCCGGAAGCGAGTGCTGCAGCAATCAGATGCGTGTAGATTTCAGTCTTCCCGGAACCGGTGACACCATGAAGCAGCGATACCCGATGATCTCTGAAAGTCTCTTTTACATTTTCAAATGCCTTTTGCTGTATATCCGATAGAGGAGAAAGAATTGGTTTATGGATGCCGGGAGTAGGGTTGAAGCGGCTTAGAGTTTTTTTGACAGTCTTAAGAATACCCTTGTCAATAAGGGCTCGAAGCACACCGGGAGAGACACCTGAAACTTCCAGAAGTTTTTCACGACTTACGTCCTGCAAACCGGACTTCTGTTTCATCCATCCCGACAACTCAAGATAGGCTATGAGTGCTTTCTCCTGTTGATTTGACCGAGAAGTCATGTTGAAAAACTCATGGAGACCATCATTATCATTGCGATCGATTGTGAGTTCGATGAAAGTCATCTTCTTAGGTCGATATTTTTCCACAACCTTTTCATCAATTTCCACAATGCCTGTCTCCATCAGCGAATTGATTATGCGTGGAGCATTCTTTATCTCTGTGAGGGATTCAATCTCCGATATTTTAAGACGCTTTTTATTCTGGAGGGCTTGAATTATGATTGCCTGATTCTCCGTCAGCTTTATCCCTTCCGGCATGTCGAAATCATCATTCAGACTGACGTAGGTTTCACTTTCCGGTTTGAGCCCGGTCGGTACGGCAGCCTTGAATACTTCTCCCGGAGAACAGAGATAATACTCTGCGATCCAATGCCATAACTTCAACTGCGGATACCTGACGATAGGAGCCGGGTCAAGAAGCGCCATGATCGGTTTCACGTCATATCCCGCCGGCGGTTCGGAATGTATATGCTCAACAATTCCTGTGTAATATTTCTTTTTGCCGAACTGCACAAGCACGCGCGACCCCTTCTGGAGATCGTGTTGCATCTCTTCGGGAATCACATAAGTGAAAGTTGAGTAGAGGGGCAGTGGTAATATTATTTCAGCAAACATGCTGCAAAGATAATCGAAAAATTTGAAAAAATTAGTAATAAATCAAAGCTCAGGTATCGGGTCTTTCAAGTTGAAGAAATAAAAAAGGGTTCCGGATGGAACCCTTTTTTGCGGAGCGCGAAGTGATTATTTCTTTGCGCGGTTGCCGTAACGGCTGCGGAATTTGTCCACACGTCCGGCTGTGTCGACGAGCTTCTGTTTACCTGTGAAGAAAGGGTGAGAGGAGCTGGTGATCTCAAGTTTTACAAGAGGATACTCCTTGCCGTCGATCTCGATAGTCTCGCGAGACGCAACCGTTGAACGGGTGATGAATGTCTCGTCGTTTGACATATCTTTAAATACCACCTCGCGGTATTCTTTGGGATGAATGTCTTTTTTCATTTTAGTAAAATACTGCAGTTAATTTGTTAAAAATTTTCTTGACAGGTCGCGATCCCGTCAAATGGCTTGCAAAGTTAATACTTTTTTTTGAGATGACAAAAGCTTTTTGATAATGTGTAATGTGAAATGAGTAATGTTTAATTGGGAAGTAGGAATGAGGAATGATGGTGGCACCACAACTTAAAGCCGAGAGGCGATGCACACAGCCGGGCATACAATCAGTCAGCTCCAAAGATTCAATAGTTGCGGAATCGCAACATCGTTATCAATCTTCACTATCGCCGTTTCGTCGGGCATATCGTCCAAACGGGCTTTCCGGGATATTCTTCTATAATACCCCGATTCTCACCATCAATAATCACATGGATTGATGTCGGTTTAGTCCAAACCCGACATAAACAGTTAATCAGTATATTGTTTATGCAGAGAGTTGAGTCAATAAGTTCAACTTTCTCAATATCGTGTTCCTGCAACACCGGCATCGCTTCACATATCAAAGTCTCCAATGAAACATCATCGAATGTCGATTATTATTTGTAACTTTGCGTATGGCAGCACTCTATAAGATATTGATTTTGTGTGTTGGCTTTGCTCTCTCCTGTAACCTATG
>CAJUDL010000062.1 GCA_910585285.1 uncultured Muribaculaceae bacterium
AGCGTTCATCCTGAGCCAGGATCAAACTCTCCGCTGTTATATCTTGTTCTTTTTTTCTTCACAAAATACTTTGGGTCACCCTCCCTCAGGAAAGGTGCCTACGTTCGTTTGTCTTGACCAGGCGTCTTATTAAGTTGGAATCTTTGACGGAAACTTATCGTTTCCCTGTTCTCTCAACTTGACTGATTGCTCAGTCTCGCTGCTTGTCTTGGTAGCAATTTGTCATTGTTCGTTTGCTTCGTTCCCGAAAGCGAGTGCAAAGTTATATCAAATTTCTTTACTGTGCAAATATTTCAACAAAAAAATTTCAAGTATTTTTACAAAAAAATCATCAAAACATCATTCATGGTTCTTATTTTTAAGAGATTATAGCCTTTAAAAAAAAATTAAAGAAATGGGCACGTGAGAAGAATTCACGCACCCATTATATTTTTTAATTTTGACGGCATTTCTAAAAAACGAACCGTCTCCAAAAATTTTATCTTTTCCTACGTCTCACAGATTTTGTAGCAGATGAATTGGGTTGGTTCGAAGATGAAGATTTCACTTTCGGAGCTTTTGCTTTCTTGGCGGTAGATGTGCGTTTCCTGGTTCTTGCACTCGATTTCTTCACAGTCTTACTTTCAGCCACCATCGTGCGCCCGGGGATTGTGTCGCCTGCGGCAATAGCTTTTGCCATCTCCTCCTCTCTCTCTTTCTGAGCAAGGTATTCTTCACGAGACGGCACCCATAGATCCTTGCCATAATTCTTCAGTCGCTTATCTATGCTGTCTTGCGCCTGTTTACGGGCATCTTCATCCGGATACATCTGTGCCATTGAAAGATTCCGCAAGTTACGGGTCTTATATATCTCTCCATCATACATTCCAAGAGCAAAATAATCATCAAGACTATACTGGGGGATGTTGTTGTCATCGCTAACAAAAACATATTGATGAGCTAAGAAGGGGCGCAAAGCATCGAACTTAACCCAGAACATGGGGTATTTTGCCTCACCACCAAAGTCGCCGCTACGGGTCATCACCGGACAAATAGCCTCAACCCGAGTTTTCATACGGTTCGAGCGACGATCAAACTCCCATTTCTCTATTATATAATAATTCAACACCTGCCCGGTAGGCATATCCGCCTCCTCGATATGATATTTAGGATTCTTTGCTGTTGACCCTTTAGCTTCAGTGTAATAAATGCCAAAACGGTCGAGCATCTCTCCGACTTTGACCTTATACTGGTCAGTGAAGACTTCCCTCCCGTCGAGATACTCATATGCAGGTATACGGCCATCAATTACAGCTCCGAGAATCACCCGCAATAGATTCTCCCTTCCGTCAATCACATCTTCCGGATAATATAGCGGTGCGTTCTCAGCCTTCTTCAGGTCGAGCTCACGGTATATTTCCCGCATATATGAGAGATCAGCATCATGGGTGTTCTTCTTTTCATAGAACGACTGCATACGATCGGTCACGCCAACCGTTTTCTCTGTCTTTTTCTTATCACGTTCGGAGCGTTTTCGCACAACTCCTCCCGTCTCAACCTGAGCCACAGCCCCGAATGCAACCGCACCCGAAAAGAGCAGGAAGAATATTTTTCTATATAAATTCATCTTTATCATATACTTATATAAAGAAATCAGGTTAATTAAGAGCCACCTGCATCGGCGAGATGTCTCGGGTGATTCCATCGGGACCTTTCGCCTTCACATCGGATATGAAGAATGTCTTGCCTGGCTTAAGACGACGGAACTGTTCCTTCTGACGCGAAGAAAAACGCGCTCCATCCGACAGCTCCGGGATAGCGTTACCCATCTGATCAAAGAAGATGGTAGAGAATGATACCACAGAATATGTTACATTAAGGATATCGTCATCAATTGCTGCTCCGAGACCGTCAGCACTCATAAGGGCACCTTTAGAAATTCTTTTCGGAGAACCTTTATAATGGACAGTATTGCCATTGCCATCCTTTACGGCGAGATAGGGAGAGGGATCAGGTAACTTACGCACCCTGAAAGTCATTGAACCAACAGTCTGCGTATGTCCATCGAGATTGGCTGAGACTGATATCACAGCCTCGCTGCCGACCTTGCCGGGATGCGCCACCCAGTGGTCGCCATTGCGGGTGAGGGTACCGTTAGTCATAGTAGCCTGCACCGCTGACATCGGGACACCGGGCACAGATATGCTTATCGGGTTGGCAATACCGGCATAGAGGACATTCATCATAGTCGGAGAGATGGTTGCCATTGGCTCCATCACCGTGTATGAAGATTTGAAGGGACGTCTGTCGGTGGTGCCATCGGCACGCGGAACTTCTATGTATCCGGAAAAATCATGTGTGCCGACGTTGCCGGCAACAAACTCGTACAAACCCTTCGGATTATTGAGTTTCCCCCCATTTATATAAATCTCGGGACGCTGTGTAGTGTCAATTGCCGCAAGCACGATATTCGCAGAATACTTACCTCCGCGCATGATCATATTTGATGTCGGAATCACATAAGCATTAAGTTCATTGACTCGAACATCACCTATGTCAACAGCTGTTATCAGACTTGACAATGCCTCCGATTCTGCCTGACGGATATCGTTCTGCACTTTAGTCAGCAATGTCACAGCCGCCACAGCCGGCATATTCTCAAACATTTTCTGCTCCCAAGAAGTGGGACCTACCATGCCCGGACGTGTAGAGACCTTCGTGGAAAGCATCTCCTCAACAGCCTTTCGCTTGTCGGGGTCGGGAATCATTCCTACAACATACTCACGATATTCATCTATGCTCTTGCGTAATGCCTGACCACGATTTGTGGCAGGATTGAGCATGGTTACAGACGATGCTTCAAGATCATCGTTATTAACAATATCGGTATATTTCCCGTCGGCGCCATCAGCCGCCTTAGCGATTGCCGTCTTGAGAGTTTCAATATCGGCATACATCTTATCAGAACGTTTATGGAGCTCCACTCCCTGATCATACCATTTTCCGGCTTTCTCAGGATTCTGCTGATACAAACTTTCAAGATGGGCAAACTGAACACCATTGCGTGCCGTTATATTCAGATTTGTGCGATGAATGCCATCCTGCACCTGACTGAATCCATTGAGCACATCGCTCGACACATTCAGAGCAAGCATGGCAGTGAGGACGATATACATCAGGTTTATCATCCTCTGCCTTGGCGACATTCTCGCCACATTATTACCTCCACCTGCCATTTTGCGTAATTATGAATTAGTCATCAATGGTTAGGAATTGCTTGATTCCGATTCTTCCGAAGTGAAAGGATTCACCGCCGGAGCGGCGCCCATCATTGGATTCTGCATATTGATGGTCATTGCCGTGATCATCTTCTCGTATACGGCATTCAACTGACGCATATAGCGAGCCATCTTCTCGGTCTCCTCACAATATCGTGTAGACTCGTTTGCCGATTTCTCATACATATCGCGGATATCCTTGAGTCCGCGATTCACGTGATCAATCGTTTCGAGCTGCGAAGAAATGCTCTTGAGCTGAATCTCATATATTGTATTAAGACCCGCAACATTGCGGTTAAGGTCTTGCATATGTTCCGAATATGTCTCGTTGAGTTTTGCCATCTGTTCTGCTATCGACTGCATCTGCGACACATATTCCGCAGACACTTCGGCAAAATCCGTAACCTTTGGCAGTTCTGGCAACTCAGGAACAGACTGGGGCGCCGATACTACTGCACCCGGGGCGATCGCCACTCCCGCCGTAGCTTCAGAGTATTCTCCAGTGGGATAAGCTCCACCAGTCATCACAACTTCGGGATGAGCCGAAAAATCCGGACGGTCTTCCTCGTTTTTGGAATCCAGCACAGGAAATACTTCTTCCCATGCATATTCTTTCGGCGGACGGTCGAATGCTGTCAATATAAACATCGCGATTTCAGTGCCCATACCGATGCAGAGCAGAAGGCTACCACCCGGAAGGTGAAGAATCTTAAAAAGCGCACCCCAGATCACGATGGCTGCACCAATCGAATATGCGAAATTGAAAAATCGCTGTCCCTTTTCGCCGTGAAGAAAACGCTCTATCACATTGGCGTACTTGCGTATCTTAACCATTATTTTTTCTTTTTCTGAGTACCTTTGGCAAAACCTATCTGCGAACGCACACATCGGAAACCGATGTAAGAGCGCTGTTCATTCTGATATTCCCACATGCGAAGATCCGAACGGATGTTGCGTGCCACATCTTTCCAACTACCCCCACGCACGATTTTACGTTTCATCTTATAGGGATCTTCCTTGGCGGCATCATAGCGATACTCCGGATTGAGATCGGAAGTCTGCTTGCCTACACTTTCGGTATATGCTGTAGAAGTCCATTCCGAAACATTGCCCGCCATATCGTACAATCCAAAATCATTTGGCTTGAAAGTTCCGACAGCAGAAGTTATGACATGACCATCGCGCACAAAGTCGCCATCCATTGGTTTGAAGTTGGCATAGAAGCATCCACGTTCATCCATCGGCAATGTTTCTTCCCAAGGATATGGAGATGCAGAATTACCGGCACGTGCAGCATATTCCCATTCGGCTTCGGTCGGAAGTCTGTAAGGTTCTATATAAACGCCTTCTTTTCCAAGTGAGCGGCGCAAAAAGTCCGTGCGCCAGTTAGCAAATGCTGTCGCCTGCTCCCAGCTGACACCCACAACGGGATAATCATTGTAACCTGCATGAGAGAAGTACATACGTGTATAAGGTTCATTGTAGGCATTCTCGAAATCATTGATCCATGCCGTGGTGTCGGGATACACGTTTACTATATAAGTATTAAGGAAATCATAATCTCCCGTAAGTGGACGAGTCACGGTCTCGCGGATAATCTCCCCGTCTTCCGATATGTAAGCCGTATCCTTAGAGATTACCGGCAGATCCGTAGGCACGGGAATATCCGTGTTGTAGATGCGACGCGTTGGATCAAGCCTGTTCTCACGCTTTGCCGCTGCCGTGTGATTGTATACCTCATAGCGGTAATTAAGCTGCGTAGGATCAAGCTCTCGTTGCCCTGTAATAGGATTGGTGCGGTAAAGGCTCTCTATTGCCCGCGCCTCATCTTCGTTAGAATTGCGCCATGGAATAGGTTTGTTCCAATTAAGATAAGGCTTGATAGGGTTACCCTCCTTATCTTCCTCAATTTTAAAAATCTCATTTCCTCCGTAAGCGGGATCGGCAAGACGCTCTCGGATTATGGAGTCACGAACCCAGAACACAAACTGTTTGTACTTGGAATTTGTGATCTCGGTCTCATCCATCCAGAAAGCATCTACGGAAATACCCTTCGGATCAGCTTTAATGCCCGCAACAGAATCATCCTGTGTCGGTCCCATGGCAATCGAGCCACGATCGATAAGAACCATTCCGTATGGCACCGGCTCGGACAGTGATGATCCACCAACGCCGGTGACTTCGCCGCCGCTGCCGCCTCCTTTCATGCCCATACATGACACAAACAACGTTCCCGTCGTGAGAGCCGCGCATACTGCCAAGGCACCGCGAAGACCGCCGAAAGCTGTAATTGAATATGTTGATTTCTTCATATTTATCATAGAAGCTTGATTATTTCTTACATTATCCTGATTGAGCGGTGCTTATTCTTGTTTTTACCGCTGAAATCGAGTTTAACCCTATATCCAACAATTACTTCATGGCTCCCGGAAGAAGCTTTGGAGATGGCTGATGTTGGGTAATCGTAGGAATATCCTATAAAAAAATTCTTAAATTCGGCAGCTATCATCGCACAGACAGCATCCTTATAGCGATATCCGATTCCGAAAGAAAGGAATTTATTATACATCGCACGCATGGTCAGTTCGGCTGCAAAATTATCAAAATCAGTCTTCACCATAATGGAGGGCTGCAATTCAAATAACGTGTTTTTGAGCCCGATATTGCCACTTGCCGTAAAATAGAGAGCGCGTTTGAGTATTGTCTCGTATTGCGACACCTCTGCTGTTTCGGCTCCCTCACTGTCAAGACGAACAGTCGGTTCAAGCAGATGGAGACCGGAAATGCCAAGAGTGAAATACTTGTGTGTATACCAAAGTCCGGCTGAGAGATCGAAGGAATTACCTGTGACATCCCTTGTTGGTATCGCTTCGTCCACTGGCTGGTGAAAATCATCACCTTCGGGGATGTACACTTCAGAGCCCTTGAATTTTGTATTGTAATAACCTGCCTGAATACCTATAGAAAGCACTCCTTTAAGGAATTTCATCTTGTAGCTTCCCTGGGCATTCACCAGCATGTTTGAAAAAAGGCCGAGTGACTCCTGACTCATGTTCACACCGACACCAATTCTTTTTTTGCCAATTTTCACCGGCATATCCGCGGCAGCAAGAAAACTGCGGGGCGCATTGTCGATACCGACCCATTGCATCCGTGCTCCTCCTCGGATCCGAACAAAATCAATGTCGCCCGTCGCAGCCGGATTATAGTATGTGGGGACTGCCCAATACTGAGTGAACTGCACGTCGTTCTGAGCAAAAGCCCCTTCATGAAAGCACAATGCCGAGACCACGAAAACCGCAACAGCAATAATATATCTTTTATTCAAACGCATTCCGTGATCCTTATTCAAAATAAAATGTGAGTACAAACATCTTCGATTTAACCTTGGTCAGCGACTGGGTGATTTTCATCATATCCGGATTATCTACAAGATCCGGACGATCGTGACGCAAAATATCCGTAAGTCCGAAGCAGAACTTGATTTCCGGATTCAATTTGAAGAAAGGAAGATAGAAATCGCATCCCAAACCAACTGTAAGATATGCATCCGCCGTATTGAATTGCAGATAATCAGAACGCCTTTTTCCAACATCGAATGTAGCCATGGCACCCAAGGTGACATATGGGCGAGAATTATGATACCTTTCACCGGAAACCTTCAAGTCAAGAGGAAGAACCACATTTGCACTCTTGATTTCCTGTCGCAGTTTCGATTCACTGCGGGCATCTATCATCTCTACGCTCTTTGACCCGAAATACATTCCCGGGGAGAATCGAAGGTTGAAATGTTTGTGAAGACGCAAATCTGCAAGCACATTGGCGCATATGCCTGGAGCATACGAAGGAATTTCCACAAACCATTGTCCATTTTCAGGAGCTGGCGTCTCAAACCCATTGTGCGTAAAACTTAAATCCTGAAACTGAGTCCCGACAGAGAAGCCGAAATGCCAACGCTTCTGATCGGCATACGGGCGATTTAAAATCTTGTCACCGGGTTTTCCCCACGCCGGTGATGAGCAGAGCAAGACGGCACAAGCCACAAACATTAGGGTGCGGATTGTCTTCGGAAAATCAGTGATGTCGGGTCGAAACTGTTTCATTGATAAAATAACGCAATCCATTCGCCTATTATTGTCATAAATAACGTTGCCGTCTTCAAGGATTTTCAACTATTTTGTGTAATTTTGCATTTATTCAATAACACCACTCCCATCAATATAAGCAAGCAGATATGATGAATTGGGATCAACTTATATGCGATAAGCGTCTTGGAATGGAGGAATTTCACGACAGCAGGCATCATACCCGTTCAGATTTCCAGAGGGATTACGATCGTCTCATATTTTCATCCCCTTTCAGGAGATTACAAAACAAGACTCAGGTGTTCCCTTTGCCGGGGAGCATATTCGTGCATAACCGTTTGACCCACAGCCTTGAGGTATCTTCTGTAGGAAGATCTATGGGTAACGAGGTTGCGATCCGGCTTCATGAGAAATATAAGGGCGAACCCTGGACTCATAAACTTGACGGGATGCGCGATATTGTGGCGGCGGCTTGTCTCTGCCATGATCTTGGAAATCCACCATTCGGACATTCAGGAGAAAAAACTATCTCCACGTACTTCAGCGAAGGGAACGGTCAGGTTCTCAAAAACCGCCTCGGAGCAAAAGAATGGACTGATCTCATTCATTTTGAAGGAAATGCAAATTCTTTCCGACTTCTGACACATCAATTCAAAGGGAGAAGAAACGGGGGGATGGCAATGACATATTCCTCACTCGCATCAATCGTAAAGTATCCCTACTCCTCTCTGCTTGCCGGAGAAAAAGGGAAGTTCGGATTCTTTTCTTCAGAGGAGGAAATCTTCAGACGTGTCGCTTCCCAGCTCGGCATTCCTGAGACATCTTCCGGAAAATTCTGTCGTTATCCTCTCGTATATATTACTGAAGCAGCAGATGACATATGCTATCAGATAATGGATCTCGAAGATGCGCACAAATTGAAAATCATAGGGATGCAGGAAGTTATCGAACTTATGCTCAACTTCTTCGAAGATAAAGATCAGGACAGGATGAAACGTATGCTGGGACATCTCGATGACCCGAATGAAAAGATTGCCTATCTGAGATCGAACGCAATCGGAGCCATGGTAGTGGATTGTGCCGATGTGTTCGCCCGCAACGAAGAAAGAATACTCGAAGGAGATTTCCATGGCACGCTTATCGACAATATGAATCCGCTTCTAAAGGATGCCTATTCCAAATGCTCTGGCACGGCTTGGGAGAAGATTTATTGCGCACCGGAAGTTGTGGACATAGAACTTGCGGGCAACCGCATCCTTACATATCTTCTTGACACACTGATGGAAGCCGTGCTCAATCCGGAGAAGAATTATTCCAAGTTGCTTCTCAACATTATACCACAACAATATGACACCACGGCTCCAACACTGTATGAAAGAATCCAGAGCGTGCTCGATCATATATCTGGCATGACCGACGTCTATGCTCTTGATCTTTTCCGCAAATTAAACGGACATAGCCTTCCGGCTGTTTAATAACTAAGTATGTAAGGAAAATTAAGGCACATATAAAACGCAGTTATTTTTGAGATGTTTTTGCCGCGTAATGATGGAGCATATAGGCATATGCGACTGAATTACAAGGTGAAAACAGCCAAAAAGAACAAGTTTTATAGTGCAAGATTTCATTACTTGCTTATATCGGTTAATTTTTATTACTTACTTACGTGATACATAATTACAATGAGAAAGATATTAATATACTTGACATTATTTATAAGCATTATTGCTGCCAGAGGCGAAGACTACACGCCTAAAATGATGCCGAATATCAACATTGCGAACAGATATGAGTATGTGTCCGATCCGGGCAATCTTCTGTCGCAGGAAACAAAAGATGAGATTAACCGCCGTCTCTGGGACCTGCGTCAGCAAACATCTGTTGAAGCCGTGGTAGCAATTCCACCTTCAATTGGCGACACACCCATTGAAGACTGGAGCGAACAGCTGTTCACGCTTTGGGGTATCGGCAAAGATGACCGAGACAATGGTGTGTTGCTTGTGATTGCTCCCGAACAAAGACGCGCCCGCATCACAACCGGTTACGGAGCCGAAGGTGCCCTCCCGGATATCGCATGCAAAAACATCATAAATTCCGAAATAATCCCCAATATGAAACAGGGAGACATAAATGCTGCTGCCTTAGGAGCTTCCACCCTTATGGCACAGGCACTTTCGGATCCAGCTGTTGCTGAAGAGCTTAAATCAAAAAAAGACGATAACTTCTCAGGAAGCGTAAATACACTATCGGGAGATGTTTTGTTGAAGTTCGGAAAGATCATAGCTGCCTGCGCATTCCTTTTCTCTCTGGGTCTATTTATATTTTATCTGGTAAAATCACGTAAAAACAAAGATAACTACCACAAGGCAATAATGTGGCGAGATTCCCTGACAACGTTTGGGGCGGCTGCCATCTTCTCCCTCGGCAGCGGACTGATTTTCTTTCTGCTCGCTCTATTACTTTATCGATCATATAGGACTCGCAAACTGAAATGCTCTACCTGCGGGGCAAAAATGAACCGTCTCGGTGAGGAAGAAGACAATGAACTTTTATCCGACTCACAGGATTTTGAAGAAAAGCTGGACACTATTGACTATGATGTGTGGGAATGTCCCAAATGCGGAACTATCGAAAGGTATGCATTCAAGAAGAAACAGCAGAAATACACTGAATGCCCCAATTGCCACACAGTGGCAATGTGTCTTATCGGTGAAAAGACTCTTGTGCCAGCCACTACAACACATCAAGGCAGAGGAGAAAAGATATATGAATGTCAATTCTGCCACCATCAAAAACGCAAACCGTTTGTTATACCCAGAAAAGAATCTGCGGCTCCTTTAATCGCAGGCGCGGCGATAGGTGCGATGTCAGGTCATCGCGGCGGCGGTGGATTCGGTGGCGGATTTGGAGGAGGATTCGGCGGTGGCTCCACGGGTGGAGGCGGTGCATCCGGAGGTTGGTAATACATTAGTCTATATATTAATCAGTTACATTAATAATAGTTTAAAACGCACAAAAATATTATGAATAAAATTGTATTGACAGCTCTGGCGGCATTTATAGCGATAGCGGGAGCAAGCTGTAGCACCAAAAACAAGGAGAATGATTCTGAGACAAAGGAACTATCCAGAGATATTAAATTTGAATCCTATACATATGATATCATAAGTGAGTTTACGGGGAATGACACGCTTGAGGCACCCGGCGGCAAACTGGTAAGATTCATTGGTCAGGGCGTATTGCCGGAGGATATTGGCGACACTGATATCAAAACATTGCGTGAAACCCTGATGAATATTGCCGGGATTCATTTTATCGATGGCAATGCTGAGCCTGTGATGACGGATTCTCTTCAGATCACGGATATGGCAGCCTCCGACACGGATGCATGCGGAGAAGTGATATCCACACTGGCTACAACTCTTATGACTCCAAGAGCCATTGTATGGGAGAACATCAAATACGTGTATCCTTGTCTGGCTGCGCACGGAAATACAAACACAACGTATGTTAATTTCTGTCTGACTGATGGGAAAATTATCTCTTTAGGAGATCTTTTCAAACCTGATTATCAAAAAACTCTCATGGAAATGATCAGGACCAAACTTAAGGAGTCGGGACATGAATTGCTTATGCCAATCAATGAGGTAAGCTTCCCGTCTCAGTTCGGACTAACATCCAAAGGAATAATATTCAGCTATGATCCATACCAGATTGCGCCATATTCTGAAGGCACAATCCAAGTAGAATTGTCGGCGGGAGAGCTGTCAGACATTCTGAGTGAACACGGATTGTATATTTTGCTGGGAGTTATCTGATCTTGCGGAGACGAAGTTCAGATGAATGTTCGGGAAAGATGATTCGTAGCATTGGTGATTCGAACTGAGCCTTCGCTCCACTAATAATATCGCCGGATGCATCAATCCATTCAACATTATAAACATTTTCAAAAGGGGTGGTTGTAAGCCGCCCCTTTTTCATGCCTGGTTTCCACTCTCCGGGATTCTTGACAGCACCATCCAGGTAAACCATATCATAACCTGATTCCGATTTAACAAGGGCAATGCGATATTCCCCTCCCATTCTCATGTAGTTATCTTCAAGCATGCGGTCAAAAATCCCCCATTCACCCTCCTTTTCATCTGAGGATCGTTCAAAATATTTCCTTAACTCCTCCTTATCGGAATAGATACTATTCTTGGAACTAAAGTCAGAACCGGCAATATCAATAGATATGTAATCCACACGTATCCTGCCTCCCGGCATCACGGCATAGCCAATGCTGTCAACACAGAAATCACGAATATCGCATTCTGCCAATGGCTTGTAGGTTCTGTTACCACCTTTCAGCTTCCACCCGGTCTTGTCGATATACAGACGAAATGCATTCTCTCCGTCATATAAATTGAAGTCGGAGAAAATATCTTTGCGAGTGCAAATATTTTCACCGACCTTTACCGTCATCACCACTCGAGGAGAAGCATACGTTTCGTTTAGTCTATCATCAACCGTCTTGAAAGAAATCATGCAATCCTCACTCCCTTTCATTACTATACCCCACTCCGGAAAAGAAACGCTTCCTACGCCTCCGGAACCATCATCATATTTATGTCTCTTTCCGTTAGAGGCATGAAGGTTCGCAGTTCTGAATTGCCAGACCATATGCCTCCCTGCGCCAACTCCAATTAAATCCTCCACTACTTTATTACTGGCATTATCTATGATCAGCGTAGTGTCTGTGGCATTAATGAATGAGCCGAAACCTCTCCCTGAATTCATATTTACAACAGGACGCGAGGCAGAAGCCAGCCCTGTAACCGCCGTGATGATCCCGACTATTGCAAAAAGGAATATCACTGAACCTATTATTTTATTTATCAGCCACATGGAGCGCAAGTTGAAATGGGCACGCACCTTGTCTACAAAAAATGTGACAAAATACCACCACAACAACGCTCCTAAGAAGATAAAGATAAACCCAATTATATAATGATAGAATTTAATCTCCGGCATCAGGAAATTGAAACGCGCGAACAAACCTATTATCAAGAATATAATCAAAGGATTGGATACCGTGAAAAAGAATCCGTTTAATATATTTCGCCCCGCTGGAATACGCTGTTCCGATGGTTTCTTTAATTTGCGGGAAGGATTGGATTTAAATAGATATATGCCGAATCCAATAAGCACGACACTTCCTAAAAGCTGGATAATATTGCTGTTGCGCTCAAGGAATTCTTCGATAAAAGAGAGTCCGAAGCCGGTGAGTAAACAGTATAAAAGATCTGAAATTGCCGCCCCCACACCTGTATAGAGACCGGTTCTTCTACCCTTGTCGAGCGTGCGCTGCACACACAATATCCCTACCGGTCCCATAGGGGCTGAAATTATGATGCCGATGGCGAGTCCCCGCCACATCGTGTAAAATATTCCTTCGAGAATTCCCATCGCATCTTTTGATTATCGTGTTATCATATAACCCCCGCCTACAGAACGCAGGCATTGATATCGGGTAAGACCGTATTTGTATTTGCCCTCGGTTGCAGGTCCCGACAACGGAGCGCCTCCCTGCATTGTGACGTCATAATGCGAACCGCATTTTCCACATATTGCCTCAAACGAAGTAGCATCTACTGCCACCCTTACATTAGGATCGCATTCAACAGGACATGCCATATCGTACGCAAGCGGAACATTCGTCTCGGTTGTGAACGGATCCATTCCCCCGATCAACAGAACTCCGCCAAAGCCGGTTGCGGTATTGGCTGTATAACGGTAACCTGCCGGCTCATTAAGCTGAGGAATAAAATAACGGAACAGACCGAACCCCGATACGCCATACGTATTCCAGAGTCCGGCATCCGAAAGATTGATGCTTACGGGCATCGCCGGGATCCTTTCGTCATCAACTGAATGACAGCCCGAAAACAAAAGGACGGCAGTTGTAAAAACAGCGGTCAGAACCGCATTAAATATTCTCATTTATTCAAAAGGAATCGCCCTAAGCATATTGGCGAATTCCGAAGTCATTTTATTAAGAGGACCACTCACCATGGGTTTAAGCATAGCCGGAATCTGGATATCTATTTCTACCGAAGCCGTGCTCGTCGCCTCTCCCATAGATAAGATATGAAGGCTCAACGACATCGGGACAGGAGTCCCCTCCCCTTCAAGACGAATAAGGGATGGATTAACGCTTTGTGTCTTACGGAGCGTTATCGCTCCCATCGGACCGGCAGGGAAAGATATTCTGTCGGCAGACACCTCAATCTGCTCAAGCATATCACGCTTGTCGGCAGGAATCTGCTCGGCGGGAGCATTCTTTATCATCTCTCCAAGTCCCTGGAGATTATCAAGTTTGAGGAATACGGTTTCGGCAGGAGCACCGAGAGTCACATCCTCGCTTCTATATGTAGCCATATTGTTATTATTCTTTATTTCCCGGAACCCAGTTGGCTGGATCCTTACGCCACTCCTGAAGAGTGGCTATATCATCGGGACGTATGTATTCTGTTTCAAGCGCAACCTCAAGCATTGCTGAATAATTCACCAATGGAATCAAAGTAATATTTTCATCACGCAAGCGCTTTACCGCCATTGGAAATTCATAGTTGAAGATTGCAGTAAGACCAAGGACATCTCCACCTGCGAGACGCAACTCCTCGGATGCCTTTACAGAGCTTGCCCCAGTAGAAATCAAATCATCCACGAGCACCACCTTCTGACCAGGTTTAAGGTTCCCTTCAATCAGATTTTCCAATCCGTGGTCTTTAGGAGTAGAACGGACAAAAAGAAACGGGAGACCTAATGCATCTGCCACTATAGCTCCCATAGGTATAGCACCTGTAGATACGCTTGCTATGGCATTGACATCCGGAAAATGCTCTATGATCTCCTTCGCCATCTCAATCTTGATAAGATTCCGGATATCAGGATATGAAAGCAGACGGGGATTCTCGATATATATAGGTGAGTTCCAACCTGATCCCCACATAAAGGGACTTTCAGGCTGTAATTTGATTGCACTAATCTGCAGCAATTTCTCTGCGAGTAAACGATCCGGCTTTTTCATAACAATTTAATTTTAAATCTCTCTTATATTCTAACGTAAATCCGGCTGATTTTCTTTAAAACATAGAAAGACGATTTCGTCCGTAAATGCAAAATTACCAATATAACACTAATTTTGCAAATAAAAGTTCACTAAATTTCGGGCATATCCCACGCAAGAGCCGAAGCTCCAAGCAAAGCCGCTTCTGCATCCTTGAGCGAAGAAAACAGGATTTCCACCCTATCCTTATAGAGATGAAGCATATTTCGCTCCATCGCCTGACGCATGGGCTCCACTATAAGGTCGCCCGCCTTTGCCACCCCTCCGAAGATTATATACGCCTCTGGATCGGTGAAAGCCGCAAAATTAGCACAGGCTTCTCCAAGTATCTTTCCAGTGAACTCATACACATCCTTAGCAATCACATCGCCTCGCTGAGCAGCCTCGCAAATAGTTTTTGCCGACAAAGACTCCTCTGGAACTGAACGGAGTTCGGAATCCATATCGGAGTTGCCCAACATCTCTTTGGCAGTCCTTACAATCCCCTTTGCAGAACAATATGTCTCCAGACAATCATATCTTCCGCATCCACAGAGGCGGTCACCGTTACCTCTCACCAATACGTGCCCGAGTTCCCCCGCAAAACCACGGGAGCCGGAGAGAAGATGTCCGTCACATACGATACCGCTGCCCACTCCAGTCCCGAGTGTAATCATTATAAAGTTTTTCAACCCGCGGGCATGGCCATAAGCCATTTCTCCCGCAGCCGCAGCGTTGGCATCATTCGTAATTGAAGTGGGAAGACTGAAAGCCCGCTCTAAAAGCGATGCCAGAGGGATAGGCGAGTCCCATGGAAGATCAGTGGCAGCCTCTATACATCCTGTATACTGGTTAGCGCAAGGAGCCCCTACTCCTATCGCTCGGATGCATCCATTTGTTCCGGTACGTTCCAACAAAGCATCCACTGCGCCCTTCAGGCAAGAAACAAAATCATAAATATCCTTATGACCTACCGTAGGAATTGAATCCCTTCCAATTATCTCACCGCGCGCATTGACCACAGCAAACTCCGTATTGGTTCCACCCATGTCAATTCCAAGCACAAAATCCTTCTCTTTCATATCTTTAATATCTTTCATGGCTAAATTATTTGACAAATACGTAATTAAAGTTTCGCGAGCTTAAACTCAAAGTTAAAAAGTTATCAACTGCGCCCGCGCTATTAGGCTCTTAAACTCCAACGTTACGCTTGCGAAAGTTGAATAAATTATACGACAAAATTAGAAATGTATAATTAAATTTCCAAAAAAATTTGGAAATTAGCGATAAAGAGATTAATTTTGCACTCGCAACGCTTAATAGCGCGGTCCCATAGCTCAGTTGGTTAGAGCACCTGACTCATAATCAGGGAGTCCTTG
>CAJUDL010000063.1 GCA_910585285.1 uncultured Muribaculaceae bacterium
GGTCTCAAACACCAGTGGAGCAATCCGTGCCGGTTCGACCCCGGCTCAGGGTACGATAGCGGTTGATAACTTAGTTATCAACCGCTATTCAATTTTTATCCTTTTACCTTTTTTGCTTTACTCTATCGAATTACTTTGCTTTATCGAACTTGGTTCGAAAAGCGGGTGTTATAGAGGTATGAACGGATTAATTGTTGGACTGATACTCCCTTTTGTCGGAACTGCACTCGGAGCCGCATGCGTGTTTCTGATGCGGAATAATATGCCTGTGCGGCTTCAGAAGACACTTACCGGATTTGCCGCCGGTGTGATGGTGGCGGCATCCGTATGGTCACTCCTTATCCCTTCTATCGAAATGACGGGGAGGGAAGGATTTATGAGCGTCTTTCCTGCCATTATTGGTTTTGCGGCGGGAATACTGTTCCTCCTTTTTCTTGATATGGTAGTTCCTCACCAGCATTTAGAGGATGGAGAAAGCGAGGGTCCCAAAAGTCATCTTTCGCGCACTGCTAAGCTTACATTTGCCGTTACGCTTCACAATATTCCGGAAGGAATGGCTGTCGGAGCAGTGCTTGCCGCGGCGTTGGAAAACAATGCCTATGTCCCTATGGCTGGTGCTCTCGCATTGTCGCTCGGCATTGCAATCCAGAATTTTCCGGAGGGCGCGATTGTCTCGATGCCTCTGCGGATGGCTGGCAACAGCAAAAAGAAATCGTTTCTAATCGGTGGATTGAGCGGCATCGTAGAACCTGCGGCAGCTGTAATTACCATCTTGCTTGCCGGCATCATTATCCCCGTGTTGCCATATCTTCTGGCATTTGCAGCCGGAGCCATGATGTATGTGGTTGTTGAAGAACTTATCCCCGAGACTCAAGAGGGTAAGCATTCAAACATGGGCACAATCGGTTTCGCCGCCGGTTTTCTGCTGATGATGATCCTCGATGTGCTATTGGGGTGAAGGACATGCCTCCCCATAAAAGAAGATAAAAATTGAGATTTTTTTGTTAAAATATGTTATATTATCATAATTAAAGTTATAAAATGGGGGGGGTAATTTGAAATTTGTCTGTTCAGAAATAATGATTTAATTTTAAGATTCATAATATTCGACAATATATTTTAACATTTTAAACATGAAACAAATTTACTGTTTTTTATTTGCCTTGTGTTTGTGTATGCCATCTTTAGGGGCACAAAATGTGCTTGGCGAAAAAGTATCTCTTAAACAAGCTCCCGCTCTTGTGCAGACTCGTACAGAAGAAGCCGATACTCAATGGTCGGAGTGGAGCATGTATGGGAAGACATCATTTTCCGATGGTGTTTATGATAGTATCAGGGACATATTTTCAATCTGGATTCCGGACGAGCCGGCACCTGTATTTGAGAAAACGTTCGATGTCATGCGCAGACAAGACCTGAATAATGAGGATAACGTCCAGTTTGTTTTCAAGAAAGTAGTCAACGGGAATGATATTATGGTCAGTTATACACCGTCGACACATTAGGCATGGATCTTACCGTCGGCTCTCGCTCCTGCTCCTTCCGGTTATCAATATGAGAACTTCATGCTTGCCAGTCGTAGTCCCGGCGCATTTTTCGAGGAAACTAAGAAGTTCTCGTTTCCTAATACATGGCTAATGGTGAATGATCACTCCGGATGGAGTTTTGGAAGACAAATTCTCACTATGGATGATGCTCCGGAATTCATTTTCGAATTCTCTTCATCTAAAAGGTTTTATGGGAAAGATGTAAAGGTCATTCCTTTGTCTTTTACTGCTTCAGAGTCTGTCAAGAAAGTCCGTATCGTGATTGTTCCATTGGAAAGAGGAATACTTTATACAGACATTGCCAAGCTATACGGATCAAACCCTGACGTAGAGCTGCCCTATTCAGATGTGTCTCTCGACCATGTAGGCATGCAGGTGAAAGATTACGAAACTCTGGTTTATGCGTTTCCATTGGGAGATGACGGGGTGGCGGTAGGAGAATATATAGCCACTACTTTTTATTCCAATATTGACCGGGTTGGGAAATGGGGTGGTCAATGGGAATACTTGGGAGAGGGCAAAATGACTGACTATATCGCTAATTCATGGTTGCCTCAGGATGAGATTTATGTGGAATCAGCAGCCGGTGATGGTACTATTGTCTGGAAAGAGCAAAAACCCTCGTCTTCCAAGGTGAGGATTTCAAGAAACATAGCCAACCCGGGACTATACAGACTGGAGAACGCTTTCGGACCGACACATCCGTTATACGATAAAGTTCAGGGACATATTGATCCTGCGGAGACATACTATGTTTATATTGACGCTTCAGATCCATCCAGGGTAATAATAGACAAGTCGTTTACCGGATTGAAAGAGAATTCAGAAGTTGAATGGCCCGGAATGATTTACACATCCCCCGCTGTTAGTGGTGAAAACATGAAAGAATATTTTGATAAGGAAAAAGGTTTTATCTGGGGAAAACTAATCGATAATCGATTAACCTTTTCAACGACCCCATATGTGAACAGCGGGATATATCTCAATAATTGGGAGGAGGAAGGTAAATACCCTTTTAACATAGAACTTCCAGGGTATGTGGAGTATTCTCTGAGTATTGATTCTAACAATATGACAATAACCGACTTGTCGCCCGAGGTTGCCTCCGTAGACTGTGTTCTTGTGCCGGAAAAAGATGTAGTTTTACACAGATGGTTCTACGAGCAGTTGTTCAATGATATTGAGGGCAACGGTTCGCAATATAATGTTGTGAATGTTCCTGTAAACGGTAAGGAGTCTCTTGCAATCAATATAGAAGATCTCACTCCAGCCACCTATGGCAGGTTCCTGCTTGTAGTGATTCCTAAGGATTCAAATGGCAATCCCCATTACGGAACCATTCTGCAAAATAAATACTTTGTTTACGATGATCCGGCATGGAAATTGGTAGAGGGGGGTATCCCAATATATGACAATGACATGCTGGCCTCACCCTTTGGTGATCAATTGCAAATGTTTGGAGAGGGAGTATGTCTTGAGGCGTGGGAGAACGAGAATACCCCCGATGTATATCGTATCAACAATATGTTCGGCATACCTTATAACATCATCGGCCTTGATGCCGAAAAGACTACCGAATATTTCCGCAATCCCGGATTTCCTGTATATACATATATCGATGCCCGCAATTCCAATAGGGTAAATATGTATGATAATGCTGATCTCAGGGTGACGGAAAGTTCGAAAGGCATTAACACATACCTCATGTGTCCTTCCAACGCTTATGGTTTTTATTACATCAATACTATGGCAAATTATAGTTTGGTTTGTAATAATTACAATTCATTGGAAGAAGTGCCTGACGTGTACTTCGGCACGATGGATGCTGATAATAATGTTGTATTCAACAGTGACAATAGTGTACTTGGATTGCAGAACTACGACGATCTATTCGTTCCAAGATCCGGCAGGTATCTTAAGATCACCCTCCCACATGCTCCAAAGACATCTGGAATAGATGACGTAGACCATGCGAATGGAGATTCAGATCTTCCAGTGGAATATTACACAATTGACGGGCTACGTGTTGACCGTCCCGAGGCAGGGCGCGTTTACATACGCCGTCAGGGTGCATCGGCGAAGAAGATTGTTATCCAGTAAAGTCAAGATTACAGGTATATCAAAATTAAGAATGGTGCAAGGGTTATAAATACTCTTGCACCATATTTTTTGTGATTTATAGCAGAAAATGAGTTAAAAAAGTGGTTTTTATATCAAAAATAAAGATTTTTTTGAAAAAATATGTGTAACATGTTTGAAATTCTGCTTTTAATGTTTATATTTGTGGCAGATTTGTTTTTGCACCTATCAGAAACCAACAAATAGTTTCTAAGACAAACTTAAATCAACTATTATATACCTGAATTATTCAAACTGAAATATTCACACACATATACAACTTAATACCAAACGCAGTATGAACAAGACAGATTTAGTAAATGAGATCGCGGCTAAAGCCCAGTTGAATAAAGTAGCAGCTAAAGCTGCTCTCGAAGCTACTCTCGAATCAATCGAGCAGGCTCTCGCTAACGATGACAAAGTGCAGCTTATCGGCTTCGGTACATTCTCAGTAGTTGAGAAAGAGGCTCGCACCGGTATCAATCCTCAGACTAAGGAGAAAATCCAGATACCCGCTCGCAAGGTCGTTAAATTCAAACCCGCCGCAGATCTCGCAAAATAATCCGCACACGGCAAGAATCAGAAGCCTGTTCCCCTCCGGGAGCAGGCTTTATTTGTATTTCACCCCGTTTTTTTGTATTTTTGCAGCATATATCTTTTCATTCAACTTTCGCAAGCGTAAAGTTGAAGTTTATAAGTTTAATTGCGCGATGCGCAGTTTATGAGTTTATTTGGAGCGAAATAAAGAGTGTTTATCTGGGTAGCGTCATCTAAACTTCTAAACTTTTAAACTTCTAAACTTTAAGTTGAAGCTTGCGAGACTTAAAATTTATTTTAAACTGCTTCAGAGTCAATGACAATAGAAACTATCATAGCTGAAGGCGTGGTGAAAGCTGTAAAAGAGCTTTACGGCGCCGATATAGAGCCGAAAGTGGTAACTCCATCGGCAACAAAACGTGAATTCGAGGGTGATCTCACCGTAGTGGTTTTCCCGTTGCTCAAAATTTCCCGTAAAGCTCCCGAAGCTACCGCTACGGAAATTGGTGAATGGTTGGAGAAGAACCTTGAAGCCGTAGAAAAATTCAATGTAGTCAAAGGATTCCTCAATATCACCATAAATCCGGCATTCTGGCTTGGACTGCTTCATGAGATAGCTGCTGATGCTGATTATGGCATCCGTAAGGCTGATGACAATTCCGACCTTGTGATGGTGGAATATTCATCACCTAATACAAACAAGCCCCTCCATCTCGGACATGTACGCAACAATCTTCTTGGATATTCTCTCTCTCAGATACTTAAAGCGAACGGTCACAAGGTGGTGAAGACAAATATTGTCAACGACCGAGGCATCCATATTTGCAAGTCTATGCTTGCCTGGAAGAAATGGGGCGACGGCGCTACTCCCGAAACTGCGGGTAAGAAGGGTGATCATCTTATCGGTGATTTCTATGTGGCTTTCGATAAACATTATAAAGCCGAACTCAAGGAAATCATGGAGAAGGAGAATGTTTCCGAAGAAGAGGCTGAGAAGAAATCTCCTCTCATGGCAGAGGCACGTGAGATGCTTCGCAAATGGGAAGCTGGCGATCCTGAAGTGCGCGAACTTTGGAAGATGATGAACGGTTGGGTTTATGCCGGTTTCGATGAGACTTATCGTCGCCTGGGTGTGGATTTCGACAAGATATATTATGAATCTGACACATATCTTGAGGGTAAGGATCTTGTGCTTGGGGGTATCGAAAAGGGGATAATGTATCGCAAGGAAGATGGCTCGGTATGGGCTGATCTTACCGGCGATGGTCTTGACCACAAGCTTCTTCTTCGTGCTGACGGCACATCCGTATATATGACTCAGGATATCGGCACTGCAAAGCTCCGTTATCAGGATTTCCCGATCGACAAGATGATATACGTTGTCGGCAATGAGCAGAACTATCATTTTCAGGTGCTTTCGCTCCTTCTTGATAAACTCGGTTTCAAATGGGGTAAAGACCTGACACATTTCTCTTATGGCATGGTCGAGCTTCCCGAAGGGAAAATGAAGAGCCGCGAGGGCACAGTGGTGGATGCAGATGACCTTATCGACACGATGGTTGCCTCGGCAGCAGAGATGGGCGCTGAAAGATTTGCAGAGATGCCGGCTGAGGAGAGTGCGGAAATTGCAAGAATGGTCGGTCTTGGAGCTTTGAAATATTTCCTTCTGAAGGTTGACCCGCGCAAGAACATGCTCTTCAATCCGAAGGAATCCATTGACTTCAATGGCAACACCGGTCCCTTTATTCAGTATACTTACGCCCGTATCCGTTCGGTGATACGTAAGTCTGAGGGATTTGATCCGCAGGCTACTCCGCAGAGTGAACCTAATGCCAAGGAATCTGTCTTGATTCAGAAGGTTGCGGATTTCCCATCGGTTGTGGCGGAAGCCGGCAAGAATTATTCCCCGGCGCTTATCGCAAATTATGCATATGATTTGGCAAAGGAATACAATCAGTTCTATCACGATTACTCCATTCTCAGAGAAGAGGATGAGCAGAAACGCAATCTCCGCCTGCTGCTCTCATTCGTGGTTGGCAGAACTCTCAAGAGCGCAATGTCGCTTCTCGGCATAGAGATGCCGGAAAGAATGTGATGCTTTTGCAGGATTGAAATAAACTTTTTGGCACGTTTTGTGTCTAATAAATTGAAAACAGTATCTTAATATGGAATACAACAATTCAAGAATGACTCCTCCTCCCTTTTATGGAGGTCAGGAGATTGTGACGCAGACCAACGCAGTGATGAAACGCGTATATGTCCGTATGTTTATCGGACTGTTGGTGTCTGCCTTCTGTGCTCTCGGTGTGGCAAGTTCACCCGCAGCACTCAGTTTCTTCTTCGGCAACCGTCTTGTGTTCTGGGGAATGCTTATCGCCATGTTCGTGATGGCATGGGTGATTCCTGCGAGAATGGAGAAGATGTCATCAGGCGCGGTGGTCGGATTCTTCGTGCTGTTCTCCGCATTGATGGGATGCTGGCTTGCTCCCATATTCCTCGTGTATCGTCTTGGCACTATTGTCTATACACTTTTCATTACAGCCGGAACTTTCGGCGCAATGTCGGTATATGGCTATTTCACCAAGTCTGACCTTTCGAAGATGGGTGCTTATCTGATGATGGCTCTCTTCGGTCTGATCATTGCGAGCGTGGTGAATATCTTTTGGGCAAATTCTACAATGGAATGGATCATCTCCATTGTTGGCGTGCTGATCTTCACCGGTCTTACAGCTTGGGATACTCAGCAGGTAAGACGTATGGCGGCTGCCAATCTTGAGCCGGCACTTGCCGACAAACTCGCTACGATGGGCGCGATGAATCTTTACCTCGATTTCATCAACCTCTTCCTTTTCCTTCTTCGCATACTTGGCGGCAACAGAGACTGATCCCTGCCGGGAATGTTTAATGTTCAATGTCTAATGTTTAATTAAACGTCATGACTAAGGAAGAACTTGAAGGGAAGATCAGGGATGCAGTTGCTGAATATATCGCCGATGAGGAAACCTACGACGATAATGCGCGTCTGCAGATCAATCTTGAGAAATGGGAAGTGACAGTTGTCGACAGCGAGGATGACGAACCCGAAAATGTCGATACGGTTGACTACTATGATGTGATGGACTTCATAAGAATAAGTCCTGATGAACCCGGCAAATGGGAGGTTGACGACGAAGCCGTCAAATCCGTTGCCGAAGAAACCATTGGTTAAAATGGGAGGGAGAGCTGACGCGCTCCCTTGTGGAATACAGACGAGATGTTTTCGCTGCGCGAAGATGTCTCGTTTTTTTGTATGTGTCGGTCGGGATACAGCATGAGAGGTTTCTCCATGCTCCAGCCGCGCGAAGCGTTGCGTAGATATAGGCGTGCAAGTCCGCTGATGCCGCGACATTGGCGACGAAGTTCGCCCCAGAGCTCTGAAAGGTCGTTGACAGAATTGACCATAAACTCAACGACTGTGCGTCCGTGCATCACGAGGCGTGCGAAGAGTCTGTCGCCGTAGCAGATAGGGCGGTTGCCCGCTGTGGCAAGCGAAGAGGTGCGACGGTAAGGCTCGAAAGAACGACGGATGCCGTGCATCCCCGGATTGTTTGAAGAATAAGCAGTGGCAGTCATAATGTTTTTCTTTTAAAGTTGAGTTTATTTATTACGATACAAAATTATTCTCTTCCGCTGCCTCTGTTTTGCACTTATATGTTAACGAATGTAAAAACTGATTCTTTTGGAAGTATTTTTTGGAGGGGTGGGGAAAAATCACTTTTTTTGTAAAAAAAAGAACTAATGTCGGAATTGTTGGAATTGCACCGAGCCTCTGCTGGTTCGGGAAAAACATATACACTTGCGAAGAAATATCTTTGGTATTACCTCACCGTGAAGGAGGAGAATGGTCCGCGTCGGTTGCGTACCGTGCCGGAACTTAATGATTCTCTGAATCATATCCTTGCAATAACTTTTACCAACAAAGCCACTAATGAAATGCAGCAACGCATCGTTGAGAAACTTGATGCATTAGCATTTCCTCGCGCCGGAAAGTTGCCTGACTATATGGATGATTTCTGTCGTGATCTTCATGTCTCTCCTGCCGAACTCAGTAAAGTGTGCCGACGTGCGTTGTATATACTTCTTGAAAACTATTCGGAGTTTCAGGTTTCCACAATCGATTCCTTCTTTCAGCTTGTGCTCCGCACTTTTGCTTATGAAACAGATCTCAATGATTCCTACACCATAGAACTTGATTCCGATTATCTTGCTCGTGTCGGCATAGATGCCACTCTTAACGACATTGAAGAGAAGAAGGCATCGGCGAGTGTGATGCACTGGATAAACATTCTTATGGACCGTGGTCGCGAGTCGGGAGAGAAGTGGAATATCTTCCAAAAGAAGGATGATGGCAAATCGATCTATTATCGTTTCATGAAGTCGGTGGGTAAACTTGAGAATGAGGATTTCAAGCAGATTCGTGATTCTCTTGAGGAATATTTTGACCGCACTCCCGATCTGCCGGAGCTTTACGATGCACTTGATGAGAAGTACAACGCTCCGCTTCATGCTCCTTTTGAGCGAATGAGAGCGGCAGCGTCGCGGCTTGAATCGGTCATGCTTTCTGTCGGTTCCGATCCTACAAAAGATAAATTTCGCGATCATGCACGCAAATCACTGCGTTGCAAATGGAACAAACAACCCAAAACCACCGATGTCTCTTTCTCACCTCTGAAAGATGAATCGTTCGAAGGGAATACATATCTGAAACGAAAGAAAGCAGATCCGGATTTTTACGGCGAAGCCGAACCTCTCTATCGTGAGATGATAGCCGCGCGTCTCGAATGGCTCGGAGAGTTTGATTCTCCCACTTATAAACATTGGAATCTGTATAAAAAGAATTTCCCGTATCTGGGACTTCTTTCAGTAACGCTCCGTAAGCGTAGAGAATATCTTGAAGACAACAACAGTGTGGAGCTTGCTGAGACTAACTCTTTGCTCAGCCGTATTATCGGAGAGGATGATGCTCCCTTCATATACGAACGTCTCGGCACACGTCTCAATCATTTTCTTATCGATGAGTTTCAGGATACGTCGCGAATGCAATGGAATAATCTCCGACCGCTTCTTTCAGAAAGTCTGAGTCGGGGAAATGAGAACCTCCTTATTGGCGATGCCAAGCAAAGTATATATCGTTTCCGTAATGCTGACCCATCGCTCATTGCAGAGAAGGTGGAAAGCGAATTCGGAAATGTGCGTACACTCGGCGATGCTCCGAGTGAAAACACCAACTGGCGCAGTGATCCCAATATTGTGGAATTCAACAATGGTTTCTTTGCAAGCCTTTCCGAAAGACTTACAGAGGAGGCAGAAAATGAATCAGGCGAGAATGCGGGGCTTGATTATCGGTCGCTCTATGGCAATGTCAGGCAGAAAGTGCGTCCGCGAAAAGATGGGGAACCGGAAACTCCCTGCGGATATGTGGAAATAAACATCGTTGCAGCCGACAAGAAAGAGGTTGCCAAGGAGCAGATTGTGGCGCAGATGCCCGGTATTGTAATGGAGTTGCTTTCGCGCGGCTATCATCTTGGAGACATTGCATTCTTAGTAGATACCAACGCAGAAGGGGAGGCGTTGATAAACGAGTTTACTCGCTTTAATTCCGAATCAGAAGAGGGAACACCCAAAATAGAGTTTATCTCGGAGCAGTCGCTTAAAGTAGCGTCGTCGCCATCTGTAAAACTGATTCTGACCACACTCGAAACAATTGGACGTGGCACAAATCCGGAAGTGAGAACAGGTGGTGATGCGGATAAACGAGGTGTGGTCGATTGGGACGATGTGCAGTGTAATTTCAGGGTGTTTGCGCTTCGCAATCCGGGATTGTCCACTCCCGAACAGTTGGAGAAATTTATTGCTTCCGGTTCTGACACCGATGCAATAGCCGAGATGCTTGCCGAGATGCAGGCTGTCACGCTCCCCGCGCTTGTGGAGGGTATAACGGCTACGTTCCTTCCTTCGGATATGCGCAGACGTGATGCACCGTTTATCGCTGCTTTTCAGGATATAGTGCTGGAATATTGCGAATCGCGCCCGTCGGATATCGCCTCTTTCCTGCAATGGTGGGGTAGACGCGGCTCGAAAGCCTCGATTTCCTCTCCGGAAGGGATGGATGCGGTCAATGTCATGACCGTTCATAAAGCCAAAGGTTTGGAGTTCCCGTGCGTGGTGATACCTTTTTCGCAATTCTCATTTCTAACGCCGCCGAAAGGGAAAACGGAATGGAGATGGGTGAAACCGGCGGTGATAGAACTTGATGAACGTGAATTACCACCTTTCGTTCCGGTAGATACATCTTCAGAGATGGAAGGTACCGCCCACGAACCTGTCTACAGGGAATATATCGATATGGTGACAATGGATTCCCTCAACAAGCTATATGTCGGTTTTACGCGGGCGGTCAATGAACTCTATATATTCTGCACGGAGGGTAAACGGCAGGAACCACTGTCAACATCCGCTTTGCTTCGTGATTTTATGGAAGCGGACTCATCCGAAACTCAAATTACGATAGGGGAGAAGTATGCCGTGTCTCCGGTAAAGAGAAAAACGGAAACTAATCCGGCAATGGCAATTGAAGATTACACTGCGCGTGTAACTCCCGATTTCCTCAAATATCGGGAGGAGAATTTGCCAACTGTGATTGATGCCGAAGAATTCGAAGAAGAAGATCCCGATCCCCGTTCGGAGGGAAATATCATGCATTCCGTGATGGAAAGAGTGTGGCGTAGGGAGGATCTGCATGCCTCCATAACGCGACTTCGCCGCCGAGGGCTCTTCTCCAAAGAGAAGGCGGAAGAAATAGAGGAATTCCTCGCGGATAGGATGATGGAACCGGAAGTAAGAGGGTGGTTTGATGGCACAGCCAAAGCCATCAACGAGCGTTCGATAATCGGAGGCGGCAGAAGTCCGCGCCGTCCCGACAGGGTGATGCTGATGCCCGATGGCAGTGCTGTGGTGATAGACTATAAATTCGGTTCGCTCACATCGTTGAAGAAATATTCCCGTCAGGTCCGTGACTACGTAGAGCGTTTGAAGCGCACCGGAAAATTCTCCTCCGTCGAAGGCTATCTCTGGTATGTCCGCGAAAACCGTCTCGAAAAAGTCTAACTCAGTATATGTCCTCACAGTTCAACGCATTTGAAGAAGCGATAGATTTCTCTTTCTGGAGAGAGCTATGCGAGAAGCATGGAAAGCTGCGCCATTTCCGGCGCGGCGAGTATTTTGCACGCACGGGCGAAGTTCTCAAAAGTGCCGGATGGATTGTGTCTGGCGGTTTCAAGCACTCGCTGATTGACAATGACGGCAATGCCAAAACAGTCGGTTTTGTGTTCGAGGGTTCGGTTCTCGCCAATTATATCAGTTCTATGCACGGCAAGAAGATTCCTACCGACATCATAGCCCTTATGGATTCTGATGTCCTTGTCATACCTGCATCGCTGATTCGTGAGCGGTTGATGTTTGACCCCACACTCTATATCAAGTTCCTGGACGCCTTGTTTGAACAGGCATACGATCAGACGCTCAACAGCTACCGATCCACGCCGGAGCAACGCTACCGTCAGTTGCTTGCGCGCTATCCACGCCTGTTTGATATGGTCTCACTCGGAGAGATAGCCACATACCTCAATATTTCCCGCCGTCAGCTTCATCGCTTCCGTGAATCTATAGCGACGAACACCACAGACGAGGAAAAATCGGCAGATTAAAGCTGAATTTTATGCTATGCGGTCTGCATTATATTTTGTAAATTTGCATCATGACAAAGCAGGCATTATCCATAGAAGACCAATTATCGCTGCTCAAAAGCAGGGGGCTGGTTGTCATTGACGAACTAAAAGCAAAGGAGGTACTTGCCGATATAGGCTATTATCGCCTTGGGTTCTATTTGTTTCCCTTTGAACAGACTTATCCTGATCTACATCACAGGACACACTTATACAATGATGATACCAGATTCGGAGATGCAGTAAAATTATATTATTTCGATTTTGAGCTCAGGAATCTTCTCCTGAAATACATCTCCCGTATCGAAGTCAATTTCAGGACAATTCTTACATACGAGGGATCTATGGAATATAAACCAGATTCCCACTGGTTCGTAAATCCTGCATATGTTGACAGCAATTTTATAGCGGCATTCGATAATGTCGTATATAACAAGTCCTTCAAGAAGAATCCAACAATAAGGCGTCATCACAAAAAATATCCCAGTGACAAATATGCTCCAGCCTGGAAGACGATTGAATTAATGACTCTTGGTGAGAATGTCACGCTGTATTCCGCATTGCTTGATCATAATGTCAAGCAACGCATTTCCCGCAGGTTTGGCATCAAGTATGTCGATGTATTTGAAAACTACATAGAACTTGTTAGGATTCTTAGAAATACATGTGCTCATGGGAGTGTTTTGTTTGATTTCAAACCTTTTAAGCGTATTAAAAAAGGTCCAGCCGATTTATGTAATCCAGAGGAGTACATGAATTTACACGGCAGTATTAAAGTTGTGAGATATTTGCTTAAACAAGTGTCAGCAAACAGAGAGCGCGACATGGCGGTTGAATTGCAGAAGATACTTGACAAATACAATTCCTACTCGGTAATAGTAGACATCCTTTCAAAATGTGGAGGTCTTCCCCAGACTATAATCGAGCGGTAAAAGAATATGAATCAGATAAATCCTACTGGTTGAGAAAACAATTGTCAAAAATATTTTGTTATATCTGTAAAAAGAGCTAACTTTGCTCTCACAAAAGTGCCGGTATTGATTTTAGTCTCAATATCCGCACTATAAAAGGATTAAGAGGTCAGGCTGTTGCTTGGCCTCGCCTTTTATCATAACAACTACCGATCCACCCCGGAGCAACGCTACCGCCAGTTGCTTGAGCGCTATTCATGCCTGTTTGATATGGTCTCACTCGTAGAGATAGCTACATACCTCAATATTTCTCGCCGTCAGCTTCATCGCTTCCGTGAATCTATAGCGACGAACACCACAGACGAGGAAAAATCGGCAGATTAAAGCTCTAAAAAGGCTATTTTATCAGGCAGCTGTGACATTTGTCACAACTTTTGTCTTTTTTTCTATGTAACTTTGTGGGTGATTAATAGACCAGAATGTATGCCTTCGCAATTCAACTCGTATATCGATAATATCGACACCGACTTTTGGCAGAATCTTTGCAAAAGTCGCGGTCAACTTCGACATTATGATAAAGGCGAGGCATTTATTATGGCAGGGAATGTCGGACGCTATATTGGCTATGTTGAATCCGGAGCCCTTAAGTATGTATGCTATTCGTCAGATGGAGTTCCCCATGTTGTCGGTCTTGAATTTGCAGGTCATTTCGTATGCGATTTCCCCGGTTCGCTTTATCGGCAGAAATCGCGATGCTCTATCATAGCAACCGTGCCTTGTGAAATCTATTGTATACCGTCTGCGGAAGTCGCGGATCTGATGCGGGCAGATGAAAGAGTTCGTCAAATAATCGAAGCCACAACTCGCGAAGTATTCTACACCCTATACGACCGCCACGTTGACCTCTACTCCAAATCGCCGCAACAACGCTATGACGAGTTGCTAAGCTGCGACCCGAACCTGTTCCAACTCTTTTCGCTCAAGGACATCGCTTCGCTGCTGAACATTACTCCGACACACCTCAGCCGCCTTCGCAAAAAATAATAACATCAACCTGCATTTCTCAACATTTGTTGAGAACAAAGCCGTTTATTCTGTCTAACTTTACCAAAATATTATGGCAAAGAAAATTAAAATCAAAATTATCTTTTTACTCGTTTTTGCGATTGCATTGCAATGCTTGGCGAAAAATGACACCGGATGTTGATATGAAGAATTGGAATCCTATGCTATGTATTATACTGTGTGGACTGGCATATATCGTAAACTCGGAACTTTTGCCAACTTGGAGTCATACTCTCGTTGGTGCATTTACCGGATTCATATTTATTGCAGTCTATTGGCTAATAAGCAATAAGTTGAAGATATGGGTTCGAGTTTCTATCTCTGTTGTTGTAGCTGTTGCCGTTGCTGCGATAGTCAGAATCTTATTGCTCTAATTCCCAGTATCGTAACTTCCTTTCTGTCATAGATAAAGCTAAAGAATCTTGCTCAAACGCCGGTGAATCAGTGTCAGACCATTATTTTGCAGTCCAGACACGCAGGGCCGAAATCGTCCATCAACGGCTGCTTGATTATGAGCGCGTACAGGCTCGTGCCGAACTCTTTATCAAAGAGGTGGAGTTACGCGAGCGATATGATATTGAGCGATATGCCGCAGACCCAGAAGGGCAGTTGGTTCCTCCATTCAGCCTTGAATTACATGACCATTACATGAACTTGTCAGAGGTAAAACGCTAAATATCAAGTGGGTTTTGTTAAGGCTAAATTCGGTTCACTACGAATTTAGCCGATTCAATTACATGAAATTAGTCTATCCCCATGAGGGAATATAAGCAACATCGCGGCGGTTTGTTCCTTCAGGCGTACCAACTTTTATATGCGCGTCCAATTTCCTCGTTTGCCGGTAATTTACGGCCGAGAAAAATCAACCTATAAGTTGCATTTTTCGGATTATCTTCATAACTTTGCACTTGTATAAATGTTTATATAGTATGAAGTTTGTACGGATAATCGATGGATTCGACCATCTTTGGGCTGTTAAAGCTCAGGATAAGGAAGCGGACGAACTCACCCTATTGTTCCGTAATTGGACAAACGGTGAGTATCTCCTTGATTTCTTTATGGAAAATATGGAAGATCTAAAAAGTTACTTTCATATTGAACGACTCGATGAAGCCGTCAACGATACTTTTGAGGACGCCGAGGCGTTACAGGAACTTGTTCTTGAAGTGCCCTATACGGAACATCTTGACGAACTTTTCAAGCCTCTTGACATCACCGACACACGCTCCCGTGAATTAAGCCGCGAGAAAGCCCGCAACTGGAACCGTGACCGTCATGCAAGTTGGCTGCGTATCTACGCCATAAGGCTTGAACCGAATGTCTACATCGTAACCGGGGGAGCCATCAAGCTTACACGGACGATGCAGGAACGCGAGCATACCGCTCTTGAACTGCAAAAGCTCAATCGCTGCAAGGCGTTCCTTAAAGCCAACGACGTATTTGATCAGGACAGTTTTGTTGAACTTACTAATGAAGAATAATATGGCAAGCAAGGCAATTAAATTTTTGGAGGAACATCAGAGCGAGACTCCTTCTCGGTTTGCAGAAGAAGCCGCATGGCGAAAGGAAAATGCAGGTTGGCTCCGCTGGTCGCGTCAGCTTGCCGTAACCCTTATTGGCTACATGCAGGACAACGGCCTCAAAAGAGCCGACCTCGCCGCTCGCCTCGGCGTGAGTCCGCAATATGTGAGCAAACTTCTCTCAGGCACCGAAAATCTCAGTTTCAAGAGTGTAGCCAATATCGAGGACAAGCTCGGCATCTC
>CAJUDL010000064.1 GCA_910585285.1 uncultured Muribaculaceae bacterium
TTAATAATTGGATTATTCCAGGAGGTTCGGTTTCTGACGACATACGGGGCACCGCGGGTGCCTTCACTCAACCGGCTTCGCCTATACTTTTGTCGCTTCCATTTTTGCAAATCGGGATGCGACCTCGCTTGTTGAGTCATGCCAATTCTTACCTTTTACCTATTCCCTTTTACTTATTACCTCATCGAACACAGTTCGATAAACGCGGATTTATGGACGTATTGTAAGAATTCATTTTGAGTTTGAGGTGAGTTTGGGATTGGGTTGAAAGTAAAATTTTGTGATTTGGAGAAATTATTGTAACTTTGTAGTTAGGTTTGGTACGTATGCTCTTGTGCATACAACCAAGCTACTGATAGGCACAGTTGGGGCTTTTTAGTTAATATAAAAATGCAAGGAGACGACAAAATTATCCCGATTAATATTGAATCGGAAATGAAAAGCGCTTACATCGATTATTCGATGTCAGTGATTGTATCCAGGGCACTGCCCGATGTCAGAGATGGTTTCAAACCCGTTCATCGCCGCGTTCTGTTCGGAATGAACGAGCTCAGCAACTTTTTCTCAGGCGACACTAAGAAATCGGCACGTATCGTTGGAGAAGTGATGGGTAAGTATCACCCACACGGAGACTCTTCTATATATCTCACTATGGTGCGACTCGCACAAGAGTGGAGCTTGCGCTATCCTCTTGTGTTCGGACAAGGTAATTTCGGATCAATTGACGGAGACTCTCCTGCCGCCATGCGTTACACCGAGGTCAAACTTGCCCGCATGGGTGAAGAAATGCTTCAGGATCTTGACAAAGATACTGTAGATTTCGTGCCGAACTTCGACAACACATTGTCAGAACCGGCTGTATTGCCTACCCGCATCCCGAACCTCCTCGTCAATGGAGCTTCCGGCATTGCCGTAGGTATGGCTACCAACATGCCGCCTCACAACCTTACCGAATCTCTTAACGCCGCTTTGGCTCTTATTGATAATCCTGAGCTCGATGTGGAAGGTTTAATGGAGTATATCAAGGCTCCCGACTTCCCCACAGGAGGAGAAATCCTCGGTATTCAGGGCGTTAAGGATGCTTTTGAAACAGGACGAGGCAGAATTGTGCTTCGTGCAAAGACCGAAATCGAATCCGACGGCAATCATGACGCAATAGTCATATCCGAGATTCCTTACGGTGTCATAAAAGGTGATCTCGTCAAGAGCATCGCCGAACTTGTGGACGAGAAGAAGATCGACGGCATAGCCGACATATCCGATACTTCCGCACGTGGCAAAATCAATATCGTAATAGATATCAAAAAAGATGCCAACGCGCGCGTAGTCCTCAACAAGCTTTTCAAGCTCACACAGCTTCAGACATCATTCAGCGTCAATAATGTAGCTCTCGTTAATGGTCGTCCAAAGACTCTGAATCTTAAAGAGATTCTTGATGCTTTTGTAAACCATCGTCACGATGTGGTTATTCGCCGCACTCGCTTCGAACTCAAGAAAGCAGAGGAGCGTGCCCACATCCTCAAGGGGTTGATGATTGCCGTAGACAATATTGACGAGGTGATCCAGATAATACGATCTTCTGCCACAGCTGAAGATGCCCGTCAGAAACTTGGCGAAAGATTCGAACTCGATGAAGTGCAGACACGAGCCATAGTTGAAATGCGTCTCCGTCAGCTCACCGGTCTGGAAATGGACAAACTGCGCAACGAGTATGATGAGGTGATGAAACTTATCCAGCACTTGAACGACATACTCAACAACGATCACGTTTGTCGACAGGTGATGAAAGATGAGCTGATTGAAATCCGTGACAAATATGGCGACGAAAGACGCACTGCAATCAATATGATTTCCGGAGACTTCAATGCCGAGGATTTCTATCCGGATGATCCAATGATTATCACAATCTCTCACCTTGGTTACATCAAACGCACTCCCCTATCAGAATTCCGCGCACAGCACAGAGGTGGTGTCGGTGCCAAAGGCAGCAACACAAGGGACGAGGATTTCATAGAGCATATCTACCCCGCAACAAACCACAACGATATGTTGTTCTTTACAGAAAAAGGACGTTGCTACAGATTGAAGGTTTATGAGATTCCCGAAATGCCAAAGAATTCCAAAGGGCGTGCCATTCAGAATATGCTTATGCTTGATGCCGACGACCGTGTCAATGCGTTCATAAGAATCAAGCATCTGAGCGATGATGAGTATACAAATTCCCACAACCTCATCTTCGCCACAAAGAACGGTATAGTAAAGAAGACAAGACTTAAGGAATACTCTCATATCAATGCTAATGGCAAGAAGGCCATCAAGATTCTCGAAGGCGATGAGGTGATCCAGGTTCGTCTTACCAACGGAGACACGGAGATAATACTTGCTGACCGTGAAGGACGTGCCATCCGCTTCCACGAAAGCAAAGTCCGTGAAGTGGGTCGCGACTCAATCGGTGTAAGAGGTATGACTCTTGGCAGCGAAAACGACGTTGTCATAGGAATGATCACAATGACCGGAGCTGAAAATGAATCCGTAATGGTCGTGTCAGAAAATGGTTATGGCAAACGTTCCGCTCTTGAAGATTACCGTATCACAAACCGTGGAGGCAAAGGCGTGAAAACATTGTCTATAACTGAAAAGACAGGACAGCTTGTCGCAATCAAGAATGTCACTGACAACAATGATCTGATGATAATCAATCAGAGCGGCATCACTCTTCGCCTCCCTGTAGATTCAATCAGGATCATGGGACGAGCAACACAAGGCGTAAAACTCATAGATCTCGGCAAACGCGGAGACACAATCGCCTCTGTCTGCAAGGTTGACTCTGATCCGGAAACAGAGATTGAAGAAGAGAGTGAAGAGACAAACACTGCCACTTCCTCAGAAATCATAGAGAATGAAATCAACGAAAATGCTGTCACAGACCACAGCATGGATGTTGAGAGTGAAATATAAATAGATTATTAACCCAATCTTCATATATTATGAAAAAAATCTTGACATTCGCGCTCTGCCTCGCAGCTGCTGGCTCATTGAGCGCACAGAAGCAAGTAGTCGATCAGGCAAACAAGCTTGCAGGTAAGAATGATAAAATCGCAGAAGCTCGCGAACTTATCGGTCAGGCTGCCGCTAATCCTGAGACTCAGAATGATGCCCGCACATATTTTGTTGCAGGCAAGATTGAATACGATGCTTTCGACAATTCTTTCAAGAAGCAGATGATCAATCCTAAAGATCCCAGTGTTAAACCGTTGGAGATGGGTGAACAGCTCCTTAATGGTTACAACCAGTTCCTCAAGGCAATGTCGCTTGACAGTGTCCCCAATGCAAAAGGAGAAATCAAACCTAAATTTTCAAAAGACATTGCTTCAAAGATCAATGGTCATTTCAATGATTATTTCAATGCCGGTGGAACTTTCTATAATGAAAAGAAATTCTATCCTGAGGCTTACGAAGCCTTCATGATTTATGGCAATATGCCCAAACAGTCTTTTGCATCGAAAGAGGTTAAATCAACACCCGACTCTGTAGTGAACACTGCATTTTTCAATGCAGGCATTTCAGCATACGCGGGCAATAACCTTGAAGCAGGTGCGAATGCATTTAAGCATGCCCGTCTCAACAATTCTGACAACTATCAGAACTATGTTTATGAGATTGCTTGCTGGCAATATCTTGCAGGTCAGGATTCAACAAAGGTTGACAAAGCAAAATCCGAAATCATGGAAATTGCTGAAGCCGGTCATAAGAAATTCGGTATCTCCCAGCCTTTATTCATCAACAACCTCATCAACTCTCTCGTTCTTGACAATCAGATCGACAAAGCTCTTCAGGAGGTTAATACTCTCGTAGCTGAGAATCCCGACAATGCATCTCTATATGGTCTACGTGGATACGTCAATGACCGTAAAGGTGATGACGAGGCATCGGTGGCAGACTATAAGAAAGCTGCCTCTCTCCCGGGCGTTGATTTCGAAACTTTGAAGAATGCCGCTAAAAAGATCTTCAAAGTCGGCACACAGAAATGGAACAACATTGAGGGTGCCACTCCAGAGCAGCGCAATGCTATCAAGACAGAATATTTCCAGTATGCAAAAGACATCACCGACAAGGCAAAAGGCATGAATGCTGATGATTCTGATCTAAACTATGTAATCGAAAATATTGATTACGCACTTGAAACTTTCTTCAATTAATTTAAATAAGAATATAAAAAAATGGGCGGTGCGGAAGTGCCGCCCATTTTTATATGGTCGTATAATTATTTTTTTAAACATAATTATAGATACAATTAGGAATTATAATAAAAAAATAGTTAACTTTGCACATTGAAATTTAAAGAAATTACTACTCTCCATTAAGATAAAATAAGATGGGACTTTTTTCATTTACACAAGAAATAGCGATGGATTTGGGAACAGCCAATTCCATCATCATTCATAATGACAAAATTGTCGTGGATGAGCCGAGCGTAGTTGCGATAGAAAACAAGACTGACAAACTTATCGCCGTTGGAACTCCGGCTCATATGATGGAAGGGAGAGAGTCTCCCGGTATACGCACAATTCGTCCTCTCCGCGATGGTGTAATTGCAGATTTTAACGCAGCCGAGCAGATGATCAGAGGCATGGTCAAGATGGTTGGATCAAAACGCAGATGGTTTTCGCCTTCACTACGTATGGTTGTATGTATCCCGTCAGGTTCAACGGAAGTCGAAATCCGCGCTGTCAGGGATTCAAGTGAACACGCCGGTGGCCGCGATGTATATATGATCTACGAGCCAATGGCTGCCGCACTTGGAATCGGACTGGATGTTGAGGCTCCGGAAGGCAACATGATTGTTGACATAGGCGGTGGCAGCACTGAAATCGCAGTCATATCTCTCGGCGGTATCGTCAGCAATAAGAGCATACGCATTGCCGGTAATGACCTTACTGCGGACATTCAGGAACATATGGGTCGTGTGCACAATCTTAAAGTAGGAACAAGCATGGCGGAACAAATAAAGATCAATGTCGGTTCTGCCCTACCGACACTTGAAAATCCGCCAGAACCATTCATCGTCACCGGTCCCAACCGTATGACATCACTTCCAATGGAAGTTCCCGTCACGCACGAAGAAATCTCGCATTGCATCGAAAAATCAATAATGAAGATGGAAGCCGCAATTCTTGCAGCTCTTGAACAAACACCTCCAGAACTTTATGCTGATATTGTAAAGAACGGAATATACCTGGCAGGCGGAGGAGCATTGCTCCGCGGTCTTGCGAAAAGATTCACCGATAAAATCCGCATAGAATTCAAAGTTGCGGACGATCCATTACACGCAGTGGCAAAGGGTACCGGTGTTGCTTTAAAGAATATTAACCGCTTCTCTTTCCTTATACGTTAAGGATATCGTTCATGCATAGTGCATCTTTCTAATGAATGCGTAATCTTCTGAATTTCATAATACGCTACTCCACATGGTTTGTCTTTACCTTCTATGTGCTGATAAGCGTAACGCTTCTTGTGCTGGGGAATAGATATCGCCAATCGGTTTATCTGACCTCAGCCAATGTCATATCGGGAGGTTTGTATAACGGAGCATCACATGTAACAGGATATTTTCATCTCCGTTCCATCAATGAAAGCTTACAGGCAAGCAATGCACAACTGCAAAATCAGGTATTGAATCTGAAAAACGAACTTGCACAATATAAAGTGCTACTCTCAGATACGCTGCCCCCCCTCCCTTCTCGCGACCGATATGATTATATTGCGGCTGCAGTGATTAACAACAACACACGTCATCCTAAAAACTTTTTTACGATCGACAGAGGCAGCCTTGATGGCGTTGAGCGTGGCATGGGAGTCGTAGACCAGAATGGTGTTGTAGGAATCGTAAACGTTACCGGCCCCCACATGGCGAGGGTAATTTCATTGCTGAATGAGACACAACACTTCTCGGTAAAACTAAAAGACACCTCATTTGTAGGATCCCTAAACTGGAAAGGGAAAGATGCCTCAATTGCTTACGTAGAAGAGATTCCTCGTCATGTGGAATATCATATAGGCGACACGATTGTAACCAGTGGATACTCTACAACCTTCCCTGAAGGTATACCGGTCGGCACCGTGCTCAACAGAGTGAGAAGTCAAGACGACAGTTTTTTTACATTCAAAATAAAACTGATGCCGGATTTCCGATCTTTAAGCACCGTACGAGTGATAAGAGATATATACAAAGAGGAAATCGACTCCCTTTCAAATTATGATATAATAAAAAAAGAATAAAATGGGCAGAAACATACTCCAAAGCATATTGATTCTTGCCTGTCTTATAATTGTTCAGGTTCTGATATGCAACCATATCATGCTTTTTAATGTGGCGATGATATTCGTATTCATATACGTTGTCATAAATCTACCAATGGACCTGCACACAGGATGGCTATTGACCTGGGCATTTGTCGGAGGACTGATTGTTGACATATTTTCCGATACTCCCGGCGTGAATTCCCTTGCCTGTACAATTCTTGCAATAATCAAACGACCTGCCTTTTACGCATACATACCAAGAGATGACCGCACAAAAGACATTGAACCCTCACTTGCCAATCTTGGATTTGCAGTTTATGCAAAATATCTTTTCACGATGGTAGCAGCGTATTCCGTGCTCGTTTTCACTATTGAGTATTTCAATTTTGCAGACATTAAAGAGATTGTCATAATGAGTGCGGCAAGTGCTGTGTCCACATTCCTGATTTTACTTGGTATCGATAGTATTATAGTTAAGACCCCTTCACACAAGTGAGAAAAGATTATAGATTAGAAAAAAGGAAATATGTAATAGGCGGGTTCATATGCGTTATCGTTCTCATATATCTGATTCGTCTGTTTTCGCTACAGGTCGGTGATGATAAGTATAAAGAGAGCGCAGAAAGCAATGCTTTTCTGAAACGTGTGATTTATCCCGCACGCGGACTCATGTACGACCGCAACGGTCAACTTGTGGTATTCAACAAACCTGCATACGATGTAATGATAATCCCCAAAGATGTCAAAGATTTTGACACGATCGCACTTTGTTCGGCTCTTGACATCTCGAAAGCGGATCTTCTACTGAAATGGGAAGAGATGAAAAATCCTCGTAAGAATCCGGGGTATTCAGCGTATACACCCCAGAAACTGATTTCTCATCTTTCTCAGGAAGACTATGGTAAACTGCAGGAGAAGCTATACCTCTTCCCCGGTTTCTTTATTCAGAAACGAACTGTGAGGGAATATGCATTCCCTTCGGCAGCCAATATCTTAGGTAATATCCGTGAAGTTTCCGCAACAGATATCGAGAACGACAGATATTACAGACGCGGGGACTATACCGGCGATTTAGGAGTAGAAAAGAGCTATGAGAAAGCCCTGCGCGGTGAAAAAGGTATGGAAATCCTTATGAAAGACGCTTATGGACGTATCAAAGGTAAATATGAAGATGGCATACATGATATTTCACCTAAGTCGGGACATAATCTGACTCTTTCCATAGATATTGATCTTCAGCAATATGGAGAGAAATTGATGAATGGTAAAATCGGAGCGATTGTAGCAATAGAACCCTCCACCGGTGAAATTCTTGCTCTTGTCTCATCTCCCACATATGATCCGTCACTCCTCGTCGGAAGAGAAAGAGGAAAGAATTACGCTGCGCTGGTGAAAGATCATTACAAACCGCTTTACGACCGTGCTTTGCAAGGCGCTTATCCTCCAGGATCAACATTCAAACCCACTCAGGGCTTAATTTTTCTTCAGGAGGGTATCGTAAATCTCAGCACGATGTATCCCTGCTATCATGGATATGTCAATGGTCTGCGCGTTGGTTGTCATGGTCATGCTTCCCCTATTTCACTTAAACCTGCATTACAAACTTCTTGCAATGCATATTTTTGCTGGGGATTTAAAAACATGATTGACAAGCGTGGCACAAAACCTGCCGTGCAATTTGAAAAATGGAAAAATTATCTTGTTGAAATGGGCTATGGTTACAAATTAGGTGTCGACCTTCCTTCTGAAAGCCGAGGATTCCTTCCAAATGCTGAATACTACAGCAAATCATTCCGAGGCAGAAACTGGAGCGGAAACTCAATTATTTCCGTCTCGATCGGACAAGGAGAAGTTTTGGCAACTCCAATTCAGATTGCTAACCTATGCGCCACGATTGCCAACCGCGGATATTACTATACTCCTCACATTGTAAAGGAGATAGCCGATAGCGTAATAGATCCGAAATATAAGGAAAGACATCGTCCACATATAAAAAAGAAATATTATGAAGACGTGGCGGAAGGAATGAGAATGGCTGTGCTTGGCGGAACATGTCGGGCTGCAAATTTGCCTGGTATTGAAGTATGCGGTAAAACCGGAACGGCACAGAACCCCCATGGAAAAGATCATTCCGCATTCATCGGATTCGCTCCATACCACAATCCGAAGATTGCAATAGCAGTATACGTAGAGAACGCTGGCTTCGGTGCTGCCTACGGGGTTCCTATCGGGAGCCTTATGATTGAAAAATATCTTAACGGTGAGATTTCGCCTGCCCGTAAAGGTATTGAAGAACGAATGATGACATCTAATACAATAATATCAAGTGGAGTCAAGAAACATTGATGCGGGCACCTCTGTGTTCCGTTCGCTCGATTGGGTTACGATCATATTGTATCTCCTGCTGGTTACAATGGGAGCTGTAAGTATTTATGCCGCAAGCTATGATTTTGACAATGCATCGCTTTTTGACCTCAATGAATTTTCCGGCAAACAGATACTTTGGATAGGCTTGTCGTTGATTGTAGGAGTTGCAATCCTCATTTTAGATTACCGCATATATAGAACTTATGCCTACCCTATTTATGGGATTGTTGCCCTGATACTGCTTCTGACCATATTCATTGCTCCCAATATCAAGGGATCTCATTCCTGGCTCGTATTTGGACCTGTTAGCCTTCAACCAGCCGAATTTGGTAAATTTGCTACCGCTCTTGCCCTTGCGAAACTATTTGATTCTTATAATTTCAGTCTGAACGCAAAGATCAGTAATTATTTCCGTGCACTTATTATAATATTTATCCCAATAATACTAATCCTGTTGCAACGTGAAACTGGGAGTGCGCTGGTATATATATCTTTCATTTTCGTACTTTATCGCGAAGGAATGAGTGGTTTGGTATTGTTTTCTTTATTATGTGCAATCACATTTTTTGTTGTGGCTGTAAAATTCGCCGAACCTCTGATTCTTGGAATACCCATGGGTGAATTTACAGTTTTTGTAATAATAATACTGATTTATTCTTTAATGCTTCTTTTCTATTGTAAAGATATCATAATAGCAAGAAACGTTATAATAGGATTCGTTGCATCAGGAATTATTGTCACCATATTGTCTTTATGTGGCATTACCATTAACGGAACTATTTTCTTTATATCCATACTGTTCGCAGCAATGATCTACACTGCAATTGCAATGTTCCGCCATAGTATTTCCAGATTTCTGATTACAATTGGTTTTGCAGCAGTGTCAGTAATGTTTCTTTTCTCTGTAAATTATGTCTTTGGTAATGTTCTGGAACCTCACCAGCAACAACGAATCAAGGTTGCATTGGGAATTGAAGATAATATACGTGGAGCCGGTTACAATGTAAATCAATCAAAGATTGCTATAGGCTCGGGAGGTGTGACCGGGAAAGGATTTCTTAATGGCACTCAGACAAAACTAAAATATGTGCCGGAACAACACACCGACTTTATATTTTGCACAATAGGCGAAGAAGAAGGATTTATAGGAGCATCCGCTGTATTAATCCTTTATCTTGCCCTTATCTTGAGATTGATACACATAGCAGAGCGACAACGTTCGCCATTCGAAAGAGTGTACGCATACTGCGTTGTTTCTATCCTCATATTCCATTTGGCTATCAACGTGGGAATGGTCATTGGACTCTGTCCTGTGATAGGCATTCCCCTCCCCTTCTTCAGTTACGGAGGATCTTCGCTTTGGGGATTCACAATCCTGCTGTTCATTCTGCTGCGTCTTGACGCAGCCCGAAAAGAACGCCACGACTGATCTTCAAAAAATACCCTGCCTGCTGTCGTCACGACGCAGGCAGGGTTGCTACCTATAAAGACAAGGTTTTTATTTTTCTACAGTTGCTTAGTAGTCAGGATTAGATACCTTGTCAAAACAATGCTAACCTTAAAATTTAACCTAAATATCAATTATCGTATAATTCAATTATCAAGACTGTCATCATCAAGTTTATCTGTATCTGCAACTGCTGCCTCTGTTTCATAGGCATCAGCCTTGACATTCCATAGTGATGCCATTGTAAGAGCCCCGGCAATCGCAACGACAATCATTATCTTGAATACGCCATCCCAACCTACAGAAGGGGTGTCTGCAAGAATACCAAACACATATCCTGAAACAATAGGTGCTATATAACTTACAAAACCAATTATACCTACTGCAGATGATGCGCCTCTGCGTGTTACCTGATTCGATGCAATTACACCGATAAGAGCTTGGGGACCGTAAAGGAAAAAGCCGGCACATATCAAGAATCCGCATAAAAGCAATGGATCCGTTTCTACCGGGAAGAAACAGAATGCGGCGATAAACAAAACAACGCCAAGCATACAGAACACGCTGGTTCGCTGTCCTCGTCCTTTAAACAGTTTATCTGTAATGACACCGGCACTCAACATACCAATAATACCAAACACCTCGAAAATCGCCACTACAGAAGCGGCAGCTGTGGGGGTCAGACCTCTGTTCTCCTGAAGGAATGTAGGTCCCCAGTCAAGCACAGCCATTCGCACAACATAAACAAAGAAATCTGCAAGTGCGAGAATCCATACAAGTTTACTCTTTATTACATGCTCCAATATAAACTTGCGATGAGCTTTGCTTTCTTCTTTGCTTTTACCTGTCTTGACTGTGCCCGGAAGTTCTGGCAAACCAACAGACTTTGGGGTGTCTCTAAGCACTATAATAATAAATATGACACCTAACGCTGCGATTGCCGCAGGGATCCAAAATGCCCATTGCCATGCTCCATAATGCTGCAACATTCCGTCAACATAATTTTGTGCAGCAACAGGATCCATCGAAGCTGTAACACTCTGGGTATTTTCCACAATCCTCTCTCTTAACACGGCATTACCCGTCTGATCCGTACCAAAATGCCCCATTATGAAACCACATAAAACAGCCGCAACAAATGCACCTATTGAATGGGATGTATTCCATATCGACATCTTGGTGGATAATTCATGAGGCGGTACCCAGTGTGTCATAAGTCTGTTACAAGGAGGGAATCCACAACCCTGAAAGATATTATTTACAACGAGTAATATACCGAAAAGCACTATCAGCGCATTTGTAAAAACCGGTCCATAATCAGATCCAACAAAATATGCACATATCATGGCACCGAATCCGAAAAGGACATTTACAATCGTGCAGACACTAAGTCCTGCAACCATATGCCATCTGCCGTTTGTGCGGTCTGCTAAAAAGCCATTTATTAATTTCGACACCCCGTAAACAATGCTCACAATGGCGAGTATCGCCCCCAATGCAGCCTTAGATATTCCATACTCAGCCGTCAAACCTGGGATAGCAAAAGAAAGATTCTTACGAACGAAATAGAATACGGCATAACCAATCATCGTTCCGAAAATCGTGCGCCACTGCCAATATGCAAAACTGTGTTTCGTTTTTTCCATTTTTAGGTCATGATTAAAAGTTATGCTTCAATTTCCCAGGCTCCTCCTTTAGCAAACACCTTGTCTACGAGTTCATCATAGAATTGACCTCTTTTTGCAAGGTCAAGCAAGTTTATTCGCCATCTCATGAGTTGCACATAGTCTGTAATTTCTCTCATCTGTTGACGCGTAACGCCAATATCAGCAGGATCAGTAGGTGCACCGACAATACGGAACATTTCTCTCATCCTTTCAAAAGAATATACCTGATTTTGAAGCCTCTCCTTTAACTCTAACCAATTTTCTTTTACTTTGGCAAGTTGTTCTCGCACAGTTTCCTTGTCGCTATATTTTTTTGTAATCTCCGTATATCCCAATTCTGGCACGGGAAAATCCTTGAATAAATCTTTTGCCCTTTTCTGCTCCTCTTCAAGCGAAGGCCATTTAGCCACACACATCTCAACATCAAGCTGCGATAGGTCCATTTTAAAGAGTTCGTCAAAGAAGGCACAGGTTGTAAGTGTACCTACTCCAACCTGAAATCCATGTGACTGGGATTTGCCCTTAAACGTATGTCCGGTCATATCAAGCCAATGGCTGTAAAGGTGCTCCGCACAGGAAGCCGGACGACTCGAATGAGCAACCTGCATGGCGATTCCGCTTAATGTCAGCCCGGCAAAAAGGATTCCCAACGCCTTGGGATCACCCTCAGCCACACCTTTAGGATCGGAAATCATTTCTGGCAATATTTCATACAACATTTTCCAGGCCTCGGGCACAATCGGCTCCGTCCCGAATAGATCTGCTATAATCCATTCTCCTCCTGCCGGAATTTTTGCCGCGAGATCTGCATATCCCGCAGCCGTCATCTCTTTTGGTGCAGATGCCAGCACTTTGGTATCTGCAAGAATCACCTTAGGCGCATGACATTCTATATTAACCTTTGCGCCGTCAACAGTTACTGCAGATCCGGATGAAGAATATCCATCTACTGAAGCTGCTGTAGCAACGACCATATAGGGAACATTATGACGGAATGCCGCAAGTTTACATAGATCATTGATCACACCTGATCCTACAGCAACAGGTATTGCCGGGTTTACATCAAGCACAATACCTATTTCATCCGCATATTTGGAATCAGCATGAAACTCCTCCATAGGGAAGATGAATTTTCTGCATTCTATACCTGCTTCAGTCATATATTTCCAGACTTTCTCACCGGCTGCCTTCCATGTATTTCTATCGGCTACAATAAGAGCATTTTTTTCAGGGAAATTTTCATTGAACAATTTAGGGGCGAGATTCAATACATCCTCCCCGAATTCAAAGACCTTGGTGTCACTTGCCAATGCAAGGGCATCTTTGATACGTGCATTAAAGTCAATCATCGTATTTTTAGTTTAAATTAGTCAGACATTGGATTAATCCATTAAAATAGGACACATTGTCAATTAGTTACAGATTCAAGGACGTGAGTTGCGGAATCTATCGTTTTCATGATAAAAGTTGCGTCCCGATTATGGATAGAGCAAAGGTAAACATTATATTTCGAATATACAAACTTCATCTTATATTTTTCTTCACTATGAAAACAAAATTTTTGTATTCATTAAAATTATCATTTTTAATAGCAATAATTGAATCAAAAGTGTTATATTTGTAAATATAAATGTAATAAACCAAAATATTATGGCAAACAAAAGAGATTTCAAAAAATCAGTAGATGCAATCGGTGGTGCTGTCTACAACGAAATGATGATCGCATATTACAATATAGATGGTGCTGACAAAAATGCTATTGCAGCCTCTATCGAAAAAGTTTTGGCAGCTGTAGCAAAAGCAAAAGACAATGCAAATGTGTTTTTTGACAAAGGTGTTAAAGCATTTGCAGATAAAGCCGAATATGCCAAATCAAAGGCAGCTTTCTTCAAAGCTCTATTCTCTAAGATTCACAAAGAATTTGGAGAAGAACTAAACGAGGCTGTAAAAGAATTCAACAAAGCAATTCCAGCTGAAGTTAAGAAAGCAAACAAAGAAGCTTCCGCTAATTAAAGATATGAACATGTGGGGTAAAATACTGAAATGGAGCGGATGGAAAGTATCCATCACCGCGCCACAACGTGATAAGTGTGTCATATGCGTTGCTCCCCACACATCCAACTGGGATTTTATTCTCGGTTTATTCGCATATTATTCTCTGGGAAGAAAAGCAAATTTCTTAATGAAGGAATTTTGGTTTTTCTTCCCTTTGAAATATCTTCTTAAAAGCTTAGGAGGCATTCCGGTTCCTGCAAAGAAAACCGGGAGGAGTGTAACCCGAGAAGTGATAGAACTCTTCAGACAAAAAGCATACGTTAACCTTGCGGTTACTCCTGAAGGGACGAGAAGCAGGCGCAAGCAATGGAGAACCGGATTCCTGCATATTGCTTATGAGGCAAAAGTGCCCGTTCAATTAGGAATAATTGATTATTCAAATAAAGATATTATTATAAAAGATGAATTCATTCCAAGCGGAAATGTTGAAAGAGATATGGAATTCGTCAAAACATATTATTCCCATTGCGAAAAAGCAGCTAAATATCCTCAAAAATTTACTATCTAATCTTGATTCTGAATCCAAGAAACTGTTTAAATTTATTCCGAAAATTTTATTATAAAGAATCTTTCGGGAATTTTGAGGTTCTTTTTGGCTGCTTTCGCCAAGTTTCGGCAGTCGAAACCGACAGGTTTCTCCTTTCTCAACTCGCGAAATCACCTCAAAAATAACTCTCAAACTTCCTCGAAAATAAATTTAAATAGTTTCTTAGAATTATCAGGGCTTATAATATATTGGAATATATGATTACAAAAGATCTTAATGTCTGTCTTTTCCCCATGTCAATCACATGGGATGATGTCAATGCAAATTTAGAGAATTTGAAGAAATCATTGAATTTAGTCCATCCTCAGACAGATCTTGTTGTAATTCCCGAAACATTTTCAACCGGTTTCCCAATTGGCAAAAGCAAAGATGAAATCAAGACACTTGCCGCCAATACTTACACACAAACAATCGAAACGTTAAAAGAGCTTTCAAACAAACATAACATCGCAATAGCAGGCACTGTTGTTTGTGCACATGGAGATAAACTTTTTAACAGGGCTTTCTTTGTAGAACCAAATGGAGATATAACATTCGCTGACAAAAGACATCTTTTCACTATGGCTGGAGAAGATAAAATCTTTACAGCGGGCAATAATAGACTAAAAATTCGCTACAGGGGATGGAATATTGCCATGATCGTATGTTACGATTTAAGATTCCCAGTATGGTCAAGGAACATTAATAACGAGTATGACATACTCTTAATCTCAGCAAATTGGCCAGAAGTAAGAATATCCGCATGGAACAAACTTCTCCCAGCAAGAGCCATAGAAAACCTATCATATGTATGTGGGGTTGACTGCACAGGAACAGACAACAACGGCTTCAGCTATGACGGATCATCAATGATAATTGACTACAAAGGCAATGAGATAGGGAAAACCGTACCTTTAGCAGATGCGGCGGATCAACGTTTTATTTATGCAACTCTATCGCGTGCAAAACTTGATTCATTCCGCGAAAAATTCCCTGCATGGCGCGATTCCGATAAATTCAGCATTCATTAATACATATAATAAAAAAAGGACCGGCATTTCTGTCGGTCCTCTCAAGGCGGCAATTACCTACTCACCCGCTTTCCCAAAAGTTAACCATCACCAGCGGCGTGGGAAGGTGCCGGTGATTGCATGCATCACCATCGGGGAGAATAGGCAAAAAAAGAAGCCTCAGGTCTCCCTGAGGCTTCAGCAAGGTGGCGATTACCTACTCTCCCGCT
>CAJUDL010000065.1 GCA_910585285.1 uncultured Muribaculaceae bacterium
AGCAGCCAAAAAGAACCTCAAAATTCCCGAAAGAATCCATATAATAAAAATTTCGGAATAAATTTAAACAGTTTCTAAGACATACTCAGATGTGAAAGCTGTCAGCTACCCTGTTCTTATATCTCATCGCGAATAATCGCTATATAATCGATATTACCCTGAGGGAGCTGACAGCATCTTCATTTTGACAGCTTCTAAACTAAACGGCTTCTAAAAAGTAGAAACAAAAAGTGGAAAGTGTAGCGGATTTTTTAGCGTCATCTCACGAAACGGCATTCTCTTTTGAGATTCTGCCGCCGATACGAGGGAAAAGTATTGAGGGAACATATGCTGATGTAGAACGCTTGATGCGGTTTAATCCTGCTTATGTCAATATCACTACGCACCGCACGGATGTGAGCTATCGTCATATTGGAGATGGCACATATCGGGAGTTTACATCGCAACGGCGTCCGGGCACGGTGGCAATAGCGGCTGTGCTCCGCGAGAGATTCGGAGTGAGACCGGTGCCACACATTATATGCGGAGACTATAGCCGACGGGAGATAGAAGACCAGCTAATCGATCTTTCTTATCTGGGAATAACCGACGTTATTGCTCTGCGAGGTGACCGGCGGAAAAGTGACAGCACATTCACCACATGTGCTGACGGGCATATCCATGCGCTTTCCCTCGCCGAACAGATTTCAGATTTCAATCACGGCATAATGGCAGACGGAACCGTGACCGATCCTATATACCCGCCATTTACATTCGGTGTTGCCGGTTATCCGGAGAAGCATGAGGAGGCGATGAACCTTTCTACCGACATGCTATGGCTCAAGGCAAAAGTTGACGCTGGAGCTTCATATGTGGTGACACAAATGTTTTTTGACAACGAAAAATTCTTTAACTTTGTGGCGCGAGCCAGAGAAAACGGTATAATGGTGCCTATTGTGCCCGGTATCAAACCGCTTACATCTCTGCGGCAGTTGTCGCTTCTTCCTCGTGTGTTCCATATCGATTTCCCGGATGCCCTCTCTACGGAACTTCTGAGATGCACAACAGATGAGCAGGTGCGTGAAATTGGTGTGGAATGGGCGGTGCGCCAGGCTTGCGAACTTAAGGAGGCATGTGTGCCGAGCATACATTTCTATGCCATGCATGCCGTGAAAAGTGTGGCTGAGATAGCCGGAAGGGTGTATTGATGCCCCTGATTCATTTTATTGCCGATTATGAATAATCAAAATATTATCGCCTCTTTGCGTTCTGCACTCTCGAACCGGGTGCTGACCCTTGACGGTTCTATGGGCGTGATGCTGCAGCGTCTCCGCTTGAGCGATTCTGAAACCAAGGGACGTCGCTTCATGACTCATCCTTATCCTCTTGCGGGGGATTTCGATGTCTTGTGTTTGAGCCGTCCGGAACTTGTGGCAGAGGTGCATAGGAAATATCTGGAGGCTGGTGCGGATATTATCGAGACAAATACCTTTAATTCAAATTCCTTCTCTCAGGCAAGATACGGCTTGTCGGATCGCGTGGAGGAGATGAATATTGCGGGTGCTCGGCTCGCCAGAAGCGAAGCCGACAGATTTATGTCGGAGAATCCGGGGAAGAGATGTTTCGTTGCCGGATCCATGGGACCCACAGGAATGGCTGCCTCTCTTTCTTCAGATGTAAACGATCCCGCTGCAAGGTCTGTAGAGTTCATGGATCTGGCACATGCATTCGAGGAGCAGGCAAAGGGATTGATAAAAGGTGGTGTGGATTTTCTGCTTGTAGAGACGGTTTTCGATCTATTGAATGCCAAGGCTGCTGTCTTCGGCATAAATAGTGCCCGGAAAGAACTGAACTCGGAAACCCCGTTCGTTTTGTCGATAACTGTTTCTGAAACATCGGGAAGGATTCTTTCAGGGCATACGATAGAAGCTTTTGTTACCGCCATGTCTTCGTTCAATCCTCTGGCAATGGGAATAAACTGTTCTGCGGGTCCTGACAAACTTGCTCCTTTTCTGCGAGAGCTAACGGCGGTATCTCCATTTCCGGTGATATTTTATCCTAATGCCGGACATCCGGATGAATTGGGAAATTATGCTCAAACCCCGGAGATATTTTCTTCTGAAATCAAGAAACTTCTTGATGAAGGATTGCTTAATATTGTAGGCGGTTGTTGCGGAACAACCCCTCAGCACATACACCTAATTTCAGCACTTGCAAAGGATGCTGACCCGCGTCATGTATCGTCGGGAGAATACGGACGGACAGGGTGGCTTGCCGCTCTTGATGTGTTTCATGACGATCGAGGTTTCATCAACGTGGGGGAGAGGTGTAACGTGGCAGGAAGCCGAAAGTTTCTTCGATTGATAAAAGAGAAATCATATGATGAGGCTCTCTCCATTGCTCGCAGGCAGGTTGCTGACGGAGCTATGATACTTGACCTCAATTTTGATGACGGCTTGCTTGATGCGCAGATGGAGATGGTGCATTTCCTGCGTCTTCTGTCATCAGATCCTGAAACCGCTTCTGTGCCGTGGATGATAGATTCGTCTGATTTCAATGTGATAGAAGTGGCATTGCAAAATGTGCCGGGAAAGGCGATTGTTAATTCCATCTCTCTAAAGCATGGAGAGGAGGAATTTATGGAGCAGGCGCGTATCATAGCTTCCTACGGAGCGGCGGTGGTTGTAATGCTTTTCGACGATATTGGACAGGCGACCGATTACGACCGTAAGATAAAGATTGCAGCCAGGGCTTATCGGATTCTGACGGAGAAGTGCGGCTATTCACCTGAAGACATAATAATTGATCCGAATGTGTTGTCGATAGCGACAGGCATGTCGGAGCATGACGCTTATGCACGCGACTTTATAAATGCTGTTGGATGGATTAAGGATAACCTTCCGGGAGCGAAAACGAGCGGTGGAATCAGCAATCTTTCGTTTGCCTTCCGTGGTAACAACTATCTGCGGCAGGCAATGCATGCCGTGTTTCTGTATCACGCGGTTAAAGCGGGATTAAGCATGGCAATTCTTGATCCTTCCACCAAAGTGACATATTCCGACATTCCGGAAGAATTGCTCACCATTCTTGAAGACTTGATACTTCTTCGAAGAAAGGATGCGGCTGACAGACTGATTGCTGTTGCCGGTGATTATGCCGGCAATGGAGTTGGCTCTGCAAATACGTCTGAATCGACGGAAATTGAGGATGATGTTGAGAAGCGTCTTGTCAATGCATTGCGAACCGGAGATGATTCCAGACTGGAGGTCGATCTTGCGGAGGCGGTGCAGACATTGGGATCTGCAAATGCTGTGGTGGAGGGTCCGCTGATGCAGGGGATGGAGATTGTCGGGAAACTCTTTGAAGAAGGGAAGATGTTTCTCCCGCAAGTGGTGAAGAGTGCACGCACAATGCATCGCGCAGTAAGCGTGCTTACTCCATTCCTGAAGAAAAACAATAATAAAAGTGCAACAAAAGGCACTTTTATCATTGCAACGGTTAAAGGTGATGTGCACGATATCGGGAAAAATATAGCCAAAGTTGTGCTTGAATGCAACAACTATAAAGTAATAGATTTAGGTGTGCAGGTTGAAACTGCGGCGATTCTCGACGCAGTGAAGACCTATAAACCGGATTTTATAGGTCTGAGTGGACTTATAGCGCCGTCGCTCAACGAGATGGCTGACGTCGCTACAGAACTTGAGAGAAATTCTATCCACCTACCTCTGTTTGTTGGTGGCGCCGCCACATCAGAACTACATACGGCTTTGAAAATCGCCCCGTCTTATCCCGGTGGAATTGTGGTGCGCGTTGGAGATGCTGCCCAGAATCCGATATTTGCCGGCAGACTCATGGCTGATTATGAAAACGAGGCGTTGCGTATAAAGGATAATCAGAAAAGACTTGTTGAAGAATATACGGGTAATAATGAAAGATGTGTTTCAGAAGAAAGGAATGACAGTTCCTTTAAAATAGATTGGAACCAAGAGAAATTCGAGGTTCCATCCTTTGCGGGATGCAGAAGGTTGTCTCCTGTTCCTGTTGAGGATGTCGAGAAGTATATCAACTGGATATATTTTCTGAATTGCTGGAAAGTAAATAAAGAAACGCCGGAAGCTGACACTCTTCTTGCGGATGCCCAAAGGATTCTGAGAGACCTGAAAACATCGGGAGCTACGCTCCTGGCGGAAGTTGCGTTCTATGATGCTTTTTCTGAGAAAGGGGGGATAAGAATTAATGATGAATTTTTGCCGACCCCGCGGCAAAAAAATAAGCCGGGAAGAGAAAAGCGTGTTGCTCTGTGCGATTTTGTGGCTCCGGAAGGTTATGACGACCATGTGGGCTGCTTTTGTGTCACGATAGGAGATGTGTTGCGAGAGAAAATTGAGATGGCACGAAAATCAGGGGATGATTATGAATTGTTGTTGCTTCAGTCTATTTGTGACCGACTGACGGAGGCTGCCTCCGAATATGTGCATACCCTGGTCAGGCGAGATCTCTGGGGGTATGCCAAGGATGAGAGTCTTGATATGGAAGATATCAAGAGAGGGAAGTATCGCGGAATACGCCCGGCAATAGGTTATCCCTCACTTCCCGACCAGCTTCAGATGCATACGCTTGCAAGATTGCTCGATTTTGGAGATATCGGCGTGACGATAACGGAAAATGGGGCTCTCGCCCCATCTTCAACCGTTGCCGGAATTTATATCGCTGCAGCGAAATCTCATTATTTCACTTTAGGATAGCGGAACCGGATGAACCGGAATCCCTAAGTTCATTATTGCGGTTAACTTTTTTGCCATAGGGGAAGGTATAACTAAATGTCAACGTGATTCCGCGTGCAAGTTCATTATTCCATGTCCATCCATTTGTGGAGAAATAACGCGAATTGAAGGTTTCATACAGTCGACCTTTGCTGAACCAGTTACGGAACTGCAATCCCGCTTTGAAATCACCGACAGCATAGTTGATGAAAATCCCGTATGTGCATTTATAATTGTAGCGGCTTCCGTTTGACCACGCATTAAGCATTTTCTGCGGGGTCTGGTAATATGCCATGAAAGTGAAATTCTTCAGGTAATAATTGACATATGCGCTTCCGAAAAGCCAGCTTGCGTGTTGACCGTCGCACCCGGTGAGCACAACCTTCTCAGCTTGTCCCTGTGCCTTGATCGACAGGGAATTATCGAAAAGCTGCAGTGTGGCGGACAACCATAGGGAATAGTCGTGGAATTTACCGCTGTTGATGGTGCGCCTCACGAGACCATCGTGATCCGGAAGTGCGTAGAATTCAAGAGCCTGTTTGTCGTAATTCGCTTCATATTGGGCGGTGGCTGAAAGGCTAAGCTGATTTGTGGGGATATAAGTGTAGGATGCCGTGGCTTGCGCAAAGATGGTATTCTTAAGATCCGGATTTCCTTGAAGCCATAAAAGTTCGTTGCTCTGCACGAGGGCAGTGTTGGCGGTTGATGCCTGCGGATGGGAGTTGCCCCACCATCCCTCAATGCTTGCGGAGTGTTTTTCATTGATTTTATATTGCAGCTGCATTCCGAGACGTGGATTCCATTGCTCCAAGGTGTTGACACCGTTCACTCGTCCGATAACATAGGAAAATCCTACGCGCGAATATAGGCTGAGACCGAACTTCCAGTTCTGCATATATTCGAGGAAGAGCATGTTTTCAGAAGAGAGAAGTTTCTGCCTGCCATCGTAAGATCCTATATATTGCGTGTCATACAATGTGTTGTAGGTCATCAACGCAGTGCGGAAAGTGATGTCGTGCGGAAACTTTTTCGAGTAAGAGAGGTTGGCAACAGGAGCATAAGTATTCTCCTTGTTGTCGTTGATAATAGGAGAGAGGTTACCGAGTTGATAGGAGGCGTTGCGGCGTGTGCCGGAATGTCCGAAGCTCCACGATAAGGATAGCGAGTTTCCCTTTGGAAAATTGAAAAAGTAGTAACCGCGTATTGATGGAGAAAGAGACTGCGTGGTTTCCAAAGACAAGGCGTCGGGCGATGTGAAGATGTCGTTGGTGAATCTTACAATGGAGTTTTCTCTCATTAGTGGAGTAGCTGAACGAGAGAACGACAATGCATGTTGGATGTATATGTTGTCGGCATTGTAACTTGCCCGAATGGAAGCCCACTGAGAATTATTTTTGCTCAGATAATCGTCAACGTTCGAAGTGCGTGTGATTTGATCGAAATGTTGAGACCCGATGTTGATATCACGATAGACTTCCTCCTTATTACCGGTATATTTGTCATTGTGACTGCCCGCGCCACTTGCCGAAGCATCGAAAGTCCATTTTTTGTACACGAATTTGGAATACACCTCTCCGCTGATTTTATCAGTGTTGAGGGTGGCACCTTCAGCCGTCAGTTTTGTGTAACCGCCCCATTCGTAATGTTGCATTATGAAATTCACAACATACTGGGCACTATTGAAGCGCGGATCCTGAGGATATTGAAGCACTTCCACGCGCAGCACATCTTCAGGACGCAATCCCTGCACACCCTGCTCTGCTGCCGGAACGAAATCAATGAATATAGAAACGTCTTTGCCGGCGAGAGTCTTTACGGAGGTAGTGCCGGGGGTAATCGACAATTGGGGGATTTGCATCTGTTGCAAGAGTTGGGTGGCATCGATAGCCGACTTCTTCATCTTCTTGTCGGGGATGTATTCAACGCCATATTTGATGACGCGTTGGGTGCGTCCCTGCACCACAAATTCATCAAGTTCATGCACGTTCGTGCTGTCAGCAACCTCAGTTACGGTTTTGTCGTCGACGTGCGCGCCTGCATATGCCGCGTGACAGCAACAAACCAGAGCAATTGAAGGAAAAATCAAGTTTCTCATTAATGTTCAGTTAGTATTTAAGTTTCGCAAGCTTCAACTTAAAGTTTAAGAGTTTAAAAGTTTATCAGAAGCTAATATGACAGAAATTTCATTTATTCGTATCAAACAAATAAACTCATAAACTGCGCAATGCGCGATTAAACTTATAAACTTCAACTTTACGTTTGCGAAAGTTGAATATATAATATAAACTCAGAAAGTGACAATTTGTGACAAACTTGTTATAAAAAAGTAAGAAGTTATAAGTAAAACGTAAGAAGGAAAAACTGGCGCACCTCAATATGATTGTTGAGGCGTGCCAAATTTCCTTTACCCTATTCCCTTTACCCTTTAACCTGTTTGTCATATGGTTTGTCAGAGGAGCTGGCTTAACCTGTAAAAAAAATTTTGATATTCTTGAGATTTTTTATAATTTTGTGATGCAAGCGGAAGGAAACTTTCGTGGGAATTACATCACCGGTATGCCATTGAGAAAGTTTCCGCATGGATACTGACAACTCAGTGGCTTCAGCGCGATTCGATAACTGAACGGTTATTGAAAGTGATGGGACGGCTCTTTCCCGAATAAAAATGACATATCTGTGTCCCGTCTGCAGAATTATCGGCATTCGTTTGAGTTCATCCTCAAACGAATGGAATGGATAATTCGTAGACTGACACATAAGCGATAAAACACCATCGGTTTACGGATTCCGTAAACCGATGGTGTTTTTTGGTTTGTATTCATTTAACTTAAACTTATCAACAATAACAATTTATAATCAAACAAAATGAATCAATTTAAATTCAAACAATTCAAACGATGGTTGGCAGGGCTGTCGTTTATTGTCGGCATTCCAATGTCGGGATACGCCGAAAGTGTCGAAATCGATGCACTCTATTATGAACTTAATGCTGCGGACAGGAGTGCAACTGTGACATCGTATGATGCAACATCGCTCCCTGCGAATGTTGTAATACCATCAGATGTAACCTATAACGGAAATTCGTATAAGGTAACAACAATTGGACGATCAGCATTCCAAAATTGTTCTGTAATAGAAAGTGTGAGCATACCTGGTAGTGTATTGTCGGTAGTCAATGATGACGCAACCTCAAGTCATATCCGACCATTCGAAAATTGCAGTAGATTGAAGATCGTGCGATTTGAAGACGGAGATTCTCCGATACAATTAGGTAGTTTGATTCACGGGTATTTTACTATTTCCTCTAATCAAAGATATGAAGGGTTCACGTCATTGGCAATGTTTCGAGGTTGTCCATTGGAGGAGGTATACATTGGAAGAAATATTAATTATGGAAACGATTGTTTAGAGAAGCCTTTCAAAGAATATGCATCATCCTATGACTACTCACCTTTTTATAATCAAGAGAAACTTGCAAAAGTAACCATTGGTACTGCAGTTACCGAAATCCCGGATTATCTATTTTTTGGTAATAGTGCAGTAACACTTATTAAATTGCCGCAAGTAAAAAATATAGGACAGGGTGCATTTGAAGGATGTATCAAACTTACAACATTGGATCTTGGAACAAGTTTAGAAACATTTGGTGACAGAGCGTTTTATGAATGTTCCAATATAACAAAACTTACTTGCCCTAACTCTGTCATCAGTATAGGTAATGGGACATTTTACAATTGTACCAGCATCACGGAGGTTACTGTCGGCACAGGATTGAGAGAAATTGGTTCGTCTGCTTTCAAAGGTTGTGTATCATTTACAGCAGTGATACTTCCGAATGAATTTGAATCCATGGGGGAATCTGCTTTTGAAGGGTGTACAAAACTAACTGTTGCAAATATTGGAACATCTCTAAATGCGGTGCCGGCCAAGGCCTTCAAGGATTGTCCCGCATTGTCCGAAATGGTTGTGCCTGCCTCCGTAAAATCAATCGGAGATCAGGCTTTCTACAATGATTCCGGTCTGGCTACAATTACAATGAACGAAGGCCTTAAAACTATCGGATCTGAAGTGTTTTGGAATAATTCCGGAATAATGAGATTCCAGATTCCCGGAACTGTAGTTTCTATTGGGAGCAATAGTTTTTATGGTTGCACTCGAGTGACATATCTGATATTTCAAGATGGTACTGAAGAATTGACATTAGACAATCGCGATTCAAAAACATCCAAATCAATAAATAGTGATGTAAAATATGACTATTTCTTTGACTGTCCAATACGCTTTCTTACATTGGGGCGAAATCTCAAATATTCATATGATGATGAATTAATAACTTTAAATACTGAAACTTTGACATTCGAAACCAGGGCATCAGCCCCATTTGTAAATCATAAGGATCTTCGGTCTGTCACTATAGGAAAGAATGTGACCTTCTTATGGCACCATCTTTTTAACGGATGCTCTAATGTGTCAAAAATAGTAATGTCAGATGGCTTGAAGGAGGTATATACGTATGCTCTCGCAAACTGTACGGCTTTGACAGAACTTATCTTCCCAAATCCATTGGTGCTTTTAGATAATTATGTCTGTGCAAATGATACACAATTAGCTACGGTGGTGTTTAATGAAGAACCCGACAATATCCTGGAATTTACTATCGGTGAATATGCTTTCAGAAATTGTCCCAGTCTAACTTCCCTTACTTTCCCTGCAAAAACAGTGTCAATAGGTAATTATTGTTTTTATGAAACGCCCAATCTCAAGAATATAAGTTTTGTAGATTCAAAAAAAGCTATTTCACTCGGCTACGGTGCAAAAGCTGACGCATATCAAGGAATTACTAAGGATGCAAATATGCCTCTGTTCGGTAACAGCAGGCTTAATACACTTTATATAGGCAGGAATATTTCATATCTTACGAATAGCTCTGCGTATAAGGAAGAGGAAAGGGGGGTATATGGTTTCTCACCATTCTATAATCAGTCATTCCTCACGGATGTAAAGTTCTCTCAAGCCGGCACTGTTACATATTGTCATCACCATCTTCTTTATAAAGTAAATAATTGTGAAGAGATAATACTGCCGGAGAGTCTCCAGACAATAGGGGATTATACCTTTGCCGGTATGACATTGTTGAACGGAATTACAATCCCCAATAAAGTAACAGGAGTCGGGAAATATGCATTTGCAGAAGATGAGAATCTTAAATATGCAACGCTTTCTACGTCTTGTCCGTGGTTGAAGGAGGGGCTTTTCAGCAATTGTCGCACGCTTGCCTCAATAACGATTCCACCGGTTGTGACAAAGATGGACCGCCTGATGTTCAGTGCGTGTGAGTCGCTTGAAACAGCTACTTTCGAAGGAAGCTCAGAGCTTATCGAAATGGGATATGGCGCTACGAATATAAATCATGGTCTTTTCCGCGATTGCCCGCTGATCACTCTCAATCTTGACCGTTGGTTGTCTTATGATACGGGTGCACCCGAACGTTCACCCTTCTATTCCATCGCCGAACTGAAAAATCTTAACCTTGGCGAAAATGTGAAGGTGGTTGACAAATATATGTTCTCTTACTGCACGGGTCTTGAGGAGGTTCTCCTTCCCGACCATATGGAATCCGTAGGTCTTTGGGGTTTCCGCGGTTGCTCGGCATTGAAGAATGTGCACCTAAGCGCGAATCTGAGTCAGGTGAGTGATTACGGTTTTGCAGAATGCACTTCGCTCGACAATGTGATTTTCCCTGCAAAGATGACTTCAGTCGCCGACCATAGTTTCGCAGATTGCACATCTCTTAAAAAACTTGATCTTGGAAATTCTCTGAACATCATCGGTCCGGCGGCTTTCAAGAATGATACACAACTCGAAAGCATTGTGATTCCGGAAACACTCTATGGTCTTGGAGTGGAGGCTTTCGCCAATTGCACCTCTCTGCCTAACGTTACAATCCGTGCGATATCATCTGTAGGTAAGCAGGCTTTCCAGGGATGTTCAGGTCTTAAATGGGTTTCATTGAGCGATAAGACAACATCTCTTGGAGAAGATTCTTTCGCCGACTGTCCAGGAATAAATTACGTAAAATCTTATGCGGAGTTTCCGCCGGAAGGGTTGGTAAATTTTGTTGAATCCGTGCCTGCCAACGGTACACTTTTTGTTCCGGAAGCTTCTATCGATTATTACCAATACTCTCCGACATGGGAGACATGGGGCAATATTCGTCCTCTCAACGATAATGTGATGGTTACATCTGTGACACTTGATAAAGAGGAGATTTCATTCAAAGCTACAGAAAAAATCCAACTCATTGCCACTGTTGGCGCAGATGACGCCACCGACAAGGGAATCATCTGGCGCACGGATGATGAGAATGTGGCAACGGTTGATGAGACGGGTCTTGTAACTGCTGTTGCGGTAGGAGAATCAACAGTCACGGCTCTTGCTGCTGACGGCAGCGGAGAGAAAGCCGTTTGTCAGATTACGGTTGTGCCGACTATGGTTGAGTCAATCGCCATCAGCGGAGATCTTACAACAATCAAAAAGGGACGCACACTTGAGCTCGCGGCTGCTGTAGCTCCGGCGACCGCCACAAATTCCGCTTTGACATGGAGCACATCAGACGCAACGGTTGCGACAGTAGATAAAGAGGGCATTGTGACGGCATTCCTTGCCGGTACAGTAACAATCACTGCCGCCGCAGAGGATGGTTCCGGAATTGCGGGTACGTATACTCTTACGGTAATTCCTCCGACAAAAGGCGATTCCAACGATAATGATGACCTGACCATTACCGATGCTGTCAACACTGCCAACTATGCAGTTGGTAATGAAGTAGAGAATTTCTGCACCGAGGCTGCGGATGTGAATGAAGACGGAGTGGTGACACTTGCGGATGCCAGCGGCACTGTTACATTGCTTCTTGATCAGCCTGTGGCCCGAGCTGTATTAAAGCGTATGGGTTCCGCAGAGAGAGGATTGTCGGCAGAGATGGATTGTCTTGTTGTTGACGATTATTCAATAATGCAGGGCAAGACAACTAAGATCGGAGTGGCTCTTGACAACAGTCGTGATTATGTTGCCATGCAGGCTGACATCACTCTGCCGGAGGGTATGACACTTGTGACCGTTGAATCCGGCACACGTGCCGATGCTTCGCATTCACTTATGTTTCGACGCATCGATGACCGCACAGTCAGAGTCGTTCTCTTTGATCTTGGAAACTCAGTTTTTGCCGATAACAATGAAGATTTATTCAAACTAACTGTAAAGGCTGATAACTCTGATTGCGGCAACATACATGTTGACAATATCATTGCTTCTGATGCCAATGCGCATGAATATCTGCTTACTTCGACTGGTGGCAATAATACCGGTACTTCAGGTGTAGACGAAATTACTGATGGAACAATCAGAATTGTGGCAGGTGAAGGTAATGTTGATATTATCAATGCCAACGGATTGGAAGTGGCAATATATGCTGTTGACGGAACATTGGTGGATCGTTTCACTGCCGTTTCCACTCACGAGAACCGCCGACTCACAGCCGGCATTTATGTGATTGCAGCAGGCACGCTCACAGAAAAAGTAATGGTGAAATAAACCAATCTGATAAAGATTATGAATAAAACAACACATACACGGGTCTGTCGCATGCTTACGTTGCTGACACTGCTCTTCGGAGCAGTATCGGCAATGAAAGCTGCCGACCGTTTCTATGTTGACGCTGTCAACATAGAGCCGGGGGAGACACGTCAGATCGCGCTGAATCTGGATAATTCGCAGGAGTTTTACGGCTTTCAGGCAGACCTTGAACTCCCCGAGGGAGTAGAGTTTGTGACGGATGCCACAGGGAAACCGATGTTGACGCTCTCTTCGCGTGCTTCTGACTATGCAATTGTAAGTAATCTTCTCACACCGCAGACCGCACGTATTGGTGCTTTCTCCACCAGCCATACCGCTATCAGCGGCGACAGCGGAGCGTTGGTGTATCTTACATTGCGGGCTACGCCTGATTTTGCAGGAGGTGCATTATCGCTTAAGAAGATACTGTTTGTAAATGCCCGGGACAATGACGTGTCATTGCCCGACTATAGCATTGAATTCGGTACGAAACATAACGACAGCTTTTATATACCGGACTTTAAGATTGCGGTGGGCGAAACCAAAACCATCTCAATGGTTCTTGACAACGAGACGCAGTTTACTGCTTTCCAGACTGATCTATATCTGCCTGAAGGGCTGTCGGTTGTTGCGGGAAGTTTCAAGATGACGGCAAGAGGTTCGTCAGGACATACGGTTTCGGCTAAAAGCTTCGATGACGGGCGCACAAGAATCATTTGTCTTTCTCTTGGCAATGACGTCTTTTCCGGAAATTCAGGCGCTTTGCTCACATTCGATATTACTGCAGGGAAGGAGGTGGCAGAGACAGTGAAGATTGCCTTGAAAAACAATATCTTCTCGATGGCTAATGCAAAGGAATATGCGCTTGAAAATTCTGAATGCACTGTCACTACGGAACGTGCACCCGTGGAGGAAATAATTCTTGACAGAACAGAGCTGTCGATGCATGAAGGAGATACCCAGACGCTTTCGGCAACAGTGTTGCCTGCCTATGCTTCGGTAAAGGATCTGGAGTGGAGCAGTAACAACATGAGCGTGGCAACGGTTTCCGCTGATGGTGTGGTCTCAGCTGTGGGTATAGGTTCAGCAGTAATTACCGCGTCTGCTACCGATGGCAGCCGGGTGAAGGAAACTTGTATGGTAACGGTGACAGAAATCCCGGTCAGCGGAATTTCTCTCAACAAGACCACCGCCTATCTTAAATGGGGCGAGTCATTGGAGCTTGTAGCTACGATACAGCCCGCAAATGCCACAAATAAGGAAGTAACGTGGAGCAGCACGGAGGATTACGTGACTGTTTCAGAAGATGGACTTGTTACGGCTGTCTTTCCTGGTACGAACGATATGGTAGGCAGTTCTGTGGTTATAACAGCTTCATCGTGCGATCCCGCCATTAAAGCCGAGTGTGTGGTAACCATAGCACCGACACCGGCGGAAAGCATTAAGTTGCTTCAACCTGCCAAAACAGAACTTAAGGCAGGGGAGACGCTGCAGTTGGTAGCCGAAGTTAGTCCGGAAGAGACTACGGACAAGAGTGTGAGATGGACATCGTCAGATTCTGAAATCGCAACTGTCGACTCTAATGGCGTTGTGACAGCTATTGGTGTGGGGGAAGTAGAGATAACGGCGACCGACAGCGCGGGACATAGGGCGAGTGTTAGGATCACTGTCGTTCCTACACTTTCGGATTCAGTTGTAATACCGGAACCTGACACAAAAGTGTTTAAAGCAGGAGAAACCATTCAGCTGACTGCAACGATTTATCCTGCCACGACTACCGACAAGAGCGTTACTTGGAAATCTTCTGATGAGAGTATTGCCACGGTTGATGCAAATGGTCTCGTGACTGCTACGGGAGTGGGAACCGTAACTATTACGGCTATCACTGCTGATGGCAAGACATGTGACATTGTGCTGACCGTGGAGGCAACGCTGGCAGAATCTATAACGCTCAACCGCACAACTGCGTCAATTAAGGTTGGCGACTCGCTGCGACTTATCGCACAAATCTCTCCATCAACAACTACAGATAAGAGTGTGACATGGACAACGTCAGACGTTTCTGTTGCCAAAGTTGACGCGGATGGTGTTGTAAAGGCTCTGTCACTTGGCAATTGCGATATTGTTGCTACTGCCAATGACGGCTCCGGTGTTTCGGCAACATGTCGTGTGACAATAGGAGAGACAGCAGCTGAAAGCATCAGTATTGATCCGCAAGGATCCTTTACGCTGCGTATCGGTGAGACGAAACAGTTTAACGCCACTGTCCTTCCTGCAACGGTCACAGACAAATCCGTGGCATGGTCATCGGAGACAGACGGAGTTGCAGTAGATGAAACAGGACTTGTAAGGGCAGTGTCGCCGGTAGTGAACAATCGCATTACAGCAACTAACTCGGCAGGGCATGAGGATTATGTCTACATTACCGTGCTGCCAAATCTTGTTTCGGCTATAGAGGTTGACAGATCGCAGGTATCTCTGAAAGTCGGAGAGTCGACACAGATAGTGGCAACAGTGCTTCCTTTGGATGCTTCAGACAAAACGCTGAAATGGGAGAGTGCTGATATCGGTATTGCCACGGTTGACGGTAACGGTAATGTAACAGCCGTCAAGGTTGGTGAGACTATCCTTACGATTTCCGCAACTGACGGTTCGGGCGTTTCAGCAACATGTCGCGTGACAGTAGTGGAGACACCGGCTGAAAGCATCAGTATAGATCCGCAAGGCTCCTTTACACTACGCATTGGTGAGACGAAACAGTTTAACGCCACAGTTCTTCCCGCAACTGCCACAGACAAATCCGTGGCATGGACATCGGAGACGGAAGGCGTTACGGTAGATGAAACGGGACTTGTAAGGGCAGTGTCGCCGGTAGTGAACAATCGCATTACGGCAACTAACTCGGCAGGGCATGAGGACTATGTCTACATTACCGTGCTACCAAATCTTGTATCAG
>CAJUDL010000066.1 GCA_910585285.1 uncultured Muribaculaceae bacterium
ACTCTCTTTATTTGATGATTTTTAAACTAACGCGATTTTATCGCACCAGTAGTAAAATTAAATTTCAAACCATCTACGAAGGATAATGGTTTTAATAGTTTGAGAATTTTTTTATTGGTTTGAAGCAGCCATGGTAAATCCATGTTTATCGAACTGGGTTCGATAAAGTAAAAAGTAAAAGGGAACAGGTGAAAAGTAAGAATTGGCATGATTCTAATGTCTGACTCGCGTAATACTTCTATAATTAAAACGCGAAGTCGCGAAGAATAAAAGCATTTGAGATAAAGGCTTAAAATATTGCTATACAACAATTTAAACACAGAGGAACAGAGGGACAGAGGTTTTAATCAATGTTCAATGTGAAATGTTGAATGTGTAATTGGAAGGCACGGAGGCATCTGGCGATGCTGACAGAGGCACAAAGTCAGAGGACCACATATCATCTGACTATTGCGAATTAATCATTTCACTTTTCACATTTCCGAATCAATCTCTGTGCCTCCGTCAGGTCGTTTACGACCCTCTGTGCCTGAAAAGTTCAGCATGATTTTTCATCTAAACCTCTGTTCCTCTGTTCCTCTGTGTTAATATTTTCGTGACAATTTGAATCAAGCTTCGCCCTTCGCGCCTTCGCGGCTAAATATTTAGTTGACTCGGTTTGTAAAGACGCGCCAATTCACCTTTAACCTATTCCCTATAATCTTTCACCTTATCGGGGTGTGCCCGATAAATCGGAATCTAAATTATTGATATATTGCATCGCGGATCTCCTTCATGCCTGAGGCATAGCGGGAGAAGACGCTGATATGGCGGATGGAACGCGGATTTATTTTTTCAAGTCGAGCCAGATCCGGAATGTGAGCCACAGCGGATTCGGCAGCCTGTGGCAGCCGACGGAGAGTCGCGAATTGAAGCAGATGGCTACGGATTCATCCGCAAATGTATTCATCCGTGATATGTCTCATACTGTGGCGATATTATACGAAACCATCGGCTACAATCCGCGTCTCCCGTCATATGCCGCAAGGAATATGAATCCGCGATAAGCTTTTTGAGTATGATTTCATGGATATCAAGGAATCCGCGTGCCATCCGCCCTGTCCGCGTCCAACCTGAATCACCGCAAGGTGTGAGGGATCCGCGATGCTGTAAATCCTTAATATTATTGTTGAGGCGTGCCAATTTTCCTTTAACCTATTCCCTATAACCTTTCACCTCGCTGAACTCCGTTCGATAAATCGGAATTTAGAATTCTGATAGGAAAATGAAACATGAAACTGAACACCCGGCTAAGTAATAATTAGGGAGGGAGTGCCAAATGGCATTCCCTCCCTTTGATTCAATCAGTCTGGCTGATTGGTGATTAATGTTTTACGTTTATTTGATAAGGACTTTGGTTACTTTTTCGCCTTGACGACGGATGTAGATACCTTTGGCGGGATTCTCCACGCGGATGCCTTCAAGTGTAAAGTATTCAGCCGGAATCTCATCTTCCACAATTGACTCAACACCAGAACCTTGCACAAGTTCGTATTTCACAGGGCAGAGAATCTGACCACCAGCTCCATTATCTTCAACAACGAATGTCACATTATATTTGCCGGCAGCAAGGTTGTCAAGACCGAAGTACTGACGGAACGTGATCTTCTTATTCGGAGTCTCGTCTCTACCATCAATTTCAGTGTAAGTGCCGTTAATGTCACCGGTTACAGTGGGTGTAGTGCCATTCTCAAATGTTACATCCTTAACTATATAAACGCCATATCTTTTAAGACCATTAACGTTCGTAGCTACCTCCGGAGCGAATGTCGCCTTCTCTGATGAAGATTTCGGTGCATCAACCACAACAGCGCAAAAATATTTGGAGGAGTTGGGTGATTTATATGTTGCTGTCCAGCCGGTGGGGATTACATCGCCAACTTCATAGTCGGGTGTTTCGTCACCGTAAACAAGCATGGGAACGTTGTCTGCATCTGCTACTATGTATGTATGTTTGGCAGAAACACCTGTGCTGGTGGTGCCGACACCTTGATAAGCAACTGTACAGGGGAAGTTAATTTTAGCATCAACAGGTTTCTTGGGACCTTCGGGCTTAAGTGCTTCAAACTCAGCCATCGAATTTACAACTGCTATAACAGTAAGCATGTATTTGGCTTGTGCCCCGCTATATTCATTATTACCTGCGAAACGAGCCGTTATTTCAGTTTGTCCACCTGCCACAGGAGTAACCTTACCATCTGCTGCTACTGTAGCGACAGCAGTATTGGATGATGAGTATGAAATCTCAAGACCATCGACACTGCATGTAAGTTTAGGCGCTGTAAATTCCTCACCAACGACTGCACTTGCTGTTTCAGCATCGAATGTAAGTTCAACAGGTTTCTTTGCGCCTCCTTCTTTTATCGTGATTGATTTAACATACATGCCGTTTGCTGATGATAGCACAAGACTAGTAAGAATGGAACCGTCAAGGTCGAATTTAAGGTCAGTGTATGTGTCATTGGTGTCGGTTACCGGTTCTGATTCGACACCGTTCAATACGAGAGTGGAAGGATTCCCTGTATCACCCATAGGGTTGGCACGTCTGCTTGCCTTAACTACGACGGAAGTGGCAGCCACTTGTCCGCTTTCGCTGAGATTGATGGTGAGTTTTCTGCCTGCATACATGCAGTGACCGTATTTGCCGTATCCGGTGGTGGTCATGCCGCTGTAGGGTATATCTTGGATGTATTCGGCACCGGATTCAACGTGTTCAAGAGCCTCACCGGCTGCACCGAAATAATAATCCTTAGAATCGTTCTTGAATACAATAGAGTATGCAGGTGCATATGTTATCGTGATTGACTTAACATACATGCCGTTTGCTGATGATAGCACAAGACTTGTAAGAGTGGAACCGTCAAGGTCGAATTTAAGGTCAGTGTATGTGTCATTGGTGTCGGTTACCGGTTCTGATTCGACACCGTTCAATACGAGAGTGGAAGGATTCCCTGTATCACCCATAGGGTTGGCACGTCTGCTTGCCTTAACTACGACGGAAGTGGCAGCCACTTGTCCGCTTTCGCTGAGATTGATGGTGAGTTTTCTGCCTGCATACATGCAGTGACCGTATTTGCCGTATCCGGTGGTGGTCATGCCGCTGTAGGGTATATCTTGGATGTATTCGGCACCGGATTCAACGTGTTCAAGAGCTTCACCGGCTGCACCGAAATAATAATCCTTAGAATCGTTCTTGAACTCGATTGTGTACGATTTCGCGGAAGCTAAGCCAACCGAGAATAGCACTGTTAAAAATAGTAGTAAAATTTTTCTCATAATAAATTAATTTATGTGGTTATTGTTGTTTTGCAGAGGTAATTACCTGAAGTATGCGACAAATGTAAAACAATTTTAGCTTTTTACAAAATAATTTTGATAAAATTTGTATAAAAATGTTGTGTAAAGTAAAAAATGTGTTTATATTTGTAGCGGAGAATAGTAACAAACAACCTAACATCAATTAGATCACTAATGATTGGATTTAATAAACAAGGAGTTAGTCTGCCGCACACGTTGAGTTGTGTGATAGTTGCGGCATGCCTGCTAACAACAATGATTGTTCCGGCAATAACGGCTGTAGGGCAGACCGCATCGACATCTACCACAGCAACAAAGGTGAAGTCGGGAGTCATAAAAGGTATTGTTGTGGAAGCGGGTGGTGAGCCGATTCCCGGTGCAACAGTTATCCTCAAAGGTACAAAGACCGGTGTCATGACAGATGCAGACGGTAACTTCACACTTCCTGTGAAAGGTCAGGCAAAGGAGTTTACCATTACCGTTTCATCGGTAGGTATGGAGCCGGTAACTCTAAAGGCATCTGTAGGCAAGCCTGTCAAAGTAGAGCTTAAGAGCAATAACATGCTTCAAGAGCTTGTGGTGGAGACAGGTTACAGCACCCTCCCTCGAAAAGATATGGTAGGTGCGTACACCACGGTGAAAGCAGAGGATGTGATGATGCCGGCTATGACATCTATCGACCAGATGCTTCAGGGTAAGATTTCGGGTATGGTGGTAACGAACTCATCGACGCGTGTTGGCGCAAAACCTTCGATCACTATCCGCGGTACGTCAACCATTATGGGCAACACCGACCCATTGTGGGTTGTAGACGGTATCATCCAAAGTGACCCTCTGTCGATTGATGCCAGCTCTGCATTGACAGAAGACATGCGTAACGTGATCACAAACCAGATTTCGTGGCTCAACCCTCAGGATATAGAAACCATAACAGTGCTGAAGGATGCTTCCGCAACAGCAATATACGGTTCAAAGGCATCCAATGGTGTAATTGTCATCACTACTAAGAAAGGTTCGGCAGAACGCACGAGTGTGAGCTATACCGGAAATGTCTCGGTGCGTATGCGTCCTAACTATAAAATGTTCAACTATATGAACTCGAAAGAGCGCATACAGTTTAGCAAGGAAGCCTATGAGGCTGGTGCCCGTTATCAGGAAGAACCGATTGCGCAGCCATATAGCTACGAGGGTCTCATGGCAATGTATAACAAGCATATGATAAGCGAGTCGGAGTTTGCGCGAAATCTTGAGTTTCTTGAGACCGGCAATACCGACTGGTTTGATCTTCTTCTACGTAATTCCGTAAGTACGAGTCATAACGTGAGCGTATCGGGAGGAACGAAGAAAGTCACGTATAATGCTTCTGTGGGTTACAACCTTACCAATGGAACCGAGAGGGGCAATGACCAAAGCCGTCTGACAACGCGATTGGTTGTCAATTCCCAGATTTCGAATCGCGTGCGACTCAGTTTCAGCGTCAACGGTACAAACTCCGACTCGAAGAGTTTTGGTCCAAATGTTTCTCCACAGAGCTATGCGCAGAACACATCTCGCGCTGTGCCGGCGTATGATATGAATGGGAAACCTGTTTATTATGATAGTTACTACACCTATTCAATGAATATGCGTGATATCGGCTCGCTTCGCAGTGGTTACAACATATTCAATGAGATAGAGAACAGTTATTCGAAAAACAAGTCATCGTCGTATAATTTTTCATTGAACCTTGATGTCAAGATTTTTGACTGGCTTACATACCAGTTGGTTGGTAATATGGGCGTAAGTTCGAATACCACTGATGTCTACGATGGTGAAACGACAAACTATATAGAGCAGAACTACCGAGGCTATCCTGCCGGCACTGAAAAATCAGGATCGGAGAAGTTTAACGCAGCGTTGATGCCTTTCGGCGGTATGCTTCGAATCAACAATTCCCGCTCCACATCCTATGACATGCAGCATAAGTTTGTGTTCCAGAAAACTTTCAACGACATACACAGGATCAACGCCATGGCTGCGATGCAGATGCGCTCGGTTGCGAGCAAGAGCAGCAGCTCAACGATGTTCGGTTATGAGCCTGACCGCGGTGAGATCATGGTAAGTCCGACTTATCCCAATAACATCCAGCCCATAGGCCGTGATAACTCCTCAATCCAATGGGGCGCTCTTGACTACCTTTATGATGCCGGAGGCTTGAGGAGCTACAACTATACGAGCAACTATCTCTCATATTTTGCAACTCTCGCATACTCTCTTAAAGACACATACGTATTTAACGCCAATGTGCGTCAGGATGCGTCAAACCGTTTCGGTCAGGATACCAATCACCGTTTCAATCCTACCTATTCATTCGGTTTCAACTGGCGTATGGGTGAGATGGGATTTGTTCGCAACCATCTGACATGGCTCAACCAGCTTAACTTGCGTGCCACATATGGTATTCAGGGTAATGTGGTGCAGTCGGTTAGTCCGGATCTTATTGCCAGCTATGGAGGTATTCTTGGTGGCTACAATGAGTTCTATACCACGATTTCCAGTCTTCCGAATCCCTATCTTAAGTGGGAAAGCACAAGATCCTGGAATTTCGGTCTGGATCTGCAGTTCCTAAAAGGAGTCACACTTAATCTTGAGTATTATGGACGTCGGTCGAATGTGATTGTAAGCCAGCCGATACCGGAGGAATACGGTATGAAGAATATGCCTCTGAATGGTGGTATCATATATAACGAGGGTGTTGAGGTGACATTGAATTTCACTCCGTTCCACACCAAGGATTTTGCGTGGACAATAGGAATCAACGCCTCCAAGAACTGGAACCGTGTAGGAAATAACGAGGATCTTGTGCGTGCCGATGAAACCACCAAGAGCGACTATCTGGCAGGCAGTAGCAACCGTATGCTTCGCGCCGGCTATCCGCTTTCGAGCTTCTGGTCGTATTCATTTGCCGGTCTTGATCCCAAAACAGGTTATCCCACGTTCAACAAGATTGACGGAAGCGATCCAAACGTGAACACCGATCCCCTTACATTCCTTGTGTATTCAGGGCAGACAACTCCATACTTCACCGGAGGTATCAATACCCGTATACGTTGGAAGGAATTCTCAATTTCAGCGAATTTCTCAGCGTTGTTAGGTGCGAAAAAGCGTCTTCCGAATCCTTACAACCTGTTTAACAACGGCAAGTTGCCGAGTCCATACTCGCAGTTGTCGCGCCAGCTCAACGATCGCTGGAAGCAACCGGGAGATGAAGCGCATACCAATATTCCTGCACTTTACACATCCGTGATTTCCAACGACATCAATCTGGCGTTGCCCGATGGTTCGATAGCCAACAACCGCTACAGCATGTGGGCATATTCAGATGCACGCGTTGCTGATGCATCGTTCTTCCGCTGCTCTCAGCTTTCTCTTACGTATTATCTTCCCAAGAAGATCTGCAATAAGTTCCGTGCCCAGAACTGTTCCTTCAGTGCCAATGTCAATAACCTCTTCGTAATTGCCAGCAAAAAGTGGAACGGTTTCGATCCTGAACTCGGAGAGAGCGTTCAGCCTAAAATATTCTCTTTCGGTCTCAACATTAGCTTCTGATAAATATGAAAACAACGATTATAAAATGCATATCGGCATTATTTTTGGTGACAACGCTTTCCGGTTGCGACTTTCTTGAGCCGAAAGCCGTGAGCGAGTTTGTGCCAAGGGATGCCGCGTCACTTAATGAGATGCTTCTTGGCAACGCTTATCCGCTTAAAGGGAAACAGCGTTTCAACCTTTTCCTCAATCTTATGGACGATGATGTAGCTGCCGCTCCATATCAACCGGCTCCTATCGGACTGGACGTGAACCGTTTCATTGCCCCGTTCTCATGGCAGCCCAATATTTATTCTCTGTTGAATCAAAGCGGTTACAGTACCACTGATATCTATATGCCTTATTATGAGCTGATTCTTGGTTGCAATGCCGTGATCGATTATATCGGACAGGTGAGTGATACGCAGGAAAACATAGATTTGGTTCTTGCGCAGGCTCACGCTCTGCGCGCATTCCACTATTTTAAACTCGTAAATATATTTGCAAAACCATACAATGTTGATCCCGCAGCTCCCGGTGTGCCTCTGAAGAAAACATCGCAGATAGAGCAGCGTCTTATGGCACGTGCAAGCGTACGCGAAGTATATGATTTCATTCTCGCCGAGCTCTCCGAGGCTGAAAGGCTCTACAAGGGTTTGTCGGACGCTCCATATTGGAAAGATGATGCTCGCACAAGTTTACCAATGGTTTATCTGCTTTTCTCGCGCACATATCTATATATGGAAAATTGGGAGAAAGCGGCTGAATATGCAAAATTGGTGATGGAGGATGACCGTTTTAAGCTTAACGATCTTAACAGCATTCCAGAATATGATTCTAACGGTGTATTGTATTATAATGATTTCCATTCATACACCAATTCTACGGAAACCATCTGGATATATGGCAATCTTGATGACTATGTTGGGTGGGCTGCTGACAATTTGTCGTATAGCCACGCTTTCTTCCGCGCATCCCCGGAATTGATGAATTCGTTTGAAGAGGGCGACCTTCGTAAGTCGCGCTATATCACACGCAGTCGCTTACGTATAGATGGAGAATATATGCCGCATGCATTTGGAAAAGTGAACATGAGCAAAAGCGGCTCCTATTACCTTACTCTCACGGAGACATTTACATTTGGACGCAGTTTCCGTCTTGCAGAGGCATATCTCAACTATGCTGAAGCTGAGGCTATGCTCGGTGGAGACGGTATAGGAAAATCTGTCAAGGCATTGAATGACCTTCGCCGCAAGCGTTTCACGCCTGCCACTTATACTGATGCTTCGGCATCCGATCAGAATTCGCTGATAAAATTTGTCAGAGAGGAACGGCGTCGCGAACTTTGTTTCGAAGACTTCCGGTGGTATGATTTACGCAGGTGGGGCATGCCGGAAATAAAGCATGTATGGTATACAGGAGAAAATACCGGAGTCGAATATACACTTTCGCAAGGTGATCCTCAATATACAATTCCATTTCCGGATGTAGCTCTCGAACAGAATTCTGCCCTCGAACAGAATCCTCTCGGACCTGCTCCGCGTCCAAGCACTTCACTCTAAAAAGGTAGTTATGAAATTCAAAATATTTACAATAGCCCTTGCACTTGGCATGATCATGCCTTCGTGCTCCGATGAAGATAAACTAACACCATCGGGCGATTATTCTGTGGTGCGTTTCGAGTTCCCTCAGGGTAACAATGATTTTGACAAGGAACTGGAAGCAATTCATGATGAATATGGCATATACGTGATCTATAAGGATATAACCGTGCAGGATCTGAACCGAAAATGGACATCAGTGGGCACTGACAATACTTATTATGGTAACGATGTGCCTGCCTCTGATATGCCTTTCTATGTAGACTTCCTTAAAAACCGTGTTTTTAAATATATGGATAAAAAGGATGTCGATGCTGTTTTCCCGGTAAAGGTTTATCTGATGGAGAACTTCCGCGCTCTTCCTTATGGAATGGAGGATAATGAGGATCGTGACAATCAGAGTTCAGCAGATAGTTATGGAGACATAATAAGCAGGTATTTTCAACCGATGAAGACCAATGGTTTCGACTATTGGACAATCAGTTTCAAGAAGTCAGAAATCGAGGGTCGCAATCCTGAAGGACCAAAGCGAGTTGCAGCCGTTATATTCTACAGCGCGCTTGAAAATGCCATACGCAGCGGCAAATATGCAGAACCTGCCAATTTCCGGGACGGTATAGATTTTGAGACAAAGCTTGTGGATTCGAAGTATACCCGCGATGAGAATTGTCCTCTCAATAGAGGGATTCCAATATATATTACCGAGCATTTCGGTACGCAGAATAGTCAGTTCGAAATAGAAGGCTCATACTATATTAGTGAATATCGCAAAGATGGTACTCGAGATCTTTTCTTCGAATACATACGGCAGGCTCTATACTATACACCAGAAGAATTTGTAAAGAAATATCCGGAACGCTACTATCCGTTGCTAAATGAAAAATATAATATGGTTGTGGATTATTTCTTGTCAAAAGGTGTTGACTTGGCTGCAATGGCTGGGGGAAAATAACTATCAGTTGGGTTGAATCAAATTGATTAAGAGAAATGAAAAATATAGTATGGATTTTCTGCCTTATGGTATTGGCATTTTATGTGGCAATGCCGGTTTCTGCGCAGGAGGCGCAGGATTCGAAGGAGGGTATATGTTTTGACAGCATACCTTTTGCTGAAGCGTGTGCAAAAGCCAAGGCTGAGAATAAGCTCGTATTTATAGACTGTTACATCAAGACGTGCGGACCATGCCGGATGATGGCGCGCAAGGTGTTTCCGCAGAAAGCCTGTGGTGACTACTTTAACCCACGTTTTGTAAGCCTTAAACAGGATATGGATGAAGGTGAGGGACCCGAGCTGCGCAAACGTTACGGTGTGATGATATATCCTACATTCCTTTTTATTGCACCTGACGGTTCGACAGTGTTGAAATATGAGGGGGGTGCCGACAAAGATGCCGAAAATTTTGTGCCTAAAATAGATAGTGCGCTCAAGGCAATGGACATGTATAAGGAATATGCCGGAGGCCGGAACGATAGGACATTTCTTGGAGATCTGATGTCTCGATTCCAGAAGTTTGACATTCGTAAAGCGCGTGAGATTGCAGACAAAAGTCTTGCGGATGCGTCTGCAGAGGTGTTTGCGGATTCTGTGATATGGAATCTGTTACCTAAGACTCTGAACAGGACTGACGGTACGGCTTTCCGCCGTATGTTTGATATCCGGAATGAGATAGGCTCTCTATTGGGGCAAGATATCGTTCTTGAAGCACTCGTAAAAGCATATTCCAATGAATTCATGTACCGTAACATGGAATGGTATGATTACAAAGGCAGAGTTCGAGATCTTGAGACCTTAAGTGCAGAGAATGCTCCCGGAGCAGAAGATTTACGCTGCAAAGTACTTTCATTTGGAGAAGACATGCAGAAGGTGAAAGCTCAGACCGGAGCAAAATAAAAATATTAATCAACAAGTTAACAGATGAAAATAAGAATTATTACATCACTTTTCGCAGTTGCAATTGCTACGACGGGTCTTTTCGGACAGAATAATCCGGAGCAGCATCCTGTCTTCCGCAATGATGGTGCGAAGATTGCTGCGAGCACTGCAAAAATTCGAGCCGTGCTAAAGGGAAATCCATCTTTCTCTATCGATTCGGTATGTGCTCGAGTTCCCGAGACATTAACCGAGGGCTACGTTGGGAGGAAAGCCGACCTTAAAAAGCCGCTAAAGAAGAAACTTGACGCACGCAAGCTGTTTGAACTATGCAAATCCAGTTCGCTGCTTTATTGCAAATATGAACGCACACCGGGTAGTCAGCGTGATTCGGCGTATACGGGGGCTTCAGCGGTGGCTCTTACTGCTGATGGCATATGTGCTACTAACTATCACGTGATTGCCCCTATTGCGCTAAGCGGCGCTCTTGGCAAAAGTCTAACAGGTCAATTGGCACAGTTTGTAATGGATTTTGATGGGTATGTATATCCTGTTGAGTCTATTCTCTATACTGATCCGATTAATGACATGGCGATCATTAAGGTAAATCCCCTTGACAAGCCGCTGACTCCCGCGAATATCGGAGGAGATGCCGTTCCGGGTACGCCTGCATACTGTCTTGCAAATCCGAGCGGTGCGACATTCCATTTCACGGAAGGAATGGTGTCGAATGCTTCGGTTATGTCAGACGCATATACGGGACAGTATAAATATATACTTGATATAACAAGTGATTATGGACGCGGAGCAAGCGGAGGTCCTGTCTACGATGATTGCGGGAATCTGATAGGACTTATCAGCTCTACATTCTCTCTTTATGCCCGTCCGGATACTTATCGCAATTTACAGATGGTGTATAAATACTCCGTCCCTGTTTTTCTAATTACTGAACGATTCGAATGAAAAAGATATTTATTTTTATAGCGTTGTCGTGTGCTATTACCGCCGTAGCGCAGCAGTCTGCCGATCAGGCGGAACGCGAGGCTCGTATGCGTGCAGAAATGAAAGCGGCACAGCAGAAATATTACGCCAATGCAGATACATGCATCTATGGCGTGCGTTATGTGTTCGATTATTTATATAACAAAGCTCAAGGAATGCGTTTTCTTGAGGATCGCATAGTGCTTGTCAGACCCGAAGAGACACTCGATATGAGTTGGGAAGGTTTCGGTGAACATCGCTGGCGTATGAAGAATTCCGACCCCAACACAGGTGATATGACTTTGCATTATCGTCTGACTCCTGATTTCTATTTTTACAACACGTCGACAGATTCGCTTCAGACTGTATACCGAGTGCTTACGGAAGAGTTTAATCTGGGGAAAGAGCGTCTTGGCAATGACTGGAAGATTACTGATCGAGTGGAAAACATCGCAGGACTCCCTTGCCGCAAGGCTACTCTTGAGAAAGGGGGAAGACAATGGACGGCATGGTTTACCGACAAACTTCCGTACCAGGCCGCTCCCCGTGATTTCGGTGGTTTGCCCGGGGTAATAATTGATCTTTCTGACGCTGACGGCGAGGTGGGATGGCATTTCTTCCGCACTGAGCATAATCTACCGGATCATAAGCTATATATCAAGCATCCGGAAAAATATGCAGCTTTAACGTCTGATAAGGCTCGTCGCATAATCAGGCTCTATGGTCGCAGCGAGCCGAAATATGTTCAGGAATCGGGTATATATGAGCAGTTGCCGGCATATGTTCCGGAGATGATGCGTCCTTCGACAGGACTTGATGCCTGTAATATTGACAATCCAATTGTTAAAGAATAATTTTTATAATATGAAACATTTATTTACTACTACTTTAATATTCGGGAGCATGATTCTTTGCTCATCGCTAAGCGTGAATGCATCTACCGAATTGAAAATGGTTAAAGCGAATGAGTTCACGGGTGCTACCAAAGCGCAGCAAGGTACGGACCTTGGCAAAGGTTACACAGGAAAGGGTGTAGTCATCGCCATTATTGATGATGGTTTTGATGTAGATCATCCTGCTTTTTGGGATGCCGAAGGTAAAAGTCGCGTCAAGGCATATGTTAATATGGATTCACGAGTATTCACGGAGAATCTACATAATGCAATAAAGGCAGATGCTCGTCATCTGGATTTGCATGGAACGCATGTTGCTGGAATAGCTGCCGGTGCATCACCAAATGTGCTGGGTCAGTACCGTGACTATGCGGGTGTGCTGCATGATAATGTTCAGATACCATTCGCAGGTGTTGCTCCTGATGCAGAAATTGTGTTTGTTTATGTAGATAAGGCATATTATCAGAGTGCCATGGCGGCAGTAAAGAATTATGCTGATGGGCGTCCGGTTGTATTCAATATTTCCGCCGGTGAAAACAAAGGGTGGCATGATGGTCTTGACTATAGGGCATTAACCAATTATCTTAAAGATGATGGGGCTATCGTATGTGTGGCTGCCGGTAACGAAGGTCAGCAGAATCTTGCCGTTTCGGTAGAAGCGGGAGCCGGTGAAACGGTTACTAAGGTTTTCCCGTTGCCTCTGAATTCAGGTGCGGCTCAACTTTACATGATGAGCAATATAAATGCGCCTATTTCAGCGGAACTCGTAGCATTTAACAAGAATACTAAGGAGGAAATTTATTCTATTGAGTTGACTGACAATCTCAAGCTTGGCACATATGGTTCTACAGGTGGCGGAACCGGAGGTTCATCAGGAGATGCTTTAGGAGGAGAGGCGTGGGAAAAAGTTTTTGCCGCACCAACAAGTAATACTAACGGATGGGTACGTAATATCAGTGGTAGTTCAACCGAATGCTATAAATATGAGATGTCGTTCAATTATGTTCCCAAAGATCCAGCAACAGTGGTTGGTATCCGCGTAAAGGTTTCCGATGGTGAAAAAGTCATGGCAACCCTTTTCCCTGTCAACAAAGATAAGCCTGTAGCATTCCCTGAACCTGAGATTGAAGGATGGATAGCATCATCACCCGATGGCTCAATAACCACACTTTCTACTGTGCCCGGTGTTATCTCCGTAGGTGCCTGCTCTTCCGCAGATGCTCATCCTATGCTCGAAAATGAAAGTCTTCTGTCGCATTCTACCAAAGCAGGGGAGATATGGCCGATGACATCGTATGGCTCATCAATGTCTAATGATGAAAAACTTCCTCACGTATGTGCACCGGGTGTTGATATAATCTCAGCTCTGAATTATTGGGGAGACAAGAATACCCTTGAATATAGTTCAGCATCAATAGCCGGTATACAACGGTTTGAATATACCTGGGGTCCAATGACCGGGACATCGATGGCGACACCATATGTTGCCGGAACAATTGCGCTCTGGCTCGAAGCAAATCCAAATCTTACCATAGCAGATATAAAAGACCTGATTGCAGAAACATCTACAAAGAAAGAGGGTGATCCCCGATGGGGAGCCGGCATTATCAATCCTTATGAAGGATTGCGTAAGATACTTGGTTTGAGTAGTGTCAATGAAGTTGCTGAGCATGAGCCCATGATTAATGTTACAGATAATGGTATTGAGGTTATAACCGACGGCAAGACCGTTGCAGTTGAACTTTATGACCTATCAGGGCGTCTCGTTGCAAGCAAAGCATCACTGACCAACGAAGCAGCCATAAGCACAGAAGCGTTGACTGGCGGCGTATATGTGCTTCGTATAAACGATGGCGCGAACTCTATCTCCAGAAAGATTGTAACAAAATAAAAGATTTAAAACATAAAATACTCCGCAAGGCAGATATCTGCCTTGCGGAGTATTTTATGTTTTCTTATTTCTCACATTCACTAAAAAACCGAATGCAGATTCTGCATTCGGTTTTTTAGTGTCCAGGATGAGACTCGAACTCACACGACCAAACGGTCACTACCCCCTCAAA
>CAJUDL010000067.1 GCA_910585285.1 uncultured Muribaculaceae bacterium
CTCCAAGACCCTCAATAAAGCGAGCTAATTTTGGAACACGGAACTGAACACCCTATTTACTAAAGCTTTAATCTCACTCGTTCTTCCCGCGGTCTGCATCGGAGTTGCCGATTCAGCAGCAGGAAACATTCCGACAAATTTCGATCTGAGCGGACACTCCTACAAGGCAAAGCATGTGTCGTCGCCTTTCGAAAGTGACAGGATGAAAAAGATCATGCGCACGAACGACCTCCTCGATGGCAAGAAAGTCGCAAAGCGCAACAAGGAGGGTTATGTTGAGCAGCCCAAGCTTCATGAAATCGGTCCCGCAGAGAGCATCATGGATATTGATACTCCATGGGGCGACACCTGGTTTTATACTGCCAGATTCCGTTACACCTACATAAAGGTGAGTGTAGACTACAACCGTCCGATCCTTCAGGAATATGAGTTCACGATCTACGACTCGGAAATGAAAGAGGTTGGCAAGATCAAAGACAAGATGACCTATGAGACATATTATGATCATCCCCGCGATCCCAATTCCGTAATCAATAAGGATGACTGGGAGCTTTACGGTCCCTATCACCGTGAGGTTGCAGTTGCAAAATGCGAGCTGACACCTATCATCACAAAGAATTATTTCAATACTGATGACAAATACGAGATAATCGTTGGCATGAGTGTTCAGACAACCTATTATGTCAACAACGACTACAACCGGGTCTATCAGCTTGGAGGAGAGACTTACGAGGCAGAAGACCATGAAGGGGTGAAGCAAACTTACAACAAGCAGATTGCCTCATATCCCTGGCTTGTCGGAGATGTTTATGCCTCTACAGATTCCAATGGTAAAGAGAAAGTCTACATGACATTCATACAGGATGTTAAATCGGATGTAGATTTCGAGTTCCCCGATTTTGAAGAGGGTGATGATGTGTCTGAGATCGTGATTCCCGGTTATTGGGAAAATTACTGTGGAACCGGAGTGAAAGGCGTTACCTATCGTGCAGCGCGTGCAGGAGAGACCGAAATCCAGCCTGTTAATAATTTCCAGATGAGTATTTCAAAGCTTCCGGGTGATATGCAGAACACGCCCTTCATGCTCACTATGGAAAACGCAGGCAGAGTGTATTTTGTGGTTTCTCATTATGAGGATACGTTCTGGAATCCCTACTATAGCCCGCTTGCTGATATGACAATGCGGGAGAACAATAATCTTGTGATAGACATCTATCGAGAGAAAGAAGACGGCAACGGCTTCGACCTTATCCAGACTGCCAAGATACCGACATATCTTTCTCCGAGCACAGGCAACGATAAAATTCTTGCATCTTATTTCTCCGTTGGCGATTTCCGTTATCGTCAGGATGTGAGATTCACCGGCAGTAATGACGGCAAAGCAACTTCGTTCATAGTCACAAAACAGGATTATCTGGCAGGCAATGATGACGCTACGATACGTTCCTATTATATCTATGATGCCAATGGAAACAAGACCAACACCTTGTTTGAACGTAGCCAGAGTTTTATCCAGATGAGCGATCTTCCCGGTTTCGAGCCTCAGACGATGTTCATCAGCACGAATGCTATGGGTGATTATCTATTCCACTTCATCGATCTTGAATCAGTAAAGGAGATACTTACCCTCAACTATAGGTTCGAGATTGATGCTGATTCCGATCCAGAGCGTATGACCTCAAACGTAGACCGTGTAAAGGTTGGTGATACCTATGTGTATGCTGATGAATTACGCGTGCCTTCACAAGACGAGGATGGCAATGATCTTGGTCGAGTGCTGTGGTTCAATAAAGATGGAAGCTTCAACCGCATCGATGAAATAAACATGGGCAAGAATGTGTATTATGCACTGTCGTATATCGAGAGCACAACTCTCGACCCCGACTTCTTCCATAAAGACAAACATAATGAATACATGATGCTTGTAAAGAGGGCATATGAGAATTCAAATCCGGTTGAGGAGCTTCTGATAGCTCAGGCAAGAAACGTAGATGCTCCGGAAGGGCGTACATTCCTGAGCGATGGTCCGGATGAGCGTGGCATTATCGGAGGTGTGCGGGTTTATAAGAACGGAGACAAATCTCTCCTGCTTGTTCCCAAGATCAGTGGAGATGCCCAATACTGGGATATCTATGCTCTGCCTTTCGAAACATCTGATGTCAAAGAGCTGACAGTCGGTGACTCATCAAACGCCATACTCTATACAGGTGACAGCATTATCGCAGACGGACAGATTCTTCTGTTCAATCTTCAGGGCATGAAAGTGGCAGATGGCGAGGATAGCCTTTCCACTGTTGGTTTCGACGCCGGAATCTATATCGTGGTTTCCAATGGCGAAGTCCGTAAGATAGTTATAAAATAAGACTTGATAGTCGTTTATCAGAACAGGATGTCGCAGCCGGGGTGATCATCCGCCCCGGTGGCGATATCCAATAAAACTTATTTATATGAAAAAATCTTTACTTGCAATTTTCAGCCTTATAGCTGTTTGCGTTTTGGGAATGAGTCTGCAGGCTTCGGCATTCTCATTTACTGTAAACTGGGACAATCCGGGCGCTCTTCAGATCATCAAGGGGGGCACGACAGATCCAGCAGAGAATATAGATGCTGCCAAGACCGATTGGACCGGATCCGAGACCGGCGGCTATACATTCAAGCCAGCTCCGGGCTACATCATTCTTTCTGTTCACGAGAAATATATCAAGAAAGACACACAGGTCAAAGTTGAGGGAGATCTGAAACTTACAGGTAACCCAAAATCCGGGCAGAGCTGCTACAAATTCATCGGTTCTCTGCAGGATGGTGCGGAGTACACTGTAACAACAAAAAAACTTTCATCTGTTGGCAAAGTAACAATAGATGTTCAGAATGGATTAGACAAATTCGATTGTTATTTCATCAATGACAAGGCTGTCAATCCCGACTATGTGATGTCGACATTCAGCCATCCCCAGCTTAAAAAGGGAGAACAGGAGATAAACATCACAGAACAGGATAAGTATCTTAGCATAGAGACACCCGGCACCGCGCAGATTTACAGTGTGAAACTTAACGGCACTCCTCAAACTGCGAACAGATATAAGATGTATGAGGTGCCCGTGAAAGATGGTGATAAAATCGAGATTCGCGTATATGAGCAGAACCCCGAGATTTGCGATGTGCTTGTTAAGTTTACAAACAATGAGAGCTGCATCACACATCTGCGCAACCGGACATCGTCGCAGAGCACAACAGCGGAACAGCTTGCTGCCATGGGAAACAAGCTGTCTGTAGACAAAGGTGACGAGCTTTGGTTCTATTTCGATGAGGATTTTAATATGGAATCTGTCACTGTAGACGGAGAGACAAAGCCAATCACAAGTGGATATTATGCCATAAAGATAGATAAAGGCTGCACAATCGAATTCACTGCAACTGCAAAGGTTTATACACCGGTTGAGATAACACTTTACCTTAAGAATGCCCAAGGTCTGATATTCCGTAAAGGAGCTTTTGAAGAAGACGAGGTGATAACTATAGGTGAAGGTGAGGAGCTTGCAGAAGATATAGTATACACCGATCTTGGTGTTACACTCAAGAAAGGGGAGGTTAAGAAATATACCGCGCTTGTTCCGGGTAAACGTCCTCAGATCTTCTGGAGCGCACGTCCAGGCTATTGGGTGCCCAAGGCTGTAATGCTGAATCCTGAAGACAAGGGTTATACATGGCCTTCTCCAGGTGTGATGGCTGAAAATTGCCCGCTTTACCTTGAAGCTACGGAGGTAGTGGCAGACCACCAGCTCGTAATTTTCTTTGATGGAGCAGAGAAAGAAGCCAAGATTTTCGTGGAGAATCCGAAAATCGCGGGTCGTCTGCCTCTAAAAGGACTTGATGATGAATTCTACGTTCCGGTAGGTTATACAATGTCGGCATACGATCCTGATTACCATCTCTCTTTCTCTACCGGTAAGGTGGGAGGAGCGCATGGGAAAATGTTCCAGGTATTTGTTAATGGGAATAACATTTCACCAGCAGATGACGGTTCTTTCGGTCTTCCCATCTCGGGAGATCCGGCAATTGTCAAGATTTTCTCTCTTGATGCCCAGCAGACACAGGATGGATGGGAAATCATCAATCGTATTCAGAAAAACAATATTACATTCGAGACAGTGGGCAGCTGCAGCGCGGAAGTGACTTACGACAAGGTTTTCAAGCACAAAGATCTCTCCACCCCTCTCGAAGTTATCGGTAAGACGCTCATAAGCATGAAGCCTGCGGCAGGCACATATGTTGTTGTAGACGGTACCACAATAGAGCCGAACAACGATGGTGTTTGCGAGTTCATGACTTCGAAGCGCAATCATAAAGTCATGCTCACCAACGAATCCGGCGTGACAGATATTGAGGCTGCGGAGACAGCCGGCGATGGTAGAGTTTATAATCTTCAGGGAATAGAGATGACCGGAGATTACGACAATCTGCCTGCCGGAATCTACATCCGCAATGGAAAGAAAGTAATAAAGAAATAATATTGCCCGAATACCCCGGGCTTATCAGTCCCGGGGCATCTTCAATGAAAAACATACACAATAATAACTTTTCAAAACTTTTCAACATGAAAAAGAATTTACTTTACTCACTCGTGGCTGCAGGCACACTCCTCGTAGGAGGTACGGTTATAAGTGTTGCCGAAACCACAAACGAACCGGAAGCAGCTCCACAACTGTTCCCTTACATATCTGCAAGTCCGGGAAATGGGAGCACGATGAAGAGTCTGAACTCAGTGACCCTTGTCCTTCCTGTTTGGAATATGGGAGAAAATATGCCTTATTTTGATCCTGATAAAATTTCAGATATTCAGATTTTAAAAGGTACGGCTCCTGTGGCTTCTGCTACAGAGGTTCTTCCATCTGAGGGCACTGGCAGCAGTTTGCCTTACACTATTACTTTCCCGGCATTGACAGAATCGGGAGAATATACATTGTCAATTCCAGAAGGATTCTTCTATGAGGCTGCATGGGATGAGGCTTCCGACGGGTTTAAGAAAGTAGATGGAGCAAGAATCTCCGGAAAGATTACACTTGATTACATAATCGATGCCAATATGAAAGCACCGATTGAGGATTATGTGCTTATTCCGGCTGATGGTGAAACAGTAAGTAAACTTGACGAAATCATTTTTGCATTCCCGAAACTTTCGATGTCGGAAATAACCAAATACGAAGACAAGACTATCATGCTGACAAATGTCGCTGACCCAACGAAGACAGCAAGCGTTACTTATGATGTATACCTATTTACTTCGGAATATATGGGTAATGGTATCCAAATTTATGTTGACCCTGCTATAAAAGAGGATGGAGAATGGCGTCTTGAGATTCCTGAGGGAATAGTTGTTGAGGATGCAACAGGAGCCAAGAGTCCTGCTGTTTCCGCTACTTTTAAAGTTGAGGCAGGTGCCGCTGCAGAACTGACATATGAATGTAATCCTGCAGATGGCTCTACAGTAGGTGATGATCGAGTTTCATCAACCAATGGTTTGTCTATCAATTTCTACTTTGATGATTATAATGAATTGGTACAAGGCGAAGATCCTTTTGATGAAATTTCAGTAAAATTCGATGGCACTCCTCTTCCCAAAATAGGTAAAGGACAGATTGCTGAAAAAGAGGGATGGGCATGGATCGACAATTTCGGAGATCCTCAAGCCACATTCCGTATTAGTCCCAAGACTTTGACAAAATCCGGCAAAATTGAGATTACAATTCCTGCGGGCGCTATCCTACTTGATGACATAGAGAATCAGGAAATAAATTACACACTCAACTTCACATCTTCCGCAAGCGAGTCCCATGAATATACATGGACCGCAAATCCAGGTAACAACAGTAAGATTGATACTCCAGTAAGCAGCGAGACCGTTAAATACTCACGGTTTGCGTTCACAATTCCTGAAGCTGAGGAAGTTTCTTATGACGAATGGGAAGATCCAAACTATGATCCTACAGTTGGCTCTAAAACAAGAGTCATGCAGGTAACCTATAATGGTGAAAGCGTACCGAGAGTGACCGATGCAAACTCAACTGAGGGCTATCAGCTTCGTGACAATTATGGCTCTAACGATATAGTTGTGGCAATCAATAATCAGGTATTTGCTAAAGGAGGAATACTTGAGATTACAATTGACGAAGGCTACTGCACAGCGGATGAAAATTATCCTACCCCCGCAATCAAATATACCTGTCAGGTAGGAGAGATACAGGTAACAAAGGATTATGATGTGACGGTATCTCCGAAAATGAATATTGATGAGGAATATCTCATCGACTACTTCAGGGATGGCTTCAAGATTGAGTTTACCAATGCTGAGACAGTTGTTCCGAATATGGTGAATGATCTTGATGATAATGATCAGCCTATTATGGTAATGGCTAAACCTCCGCATCTTGCTATCGGTAGCGCGATTTATTATGGTGATGTCAAGGTTGATGAAGTCAAGGATGCCGCTTGTCCGACATTTATAGTAACGTTCCCCGATATGTTTGACTATGATACAACTCTTGGCGGATCTGTCAATTTTTCTGTAGACGAGGGCACATTCACAGTTGATGGTGAATTCGATTCTCCTGCAATCTCACAGACATGGAATCTCAAGCGCACAAAAGAGGTCAATACACATTATATCTTTGGTCCGGAAGGAGATATTGTAAATGAGGGTTATGGCATCTTTGCCGCGATTTCCTTTGATGGGGATGAATTGGTTTCTCTTGATAATACAGAAAACGTTGTAGTTAAACTCAACGGTGAGGTTTTGCCGAAATCAGAATATACGCTTTCAGTTATAAATGATGCAAACAAGTGCATATATTTTGAGCTTATGAATGATAGGTTCAAGGATAACACACTGACAGGAACCCTTTCAGTTAGTATCCCTGATCAGGCAGTAAGCGTTTCAGGAGTTAAGATTGGAGCTATCGAGCATACATGGAATATCGTGCTTCCTAAGGATTTCAATTACGCGGTTAAGGGTTTTGCAAGCAAGTATCTTGCCGGTCCGACATATGACTACAAGAATCCGGCATTGACAACTGAACTTCCTGAATGTGGTGATCTTTCCGAGATCATCTTCGAGATCCCGAATGCAAAAACCGCAAAACTCTGGAATGTCAACTATATCAACCTTCGCTCTCGCGACTACTTCTCTTATGGCGCACACGTCCCGGAAGTGGAGGAAGTGGCAGGTGCCGAGTATCCTACATTCAAGTTCAAATTCGCAGAGGCTCCCGAGGCTGAGACAATTTATGAGCTCTCTTTCAACTATGGAGCATTCTATGTGGACAACGCATATGATACACCGAACCTTGAATTTGCTGTTGTCTTCAATAAGGAAAGTGGCGTAGCCGAGATCATAGGCTCAACAGCTGAAGGATACACCGTGGTTACAATGGATGGCAAGGTTGTCTTCACCAATGGCACTTTCGACCAGGTTAAGGCTCTTGACAAAGGCATCTATATCATCAACGGCAAGAAAGTTGCTGTAAGATAAACATTTCATAAAATCCGGGACTTCCAGAATGAGGAAGTCCCGGATTTACTTCCAACCGTAAGAACCAATATCTTATTCATATCATAACAACCTTAAAGGCAATATGCTAAAACAATTACTTACAGGTATTGCCGTTGTTGCAGTTGCAACAACTATCTCGGCAAAACCTATCACGCCCGATGAAGCTTTGTCGCGTCTTCGTGAAGGCAACAGCAAAATGGCGGCACCCGGCAAATCGGGCAAAGCCCCTCGGCTGATTCACACCACCAAGACTACGAAAGGAGATCCTGCAGTGTATATCTTCAATCAGGGAGATAACAATGGATATCTCGTTCTTTCCGCAGACGATGCGGCATATCCTCTGCTCGGTTATTCAGACAGTGGAAATGCAGATGCTTCGAACCTCCCTCCGGCTCTTGAATGGTGGCTCGGAGAATATGCCAGCCAGATTGAATATGTAAACGAAAAGGGGATTTCAGCGGAAGCTTCCGTAATGAAAACCGACATGAGTTCCACCTGGCAGCCTATAGCACCCATGATCAAGACAAAATGGGATCAGATCGAACCTTATTACAACCAGTGTCCTCTCTATGGCACTGCACGCACTTTCACCGGATGCGTGGCCACAGCTATGGCGCAGGTTGCCAACTACTGGAATTATCCTGCCGTAGGCAAAGGTTCCATCAGCTATGAATGTGAGGACCTCTCGAAACGACTTACGATGAATTTCGCATTGAAGAAATTTGACTGGGATAACATGTGCGATACTTATCTTCCCGGGCAATACACAGCGACAGAGGCGGATGCCGTGGCATATCTAATGAAAGCGTGCGGCTATGCCGTCAAGATGAGCTACAGCACCGAGTCTTCAGGTGCCCTTGCAATGAATATCGCCAACGGTCTTGTTAAATATCTGGATTATGATCCGAATACTTTGTATGACCAAAGGATGTATCATTCGGCATCGGAATGGAAGCAGATCATTTACGATAACCTCAAGAACGTGGGTCCTATCCTTTATGGCGGTGGGTCAATGCTCGGAGGCGGTCACTCGTTTGTGCTCGACGGATATGACGGCAACGGCATGTTCCATTTCAACTGGGGATGGAGCGGCATGAGCGACGGTTATTTCTCTCTTGATGCTCTTAATCCCAATTCTCTCGGCACAGGTGGAGGTTCAGGCGGCGGCTATAACTTCACCCAGGATGCAGTATTGGGAATTCAACCCCCGACAGGAAAGCCTGCGGAAGTTCGTCCTTTGGAGATGACGCAACTTGGCTCTCTTTCTGCTGAAGTAGAGGAGGGTAAGCTTAAGTTCAATCTTATCGGAGAGGGTCAGGCAATGTGGGTGAACTATAACCCGTCTACACTTAAGATGATGTTCGGTGCGATCTTCGAGCCTCAGGGTTCTACAGGCGGAGTGACAATCCGCAAGCAAGTGAGCACCACCAAGTTCAATATCCAGCCCGGTTACGGCACTGATCCTGCGCATCTTAATCCTACAGTGGATCTTGCTGAGGCTGCACTTAACGACGGTACATACAAGGTTACATTCGCGTCTGTCCTGATAGAGACAGGAGGAGATGATGTCTGGACCCCCGTGAAGCAGGGATATGGTTACACGAACTATGTGATCCTGAAGAAATCCGGAAACACTTATACAGTGGAAAATTCAGAAGTTGACTATTTGCAGCTTGTGGGTGCCAACTATCTTGAGAAGCTGTATTTCGGTGGTCTCGCAAAAATAGAGATTGAGATTGCAAATGATTCAGAGATCGAGCTTACCAAGGGTTTTGCTCCTGTGCTCATAAGCACAGCCGATGGCCTTCCTTATTTCATTGGCGAAAGCATCTATGTAACGCTTCCTCCCAAAACCACAGAAACGAGACAATGGGTTTCGACTCTCAATCTCGTGCAGAATGTGAATATCACAGGAGACACGGAGTATTATATGGCATTCCTTGATGAAGGCACAGCCAACTTTTTCGTTTCAGAGGATAAGATCACGATGTATGCCAACCCCGGTTTGCCGACAATGTCGCTGATGGGCGTTGCGAGGATCACCGGAGAAAGGGTGACCGAGGCGCTTCCTAACGGAACGGAAACTACTGTATACGTCATTGATGATCCAAACAACATTGAAATCTCGGCGCGTGTAAGATTGACAAAAGGTGTATTCGCCTACAACTGCCTTGCATTCATCGTTGATCCATTCCAGGAGGAGACAGAACAGGGCACAGAAATCTTTACGATGGCAGGAATGCCGATGTTCATGGCAAGCGCCGGTCTCAGCCAGACTTTCAAAGCTACTGCCGGATATCCGCTTCTTATCCCTGGCAAGCATTATGCAGTCATAATGGGTTATCAGTATGGATACAATTATGTGTCGATGAGCAATGCCGCTCCGACATATTTCCGTGTTGCGGGCACTTCCGCTGTTGAAGAACTCCCTGCTGATAATGCAGAGGAAGGCAATGGCGAGATCTTCAATCTCCAGGGAATCAGCGTTGGTTATGATTTCGACTCGCTCCCCGCAGGACTTTATATCCGCAACGGGAAGAAGATAGTTAAGAGGCTTTAGGTATTAGGCTTTAGGCTTTAGGTATTAGGCTTTAGGCATTAGGCTTTAGAATTTGGGACTGCCCTCGAAGAGGGGAAATAATTATAACCCCATATCGGACAACAACTTCCATTTGAAGCGCGTTGTCAGGTATGGGGCTATTTATGTGTATATAAGGTATAGAAAGGTAGAATATTATACTAAAATAAAGTGCAAAAAAAAATTGATTGTCGTCCCGACAACCAATCTTACGTTAACCTTAAAATCTAATACCATGAAAAACTCAATGCAAAATTATAAAATATTTTTCATATATGCTATAAAACATAAAAAAATATTTGCATTTTAGCTTTTATTAACAAATAACGTTTTTGTCGGCTTTAATTTTCGGGAGTTTGACGGAAAATATAAGATGAAATACAAGAGGATAATTTTTTGTTAGTTAGCTGCTTTTTTTGTATCTTTGTGCGATTTATGGAGATTCTCTGTGGGGTTTCTCCGTTGATTTGTTTGTAATTATTTGAAAATAAAAAATATAGATATGATCAATATAACTTTTCCAGATGGCGGCGTGAAGCAGTTTGAAAAGGGTGTTACTCCTTTTCAGGTTGCGGAAAGCATCAGTCCGCGTTTTGCGGCTGACGTGCTCGCTTCCAAAGTAAATGGCGAAGAATGGGATATTTCCCGCCCCATTGACTGCGATGCATCCGTCGAACTTTTCAAATGGGATTCTCCCGAAGGGAAGCATGCTTTCTGGCACTCATCGGCGCATCTTCTCGCCGAGGCTCTTCAGGAACTCTATCCGGGTGTGAAATTCGGTATCGGTCCGGCAATTGAAAACGGTTTCTATTACGATATCGATCCGGGAGAGCACAAGATTACCTCTGAAGATTTCGAGAAGATCGAGAAGAAGATGATGGAGCTTGTTGCCAAGAAAGAGGATATCGTGCGTAAGGATATCGCCAAGGCTGACGCTCTGAAAATGTTTGGCGACCGTGGCGAGACTTACAAGTGTGAGCTAATCAGCGAACTTGAAGACGGGCATATTACCACATATACGCAGGGAAATTTCACTGACCTTTGCCGTGGTCCGCATCTTCCCAGCACTGCCCCCATCAAGGCAGTTAAGATACTTTCACTCGCGGGCGCATACTGGCGTGGCGATGAGAAGCGCGATCAGCTCGTGCGTGTTTATGGTATCACATTCCCGAAGAAGAAGATGCTTGATGAGTATCTGGCACTTCTCGAAGAGGCTAAGAAGCGTGACCACCGCAAGCTCGGCAAAGAGATGGAACTTTTCGCATTCTCTTCTACCGTGGGTCAGGGTCTGCCTCTCTGGCTTCCGAAAGGCGCAGCCCTTCGCGACCGTCTGGAGCAGTTCCTCCGCAAGATTCAGAAAGAATACGGTTACCTTCAGGTAATCACCCCGCATATCGGTAACAAACAGCTTTACGTCACTTCCGGTCACTGGGCAAAATATGGCAAGGATTCCTTCCAGCCCATCAAGACTCCGCAGGAGGGCGAGGAATACATGCTTAAACCGATGAACTGTCCGCACCACTGCGAGATTTTCAAGGCACTTCCCCGCAGCTATAGGGACCTTCCATTGCGTTTCGCAGAATTCGGCACGGTTTACCGTTATGAGCAGAGCGGTGAGCTTCATGGTCTGACCCGCGTGCGCGGATTTACGCAAGACGATGCTCACCTTTTCTGCACTCCCGAACAGATAAAAGATGAGTTCCTGAAGGTGATGGACATCATCCTCTATATCTTCAAGGCTCTGGACTTCACAAACTATGAGGCGCAGATATCACTCCGCGACCCGAAGAATAAGGAGAAATATATTGGTTCCGATGAGAACTGGCACCTTGCTGAGACAGCCATCATCGAGGCTTGCAAGGAGAAGGGTCTTCCGGCACGTGAGGTTGAGGGCGAGGCTGCTTTCTATGGTCCGAAGCTCGACTTTATGGTTAAGGATGCGATCGGTCGCCGCTGGCAGCTCGGCACCATTCAGGTTGACTACAATCTTCCCGAGCGTTTCCAATTGGAATATACGGGTTCGGACAACCAGAAACATCGTCCGGTGATGATCCACCGTGCGCCTTTCGGCTCTATGGAGCGTTTCGTGGCTGTGCTTCTTGAGCACACTGCCGGCAAGCTTCCCCTCTGGCTCATCCCCGAGCAGTGTGTGGTGCTTCCGATCAGCGAGAAGTTTAACGACTATGCATATCAGGTTGTCAAGGAACTTGACAAGCATGACGTGCGCGCTATCGTTGACGACAGAAATGAGAAGATTGGCAAGAAAATTCGCGACAATGAGCTCAAAAAAATCCCTTATTTGCTCATTGTAGGTGAAAAAGAAGCTCAAAATGGTGAAGTTTCTGTAAGAAAACAGGGCGAAGGTGATAAAGGTACGATGAAAATCATTAACTTTGCAGACGAAATCAATGCCGAGGTGGCAAAGATGACAAATAAATAAGGAAAAAGCTACAAGGCACAACATTATTAAATGGAGAAAAAACCACAGTTCAGCGGTCCGCGTCGACCGATGAGTCCCGCCGGTCCGAAACCTCGTCCCGGCCAGAATCCCCGCAAGGGCAACGAGCGTAACAGCCGAGACCCGTATGTGATCAACGAATATATCCGCGCCAGAGAAGTGCGCCTTGTCGGCGACAATGTGGAGCAGGGTATATATCCCATTGAGAAGGCTCGTCGCATCGCCGAAGAGATGGAACTCGATCTTATCGAGATTTCACCCAACGCCGAACCGCCTGTATGCCGCATCCTTGATTATCAGAAGTTCCTCTATCAGCAGAAGAAACGCCAGAAAGAGCAGAAGGCAAAGGCTGCAAAGGTAGTTGTGAAGGAGATCCGTTTCGGACCCCAGACCGATGATCATGACTATAACTTCAAGCTCAAACATGCAATGGGCTTCCTCAAAGAGGGATCAAAGGTGAAAGCATATGTCTTCTTCCGCGGACGCTCAATCCTTTTCAAAGAGCAGGGAGAGGTGTTGCTGCTTCGCTTTGCGAACGATCTTGAGGAATATGGCAAAGTCGAGATGATGCCTGTGCTTGAAGGTAAGCGCATGACTATCATGCTCACTCCGCTGAAGACCTCTGCAAAGAAAGACGACTCTAAGAAAGAGAATCGTAAGCCTGAAGGCAAGGAACCAGCCGCAAAAGATGATGCTGAATAAGTTTTTTGCGGATTATAAAATAAAAGTATAAAAATGCCGTTAATAATGACGGTAAAGATAAATAGAGACCGTAGGCACTCAGTGCCGAGGTGAATTTTTAAACAACTAAATTTTCAAAAACAATGCCTAAAGTAAAGACCAATGCCGCGTCAAAGAAGCGTTTTGCGCTCACCGGCACAGGGAAAATCAAAAGGAAACACGCTTACCACAGCCACATTCTGACAAAGAAGAGCAAAAAGCGTAAGAGAAATCTCGACCACACAGCTTTGGTACAGGATGCAAACCTCAAGCAGGTTCGCGAGCTCCTTAGCCTTCGCTAATCGATTCTCCCTCATTTTACTTTTATCAATTTTTTATTAACCGAACGTCCAGCTCCGCAAGTGCATAAAATTAATTGATTGCCGCTGACGTTCAAAAAATCAAAAAAGATGCCAAGATCAGTAAATCACGTTGCCTCACGAGCAAAAAGAAAGAAAATCCTTAAACTTACCCGTGGTTATTACGGCAGCCGCCGCAATGTGTGGACAGTAGCCAAAAACACATGGGAGAAAGGTCTGACCTATGCTTACCGTGACCGTAAGCAGAAAAAACGCGACTTCCGCGCTCTCTGGATTCAGAGAATCAACGCAGCCGCTCGTCAGGAGGGTCTTTCATACTCAATGCTTATGGGTCTTATTCATAAGGCAGGAATCGAGATCAACCGCAAGGTTCTCGCTGAGCTCGCAATGAACAACCCTGCAGCTTTCAAAGCAATCGTAGAGAAAGTGAAAGGATAATTAACCAAAT
>CAJUDL010000068.1 GCA_910585285.1 uncultured Muribaculaceae bacterium
ATGGTAGGCCACAAGCTGGGTGAATTCGCCCCCACCCGCACATTCCGCGGCCACGCAGGCAACAAGAAAAAATAATGGCCCGAATCATTAATTCAGAAAAATAAGAATAACATACAATGGGTTTAAGAAAAAGACAATCAGCCGAGGCTATCAAGGAGGCACGCAAGAGCGAATATTTCGCTAAGCTTCACAATGTGCCCAGCTCTCCGCGCAAGATGCGCCTTGTGGTCGACATGATTCGCGGCCAGGAGGCTTTCAAGGCTCTCGGAATACTGAAATTTTCCAATAAAGAGGCATCCCGTAAAGTGGAGAAACTTCTCCGTTCGGCTATCGCCAACTGGGAGCAGAAGAATGAACGCAAGGCAGAGGCAGGCGAGCTTTTCGTGAAGACAGTCTTCGTTGACTGCGCTCCGATGCTCAAACGTCTTCGTCCCGCGCCCCAGGGCCGCGGATACCGCATCCGCAAGCGCTCTAATCACGTGACATTGTTCGTGGACACAATTAATAACGAAAAAGCTTAATTTGCAAAGATGGGACAGAAAGTTAATCCAATCAGCAACCGTCTCGGAGTGATCCGCGGTTGGGACTCAAACTGGTATGGTGGAAAGAAATACGGTGATACCCTTCTTGAGGACTCAAAGATCCGTAAGTATCTCCACACTCGTCTTGCAAAAGCAAGCGTGTCCAGAATCATAATTGAGCGTACCCTCAAGATGGCGACAGTGACTATCTGCACATCTCGTCCGGGTATGATTATCGGTAAAGGCGGCAAGGATGTCGACGCTTTGAAGGAAGAGCTCAAGAAGCTCACCGACAAAGAGGTTCAGATCAACATCCATGAGATCAAGCGCCCCGAGCTCGACGCAGAGATCGTGGCTTCGAACATCGCCCGCCAGATCGAGAACAAGGTGGCTTACCGCCGCGCAGTAAAGATGGCTATCGCTTCTACTATGCGCATGGGTGCCGAGGGTATCAAGGTGCAGGTATCCGGCCGCTTGAACGGCGCGGAGATGGCTCGCTCCGAGATGTTCAAGGAGGGCCGCACTCCGCTCCACACTCTTCGCGCTGATATCGACTATGCTTTGGTAGAGGCTCTTACCAAAGTCGGCATCATCGGCATCAAAGTATGGATCTGCCGCGGTGAGATCTATGGCAAGAAGGAGCTTACTCCGACTTACGCCATTGGTCAGAAAGAGACAGGCCGTCCGCAGGGCGGCGGTCGCAAGGGTGGTTTCCGCAACAAGAAAAACAACAACCGATAAAAAAGCTCAAGAAACATGTTACAACCTAAGAAAACGAGATACCGCCGTTCGCAGAAAGGCCGTATGAAGGGTGAGGCCCAGCGTGGCAATCAGCTTGCATTCGGTTCGTTCGGCATCAAGACACTCGACTCCAAATGGATCACCGGCCGCCAGATCGAGGCTGCCCGTATCGCCGTGACCCGCTACATGCAGCGTCAGGGTCAGATCTGGATCCGCATATTCCCGGACAAGCCCATCACTAAAAAGCCTGCTGAGGTCCGAATGGGTAAAGGTAAAGGTAATCCCGAGGGATTCGTTGCGCCCGTTACTCCGGGACGTATCCTCATCGAGGTTGAGGGTGTGCCCTATGACGTAGCCAAAGAGGCTCTTCGTCTGGCTGCCCAGAAGCTTCCGGTGATCACTAAGTTCGTGGTTCGCCGCGACTATGATCCCTCTCAGAATGTTTAATCTCATTCGAGCATAAAAAACGCTCCCGCATTTTTGCGGGAGCGTTTTTTTATGTGATGGGGCTGGATGGGGCGGAATGGGGTGAGATGGGGATGGGATGGGAAGGAGGGGGTGCGCTCCAAGGAAGAAAAAAGGTGATGAAAAATATTGTGAAAAATTTTTATAATCGCAATATTTTCAGTATCTTTGCAGTCGAATTGCGGTTTTTGCGGGTTTCGCAGGTGAGATGATCCTGAGGAACTTGCATTAAAGCCGTGAGTGTCGGCATATTAAAACGCTGACTATCAGAACGCTTAAAACGAGGAGGGCGCAAGCCTGAATCCAGTCAATAATAATTAACAAATGAAAAAGGAAGAAATCAAGGAATTAAGCATTCAGGAACTTGCTGCCCAGATAGAGGCGGCAGAGAAGGCTTATCGTGAATTGAAAGTAGCGCACGCGATATCTCCCATCGACAATCCGGCAAAGATCACCAAGGATCGCCGCCAGATTGCCCGCTTGAAGACAGTGTTGCGCCAGAAGGAAATCGCCGCCGCCAAGGAGGCAGCTTCTGAAGTAAAGTAATCCCCGTAAAGTATTTTTACAAATGGAAGAGAAAAGAAATTTGAGAAAAGAGAGAATCGGGGTTGTTTCGAGCAACAAATGTGACAAGACTATCACAGTTGAAATCAAGTGGAAAGAGAAACACCCGATTTACGGCAAGTTTGTCAACAAGACAAAGAAGTATCACGCTCACGATGAGAACAACGAGTGCTCTGTAGGCGACACAGTCCGTCTGATGGAGACCCGCCCGTTGAGCAAGACAAAGAGATGGAGACTGGTAGAAATCATCGAAAAAGTTAAGTAATCATGATCCAGACAGAATCCCGATTGACAGTAGCGGACAACAGTGGAGCAAAAGAAGCTCTCTGTATCCATGTGCTTGGCGGCACAGGCCGTCGTTATGCCAGCGTAGGCGACATCATCGTAGTGACCGTGAAGAGCACCATCCCCTCTTCAGATGTGAAGAAAGGAACGGTATCAAAGGCTGTTGTGGTTCGCACAAAGAAGGAAATCCGCCGTCCGGACGGAAGCTATATCCGCTTCGACGACAATGCCTGCGTGCTTCTTAACAACGCCGGTGAGATCCGCGGCACACGTATCTTCGGTCCGGTAGCCCGTGAGTTGCGTGCCACAAACATGAAAATCGTGTCATTGGCACCTGAAGTTCTTTAATCGTCTTAAACCGTAAGTAAAAAATGGCAAAATTGCATATAAAGAAGGGTGACACAGTCTATGTCAACGCCGGCGACGACAAAGGCAAGACAGGACGCGTGCTCCAGGTGCTGGTGAAGAAGAACCGCGCCGTTGTGGAGGGTGTCAACATGGTGTCGAAGAGCACAAAGCCCACCGCCAAATATCCGCAGGGAGGCATCATCAAGATGGAGGCTCCCATCCATATTTCAAATTTGAATGTAGTAGATCCCAAAACCGGCAAGCCGACCCGCATTGGTCGCCGTCTTAATGATGCTGGCAAGTTGGTACGTTATTCCAAAAAATCAGGAGAGGAGATTAAGTAATGAGCACAACTCTTAGCAAAGACTATAAGGAAAGAATAGTTCCGGAGCTCACGGAGGAATTCAAATACACCACCGTGATGCAGGTTCCCCGCCTGGAGAAGATCGTGATCAACCAGGGACTCGGCGCTGCAACTCAGGACAAGAAACTGATCGAGACAGCAATCAATGAGCTTACAGCCATCACAGGCCAGAAGGCGGTACCCACTCTTTCAAGAAAGGATATCTCCAACTTCAAGCTCCGTAAGAAAATGCCCATCGGCGCGATGGTAACGCTCCGTCGCGACAAGATGTATGAATTCCTGGAGCGCCTCGTAAGGGTTGCCCTTCCGCGTATCCGCGACTTCAAGGGTATCAACTCCAAGCTCGACGGCAGAGGAAACTACACCCTCGGCATCACTGAGCAGATCATTTTCCCCGAGATCAACATCGATAATGTTCCGAAACTCCAGGGTATGAACATCACCTTCGTGACATCGGCAAAGACCGATGAGGAGGGTTTTGCACTTCTTAAGAAATTCGGACTTCCCTTCAAAAAATAATTCGACATGGCAAAAGAATCAATGAAAGCCCGCGAGGTAAAGCGTCAGCGCATGGTGGCTAAATACGCCGAGAAGAAGGCTGCCCTTAAGAAGGCTGCTCTTGCTGATGCTGAAGGCAACATCGACTACGAGGCGCTCACCAAGCTTCAGAAGCTTCCCAAGAACGCTTCAAAGGTGAGACTTCACAACCGTTGCGAAATCACGGGCCGTCCCAAGGGATACATGCGTCAGTTCGGCATCTCCAGAATCCAGTTCCGTGAGATGGCAAGCGCAGGCCTCATTCCCGGAGTAAAGAAGGCAAGCTGGTAATCAATGGTTACCGGCAGCCTCCGGCTCCGACCATAAACAGAAAAAAGAGAGTATTAAATATTGTTCAGTATATCTGAATCAATTTAACAATCTAAACAATGACTGATCCAATAGCAGATTATTTGACAAGATTGAGAAACGCCATCCGCGCAGGACACCGCGTGGTGGAGGTTCCGTCTTCCAAAATGAAAAAGGAGATCACAAAGATCCTTTTCGAGCAGGGCTATATCCTCAACTACAAGTTTGAGGAGGGCAATACCCCCCAGGGTACCATCAAGATAGCCTTGAAGTATGATCCGGTCGACAAGGTGAACGCAATCAAGAATCTTCACCGCGTTTCGCGTCCGGGTCTGCGCCAGTATACAGGTTACAAAGAGATGCCCCGTGTGCTCAACGGACTTGGTATCGCGATCCTTTCAACTTCACAGGGCGTGATGACCAACAAAGAGGCTAAAGAGCGCAAGATCGGCGGCGAAGTATTGTGTTACGTTTATTAAAAAGGAGGTATTATGTCAAGAATAGGTAAAGCACCAATTGAGATACCTGCCGGCGTAACCGTACAGGTGAAAGACAATGTAGTGACTGTAAAAGGTCCGAAAGGGGAGCTCTCACAGGAGGTCAACCCCGATATCACAGTTAAGGTTGAGGATGGCCATGTGGTTCTGACTCGTCCGACCGACGACAAGGAGCACCGCGCCATGCACGGTCTTTACCGCGCACTCGTTCACAACATGGTTGTGGGTGTGTCGGAAGGCTATAAGAAAGAGATGGAGCTTGTGGGCGTAGGTTACCGCGCAACAGCCACAGGTCAGGTTCTCGAACTCGCCTTAGGCTTCTCTCATGCTATCTATATCAAGTTCCCCAAGGAGATCAAGGTAGAGGCGAAGACAGAGCGTAACAAGAACCCGCTCATCATACTCGAAAGCAGCGACAAGCAGCTTCTGGGTCAGGTGTGCGCCAAGATCCGTTCGCTTCGCAAGCCTGAGCCTTACAAGGGTAAAGGTATTAAGTTTGTCGGTGAGATCATCCGTCGTAAGAGTGGAAAATCGGCTAACGCCAAATAAAAATTGAGGAACTATGATATCCAAAATAGCAAGAAGAAATAAGATTAAGAACCGCATCCGCGGCAAAATTTCCGGCACTGCAGCGCGTCCGCGCATGAGCGTGTTCCGCAGCAACAAGGGAATTTATGTGCAGCTTATCGACGACCTCGCCGGCGCAACGCTCTGCGCAGCGTCTTCAAAGGGTCTTGAGGGAGGCACAAAGACTGAGGTTGCCGCCAAGGTCGGTGAAGAGATAGCAAAGAAAGCCCAGGAGAAGGGTATCGAGACAGTCGTTTTCGACCGTAACGGTTATCTTTTCCATGGCAGAGTGAAATCATTGGCCGATGCAGCCCGCAAGGGAGGTCTTAAATTTTAAATTAGAATCATGGCAAAGAGAAATAACAGAGTTAAGTCCACAAATGATTTGGAATTGAAAGACCGTCTCGTCGCCATCAACCGTGTGACGAAGGTTACCAAGGGTGGTCGCGCGTTCAGCTTCGCAGCCATCGTCGTTGTAGGTAACGAGGACGGTGTGATCGGCTGGGGTCTGGGCAAAGCCAATGAGGTTACCGCCGCCATCGCCAAGGGCGTTGAGACAGCGAAGAAGAACCTCATCAAGATTCCCGTGCACAAAGGCACAATTCCTCACGAGGTTAGCGCCAAGTTCGGCGGCTCACGCATCTTCCTCAAGCCTGCTTCCGAGGGTACCGGAGTGAAGGCTGGTGGCGCTATGCGTGCTGTGCTTGAGAGCGTAGGCGTGACCGACGTGCTCGCAAAATCAAAAGGTTCTTCGAACCCCCACAACCTCGTGAAGGCTACTATCGCAGCTCTTGATGAGCTCCGCAGCCCGGCGCAGGTGGCTCAGAACCGTGGCGTGTCGGTAGAAAAAGTGTTTAACGGCAAATAAGAAGCAGACATGGCACAGATAAAAATCACTCAGATAAAGAGCCGCATCAACGCTCCGAAAGTGCAGAAACTCACTCTCGACGCTCTCGGTCTCCGCAAGATGAATCATTCCGTAATCAAGGAGGACACTCCTTCTGTGATGGGAATGGTGAAGAGGGTTCATCATTTAGTTGAAGTGACAAAACTCTAAAAACACAGAAACGCAATGAAACTACATAATTTACAGCCGGCTCCCGGCAGCAACAAGGGTGACAAACGAGTAGGCCGCGGTCCCGGTTCGGGTTACGGCGGCACATCGACCCGCGGTCACAAGGGTGCAAAATCTCGTTCAGGTTATTCTCACAAGGTAGGTTTCGAAGGTGGTCAGATGCCGCTCCAGCGTCGCGTTCCGAAGTTCGGCTTCAAGAACATCAACCGCGTTGAATACAAGGCAATCAATCTTGACGCCCTTGAGGCTCTGGCTGCTGCCACGAACCTGACCAAGATCACGGTCGACACCCTTCGTGAGGCTGGTCTTGTTTCTAAGAAAGCTCTTGTCAAGGTGCTGGGCAACGGCGCAGTGACAAAGGCTCTCGAAGTTGAGGCCAATGCCTTCTCGAAGTCGGCAGAGGAAGCCATCACGGCTGCCGGTGGAACCGTAATCAAAAAATAACGACAATTAACAATGGGATTTACTAAAACAATAAAGAATATCTGGAGCGTTGAGGATCTCCGCAAACGCATCGGCATCACGCTGCTGCTGGTGATCATCTATCGTTTCGGATGCTACGTGGTCCTGCCGGGCATCAACCCCGACGAACTGCTGGCGCTTAAGAATTTCACTGCCGACGGTCTGATGCAGCTCCTCGATATGTTCTCGGGAGGTGCGTTCTCTCAGGCATCTATCTTCGCGCTCGGTATCATGCCTTACATTACGGCTTCGATCGTGATCCAGCTTCTTGGCATGGTGTTACCCGCGTTCCAGAAGATGCAGAGAGAGGGTGAGAGCGGAAGAATGAAGCTCAACCAATACACCCGTTACCTCACAGTGCTGATTCTTTTGCTCCAGGGACCGGCTTACCTTATGAACCTCAAATATCAGGTTCAGGCTGCCGGAGGCCATGTGGAGATGGGCTTCTGGACCGTGGCTTTCATGACCATCGTTCTTGCCGCCGGCTCCATGTTTATCATGTGGCTCGGAGAGCGTATCGACCAGAAGGGTGTCGGCAACGGCATCTCGTTCATCATCCTTATCGGTATCATCGCCCGTCTGCCGGAGGCTTTCATCCAGGAATTCACCGGCCGACTGATGAACTCACAGGGTGGCGGACTCGTTCTCTTCCTGGTTGAGATCATCATCCTGCTCGCCGTAATCGCCGGAGCCGTGCTGCTTGTGCAGGGCACACGCAAGGTGCCTGTGCAGTATGCAAAACGGGTAGTGGGCAACAAACAGTATGGCGGCGCACGCCAGTATATACCTCTGAAGGTGAATGCTGCCGGCGTTATGCCTATCATCTTTGCCCAGGCGATTATGTTTATCCCTATCACTCTGGTTGGCTTCAGCACGAATCACACAGGTTTCTTCGGCGCGCTGACCGACATGTATGGATTCTGGTATAACGCAATCTACTTCCTGATGATCGTGGCGTTCACGTATTTCTACACCGCGATCACAGTGCGCCCGGCGCAGATGGCTGAGGACATGAAGCGCAACAACGGCTTCATCCCCGGCATCAAGCCCGGCAAACCCACAGTGGATTATCTCGACTCCATCATGTCGCGCATCACGCTTCCGGGCTCAATCTTCCTGGGCATCGTGGCAATTCTTCCCGCCATCGCCCATATCTGCGGCCTGAACAGAAACTTCGCCTCTTTCTTCGGCGGAACTTCACTGTTGATTCTTGTAGGCGTGGTTCTTGATACCCTGCGTATCATCGAGGGGCACCTTCTGATGCGTCATTACGATGGTCTGATGAAGGATGGCCGCATCAAGGGCCGCACCACAGGCAGCGGAGCCTTTTAAAGAATTGTAACTCGTTGGCAAATTGATATGATTTATCTCAAGACAGCTGAGGAACTGGAAATAATGAAGGGGGCTTGCGATTTGGTGAGCCGCACACTGGGGGAATGCGCCAAATGGATAGCTCCCGGTGTGACAACCCTGAAACTGGATACCATAGCAAGAGAGTTTATCCTCGATAACGGGGGTAAACCCTCATGCTTGGGTTATCACGGTTTTCCCGGCACGCTGTGTATAGAGGTTAACGAGACTGTGGTGCACGGTTTCCCGTCGGCTTATACACTTCAGGAGGGCGACATTGTCGGTCTCGACTGCGTGGCGGAGCTTAACGGATATCATGGCGACAGCTGCTATACTTTCGCCGTCGGGGAGATTCCCGAGGCGACGGCGGCTCTTCTCAAGGTCACCAAGGAGAGTCTCTATAAAGGAATAGAGGCTGCCAAGGCAGGCAAGAGGATCGGTGATATCTCCAACGCCGTGCAGATATACTGCGAGCGTCACGGCTACAGTGTGGTGCGCGAAATGTGCGGACACGGCATAGGCAAAAGCATGCATGAAGATCCGGAGGTGCCCAACTACGGACGCCGCGGCATCGGACCGCTGCTCAAGCCCGGCATGGTGATTGCAATAGAGCCGATGATCAATCTCGGCAGCAAGAACATCGTGATCAGCAACGACGGATGGCAGTGTCGCACACGCGACCGCAAACCGTCTGCCCATTACGAGCACACAATAGCCATCCATGCCACCGAGCCCGAGATCCTGACAACTTTCAAATATATTGAAGAGGCTCTCGGAGCCGCGCAAGCGTAAGATAAATCAATCAAACCTATAATCAATATGGCAAAACAAGCTGCAATCGAACAAGATGGTGTGATCCTCGAGGCATTGTCGAACGCAATGTTCAAGGTAGAGCTTGAGAACGGGCATGAAATCACTGCCCATATCTCCGGCAAGATGAGGATGCACTATATAAAGATACTTCCCGGCGACAAGGTGAAAGTGGAGATGTCTCCCTACGACCTGAGCAAAGGAAGAATTTCATTCAGATACAAATAACCCGGAACCTTTCAGCTAAAAACAGAGAATAGATATGAAAGTCAGAGCATCAGTAAAGAAGCGCAGCGCCGACAGCAAGATCGTGCGTCGCAAAGGTCGTCTTTACGTTATCAACAAAAAGAATCCGAAATTTAAAACTCGTCAAGGATAATACGCCGACAAGCTGAAAACCATCCCAGAAATCGTGCAAAACGGTGTAAAAGGGTGAAAAATCAGCCTGTCACGTCAAAATTATGCTATAAAATTTTAATTTTGGCGTTATGATTATTAACTTTGCACAAAATTTGTATAATACCATATGGCAGTAAGAATCGTCGGCGTTGATTTGCCGCAGAATAAAAGAGGCGAAATCGCCTTGACTTACATCTTCGGCATCGGCCGAAGCGCAGCCAACACTATCCTCAGCAAGGCAGGTGTAGACCGCGACATAAAGGTTAAAGACTGGACCGACGCGCAGGCAGCAGCCGTGCGTGAGGTTATCCAGCATGACTACAAGGTGGAGGGTGACCTTCGCACTGAAATCCAGTTGAACATCAAGCGACTGATGGATATCGGCTGCTATCGCGGCATCCGTCACCGTATCGGTCTTCCCGTGCGCGGTCAGAGCACAAAGAACAACGCCCGCACACGCAAGGGACGCAAGAAAACAGTCGCTAACAAGAAGAAAGCTACTAAGTAATAAATAATTAAAGTAATGGCAAAAAAGACAGTCGCAGCTAAAAAGAGGAATGTCAAGGTAGATGGCCAAGGTCAGCTCCACGTGCATAGCTCTTTCAACAACATCATTGTGTGTCTGGCCAACAGCGAGGGTCAGGTGATTTCCTGGTCTTCAGCGGGCAAGATGGGCTTCAGAGGCTCCAAGAAGAACACACCTTATGCAGCTCAGATGGCAGCACAGGATTGCGCCAAGGTCGCATATGACCTGGGTCTGCGCAAGGTGAAAGCATACGTGAAAGGTCCGGGCAACGGTCGTGAGTCCGCAATCCGCACGGTTCACGGTGCTGGAATCGAAGTGACAGAGATCGTAGACGTTACTCCGCTTCCCCACAACGGATGCCGTCCTCCCAAAAGGAGAAGAGTCTGATCCGTAGATAATAATCGCGATAATAAGCATTATAATCCAACTGAGTCCGCAAGCCTGATCCTGAATGCGAATAGACCGTCTTTTCGACACTTCCTTTCGACGGTCGCGGCTGCGCTAAGGGATCCGGGGCTCAAGGGCCGCTTTAATTAAAGAAAAAACAAAATGGCAAGATACACAGGTCCAAAAACCAAGATCGCACGTAAGTTTGGCGAGCCCATCTACGGCGATGACAAAGTTCTGGCTAAGAAAAATTATCCGCCGGGACAGCATGGCGCCAATCGCCGCCGCAAGACCTCAGAGTATGGTCTTCAGCTCCGCGAGAAGCAAAAAGCTAAATATACTTATGGCGTGTTAGAGCGTCAGTTCCGCAATCTCTTCGAGAAAGCTGCCCGCACCAAGGGCATCACCGGTGAGGTGCTTCTCCAGCTTCTGGAAAGCCGCCTCGATAATGTGGTGTATCGTCTGGGTATTGCTCCCAGCCGCCCTGCTGCACGTCAGCTCGTGCTTCACAAGCACATCACAGTAAACGGCAAACCGGTCAATATCCCCTCCTATAAGGTTCTCCCGGGAGATGTAGTGGCTGTGCGCGAGAAATCAAAATCGCTTGAGGTTATCGCCGATGCGCTTTCTGGTTTCAATCACAGCAAATATCCTTGGCTCGAATGGGATGAGAGCGCGAAGGGCGGCAAGTTCCTTCACCTTCCCCAGCGTGAGGACATTCCCGAGACTATCAAGGAGCAGTTGATCGTCGAGTTATATTCTAAATAATAAACATTAAATACCCATGCCAATTTTAGCATTTCAAAAACCCGATAAGGTGGTTATGCTTGAATCGAGCAACTCCTTCGGAAAATTTGAATTCCGTCCGCTCGAGCCGGGATATGGACAGACTATCGGCAACGCCCTGCGTCGCATTCTTCTTTCGTCGCTTGGCGGTTTCGCCATCTGCTCAATCCGCATCGATGGAGTAGCTCACGAGCTCGACACGATTCCGGGAGTAAAGGAAGATGTGACAAACATCATTCTTAACCTCAAGCAGATTCGTTTCAAGCAGATCACTGAAGATCACGAAACCGAGAAAGCATCGGTGACCGTGTCGGGAACGGATGTGTTCACTGCAGGCGACTTGGGTAAGGTTCTTTCCGGATTCGAGGTGCTCAATCCCGAGCTGGTAATTTGCCACCTCGACTCTGCGGCAAGCTTCAAGATGGATTTCACCATCAATAAAGGTCGTGGTTGGGTGCCAGCCGATGAAAACCGTGAGCTTCTCTCTGGCAGCGAACTCAATGAGATCGCCATCGACTCCATCTACACCCCGATCAAGAATGTGAAATACTCGGTGGAAAACTACCGCGTGGAGCAGAAGACCGACTATGAGAAGCTGGTGATGGAAGTCACCACCGACGGCTCTATCATGCCGAAAGAGGCATTGAAAGAGGCAGCAAAGATTCTGATTCAGCATTTCATGATGTTCAGCGACGAGAAAATCACTCTCGAAGCTCCGCAGGAGGATGCTCCCGAGGAATTCGATGAGGAAGTGCTTCACATGCGTCAGCTCCTCAAGAGCAAACTTGTGGACATGGATCTTTCGGTGCGTGCCCTCAACTGCCTGAAGAGCGCGGAAGTGGAGACACTCGGCGAACTCGTAGGCTTCAACAAGACTGATCTTCTCAAATTCCGCAACTTCGGAAAGAAATCGCTCAGCGAACTCGACGAGCTTCTTGACAAGCTTCACCTTTCCTTTGGAATGGATATTTCGAAATACAAATTAGATAAAGACTAATTCCCCATGAGACATAATAAAAAATTCAACCACCTCAGTCGCAAGAAAGGACACCGCGAGGCCCTTCTTTCTAACCTTGCGATCGCTCTTATCCAGCATAAGAGAATCTTCACGACTGTGGCTAAGGCAAAGGCTCTCCGCATGTATGCCGAGCCTCTGATCACACGGTCGAAGAAAGACGATATGGCAAATCGCCGTCTCGTGTTCAGCTATCTTCAGAACAAAGAGGCCGTGAAGGAGCTCTTCGGAGTTATCGCAGAGAAAGTGGCTGACCGTCCCGGCGGTTACCTCCGCATCCTCAAGACCGGTCACCGTCTTGGTGACAACGCAGAGATGTGCATGATCGAGCTCGTTGACTTCAACGAGAACATGCTCGAGGCTGCTGCTCCCAAGAAAGCCAAGACTACACGCCGCTCTCGCTCTAAGAAAGCCGCAGCTCCCGTAGCTGAAGCTCCCAAAGCAGAGGAAGCTCCCAAAGCTGAAGAGCCCAAGGCAGAGGCTCCTGCAGCTGAGGAACCCAAAGCAGAGTAATCTTAAAACAGATATTCGAAAAAGGGGTGATTGCATACACGCAGTCACCCCTTTTTACGTTTATCATAATATGACAATGAAAGTTTTAATATCGGCTATTGCCGCGGTTGTGACGTTTTTGAGCTTTGAGAGCAGCGTATTTGCGCAATCACGTGCGGATTCAATCAAATGGGCGATTGTAAGGCAGCTTAACGATTATCCTGAATCGCATTACCGCGATGTGTATAAGAACTTTATGCAGGATAATTATGGACCGGGACATATCCTTAAAGATAAGAAAGCCGCGAAGGCATATCTCGATTCCGAACTCGCAGAAACCAATGAATTCGGAGGACCGCTCTACGAACCTACCGGTTATCGGGGGAATTTCTATCGTGTGAACCTGTCGCTGATAAAAGAGGGAATCATACCGGAAGATAAATATTTCGATGCGTTTGTTAGGAGTGTCAAGGGTATACGCAATCCTAAGATAGAAGCTTGGAAAAAGGAATGGGCTGAGATTGACGAGGCATACAGAGATCTCGGGATAACACTGCCCGAAGAGGATGCCGACAGGAAGACGATAGAAGCGCAGTTTGATCGCAACGACTTCGTGATGCACCACAGCGAAGCCTTCAACCGCAGCTCGAACTTCCACTACCGCATCTTCTCGCGCCGCATCTTCGACACCGAGATCCGCCCGCTGCTCCCCGCAACGGAGCGCTGACGCACTCCCGCCGCCATCCGCTGACGCGTCGGCACACAGCCCTTAGACTCTGGCTTTGCCCATGAACATCATCAAAAAATAAGTATCTCTTGGGAAGAGATACTTA
>CAJUDL010000069.1 GCA_910585285.1 uncultured Muribaculaceae bacterium
CCCAGAGAGCAGCCTCAGCTTCATCAACGTGCTTAATTGTCCACTGGATATCCTGATGACAAGCTTTCTCCCAGCTCCACCAGTTGTTATTCTCTGTGCTCTTGAAGTCAAACTTCTCATTGGGAGCGAAGAATTTTCCGTCATGCTTGATAACGTATTTATCACCCTTTTTCACAAACTCGAAATTTCCGGCATCGCCTTCGCTGCCATCAAGGAATGTCTCACCGCCGGCTTTCCAATAGCCGAGTGATGATTTCACCTTGCATGAGCCGTCGGGGTTATTGATGATCTCAAATACGCGACCCTCGCTTTTGATAACGGCTGCCGTTCCCCAAGAGTGACCACTGTTGAGGAATGTGCCCATTTCGACATTCTTGATGCAATACTGTCCGTTTTCCACCTGCGCGAACGCGCCCAAAGAGAGTGCTGCCGCACTCATTGTGAGTAATAATTTTCTCATGTTTATAATTTTATGTTAAGTTGATATATGGAAGCGCGGGGACTCCGGGAAATCGGTTTCCCCGCACTTTTTATGATTGTCAGAATGTATAAACCACTGTTGTTACGCTATAGGGTTCGAGGAAGACTTTGTCGGCCTTGTTGAAGCGGTCATAGCGGAGATGCTTCTTGGAGGTAGTGGTGTAACGCTGCACGATCTGAGGAGCGCGGCCACCGAAAGATGCATTGAGAGTAACGCCGTTGTTGCTGTTCATGTTGGTGTAGACAGCCACGATCTTCGAACCGTCGGGCGACATCCATGCCGAACCGAAGAAGTCTTTTGACTCATTATGGTTGAGAGCCACGCGCACATATCCGGGGCGAACGAAGAGACTGTAGTTACCGAGCACCCAGAGGTTGTCTGTAGCCTCAACAGTACCGCCCACCGTAAAGTCATCGCTGTATTGACCACCGGCAGCCGTAGTCTTGATAAGCTCGAAACGGTTCTTCTGATTGTAACGCTCCACAGACATTGCCGTCCAATAGCTCCAAGAAGAAACGTTTGCCACAGTCAGGTCATTATGGATAATCTTCGACATGTAGATAGCGATATCGAATTCGCTCGCTGCATCATAATTTCCACCGGCAAGTTCCGAAGGACAAGCATCAAGCATCGACCACTCTGTCTGCCAGAGTTTCAATCCCTGGGCATCAGCTGCAGCGCGAGCTTTCTGACGCACTTCACGCATGCGGTTCCAATTGTCGAATGTCCAATAGCTGTGACCGGCAACATGGTTGTCAACACTTGCCAGATCTCCAACATAATTGGCAGAACCTTTGGTGAAAAGATGTTTGATCACCTGGCGGCGCGTGTCATCACCCTGATAGAGGTCTTCCCAGGAAGCAGCCTCGGCAAGAGAAATTTTGGTCTTGGAATTTTTAGCAGCCAGAGCCTTGTCGAGTTCTTTAGCCAGCTTGGCAATCTGCGTATTGTTCCAGCCGCTACCCTCCTGACTGTCACCGTTCCAGTCAAACTGCGGCTCATTGAGAGGCGAAATGTGAGTCACGTTATATCCCTCTGCATTGAAATGCTCAGCCACATTGGCAAGATATTCCGCATAGTCATCATAGCAGTCATCCTTCAGGTTGGAACTTGAACCGGACTGTGAGAAGCCCTTGCCATTCTTTGTCCACTGCACAAGAGGTGAATTGGCAAAGAACACGAAATTCTCGCATCCCATATTCTTTGCCTGCTCCATGAAATAACGCTGACCCTCACAGTTATTCCAATTGTAAGTAGAACCGGAGAGATAACTCTCGGCGCGATTATTGAGAGCAATACCGGAATCATCACCTTGCTCAGCAGTGCCGGCACCAAGATTCACGCGCCAGACAGACAGACCGATACCGGCAGGCTGTCCGTTAACCTTATTCTGAGAGAATAGATAATTGGCGATCTGCTGGCGGTTTGCGCTCCAGTATTTACCGATTACGGCAGGTAGCCAGCAGTCGGACGCTCCGAAACCTTCCGAAGTCTGGAAAGTCTGGGCGGTATTGATTTCAGCAGTCTGCGGAGTGCAGGAGAAAGTTGGACGCGGAGAGGTCACCTCATCATCAGGAGAGAGCACTTCTTCCGGCTCGGGGGTATTTGCGGGCACTTTTGTGGAAACACCTTCCGGCTCGTCAAAACATGCCGTAAGACCCACAGCCATTGCGGCAATAAATATATATTTCAGTATTTTCATTTCTATTGAAAATTTTAATTAATGTGCAATGCTAAATTTAATGTTAAATGTGTAATGTGTAATGATTAATTGCTGAGCCAACAACGATAAACATCAAGCACACATTATACCACATATCTCTGTCTGAGCATCATTTAACTTAAAAAATTATTTCTGAGCATCATTTAACATTAAGAATCTTGAGTCAATGCATAATTTAACATTACACATTAAACATTAAACATTATTTATCACCATCCCGGGTTCTGGGTGATGCTGTAATTTGAATGTTCAATCTCGTAAACCGGGATAGGCCATATGAGATCGCGGGGAGCTTGGAAACGAATACCCTTGTCGGAAGATTCTCCCTGGTTTGCCTTCTCATACATATCGGCATTCTCGCCGGTGTTGTATTTCACGAACGATCCGTTGGGACCGAAAAGGTTCTCCATCACAGTCTTTCCGTTGGCATCCTTCCAGCGACGGATATCATAGAGACGATTCGACTCGAAAGCAAGTTCAAGACGACGTTCGAGACGGATTGCCTGACGCAACTCATCACCTGAAGAGGTTACATCACCAAGACCGACACGATTGCGAACCTTGTTGAGATATGTGCGGGCATTGCCGTCATCATTGGTCTCATTGCAAGCCTCGGCATACATCAGCAATACATCTGCATAACGGAGGAGACGGTTGTTCAGCTGCACCTTGCGGATATTATACACCTCGGGGCGGTCTGCCACAGGCACATAGAATTTGCGGATAATACGCGCCGACTTATGGATGGAGGGATCAGCAATAAAGCAAGTGGTTGCAGTATTGCTTGCCCACCCGAAACCGCCTTCAGAAACGGGTTTACAATAATTTTTATAAGCCTCGGTACCTACATATTTGCTTTTGTTGGCGTTGTAGTAGTCGCTCATGCGGGTCTCACCGGCGATAGTGCGGTCACCAGTCTTGATGATGGTCCAGCGCAGACGCTCCGTGTCACCGGCTGCAATATAGGCATTCTCAAGATCGGAAGAGGGTTGTCCCCATGCCCAGCCATCGCCGACGTTACATTCGCGGCATCCGGAAATAACTGTCAGACAGCCACCGACATTATAGGGATCTGCCTCAAATTTAGTCTGAATTTCGAATATTGATTCAGCATTGTTATTATGTCTTACCGACCACACATCACCGAAATTATCCATGAGTTGATACTCATTTTCTTCAATCACTTTCCATAGAGTGGCTTTTGCTTCTGCGAATTTCCCCTGATAGAGCTGTGCCTTACCAAGGAAACCGAGAGCGGCTCCACGTGTGGCGCGTCCCATATCGGCAGCACCATATTCACTCTTCTGAGGAAGGATCTCAGCTACGTCGGAAAGCTCTTTTTCAATAAATGCATAACATTCCTCAAGGGAATTACGGGTGATACCGGGAGCCGAAGCCATTGGAGTGGTAATCAACGGCACACCACCGAAGTTTTTCACGAGGTCGAAGTAATAGAACGCACGCAGGAAACGCATCTCGGCAAGACGAATGTTTTTCTGACGCTCATTCATCTCCACTCCCGGAACACGTTCGATACCCGTATTACAGCTCGCAATACCCTGATAACGCGCACCCCAGAAATTAGTCAGGATACCGTTATTGGGAGCAGTAGGATAAAAGTGGCTCACCTCTCTGTAGCCGTCTTCCTGCTGAGTGTTGCCATCCCAGGCATTATCGGTCATCATCTCTTCGAGAAGATAAACCTGGCTGACCTGCCACCAGTCGTATTTGTCAAGTTGGAAATAGCATCCCAACACGTATGAATTGACATCATCAGCTGACTGGAAATATGTCTCGATGTTCTCAGTTCCGCGCAGTTCCTCTGAAAGGAAATCATCACACGAACTGAAAGTCATTGCAGCCGCGATAGCGGCGAATATCATTGTTTTTTTCATTTCTTTCTGTTTTTAAGCTTTGAGTCCTTTGTTTAGAAACTGAAATCAACTCCGAAGAGGAAGGTCTTGGGTGTGGGATACTGCACTTTGTTGATACCGACCTCAAGACATCCTCCATCGGCAAACGGAGCCTCTGGATCCATGCCAGTGTATTTGGTGATTGTGAAAAGATTCTGAGCCGACACGTAGAAACGCAGCTTATAGTCCTTCATGAAGCTTGAAGGCAATGTATAGCCAAGAGTCAGAAGCTTGCAACGCATGTAAGAGCCATCCTCCACATAGAAGTCGGATACTGTGCCCCAGTTCTGGTTCAGGTCGTTATACGACAAGCGGGGATATTCATTCGAAGTGCCCTCGCCTCTCCATGATTTCTCATATGCACCGCGAAGCACGTTGGCACCGCCGTTGCCGGAGTAGCGGTTACGCTGCACGTTGAAGATATCGTTGCCGAACGTGCCGTAGAAATTGGCTGTAAGGTCGAAATTCTTATAGTAGAAATTCATGTTGAGACCCAAGGTAAGATCCGGATAAGGATTACCGATATAGCGTTTGTCGGCATCAGTGAGCTTGCCGTCATTGTCGAGGTCAAGGAATTTGATATCACCCGGCTGAGCATTGGGCTGGATAAGATTACCATGTTCGTCGGAATGAGCCAAAACTTCTCCCCAGTTCTGGAATATACCACCGGTCTTGTAACCATAGAACTGAGATATCAGCTGACCGTCCTCATTCTTTATAAGAGCACTATTGAGAATATTGCTTGCGTTCAGGATCGGGCCATCACCCGAGAAAAGGATACCCTTGTTCTGCACGCCGGAGAGCTGCAAACCGATGTCATAACGGAAATCACCCACATTGTCGCGCCAGTTGATGGCAAGTTCCCAACCACGGGCACGCATCTCTCCGATGTTCTGAGTCACGGAACCCATCCATTGCGACAAACCGAGAAGCAGCATACCCTGCTTGCCATATAGCATATCATGTGAAGTCTTCTGGAAGAGATCGAAGGTTACATTCAGGCGCGAGTTGAAGAGCGAGAGGTCAATACCGAAATCTATATCCTCCACAGTTTCCCAACGGAGATTCGGGTTACCGGTTGTGCCAACAATAGTTGCGGGATACATTGTAGGATCAGTTCCGAGCACGTAACGTATGCCGGAATCCATTGTTGTCAGATAAGCATTGCTGGAAATATTCTGGTTACCAACTTTACCCCAACCAAGACGGATCTTGGCATTGTCGAGCCATCCGCGTGTGCTCTCCATGAATTTCTCTTCCGAAAGACGCCATGCCACCGACACAGAGGGGAAGGTTGCATACTTATTGCCTTTCGGGAAGCGGGAAGAACCGTCGGTACGGATTGAAGCCGTGAGATAATAACGGGAATCGTAATTATACATCACTCGGCCAAGGAATGAAGCCAACGAGTTGGCACCTTTGGAACCTGACGCCATCTGCGAACCGACACCGGCACTTACCTCATGGAGAAGAGGACTCGAACCGGGCACATTCTGACGAGCAGCATCCGCCCACCAGTCGACATAACGCTCTGCCGAGAAACCGACCATAGCCGTGAGGTTATGCTTCTCGGCAAATGTATCCATGTAAGTCAGCGTATTGTTCCATGTCCAGTTTGTGCCGTCCTTGTAGTTACGTCCGATCTTATTGACCTTGTTTGACTCCAATGCATCGATATAGAATGCATAGTCGTAGTAGTCATTACGCTGAAACCAGATATTTGCTCCGAACTGGGTGCGGAATGTGAGCTGTTTGATAGGATTGATCTGAATGAACGGATTCACCAAGATAGTATAAGCGCGGGTATGATTGTCCATACGTGCTAAGGAACCGGCGGGGTTCCACACCTGGTTGTTATATGCGCGTTGATACTGACTCATGGCAACGTTGTAGCTCGACTGGCTTGTTGCGCCACTCTCATCTTCAGTTGTAGCACTACCAAGCAATACGTTAGGATCATAAAACTCAGGACGCATCACCGGAGTTGTGGGGTCCATCGCCATACATGCCTCGAAAAGATTCGGGGAGTTGTCCCAGCTTTCCATCGTAGGAGCTATATCGAGACCCGCCTTGATATACTTGTTGAAAGTGTACTCCGTGTTGAGGCGGAGGTTAAGTTTGTCCCAATAACCATAGTTGAACTGAGATTTATTGTTGAAATAACCGCCGGATACGCTGTAAACGAATTTCTCGTTGCCGCCGCGTACATTAAGAGAGTAGCTCTGGATAAGGGCTGTCTCGTTCACAACCTCGTTCCACCAGTCAGTACCGTCGACCGCTGAATAGTTCTTGTAAGGACTATTCCATACAATCTCGGAGTTGTCGTTAGTGTAGCGAGCCTTGATCACTTTCTCATATTCATCAGCCCAGGCAATCTTTGGCTTGGGTACATGGTCGAAACCTACTGAAGCGGAGAAGTTCACATGTGTTTTACCGGCTTTACCTTTCTTGGTGGTGACAAGAATTACACCGTTGGAAGCTCGCGTACCGTAGATAGCGGATGCAGAGGCATCTTTCAGCACTTCCATCGATTCGATATCGTTGTTGTTAAGAAAGTTGATATTATCCGAGTTCATCGGAACTCCGTCAACGACATAAAGAGGAGTAGAACCGTTGACAGATGTGATACCACGGATAATAACCTTCGGAGTGGCACCCGGACCACCGGAGGTTGCAATCTGCACACCGCTCACCTTACCCTGCAACGCTGTCATCGCGTTACCGGTGGTGACTTCCGAAATATCCTCACCCTTCACGGTAGTGATAGAGCTGGTAAGGTCGGAACGCTTGGCGACACCATAACCCACGACCACAAGTTCGTCCAGGCTGTTTGATGTCTCCTTCATGGCGATATTGATAACATCGCGACCATTTACAGGCACCTCCATATTCTCGAAACCTACATAAGAAACCTGGAGAACACCCTTTGCCGGAACCTTCTGCAAAGTATAGTTGCCATCAAGGTCGGCTGCTGCGGCGATATTCATTCCTTTCACTTTCACGGTAGCACCGATCAGGGGCTCACCGTCGACGGCGGATGTGACCGTTCCCTTCACTGTGAGCGTCTGGGCTGAGAGGGAACTCCATCCCAAGAACACCATCAGGAAGAATAATATTCTATATTTCATGATATTGGTCTTAAATTTTGGTTATTGAACGGGGATGAGTTTGATTCTCTCTGCATGGGCATCAAACCATATGCGGTATTTGCCTGCCTTGGTTATTGTCGGTTTGATTTTCACATCAGACACAAACAGTTTGGCATAGTTTTCATCAATGGCTCCCCAACGGCTGACATTGAATGCTGCTCCATTGTTTGCGGGATACATGAACCTCGACTCCTCAGTTGTAAGGCTTCCGTATTTCTGGTCAAAATAAGCCTTATTGTTTGTGAAGTGATCGTTGTTGTCATCGAAATAATATCCGAAATATGCGCAACGGCTAGGGTCTTCAGATTCATCCACACGCCAAGCCGTATAGTTCCACCAGCCATCATGATGCCAGTTATGGAGAACCCATTCTTTCATTTCGCCTGCGGAAAGCTGCCAGTCTTCGGACACCCAGATATGAGGATTGGTCTTATCCTGAACCATTCTCACCTCAATCTCTTTCGGATTAGCATATGATGGACCGAAATACCATTCCTGCCACCATGCATCGGCAGTTTTGCGATTATTCCAAGTGTCAAGGTCATTCTGTCCGTAGTGGAGATTCTGAACAGGATCGAATGCCTCAGCTATTGAATATGTTGTGTAGCTGTATTTGCCGGTCTTGGTGTTGAAATCAAAGAGATAGTAGACACCTGCCTGATCAAGTGTGATCTTGCCCGATGTGTCGGGATCGTCGGCAAGGAAGCCCTCATTCGTGGGATCGGGTCCCCAGCAGATAGGCAGGAAGTCGGTCTTCTGCGGAATGAAGCATACCTGTGTGCCGGAAGATGCGTTGTAGTAGCGCACGCGATACTGGAACGGACCTACGTGATCACAGACCATCGGAACGCCGAATACATCCGAATTGAGCTCTTCGGCAGTAGCAACGTCAGCGATATAAACGCGGTCGAAGTCGGGAAGATTCTGCACCTTCACGGTAGATTCAACCTTAGTTGAACGCACCTCGTTATCCTGTGCGGGCATATCCTGAGCGGTAATGGTCAGCTTATAAGCCTTCTCCACAGATGGGAGTTCAAGCTTATTGGCATATATCACTCTTGATTCGCCGTTGGCTTCAATACGCACAGGGAAACCCTCAACTCCTTCGAGATTAACCTCTACAAAATCAAGATTACGGTTGTCTTCAACTGTAAACTTAAGGTTGAACAGCGTCTGGTCCTTGATAAGCACTGTCACTTCCTTGTCGGGAGCCTGAGAGAAAATCGGAGCCTGGAAGTCAGCATCGAATGTGACACGCACTTTCTGAGTTTCGGTTTTTCCGGCAACATCCGTTACGGTCACGTCAATCTCGTAGTCACCGCTGAAATCTGTAAGATAATCGGGATTTACAGTATAAGAATAATCAAGATCATATTCCTTAAGGGGCTCGTTATAAAGACCGATGATGTCGATGGTCTTGTTAAGACTCAAGCCGGGACATTCAAGCTGAATCTTTGAAATGCCGTCAGCATCCGAGATCTTACCCTTAATCTGGAATGAAAGTTCATAGTCTGTGCGTATGCGGCTCATCGCAAGCTCCACTTGCGGCGTTCCACCATCAGCGACAGGCCATTTCTGCTCGTCGTCACTACATGCCGTAACACAGAACAGCATGCACGACAGCACTAAGCTTTTAAATAAAAACTTGCTTGTCATAATGATAGGTACATGATTTTATGGTTAACTTTTAAAAATCCTTATACAAATATTTATATGTTTAATGCAAGGAATCCTTGCATTAAACAATGGCATATGCCATTGTTTATGAGTTTTTCTATTCGGACTTAACGTTTGGTTGATAACTGAAAAAACTTTGATCCGAATTTTAATTGAGTCTTATCAGGATGCAAAAATAAGCATGATTTTTCGGATATCCAAAAAATCATGCTTTAAAAGTGTAATTTTAACACTTATCTTATTCAAATTTTATGCAATCGTTTCACTTGCAGCAAATTCCATCAGGTATGCTTTGATGAATTCATCGATGCCTCCATCCATCACTCCGTTCACATCCGAAGTCTGGTAGTTGGTGCGGTGATCCTTCACACGGCGGTCGTCGAAGACGTAGCTGCGGATCTGGCTACCCCACTCTATCTTCTTCTTGCCCGCTTCGATCTTCGCCTGCTCCTCCATGCGGTGCTGCAACTCTTTTTCATAAAGGATAGATTTCAACTGACGCATGGCGTTCTCTTTATTCTTGGGCTGGTCGCGGGTTTCGGTGTTCTCAATCAGAATCTCCTCCTCCTCGCCTGTGTAAGGATTCTTATATTGATAACGCAGACGCACGCCCGACTCTACCTTGTTGACGTTCTGACCGCCGGCACCACCCGAACGGAATGTATCCCACGACACACGCGCAGTCTCAACCTTAACCTCGATAGTATCATCAACCAACGGAGTCACGAACACAGAAGCACATGACGTCATTCGCTTACCCTGGGCATTATATGGGCTCACACGCACGAGACGGTGAACACCGTTCTCGCTTTTCAGGAAGCCATAGGCATAATCGCCCTCAATATTGATGGTGACAGACTTGATACCAGCCTCATCGCCCTCAAGAAGCTGGGCAATGGATGTCTTATAACCATGACGCTCGGCATAACGCAGATAAAGACGCATGAGCATCTGCGCCCAATCCTGGCTTTCTGTGCCACCGGCACCGGAATTGATCTTGAGCACAACTCCCAGTTTATCCTCCTCGCGGCGCAGCATATTGCGCAATTCAAGACGTTCCAGCTCCTTGAGCACCGCCTCATACTGCTGGTCAACCTCCTCTTCGGTGACAAGTTCTTCCTTGACAAAATCGAAAGCGAGTTGCAGTTCCTCCACCTGCTTCTCAAGAGCGGTATAGGAGTCTATCCAGAAATGGAGCTCCTTGATTTTACGCATCTGCGCCTCGGCTTTCTCTCTGTCGTCCCAGAAATCAGCCACGTGTGTACGCAACTCCTCCTCCTCGACCTCTATTTTCTTCGAGTCGATATCGAGATATCTCTTGAGAGCGGCAGTGCGCTCTTCTGCATCTTTAAGCTGTTCGAGTGTTATCATTGTTCATACATTTTTTCGATCTCTTTGGCATAGCGTTTGTTCACCACCGGTCGACGCACCTTCATCGTGTTTGTCACCTCACCGTTCATTATCGAGAAATGATGTGGAAGAAGAGTGATCTTCTTGATTTTCTCATACTCGGCAAGATCCGACTGGATCGGATTGATCTGCGACATCATGAATGCCACAGTGCGGGGATCGGCACATAATGCCACGCTGTCTTCCGAAGGAATACCCTCTTTCTGTGCCCAGCGGCGAAGTTGCGACAGATTGGGGACAACAAGAGCCGTTACATATTTGCGCTGGTCGCCAATCACTGCCACCTCATCTATATATTTATTCTCGGCAAGCCGGCTCTCCATCATCTGAGGTGCAATATACTTACCGTTGGAAGTCTTGAAAAGGTCCTTAACACGTTCGGTAAGCACAAGCGCACCCGATGGTGTGAAATGACCGGCATCTCCGGTGCGGAAATAGCCATCGTCGGTAAAAGCTTTGGCATTCGCATCAGGATTATTGTAATATCCCGGTGTCACGGTGGCAGCCTTAACCAGAATCTCTCCATTATCGTCGATACGCACCTTTACGCCCGGCAGGGGACGCCCGACTGTGCCTATCTCATAATCCACATCCGAGAAACAGCTAACGGTAGCGGTAGTCTCACTCAAGCCGTATCCGATTATGATATCAATTCCGACCGAACGCATGAATTCGCAGATACGGTCGCTCAGCGGCGCACCGGCAGTAGGGAAGAAATTCGGATTCGGTATACCGATGGCATCCTTAAGCTTCTGGAAAACATTCTTGCTCCAGAACTGATACTCCTTCTCCACAAGCCATGGAGCATTCTTGCCCACACGTCGATAATCCAGATTGCGCTTGTGTCCCACAGCCAACGCCCTGTTGACCATCATACGCTGCAGACCGTTCATGCCGGCTATCTTCTCTTTTACTCCTGCATAAACCTTCTCCCAGAAGCGGGGCACGCAACACATCAGATTAGGTTTAACCTCATGTATCGTGTCCTGAATCAAGCGTGGATCATAATTCACCGCTATGGCGAGACCTCTTGTTATGCAGAAAAAGCACCATGCCTTCTCCAATATATGCGAGAGCGGCAGAAATGCCATCGACAAATCATCGTCCTTGATGCGCCGAAGGAGCTTGAGATGCATCTCCATTGCCGCGTCATAATTGGAATGGGTGATGACAACACCCTTAGGCTCACCTGTAGTGCCGGAAGTATAAATCAATGTTGCCATATCCTCCGGCAGACCGCGCTCTGCACGCGCCTCCACCTCTCTTGCCACCTCTTCAGGGGCATTCATCCCAAGCCGCACGAAATCATCCCAAAATATAGAGATTGTGTCATCCTCACGCAGCTCCAGACCGTCATTCTTGAAAATTACAATCTTGCGTATTTTGTCGGGATTAGCTTTCCAATGATTGTAAGCCAAAGGATACTGATGGCTGTCTCCCACAAAAAGCACCGAGGCGCCCCCGTCAGACACAATAAAATCATACTGAGCCTGCGAACTGCTCGAATATACGGGAATAGAGGCAAGACGGTTCTTGAACGCGCCAAGCTCCGTGATAAGTATCTGTGGAGTATTAGGGGAACAGATGGCTATCGTATCTTTCTCGACAAGACCGAGCATCGCAAAGGATTTTGCAGCCACCTCCACCTGCAGGGCAAACTCCTCCCAGGGAGTGGAGAGCCATTCGCCATCCTTACGCCAGCAGAAGCGATATGCCTCACGACCCTTCAGCTTACGCGCATTTTCGGCTACTATTTCAACCAGTTTATTTGCCATTGCATCATAAGAACCATGTGATTACATCTCTTAAACGGCATCACCGTTCCACATAGTTCACTGCAAAATTAACAAATTTCCCTCCAACCGCCAAAACCATTCCTCAAAACCACACAAAATGCACCAAAACGCCTTTGTGATCTGTAAACCATGTGCCAAGAGGTGGAATTATGCTGTCGGCGCAGTTTTCCACAACACGTTTTGAACGGCACATCGAGGCAGTAGGACCTACAATGACACCCTCAAGAGGTTTTATGCGATGGCTTCCAAATATAAAATCTATCCGGTCGCGGTCGTCAGCTTTAGGAGCCCAACATATCTTCTTTGCGGGGAGTGAAGGCACATCCGACGGATAAGTGATGCCCGGATTCTTGATGGGATCCGGATAAAGATGTCTCCACAAATCCGTGAAACCATTTTCTTCAAGCAAACTTGTGACTTCCCAATTCACCGCAAAACCGTTATGGTCATACATTCTCGCTGTTTTCTCGGTCCAGTCCTTGAACGACGGCTCATTGAAATCACCTCCGAGTAAAACCGCATACCCCTCTTCAATCCTGCTCTTTGCGTCTTTCAAGAAAGTATCAATCTCCTCAACACGTCGGGAGTAAGATCCGAGCTTAAGCATCTCCTCACTGTCAGTCGGCAACGTTGTCTCTTTCCATGTCGTGCCGTCATACCCCCGTGCATTGTAACAGGAATAATGATGCCAGTCAAGATGGGCGGGGTAAACCGCAAGCTTAATACCACCGGCTTCTATATCTGCACGATAAATGCTGCCACAATCATCTTTTAAAGGATATACCGTGGAAAACTTTTTAATCGGGAAACGGCTCAATATTCCGGAATCATCGCTGAAATGAGAATAATACGTTATTCCTCTTTTTTTCAAAGAATCGCATAATCTACCTGTGAAATCGGATCCATTATAATTCCTGACTTCACTCAGTGTCACAAAATCCGGAGCAAGGCGTTCAATCTCATCCACAAGAGCATCATATCCTCCCTCCACCATAGTGCATTCCTGCCATAAATTCAATTGAAGCGCGCTAAATATTCGCTGCAGCCTTATTGCGAACCCGCCGGCTCTTGCCATGCGAAGGGGAAGCTCCGAGACCGAGGTCACACGCATCCTGTATATCTCATATTTCTCGGGATTCGTGAACCCGTCGCCGTCGGAGGCGT
>CAJUDL010000070.1 GCA_910585285.1 uncultured Muribaculaceae bacterium
GCCATCTCTCCCGATGGCTCGACAGTTGCCTTCACCTACAAGGGTGACATCTTCACAGTGCCTGCCGCTGGTGGTAAAGCCTCTCAGCTTACCTCTCACCAGGCTTATGACACAGCTCCCCTCTGGAGTCCGGATGGCTCGAAAATTATTTTCGCGAGCAACCGCGAAGGCTCCATGGATATCTACTCGGTAGATGCAAAAGGTGGAACACCGGTACGCCTGACAACCAACAGTGCCAATGAAACTCCCCTGACATTCCTCAACAATCATGAGATTCTTTTCTCAACTTCAGGAATGCCTTCAAAGGAATCTTCAAGAGCTCCATTCCTGACGCAGACATGGCGTCTTGATATCTCCGAGCCGGGACTTCGTCCGCAATTATACCTCTCCCTCCCTATGGGAGCGGCAAGCGTCTCCAAATCGGGGAAAGTCCTTTATCAAGACAAGAAGGGATTCGAAAACATATGGCGCAAGCATGAGCGTTCTTCGGGCACTTCCGACATATGGCTCTACGACAATGGCAATTTCTCCCAGCTAACAAAATTCAATGGCCACGACCTGAACCCGGTGTGGAAAGCCGACGGCAACTCTTTCTTCTTCATAAGCGAGGAAGACGGCACTCTCAACGTGTATGAAGCCTCAGCCGATGGCAAGAGCAAAAAGCAGCTCACCAAATTCGCGAAGCATCCGGTACGTCACCTCTCAGCTTCCAACAATGGCACTCTCGCGTTCTCATGGGATGGAGACATATACACCATGCGTCCCGGCAGCGAGCCCCAGAAACTTGCAGTCGATGTTATCGCTGACCAGTATGACGGTGACCGCGTGAAATATTTCACCGACCGTGGTGCAACAACAATGGCTGTCTCACCTTCGGGCAACGAGCTCGCTTTCGTAATCCGAGGTGATGTATACGTTACTGATGCCAAATACAAGACAACAAAACGCATCACAGACACTCCGGCACAGGAGCGCAACGTCTCTTTCTCCAAAGATGGTCGCACTCTTGTGTATGACTCCGACCGCGATGGCTATTGGCAACTTTTCACAGCAACCATCAAAAATCCCGATGAGAAGCAGTTTGCTTATGCAACTGAAATCACAGAGGAACCCCTTTATAAATGCGCCACTGCCGCCCAGCAACCTGTCTACAGTCCTGACGGCACGAAGATCGCTTTCCTTGAAGACCGCACGGAGATTCGCGTGATTGATCCCAAGACTAAGAAAGTCACCACGGCTCTCGACGGCAAGTACAATAATTCATACAGCGATGGCGACGTATCCTTCTCATGGAGTCCTGACAGCAAGTGGCTCCTTACAGATTATATCGGTATCGGAGGTTGGAACAACACCGACGTTGCTTTGGTGAAGGCTGACGGTTCGGAGGTGATCGACCTTACAGAAAGCGGTTATTCCAACGGTAATGCCAAATGGGTGCTCGGAGGGAAGGCTATCACATACTATACAGGCAAGTATGGCATGAAGAGTCAAGGTTCCTGGGGCAATCAGGGTGACATAATCATGATGGCGCTTGATGGCGATGCTTGGGATAATTTCAATGCCACCGAAGAGGAAATCGCCCTGATGGAAAAAGCAGAAAAAGAGAAGAAAGAGAAGGAAGATAAAGCCAAGGATGGCGATAAGAAAAACAAGAAGGGGAAAAAGGATAAGAAAGACAAGAAAGCAGATAAAGACAGCAAGGATGAAAAGAGCAAGGATCTCGAATTCGATCTTGCCAACCGCAAGCACCGCATGGCGCGCCTGACAGGTAGTTCATCATCTTTAGGTGACTATTTCATGAACCCGAAAGGCACCAAGTTCTATTATATTGCACGCGCCACAGAGGGCGGCTACAACCTAATGGAACGTGACCTCAAGAAAGGCGACACAAAAGTGCTCATAAAGGGTGTCAGCGGCGGTATAGAGACCGATGCCAAGGGTGAAAACATCTTCCTCATCACCGGTAGCGGCATGAAGAAAATAGACCTCGCAAAAGGTTCTACAGAAAGCATCGAATTTGAGGCTCCCTACGACCGCAAACCGTCGCTCGAACGCGAATATATTTTCGACCACATGGTGCGTCAGGTTAACGATAAGTTCTATGACAAGAATATCCATGGCATAGATTGGGAAGGCTATGGAAAGCACTATCGTGAATTCCTCCCCTATATCAACAACAATACTGATTTCTCAATCCTGATGAGCGAAATCCTGGGTGAACTTAATGCATCACACACCGGTTCAGGTCACAGTGCCGGTGGTGCGTCACTACAGACAGCAGAACTCGGAGCATTCTTCGATCCCGCCTATGAGGGCGATGGATTAAAGGTGACCGAAGTTCTTCCCCGTGGACCTCTTGCCGCCAAGAAAGTTGATATAAAACCCGGTGACGTAATCCTCTCCATCGATGGCAAGACCATTGAGGCAGGGAAAGATTATTATCCTCTGCTTGAAGGAAAAGGAGGTAAGAAAACGCGCCTTGAAATCAAACGCGCCAACGGCAAGACAGATTTCGCAGAAATCAAACCGATGCAAAGATGGTATATGTCTGATCACCTTTACCAGCGTTGGGTAGAACACAACCAGGCTGTTGTCGACTCTCTCTCCGGCGGCAAGATTGGATATGTTCACGTTGAAGGGATGGACGGTAGCAGTTTCCAGACTGTCTACGACCAGCTTTTAGGTAAATACCGCAATTGTGATGCCGTGATTGTCGACACCCGTTTCAACGGTGGTGGCTGGCTTCACAATGACATCGCCCTTCTGCTTGGTGGCAAAGAGTATGTACGCTTCATGCCGCGTGGCAAATACATCGGTTCTGAACCGTTCTCGCAGTGGACGAAGCCCTCGGTGATGCTTGTGAACGAGAGTAACTATAGCGACGCGCACGGCACACCGTTCGTATATCAGACCCTCGGCATAGGTGATGTTGTCGGTGCACCGATCCCGGGCACAATGACAGCAGTATGGTGGGAGACACAGATTGACCCGAGTCTTTATTTCGGCATTCCGCAGGTTACGAGTGTTGACATGAAAGGCAACGTGCTTGAGAATCATCAGCTCAACCCGGACGTGCTCATCTACAACAACCCGGGTGACGAGCTCCGCGGCAACGATGCCCAGCTCGCCGGCGCCGTGAAGCACCTCCTCTCCAAAACCGCCGCGAAATAATCCTCTCCGCACATAAACCCCGCTAAACAAATCGCCGCGCAGATCTCCATCCGCGCGGCGATTGTTTTTATTATCCCAAAGAATTTTACTTGGAGAGTGACTTCATTTGAGCTCATAACGGGTTATTTCAGCACAACCTGAGCGGACCTCCTCAATTATTTCATGACATCTGTCTTCCGAAAGTTTGATCTTTTTACCTATGGCAATAAAGTCTGATAATCCCGGATATCCTGTCCCATTGACGGAAGTTGCGTGTTCCCCGTTATATCCTTCCGAACAAAGGGTAAGGTCGTATGCAGGAGAAAGCCGCCAGCGCCAAGTTCCTGTTTCAGCGTCCTTGATTACGTAAAAGCTGAAATTCTTACAATGGTCATCCTTGTTGTCTGCAAGGTAATTGAACAGCATAAGACGATACATCTGTTCCACGTCTTCCTGACATTGAGTGATATATCCGGTGAGGGCAAGAAGATTTGAATAGTCAATAAACGGTTCCCGGAGAGATATGCAAAGCAGACCTCCCGCTGTTGCGGTGTGGATGCGACTCCCGTCTTTGTCAATGTCAAACCGCCGAGAGGCGAAGTAACGTCCGTTGATAAGGCGAAAATCGGGCACAATAATTCCGCATTTTCTTGCTATTTCGTTGTATCGACATTCTCGAATCCCCATATCGTCTGGGTCATAAGTATGTCTGAATTTGACTATCCAGTGCCCTTCCGTATCAGAAAACACAGCCTTAGGTCGCGCCCCGCCACTATTGCCACTATTATATAGCAATAACCCGGCATTATCATCCTGCTGTTCTTTTAATACTTCAAGAGCCATCTGCTGTAGCCTGTCAAAGTCGGTTACCTGTTCTTCCCGATCAAGATCAACCGAAGGAGAGTAAGAAAGCGCGCCCATACCGTTATTACCCACAATGGCAAGTCGATCAAGCGATGACAAATCTGAATCTCTGATTCCCTGCCTCAATAATGCCTTATGAAGAAGATAACGACCATACCCATCGGGAAGACTATCTTCAAAAATACCAAAATTTCCTCCGAACGGCTGCGGTTTAGCTATGAAAACGCCTTGCCTAAGCGGCAACTCAAGAGGAGAAATGCTAAAACCATCAGCAATCCAGAATTTATCATATTCGAAGACATTCAGACGGTTATCGGGTGTAAGAGACAATCTGCCAACTTTCTGACCACGGAACGTCACTGTCAAATTTTCGATTTTTTTCATATCTTCTTTGAAACTTTTTTTGCATACGCTCTTTTATCTCCGCTTTTTCGGCGAATCACGTCAAGTTCCTCCATTGTGTCAAATCTGGATGTGGCGAACATGGTGCGAATGTCCGAAACATACCCCAATGCCACTGCCAGCCTCACAAGCGATTCAAAGCCAATGAGACCTTTCTGTTCAAAGCGTGCCACTGTTGACAAAGGCACACCTGACAATTCGGATATGCGCTGCCGGGTGATGTTTTTCTCCACACGGCGCTTTCGGAAGTTCTCCGCAACCTGCCACGTTATGTCAGCTGGATTATCCAATACAAAACCATCTAATAATGATAATATATTGTTATTATCTACACTATATGCCACAATACTACTATTATTTTAATACAAATATAGTCAATTAATATGACATAAACAAATCAAAAACAGATAAAAGATGGGGCAGTCACACAGAATCAGCTCATGAAATTTTTCACCTTACTATTTCCTGCTTGACCGCACATACCTCTTTGAAGTCGGAGATAAAAACAAAGGATTCGCACTGATTGCTGACAAACCCGACAGTTATGTCATTGCCGACGACATCGAGACTGGCATAGGCAACAAGATACCAATCTGGCTTTTAGGTTTCCTCTATTAAAACATGGTTAGAAGCGTTTGCCGTTGACGTTGGCGGGGGGACGCCCCGCTTCGAGCTCGCGTTTCATGAATTCCATGTAGGGGGCGACGTGGCGGAAATAGCGCTTATAGCCGGCACAAAGGTAATTGAGACCGGGCTCACCGTCAGCGGTGAAGGCAAACCGGTTTTTCGGACACTCTCCGTTGCAGGCGAAAAGATATTCGCAGCTCTTGCATTGTCCCGGCAATTTGGCGTATTTGTCCATGCCAAACTGCTGCTGCCGGTCGCTATACATCATCTCCACTAATGTATGCGTGCGTATGTTGCCTAACTTATATTCCGGAAATACAAAATGGTCGCAACTGTAAACATCTCCGTTATATTCCATAACTCCGGCATGACCACAGGTTCGCGCCATCGAGCACACCCCCGGTTGCTCGCCAACCCAGTTGGCAAGCGTGGCATCAAACAGCTGAATGAAATACTTCCCTACATCCTCTTTTACCCATTCATCGAACAGGGTAACCAAAAATTCACCCCATTGCTCCGGCGACACTGAGAAATCAGCCAAAGGTACTTTTCCGGCATCCATCGGTGAAGCGAGATGACGTCCATCCTTATGAGGATAAAGACGCTCCACAATCGGAGTGAACTGGATATACCTGCATTCTATCTCTTTGAAGAAATTATAGAAATCAAGAGGATAATCCGCATTGAAATCGTTCACCACAGCCAAGGCATTCCATTCCACACCATGTTTGTTAAGCAGATTGACACCCTGCATAACCTTGCGGAAAGAGGGCTGTCCCATCTTGTTGCGTCGATATTCATCGTGAAACTCCTGTGGACCGTCGATCGACACCCCTACGAGCCATCCGTTCTCACGGAAAAACTCACACCACTCATCCGTGAGCAGTGTGCCGTTGGTTTGAATGGAATTGTCGATCTGCATGCCACGCGCATAGCGTTTCTGCAGTTCGACAACACGCTTATAGAACGAGAGAGGTCGCATCAACGCTTCCCCTCCGTGCCATGAGAACAGCACCTGGGGCATAGTCTGCGACTCTATGTAATCGCGGATGAAACGTTCCAGCAAATCATCACTCATGGTGAAACGACTCGCCTTATCTTCATTTCTGTAAAGATTCGCCTTCTCCAGATAATAACAATACTTGCAGTTCAGATTACACATCGAACTTACAGGCTTCGTCATCACGTATAGCGGACGAGCGAAAGGGAGTTGCATTCCACTCATTATTTAGCCTCGGGGTTTACTTCCGCATAGGGAGCATTGCAATCAAGTCTATTCTGATCGTCTCTGTTCTCGACCTCAACCTTGAGCTCAGCCTCGATAGCTTTTATCGCTGTAGCGTCAAGCACAGGATATAATTCATATTCAGCACGATCTTTCCAATAAACCTCCGTAATCTTAGGAGTCTCAAAATAGGCGAGAGCCTCTCCGGGGAAAAGATTCTCAAGATATTCCTTTACATCTGACTCTACCGCTTCCAAAGGGTTTGTATGGTGGAAAGGATCCACATTCGCCACATCCTCAAATTCCACACGATATTTTTTAGAATCGCCGAAACTTACGATATACAATCTTTTTTTAGCTTCCATAATAGATTTTATTTATGTGGGGACGCATCTTTCATACGTCCCCACGCAAGGATTTTGGGTTATATTATTTCAACGTTTTAAATTGCTTGATTGTTGTCCTCGATCCTTCATATCAATCATCACTTCTCTTGGCATTCCATACAAGTGCCGTCAGAATAACCGACAGGAATGCAGAACCGATCCAGAACCAGTTTACCATTGAGAAATCATAGACCTCTACCCCATTAACCATTGTCTTGTTTCCTTCGATCAGTATACCGTTCATCACATCCTGCAAACCGGCTCCGAGATAGCTGGCGATTCCCACAACGCCGAGGGCTGCTCCGGCAGCCGCTTTGGGCGCGATGTCCACCGCCATGAGTCCACCGAGGAAACAAATCAGCACTCCGATACCCAAACCGAAAAGAACCATCGCAGTGACATCAAGCCAGAAATTCTCACCCGGCACCAACAAGAAGAGACACAGGGCGACAGTGTTCATCAATCCTGCTACAAGCGCGGGGACATTTCGCGAACCATTGAAAATTTTATCAGAAATAAAACCTGATGCCACTGTGCCGACGATGCCACACACTGAACTTATCGAAATGATAAGACTCGCATCCAGAGTGGTGTAACCTTTCTGAGCCTCTAAGTAAAAGACTCCCCAGGAATTGACTGCATAACGGCTGATATACATGAATGCCGAGCCGAGGGCGAGGAGCCAGATTGCAGGATTTCTCAACACTGCTTTCTGTGCCTTATTGAAATCATCTGTCTCTACCTTCTTTGACTTCTCGGCAGTAGCCGTGTCCTGATTCAGAAGGAAACCCTGACTCTGTGGAGTGTCGCGCATGAAGAGCAGCAACATTCCAAACCCCAAGATACCGATGATGCCGGCTCCTATCATGCCGGAACGCCATCCTGCCCAGCTTACGAGAGCGGCAACAGTGATGAAGGTCACAGCCTCGCCTATGTTGTGGCTCGCACTCCATATACCGTAATATGTACCGCGGTCCTTGTTGTCATACCATCTGTTGAGTGAAACCACTCCGGCGGGAGCACCCATCGACTGGAACCAGCCGTTAAGACCCCACAAAATCGCAAACACGATAAACATACTCGAAAAACCAAGCAGAAGATTCACGATGGCGGTAAGCAGAAGTCCGGTAGCCATAAACCTCCTGGCGTTACACCGGTCGGCAAGGAATCCATTCGCCATCTTTCCGACGGCATAGACAAAAAAGAGACACGATCCGATGATACCGAGTTCTGTTTCGGTGAAAAGACCATTCTCCACGATAGGTTTGCGCACGATATTCATGCTCAGTCGACACACGTAATAAAGCGCATATCCGCAGGTAGCGGAGATGAACGTTGCGAGACGTATGCGGTTGAACCGGTCCTTGGGAGTGGTGCTGTCATAATCAGGCGCGGAGATGCTGTAGAAATCAATCACGCGCTGCAATATATTTCGTTTCGGCTTTGCCGTTTCAATCATTTCCATATATGTGAGGTTTTAGGCGTTAGGCATTAGGCTTTAGGCTTTAGAACCATTCGGCGAAGCTTCTAACGCCTAAAGCCTAAAACCTAATGCCTTATAATATTATTAATTACTCGTGAAGATTTCGTTTCCGCAAATAATCCAACACCATTGCGGGGCGATCAGTTTGGATAATATTGCAACCGAGTTTATCAATCAGAAAACCGTATCCGTCATTGATATCAACCATGGCGGCATCATCGTCATGACCTCCTGCCATTGTGTCCCACAGGCAGTTGTACCAAATCAATGCCTTTCCCTTCATATCTTTTTTAAGTTGGAACGGCAGTTTATTATTATCTGTTGCGTAAAGCAATTCGAAAGCGCAAGGGTTAAGAACGGCAAGATGATCTGCGATTTCTTCCTTTGCTGCTTTCTGATCAGCTTTCATCTTTTTCTTCGAAACTTCTTTAAGTTCTGTGTATTTTCCATCGCGGATTCTTTTGTATGCCTTCTGGTCGTCAAGATGCACAATTGGCATATACAGTATCTCGTTGAGATAATCGCCATAGAGTTCTTTTACCTCTGCCGCAGGCTTACGTCCTTTCATTATCAGCTGACGTTCCGTGCCTGTCTTTTTCGCAAGGTCATGCACAAGGTCAAAATAACGGTCAGCCTTGTCAAGGTTAAGCATCACGCGCCCTTTCGCTAGGGTAAGCACTTCTTCAAGGGTAGGCACTTTGTGACGCGTATATATACCGGCACCGTTTTTCAGTCTCAGATCTTTTATATCGGCATAATTGGTTTCTGAGATTTTTCCTTTGCCCGTAGTAGTGCGGTCAAGTTTTGGATCGTGCATGATTATCAGCACGCTGTCTTTGGTGAGCTGGAGATCCACCTCCACAATATCCACTCCCATCTCAATCACACTGTTGATGGCGGGAAGAGAGTTTTCGGGCCAGTTGCGCCAGTCGGCGCGGTGAGAGGCGACAAACACTTTCGAGGTGTCGCGCGACAAAAGTCTTTCACGGATCTCTTCAGATCTTGTTTTCGACAACATCGGCAGGCAGCAAAGCAACAGAATGCCGATTGACAGAATCTTTTTCATGATGTATAGGTTAGTTGCATAAGTAAGTGTTGGGAATTAGCTTATATTAAATTTTAGGAGATTTTGAGATGATTTCTTGATTTCGAAGAAGGAGCATAACGGGTTATGTGACTGATAAGAAGTCAAGAAAGCATCCAAAAGATTCAAAATTTAAATAAGCAAAACAATTAATTATTATAAACTAATTTTCAATACTTACTTATAGGTTTTGGTATTATATCAAACCAATTTCGTTTTGTGTCGCAAATATACTAAATTACTTTCGTTTTTGAAAAATATAATAGAATTTATTAACTTTACATCCATATGAAAGATGGAGAGGCATATATCACCGGGACGTTGAAGGAGGAAATCCGGAGCATACTGACAGCTTCGGGGGCATGCGCTGTGGGCTTTGCAAAAGCCGGACCCGTGGATTCTTCGGAATGGGATAGATTCGGCGAATGGCTCTCGCGCGGTGACAATGGGGGAATGGAATATATGCACAATTATCCTGATCTGCGCCGCGATCCTCGCCTTCTACTTGAAGGCGCCAAAACCGTGATTTCTCTCGCATTCTCCTATAATCCGGCAAAGTGGAGACACAAAGATTCGGGCAATATTGCCGCCTATGCCTATGGCAAAGACTATCATAAGGAACTCCGGCGAATCCTAAAACCTGCTGTCAGAGAAATCTCGGGTAAATTCCCTGAAGCGCATTTCCGCATCTGCGTGGATTCCGCACCGATTCTTGAGCGATACTGGGCACAGAAAGCCGGTATCGGAATAAAAGGCGATAACGGTGCGTTGATTATCCCGGGATTCGGAAGCTTCATCTTTCTTGTGGAAATAATCACCGACCTTGCAATCGAGCCGGACGCTCCTGCCTCGGGCGATTGCGGACATTGCGGGACATGTCGCCGCGCGTGCCCCGGCAACGCTATCGGGGAAAACGGCACCATAGATTGCCGCCGCTGCATATCATATCTTACTATCGAACATCGGGGCGAATGGACTCTTCCGGAGTCAGTAGCGACGATGCAGACCGCCGAAGGTCGCAACACCATCTACGGCTGCGACATCTGTCTGCGGGTGTGTCCTCACAACCGCGGAGTGTCTCCCTCACCAATCCAGGCATTCACCCCTTCCGAGAAAATGCTTTCAATCACAGCCACTGACATCCAATCACTTAAGAATGATGAGGATTTGCGCTCGCTGCTGCCATCATCAACCATGAGCCGCGCCGGGATTGAAGGTTTACTCCGCAATGTCGGTTTCTCCGGCAGTCTCGGAATTGAGGAAAGCCCTCGAAACAGGTAACAATCGTTTGGCTCGATTGAAATTCTGGTTATCCGGAAGTGTTGAAGCATCCTTACCGGCACCCGCCTGCATCATGGATTTCAATTCAGGAAGATATTTCTGATAGACACCGCGAGGCAACACGTTGTGTTTATGGCATAATGATGCCGCCATACCCACAACCTCTCCCATCATTCCGGTGGTGCGCATCACGCGCACTGTCCCTAACGCTACATGCGTGACACTGATATCGCGTCCCGCCATGAAGAGATTGTCGACATTGCGTGAATAGAGACATCTATAAGGGACAGCGTAGGGATAGATGCAACGATGCACAGTCTGCGCCTTAAACTCCTTGTCGGGGAATCGCCGTGAGTTTATAGTGTCGGGGAAATGAAGGTCGATGCTCCAGCTTGTTGCAAAAGAGGCATCCTCATGACATACGTTCTTGTCAATATCATCTTGTTTCAGAATATAATCGCCGAGGAGTCGACGCGATTCCCTTTTTCCTCCGATATATGCCACCCAACCCAGCGATCGATCAGCATATTCAGAATCCTTGAGATTGTTTTTAAGGTAACTCCAGTTGGCATACACCACCGCCAAACCATAATCCCTGACCCTCTCAGCTTCGGTCAACTGATTCCGGTTCATGCCGGTTTCCCATTGCCAATCGCCTTTCTTCACTCTCTCGCAGGTTGAATCATTGAAGTTGATGCCATAACGGAATTCAGGGAATTTGCTGTTTTTAGATCCTTTATCTTTTATGGAATACCATTGCACTGACGTTCCCATCACTATTGAGTCTGCCACTTCGGGAGCAAGACTCTCGCCAAACTCATCCCTTGCCTCGCGCCCCATCCGGAAATCTGCGCCCGCAAGATATCCGACAGTGCCATCGCCGGTGCAATCAGCGAAAAGCGGCGCACGAAGAATTATCTCCCTCGCATTCTCTATATTCTCTACAACTACTTGCGAAATCTTACCGTTTTCGCTCTTTACACCTGTTGCACGGAATGAAGGGAAATAAGTTATATTCTCCTCTCCCTTTATAAATTCCTCCTTCTTTCCGTCTTCATAAAACTCCGCAGGTTTGGCGTTCCCTTTCCGTGAATGTCCGAATTCCCGGATCATGCGTCCCAGACCTTTGTTGGGACCGATTTCCGAATATCCGCCAAGATGCACACGCACATCAGAACTGTTATTACCACCCAGTACCGGACGATCGTTGACAAGTGCCGTTTTCAAACCGTTACGCGCTGCGGTCACAGCCGCACACATACCGGCAATTCCACCACCTATAACCACGAAATCGAATTCTCTGATCTCGGGTGCAACCTTATCCTTCCCTTGTGCCTTGCGTCTTAAAGTCTTCAAAGCCTCCCCATCATTCGGGAGAACGGGATTCTTTTCTTTTGTCAACACTATTGCGTCACATCTACCATTGAACCCAGTCAGATCATGGAGAGCCACCGTTGCCTCGCCTCTCTTGAGCGTTACATTCCCGGCTTTCTGCCATTCCCAGCCATTCCCCTTATGTCCGACAACGTTCTGAAGAGCCTTGCCGTTGACCATAACTTTGAATTTGCCGGGACCATCCCCTTTGTGCCAGGGAGATGTCCAGTTATAAGTGCGGACATATACGTTATAATTGCCGGCATCGGGAACTACTACTTTCGCAATAGCATCCTGCACGGGTTTGCCCATGCCGTGAGCCATAATATAAGGAGAACCCATCAGATCCATATATTGCTGATCCACAACCCAACCACCTTTCTCCGCGAATGATTCAGCCTCTATCCACATCTCGGGATTTACACTTTCCGACGAAGCGGATCCCTTTGCCACCACAGTCGATAGCAAGACTACCAACAGCACAATTGTATTTGTCATTATTCTCATGATGTTTTCACTTTCTGCCACAAAGATACACCTGCATTAAAGCTTTTCCATCATCCATTTCGAAAAAAATTAACGGGAACGTTCCCATTATCGAACATCACCTTTTACTTTTTCCCTTCACAAAGTTGCTTCTTCCCTTAATAAGAAAAATAATTGTAGTATTTATTTTTCTTACATACTTATTTTGATTAATTTTGAAATATCATTTTAACAACTTCTAAAACTAAATCTAATGAAACGAATCCTGACATTTGCTATTACAGCATTATTATTAGGTGTCGCAACCGCCGTTGCTGCAAAACCTATCAAAATTCCTCTTTGGGAAAATGGCGCACCCACCAAAAACGGGCATGAGAACACCCAAGAGACATGGAAAGGTCCCAAAGTCTACGAAACTTCCGTTCCGGAATTATGGATCTATCCCGCCAAGAAACCCACGGGACAGGCTATAGTTTGCGCCCCCGGCGGCGGTTACAAGTATCTTTCCACCGAGAATGAAGGCACACTATTTGTGGATTGGATGAACACTCAGGGTATAACTTTCGCGATCCTTAAATATCGCGTACCTAACACTCATTCGGAAGTGCCACTTGAAGATGGTCGTCGCGCAATGCAGATTATGCGTGAGAAAGCAACCGAATACGGCTATAATCCGAATGAAGTCGGCATCATGGGATGTTCCGCAGGAGGTCATTTCGCCGC
>CAJUDL010000071.1 GCA_910585285.1 uncultured Muribaculaceae bacterium
GCACCTGACTGTTAATCAGGGGGTCGTTGGTTCAAGCCCATCCTGAAGCGCAAGGGAGAGTTCCGGTTTTCGGAGCTCTCTTTTTACTAACAACTAATCCATAGCTAAAATGAAAATGAAATTTGAATGTAAGGTGAGTATCGCGGCATGTGCGATGGCTCTTTTTGCTGCAATGTCTGTTGCTCAGACACAGCAGGTGCGCGTTTTTTCGCATCGTGGAGGTAGAATGGAACACGATGAGAACACAATGGAGGCATTTAAGGCGAGCCATAAGGCGGGATACACCGGTTATGAGACCGATATCCGCATAACCAAGGATGGGGAGTTGATTGTGACCCACGACAGCAAACTGGAGCGCACAACCAATGGCGTCGGTGCCGGGGAGGAGAAGACTCTTGCTGAGTTGCGCCGGCTTGACACCAAGAAGGGGAACAAGATGATTACTCTTGATGAACTGATGGATTTTCTTAAAGACAAACCCGGATTATACGTAGAGTTTGAAATGAAAACAAATCCATCGGATTTATATCCGGATGATAAATTGCCGGAATATGTCGACAAGCTATATAAAAAGGTGATGGCAAAGAAGCCTAAGGATGCTGAGTTTATTTTCACGTCGTCGGACACGCGTTCGTTAAGATGTATGCAGCAACGCCATCCCGATGCCGACCTTCTTCTTATTACAAGTGATCCCGTGAGTAAAGCCACTGTCAATCTTTGCAAGGGGCTTGGGATTAAGCGGCTCGGCTCTAAAATGGGAGGAACTTCACGGGAGGCTGTCAAGCTCGCTCATAAGGAGGGGTTGACTGTGAGCCTATGGCCTGGGCAGTCGATAGAGGATTTCATGCTGGGCGTTTACCTCGGGGCAGATTATCTATGTACGGATATTCCAATCCGGCAGAAGGACTGGGCTGAGAAGAATGCTCCCTGGATCAACGTGAAATACTGATCAATTAAGGGTTAATAATTTAAGTTTCGCAAGCTTCAACTTAAAGTTTAAGAGTTTAGAAGTTAAAGAGTTTATCAGATGCGAATAAGACTTAGTTTATATTTATTCGCATCAAACAAATAAACTCATAAACTGCGCAAAACGCGATTAAACTTATAAACTTCAACTTTTAGCTTGCGAAAGATGAATTAATAATTAATGGTTAGCTAAGAAAAAACTAATGGTTAATAGTTATGTCGGCATTTAGCCTCAAGTAACTATTAACCATTAATTATTAATTATTAACTAAAAAGAAGTGTTACGCTTCTTTGGGCTGCACGTTGATGAACTTGCGACCCTCTTTGCCGGTGGAGAACACCACGATTCCGTCGATGAGGGCGAAGAGTGTGTGGTCCTTACCCATGCCTACGTTGAGACCGGGATGGTGCACTGTTCCACGCTGACGTTTGATGATGTTGCCTGCCTTGCAGTATGAACCACCGAAGATTTTGACTCCAAGTCGTTTGCTTTCTGATTCGCGGCCGTTCTTAGAACTACCGACACCTTTCTTATGTGCCATTTCTTATCTACGGTTTTAAGCGGTTACAATTTTTTTAATTAACACTTTGGAGAAGAACTGACGATGACCGTTTTTGCGACGATAGCCTTTGCGGCGTTTCTTCTTGAATACGATCACTTTCTCGCCCTTTACGAGGGGAGTAAGGACTTCACATTCCACTTTTGCACCTTCAACGGCAGGCGCACCGACTTTTACATCGCCGTCGGCATCAAGGAGGAGAACCTTGTCGAAAGCGACTGCGTCGCCCTCTTTTGTTTCCTCGCCGAGGTAGTGAACATACAGATATTTGCCTTCTTCGGCTTTGAACTGCTGTCCCTTAATTTCTACGATAGCGTACATTTAAACTATTGAATTATAAATGAATCCGTTGGGCGGAGACTTCGCTGAGCCTCGCTTTTTCGAGCCTTGGCGGAAAAATGCGATGCAAAATTAATAAAAATTGTGATGAAGAGCAAATTATATGGCGTTAAATTTTGCCGTTATCGATTTATTTCGTAATTTTGCAGCGCTTTTTAAGAAAAGTGGCAGAAAAGGCTGAGAGAGCCTCTGTAGGCTTTTCAAAGAAAAGTTTTATCATTAATCATTTAAATTCTCTCAATTATGCATCTTTCAGCAGAAGAAAAGAAACACATTTTCGAGACTTACGGTCAGGGTCCTACAGATACAGGTAGCCCTGAAAGCCAGATTGCTCTTTTCTCGGTTCGTATCAAACACCTTACCGAGCATCTTAAAGAGAACCATAAAGACTTCACCACCGCTCGTGCCCTCAAGGCTCTTGTTGGTCAGCGCCGTAGCCTTCTTGATTATCTGATTCGCAAAGATATCAACCGTTATCGTGCGATCATCGCCAAGAAGGAGCTCGGAATCAGAAAATAATTCTGTGGTTTCGTAAAAAATTAAAAGCAGAGGAGAAAATCCTTTGCTTTTTTTGTTATATTAACATAAATTCTGTTTCTTTACATTCAACTTAAGCAAGCTTAAAGTTGAAGTTTATAAGTTTAATTGCGCAATGCGCAGTTTATAAGTTTAGTTTTTGACATGAAATTAACTAAATACCTCACATATTGCATCAAATAAACTTTTAAACTCTTAAACTTTTAACTTTAAGTTGAAGCTTGCAAAACTTAAATAATTATGAATAGAGCGCAGCGTATAATCGAGAAGTTACCACCGTGGCTCCTGACGGCAGTCACCACGGCGGCTATTTTATGGCTTACGCTCGCTCCCCGCCCGCTGGGGGATATGAAACCGGAACTGTTTCCCGGCGCAGACAAGGTCGTTCACGCAATAATGTTCGGGGGGCTTCTCCTCATGATCTATGTTGATAAATCACGAGTGGTAAACTGGCATCCGTTGCGGGTCTTCTTTACAGTTGTCGCAATGCTGGCAGTGATTCTGTTCGGTATAAGTATAGAATTTATTCAAGGGAGCATGGATGTTGGCCGTTCTTTTGATATTTACGACATATTGGCAGATGCAGCTGGAGCTGTCCTGGTAGCTGTATTATGGAATTTATTCACACGATTACACGATGGAAGAAAACAAGGGTCCTGAGAAGGTGGAAATAAATGATGCCGCGTCAGATAAAGCGGTTGGGAAGGAGACGCGAAACAAGAAGCATCTCATAAAAACGACGTGGCTCAGACGCACGTTGAAAACCCTGATGTGGATTGTCATCGTGGTTCTTCTCATACCGGTGTTTCTTTATATACCTCCGGTTCAGACATTCGTAAAGAACATAGCTTGTGATTATGTGTATAAATCCACAGGGATGAAGGTTGACATAGGAAGATTCAGACTTTCGTTTCCTCTTGATGTCAGTCTTGAGAAGGTATTGGTCCTTGATCAGCATGCCGACACAATGGTGCGTGCTGAAAAAGTGATCGCAGACGTTAAAATTCTACCTCTTCTCAAACTTGATGTGCGACTCAAAAAGTTGAGTCTCGAAGAAGGATACTACCGCATGGTCTCTTCCGACTCATCCATGATCATGAGTGTGGCAGCCGGATTGCTTAATGTGGATGATAAGAGCTTTGCGAATATGGCTACCGGAGAAATAAGTCTTAACAAAGCTTTGCTGCGCAATGGAAATCTCAAGCTTTACATGAATGTGTGGAAACAGAAACCGACCCCGAAGGATTCCTCCTCTTCGACACCGTTCCTGATTAAAGCAAATGATCTCAAGCTTGAGAACTTTTCGTTTGCAATGTCAATGCTTCCAACTATAGATACTCTTTATCTCAATGCCCGGGATATCAATCTCAAGCAGGGAGTGGTTGACCTTGGCAAGAACAAGGTGAGCTGGAAGCTTGCCTCAGTAGCTGATGGGTCGGGGGCATACTACACCCCTACGCCGGAATGGGTGGCGGCACATCCGGCTCCGGAATCACAGCCTTCTTCTGGACCCCCGATGCAGATTCTTGGAGATTCCATATCGCTCGACAGTTTCAAATTCATTTATGCCATGAAAGGAGCCAAACCCCTTTCAGGCTTTGATGCCTCCTACATCGAAGTGTCGGAGATTGGGCTCGGCATGAAGAATTTTTACAACGAATCATCTACAGTGAAATTACCGATTACCCGATTGCAGGCTAAAGAACGAAGCGGGCTGCGGATTGTGAGCGGCAGAGGAGGAATTGATGTGGATTCGACCGGATTGTCGTTAAAGAATCTTGATATCACCACGCTCTATTCTTATGTGAGGGGGAGTGCCGACGTTCCGTTTGCGCTTATGGAACTGAAACCTGAGGCACCAGTGAATGTCAATGTAGAGGCGCGTCTGGGGATGCCAGACATAGATTCGTTCATGCCTTCCCTCAAAGAATACACGTCGATGCTTCCTGCGCGCAATCCTTTGGACGTAACGCTTGAGGCGAATGGCTCTCTTGAATCGGTAGACATAGATCGCCTTGAGGCATCCTTGCGCGATGTGATGTCTCTGCAAGCCAATGGGTATGCGGATAATCCTCTTGATATAAAGAATCTGGAAGCAGAGGTGGATTTCAACGGGCGCATCTCTGATCCCCGCCTTATCAATAAATTCATGGGAGAATCGGAAATAAAGGTTCCGGCATTCCATATCGAAGGAACAGCCTCTGCGATGCATGAGAACTATGGAGCTGATTTTACATTGACGAGCACAGCTGGAAATGCCTCCGGTAAAGGGCATGTAGGCATGAATTCAAAGAAATACAATATAGATGCCGAAGTCAATGGACTTGACGTGGGTTATTTCATGCCTTCTCTTGGTATCGGAAGCGTAACAGCTTCGGTTCAGGCTGAAGGAGCCGGGTTCAATCCTTTGAGCGGAAGGGCTGTGACCGATGCAAGGCTTAGGGTAAATTCCATTGAATATAACAAGCGTTTGTTCAGCGATATTCGAGCAGATGTGGTGTTGAGGCAGGATAATAATTTTGATATCTACGCAGTGTCTGCCAATGATGGCCTGGATCTTGAAATAGAAGGGAACGGCTCCATTCATCCGGATGATTATGTGTTTGACATGACCGCCAGGATACGCGATCTGGATCTCCACAAGATTGGGATGTCGCCGGAGATGAGCAATGGGAAAGGCACAATTTACATCAATGGCACAGCGAGTCCTGACCGTTGGCTTTATGCCGCAGATCTCAAGCTCGTGGATTTCGACTGGAATCTTCCTAACCAGTATATACATCTTCCCGGGGGAGTTACAGCCCGCATAGACGCTACGGAATATTCCACCTCTGCAGATATCGATTCTTACATGACCTCGGTTGCATTCCGCAGCCCGTCGGGGCTAAAGATGCTTGTTGACGGCATGACGAAGGCAACGGATGAAATAATGTCGCAGGTCAAGGATAGAGACCTTCAGATGGACAGCATCAGTGCCGTGCTTCCTCCGTTCACTCTATCCCTCAACGCATCCGGAAAGGGGTTGCTAAATCAATTCCTGGTTCCTTCCGGCATGAATATTGATACTATTTATGGCTCAATAGGTAAGGATTCTCTTTTTTACGGAAATATTGCCGCCCGGAGGTTCACGTCGGGCTCCATAAATATTGACTCTCTTGACATAGCCCTCAAAGAGCGTCGTAACCTTCTTGATTATAAAATACATATGGGTAATCGCCCTGGCACGCTTGATGAGTTCGCACAAGTAAACCTGAATGGTTATCTGGGCAGCAACCGTCTCGGAGCATTCCTCACACAGCGTAATCTTCAAGGGAAAACGGGTTACAGAATAGGACTCACAGCGGCTGTGCAGGATTCTACGGTGTCTGTGCACTTCACACCTCTTAAATCTACTATAGCCTATTTGCCATGGACGCTGAATGACGACAACTTCATAGACTACAACCTGAACAACATGAAAGTTGATGCCAATTTGATGGCAAAGAGCTCTGAAAGCAGTATTCTGCTGCGCACAGAACCCACATCTTCCGGTATTGACGCGCTTCATATGAAACTTGACAATATCAAGATTGAAGACTTCCTTAGTATGTCGCTTTTGGCGCCTCCGATCACCGGTGCCATCGATTCTGATATCCAGGTGCTTTATGACGGCTCTATGCTTTCGGGGAGCGGAACCCTTGGTGTGCGGCAGTTTACATACGAAAAGAACAATTTTGGAGATTTCAATCTGAATCTTAAAGCCGGCATGGCTCATGACGGGAGCACTGATGTCACGGCATCAATGCTCGTTAACGGCGAGCCTGCAATTGCAGCTTATGCAAATCTGAAGAATGATTCTGTAGGGGGGCTGACTCCTGACAGCATAGGGGTGCGCCTCACTGAATTCCCGCTCAAGCTGGCAAACCCATTCCTTGGCAATATGGCGGCTCTGTCGGGCAGGCTGAATGGAGACATGCGGATGGACGGCTCTTTCGCGAAGCCCATTCTCAACGGATATATTTCTTTCGCAGATGCATCTGTCTATATTCCTATGGCAGGATGCAAGTTGGGATTTGATACTGTGCCTGTAGGAGTAGTAAACAGCGTTGTGGATTTTGATCAGTTCGATATATATGGAGTGAATGCAAATCCGATTACTATAAATGGTTCGGTAGATGCATCTTCTTTTAGCAATATTCTACTCAACTTAGGCATCAATGCGAGGAACTGCCAGTTGATAAAGAGCGACAGCCGTTCGAAGGCGGATCTGTTCGGCAAGTTGTTTATCAACCTTGACGGATCTGTGAAAGGCTCCATGAGCATGATGGATATCAAGGCGAATCTTGACATCCTCGGCACAACAGATGTGACCTACAGACTTAATATGGCTCCTTCGGAAATAACCGGAGGATCATCAGATAATGTTGTGAAATTTGTAAACTTCAATGACACAACGCAAGTGGTAAAGGCAGATTCCGTTGCGCCGGCATCCTCTATGAGGATCAGGGCTGGACTGACAATTTCTCCCGGCACGCAGGCAATCGTGCTTCTTTCCTCCAATGGCTCCGACAGGGTGCAGCTACAGCCTACAGCCAGTCTTAATTATTTCCAGAACTATATGGGAGACATGCGGCTCAACGGCACGCTAACACTTGGAAACGGTTTCGCAAGATACAGCATACCTGTAATAGGAGAGAAAATGTTTATATTCAATCCGTCAAGTCAGGTGACATGGAGCGGAGACCTCATGAATCCGAAACTGAATATTACCGCCACCGACGATATGAAGGCAAATGTGACCCAGGGATCGAACAGCCGTCTTGTAAATTTCCTTGTCACACTTAAGGCGACCGGGTCTTTAAGTTCACCCAACGTGAATTTCGATCTCTCAACGGATGACGATATCAGTTTGCAGAACGAATTGCAGTCGATGAGTGCTGACCAGCGTCAGACCCAGGCGATGAATCTTCTTCTCACAGGGCAATATACAGGTCAGAACATCAAGACCAACAGCGCTTCTGCCCTCAGCACCGGGATGCTTTACGGTTATCTTGCATCAACACTGAATAAGTGGGCGGCGCAGAATATCCGAGGCGTGGATCTTTCTTTCGGCGTGGATCAATATGACAGAATACAGGATGGCGCGAGCAGCACGCAAACCAGCTATAGCTACAAGGTTTCAAAATCGTTGTTCAATAACCGGTTTAAAATCCAGGTCGGAGGTAACTATTCAACCGATGCATCTGCCGATGAGAACCTGAGCCAGAACCTTATCAGTGATATTTCGGCAGAATATGTGTTGAAGCAGACGGAAACTGTCAATATGTCGGTTCGTCTTTTCCGTCACACAGGATTTGAAAGTATTCTTGAGGGAGAGATCACTGAGACAGGAGCGGGTTTCGTGCTAAAGCGTAAACTCAATAACCTCTTGCATATTTTCCGATTCGGCAGAGGAAGGAAAAAAGAGAAAAATGATACGACTGCAGTTATGGAATCTGCCATGCCGACGGATACGACTTTAAATGATAATTCAGCTGTGGTAAGGAAGGAGGATGGAAATGAATAAGGAAAGCAATGTGTTATCGATGAGAAGTTTTTTACATATTATTGCCGCAATCCTTATTATTGTGGTTGCCGGGTGTTCAACAACTTCAAAACTTGACGATGGCGAGATTCTTTACAACGGCATGAAACTCAATGTCAAGGCAGCCGAAGGAGACAAAGTCCCGGCAGGCGTGACAGCGGATATGAGCAAGGCTGTGAACGTAAGACCCAATAATCCGTGGCCATTCATAAGCCCGTACATGCGGAATCCGTTGCCGCTCGGATTATGGGTGTACAACCACATGAATGATTCCGCAAGGGGGCTTAAAGGATGGATATACAATAAACTGGTGGAGAAACCTGTGCTTGTAACAGATGCCCGTCCTGCCACCAGAGTCAAGATGCTTGAGTCGATACTTGATGACAACGGCTATTTTGGCTCAAAGGTTTCATATTCGCTGCAGAGCGGGAGGAATCCTAAAAAAGCAAAAATCATATATGATGCTGATCTTCCGGCTCCTTATCTGATCGACAGCATACAATACATTAACGATGGAACCAAGCTCGGTTTCCTCATTGACACCATATCCAAGCGAAGTAAATATCTCGTGAAAGGGGAGCGCTTCTGTGTGGATTCTCTTGAGTCTGTGCGCACGAAAATAGCCAACACCCTCCGTAATTTAGGATATTACTATTTCCGTCCCGAGTATATTGAATATCTTGCCGATAGTATAATCACGCCTCATGCCATAGCTCTTCGCGTATCGCTTGCCGACAACATCCCTGAAATGGCGCGCAGACAATATCGGGTAGGCAATATCTATACATACGTTACTCGACGAAGCACGCGGAATCCAGGAACTCCGGATACTATACCAACCGAAAAGGGAGACTTGATTGTATACCGTCCTGCCAAGCTGAGAAAAAACGTGATACCTTCGTGCATTACTTTCCGCAAGGGGAGAATATTTTCCGTATGGGACATGGACCGCACGCAGGAGCGTCTCGCACGACTCGGAATGTTCGGGAACATACAGATGCAGGCACTTCCAGCCGACACATCTGCCAAGGATCCGAAACTTGATTTATATATCACCTGTCAATTCGATCGTCCGATGGAGGCGACGCTTGAGGCGAACATCGCATATAAATCCAATTCTTATCTCGGACCAGGGCTCGTTATAGGCGTTACCAATAACAATACATTCGGAGGAGCCGAAAAACTTTCTCTGACGTTCAATGCCAACTATGAGTGGCAGACAGGGCGCAATCGCGGAAGCATATTCAACAGTTATGAATTCGGTGTTACCGGCTCGCTTGCCTTTCCTCGTCTGCTTGCTCCAAAATTCATCCCGCGCAGCAACCGTGAGCTAAACTGGACAACCATATCGCTGGGTGTTGACATCATGAATCGTCCGCATTATTTCAAGCTTGCGGATTTTCATGTAGGCATTAATTACGAATGGCATCCGTCGCGCCATGTGCTGAATCAGTTGACGTTGTTTAAGCTAACGTACAACAAACTTATGCACACTACGGAAGAATTTGAGTCTGTAATGGCAGACAATCCGGCTGTTGCCCTCAGTTTCCAGAGTCAGTATATTCCACAGCTGAGCTATACGTATACTCTCGACAAATTCCTTGAGCGGGAGAAGATTAACGGCATCAATTTCACCGCTTCCGTTACAGAGGCAGGCAATGTGTTCGATGGTATCTACAGCCTGTGTGGAGTAAAGGGAGAGAAGCGCCTATTCGGCACTCCGTTCTCGCAGTTCGTAAAGGGTCAGGCACAGCTTGTGTATAGCCGGAGGCTTATAAGAGGATCGGATCAATGGCTTGTCTCGAGGATCCTTATAGGTGCTGCTCATGCCTACGGCAATTCGAAGGTTGTGCCTTATTCCGAACAATTCTACATAGGTGGAGCCAACTCAATACGTGCGTTTACTGTGCGCTCGCTTGGTCCCGGAAGTTATCGTCCTCCCCAGAGCCTGCAGAATGGATATTTTGACCAGACGGGAACATTCAAGCTGGAACTCAACAGTGAATATCGCTTCCCAATCGTGAGCGTGCTTCATGGAGCGCTATTCGTTGATGCCGGCAACATCTGGCTCTTGGAGAATGATCCTTCGCGCCCCGGAGGAAAGCTCAGTGGCAAGTCTTTCTTCAAGGATCTCGCGCTTGGCACAGGCGTAGGATTGCGTGTGGATATAGGGATGCTTGTGATCCGAGGGGATCTCGGTTATGGACTGCATGCTCCATATTACAATGGTACAAATCATTATTTCAATATTGCCTTTAAAAAGGCATTCGCGTTTCACCTCGCAATAGGATATCCGTTCTGATGAGAAGGGAAAAGGTTAAAAGTAAAAGGGAAGAAGGGAGAAGTGAGAAGTAAAAGGTAAGAAGTAAAAGGTGAAAGGTAAAGAATTGAGGGAAATAAATTATGTTTTATAACATCATATCGCGGATTTTTTGTAATTTTGCAGATTGAAAACAACTAAGGTATGCAGAATATAAGAAATATAGCGATTATCGCGCACGTCGACCATGGCAAAACGACACTGGTCGACAAGATGCTTCTCGCCGGTCACCTTTTCCGCGAGAACCAGAACGCAGGAGAATTAATCCTCGACAATAACGATCTGGAGCGCGAACGCGGCATAACAATCCTTTCCAAGAATGTATCAATAAATTATAAAGGCACTAAAATCAATATTATAGACACTCCGGGACACGCCGATTTCGGTGGAGAGGTTGAACGTGTGCTCAATATGGCTGACGGCTGTCTCCTTCTTGTGGATGCATTCGAAGGTCCGATGCCTCAGACGCGTTTCGTGCTTCAGAAAGCTATCCAGATGGGGCTAAAACCGGTGGTGGTGATAAATAAGGTTGACAAACCCAACTGTCGTCCCGATGAAGTGAACGAGATGGTGTTTGATCTTATGTTTAATCTCGACGCTACAGAGGATCAGCTTGACTTCCCGACAATTTACGGATCAGCGAAGCAGAACTGGATGTCGACCGACTGGCGCGAGCCCAAAGAAGATATCACAGCAGTGCTCGATGCCATCATAGAGAACATTCCCGCTCCGACTCAGATAGAGGGTGATCCACAGATGCTTATCACGAGTCTTGATTTCAGCAACTATGTGGGTAGGATTGCCGTCGGGCGTGTGCACCGGGGCACAATCCGCGAAGGTCAGGAACTTGGTCTTTGTAAAAAAGATGGCACTGTGACCCGTCAGCGCGTGAAAGAACTACATACGTTTGAAGGGATGGGGCGTAAGAAGGTGCAGGAAGTATCGAGTGGAGACATATGCGCCATTGTTGGTCTTGAGGATTTTGAAATTGGAGATACCCTCACACTCTTTGATAATCCAGAGCCACTTCCCCGCATTGCAATTGACGAACCTACAATGTCAATGACCTTTACCATTAATGATTCTCCATTCTTCGGTAAAGATGGCAAGTATGTTACCTCGCGCCATATCAACGATCGCCTTGAAAGGGAACTTGACCGCAATCTTGCGCTCCGTGTTGAGAAGGGAGCAAACGAGGATAAATGGACTGTGTTTGGCAGGGGTGTGTTGCATCTCTCTATACTGATCGAGACAATGCGTCGTGAGGGATATGAACTCCAGGTTGGACAGCCACAGGTAATTATAAAAGAGATAGATGGAAAGAAATGTGAACCGATAGAGGCTCTTTCCATAAATGTGCCTGAGGAATATTCATCAAAAGTGGTGGATATGGTAACACGCCGCAAAGGTGAGATCGTATCTATGGATACTCGTAACGATCGTATCGATATAGAATTCCATATTCCTTCAAGAGGTATAATCGGATTGCGAAACAATGTGCTGACGGCTACTGCCGGAGAGGCTATCATGGCTCATAGATTCCTTGAATACCAGCCCTGGAAGGGAGATATCGAGCGTCGCACAAATGGTTCGCTTATTGCAATGGAAGGCGGCACAGCCTATGCTTATGCAATAGATAAGCTTCAGGATAGAGGCAGATTTTTTATCTTCCCGCAGGAGGATGTATATGCAGGTCAGGTAGTGGGTGAGAATGCAAAAGATAATGACATCGTGGTTAATGTAACCAAATCCAAGAAACTGACAAACATGCGTGCTTCCGGAGCCGACGACAAGGCTCGCATCGTGCCTCCCGTGGTGTTCTCCCTTGAAGAGGCGTTGGAATACATCAAGGAAGATGAATATGTGGAGGTAACGCCCAATCATATCCGCCTGAGAAAGATCATTCTTGATGAGAATGAGCGCAAGCGTGCCAACCGCAGTTGAACCATTATGACTTACAGGACGTTGTAACGATAAAGAAGACGTTCGGCTCCAGCGGGTGCGAAACCTCTTTGAGAGAACGGCTTGTAAGTATTATAAATATAAATTAAAAAGACCTCGGGAGTGCTCTCGAGGTCTTCGTTTTCCCGGTCTATCAAAAATTGCGCCCTTTATAAGAACCATGAATGACCGGGTTTGGGGATGAAGAATAGTGTTTATCCGTTTGATGTGCCGATTATATCGCTGAATGTTCCGATAGAAAACAGCCACCACACGAGAATAAATATCAGGATGATGATACCTAGCCATAACCAAAGTTTATTGGTTTTGGCAGATCCATTGTTTTTGCGGACTTTGCCTTCGGCTTTGAGCCCCTCAGCCTGAGGTGCAACATAACCTTCGCGAGCCTCACGAATCTCCCTTTTCGCGTTTGATTCGTTCTCTCTGATGTGTTTTTCCTTTGTATCCATAACCTTAATTGTTTATTTACATATTAAACAATAGACGGCGGCAAAAGGTTTAGACCCTCAAGTTAACATTTTTTAGGTATGTAACCTTATCTGCCACTTCTTCATTTTATTTCAATTCCACATGGATTTTCGGAGGGCAAAACGGCGACAAACGGCTGCAAAAATCGGTGTTATAATACCTTGATTTTCAGCTAATAGATTTTAACAAACGA
>CAJUDL010000072.1 GCA_910585285.1 uncultured Muribaculaceae bacterium
GTTCATCCAGCGAGGGTGGAAGAAGCAGATTCTGTTTTCTATTGTCGGATTTTATTGCTAACTTTGCCATGTTATGCCATGATTATTAGTGATTTAGTTGCAACTCGAATTTACAAAATATTTATGACATGACAAAGGCTTTCAAGCTGAATTTCAGCGCGAAAGCCTTATTTTTTTAGCCAGTTTAGACTATAAAAAGAGACTGTCCAAACTTGTTAGACAGTCTCGTTATAATCAATCACCCTCTTTGAGGGTTGCCGTAAAGACGATGGTTGTTACAAAGGATTGAGGCGTGCCACTTCAACCTTTTCCCTTTTACCTTTTACTTTTAACCTTAAAGAAATTTTATTTCTTTTCTTGGTCTTTGAGAAGATCGCGAATCTCGGTGAGGAGTTTTTCTTCAGCGGTGAGTTCAGGGGCGGGAGCAGGCGCTGCTTCTGCCTCTTTCTCTTTTTTCATGAATTTCATCACCACGCGGAGCGCAACGAAAATACTGAGAGCGATGATCAGGAAATCAACGATGTTCTGGATGAAAAGACCATAGTTGATCGCAACTTCCTCCACCGCTGCCACACCATCGGCTGCGTCACGCCCCTCTGTGATCACATACTTGAGATTCTTGTAACCGTCTCCACCGGTTACGAGCGACATCACAGGCATGATTATATCGTTCACCAAAGAGGAAACGATCTTACCGAACGCGCCACCGACGATAACACCGACAGCCATGTCTATTATGTTGCCCTTCATGGCAAACTCCTTAAAGTCGTGAATAAACTTTCCCATTTTAATTTAAATTTGTATATTAATATTAAATATTCTTATTAATCAGTCTTTTAACTCAAAAATATTGTTATAAGTACCGTAGGTTTGTTACATAATGGGGATATGAATGCAAAAGATTGCAGACTTCCGTTACAAGTACAAATCCAAAGGTTAGACAACATTAAAGTGTCAAAGGTTCAAAAAAGTGTTAAAATACATCGCAAAAATGCGAATTTTTTGTTAATTTTGCAACTATAAATGGTGAATTAGAGCGAGAGCGCTCTAAATGAGGCAATTTTGAATAAGTTGCGGATTTATATACAGCTTAAGGTAATAAATATAAAAACCAAATAAATTTACCCAAAATAAACAAAATTTAAAAATGACAAAGATTGGTATCAACGGCTTTGGCCGTATCGGACGTTTCGTATTCCGTGCTTCCACCAAGAGAAGTGACATCGAGGTTGTTGCCATCAACGACCTTCTTCCTGTAGATTACATGGCATACATGTTGAAGTATGACACAATGCACGGTCGTTTCGACGGCACTGTAGATTACGATCTCGAGAAGAGCCTTCTCATCGTAAACGGCAAAGAGATCCGCGTTACAGCATGCCGCGACCCGAAAGAGATCAACTGGGGTGCAGTTGAGGCTGAATACGTTGTTGAGTCAACAGGTCTTTTCCTCACAGAGGAGAAAGCTCAAGCTCACATCGAGGCTGGTGCAAAATATGTTGTAATGTCAGCTCCTTCAAAAGACGCAACTCCTATGTTCGTTGTAGGTGTTAACGAGAACACATACGCTGGTCAGAAGTTCGTTTCCAACGCTTCTTGCACAACCAACTGTCTTGCTCCTATCGCCAAAGTTCTCCACGAGAAATTCGGCATCAAGGAAGGTCTTATGACAACCGTTCACTCTACAACAGCTACTCAGAAGACTGTTGACGGTCCTTCAATGAAAGACTGGCGTGGTGGTCGTGCCGCTTCAGGCAACATCATCCCCTCTTCAACAGGTGCTGCTAAGGCTGTAGGTAAAGTTATCCCCGAGCTCAACGGCAAGCTTACAGGTATCTCTATGCGTGTCCCCACTCTTGATGTTTCTGTAGTTGACCTTACAGTTAATCTTGAGAAACCCGCTACAAAAGAGGCTATCTGCGCTGCTATGAAAGAGGCTGCAGAGGGTGAGCTCAAAGGTGTTCTCGGTTACACAGAGGATGCTGTTGTAAGCTCTGACTTCCTCGGCTGCCCGCTCACTTCTATCTTCGATGCTAACGCCGGCGTTTACTTGACTGACAACTTCGTTAAAGTAATCTCCTGGTATGACAATGAGATCGGTTACTCTAACAAGGTTCTCGACCTCATCGCACACATGAAGAAAGTTAACGGTTAATAAGCGTTATCATACTAAACAAAAAGAGCCGGAAAATTTCCGGCTCTTTTTATTTTATATTTTATTTCCACAGAAAACTACAGCATATCAAGATTTATCAACATTCCTCAATGAGAAAATCATCGATATTACGTGTCTGGGTACTGAAGTTGACGGCAATCTTGATTATGCGTTTACCTGAATGCAGATATTTCAGGGCATAGCCTCGCTCATTGATTTGGCTCATTGCAACAAGAGCAGTCTTATTGACTTTATACTCGAAAATGTAGACATACTGGTCAGTCTCTGCCATCATATCTATGCTCCCGCGTGGAGTATGGTCCTCAATGCGTGTATTCATACCCATTAATTTTGAAATACAGTATATTACATCGCGAAACGATTTCTCAATCCGTTTAGTATCAAAGAAATCATACTGAGCCTCATCGAAGAACTGTATGAGGAAATTAATGAAAGCCTCTGGTCTGCCCAAAATAAGAGATGCCTGCAGTTCGCTAACAGATCTGGCTACGGTGTCGTCTCCGTTCTCTGAGGAGAGTCCTATATAGTAAGGGAGAATGCCCTGATAGATCCCTTCTGCCACTTCCTGGTTAGGTATGCCGACAATAAATCTTGACAATTGAGGATCATACTTTTTAATTGTCAGATATCCTGTTTGGAGCAGGAAGCCTGTCAGGCTGTCGGAACGCACCACATCAAGACTTTCAAGTTGCCGCGGTGTGATAAACGAGTCGGCAAGCTGTTCAGGACTGATACGCGACGTGGCTATACGTTGCATTAAAGATGAAGGGGTGCCGGATGTATACCAGAAGGAGCCCAACCGACGGCTCTCAAACGCGTTCATCAGGCTGAATGGATTATAAATATTCTCCCCCTCTTCAGCAAAATGATAACCATCATAACGTTTTTTCAACTCATGCAGCAGTTTGTCCTCAGGGATATCTTTGTGTTGACTCCATTCTCTGACAGACGGCAAAAAATATTTTGTCAGCTCAGTTTCCGTAATGCCACATATTGATGCATACTTATCGGAGTATGTTATGTCACTGATGTTATTCAGCCCGCTGAACACATTGATCTGACCGATATGACCTACTCCCGTCAAAAGCACGAAACGAATATTTGCATCATTTGCCTTCATCGCTCCATAGAAGGCACGTAAAAGCGAGCGGTTCTGTTCTTCAAGTTCTTTGTTCCCTATACCATCCAAAACAGGTTTGTCGTATTCGTCAATTAATATTACCACACGTTTACCGGTGGCACTATATGCTTGTCGGATGACGTTGTCAAACCTATTGGACGGTGACATTCGCACGCCTGAAATGCCATATAAATTTTCCCACTCACTGAGAACTGTATCGAGTTTCTCTCCAAGCATCCCATCTGAATCATATGACATCGACATGAAATCAAGATGCAAAACAGGGTATGTCTCCCATGGTTCGGGAAGCAGTTGATCCACTGCCAGATCTTTGAACAGATCCCTATTACCAAGAAAAAACTCTTCGAGTGTAGAAATCAACAGACTCTTGCCAAACCGTCTCGGTCTGCTGAGAAAATAATACGAACCTTTGAGCAAGTCAGGGATGAAGCCGGTCTTATCTACGTATAATTTACCGGCTTTCCTTATTTTTGCGAACGATGATTCGCCCAGCGGGTATGTCACTTGTCCGCTCATGGTCATAATGCTTTACAATTTTAAACAAAGATAAGACAAATAATTTTAAAAGTAAAAAAGATATAAAAATAATTTTATATAGTGGCAAGTTTTATGTTACTTTGTATTAAGTTTATTTGCGCAATGCGCAGTTTATAAGTTTATAACCATGAAGAAATTCGGAGTAAGAGCCTGTGCTTTGGCTCTTATTGCAACAGCTGCTTTCTCAGCTGCTGCCAAAAACAACGAGCCTTTCTGGCTCGGAGGTGACATTTCCGGAATGACTGCCGACGAGGCACGCGGCAGATTCGTGATGAACCGCGACAGCGTTCGCGTGGAAACCACCCAACTAATGAAAGATTACGGAATGAATGCCACGCGTCTTCGCGTGTGGGTAAATCCCAAAGATGGTTTCTGCTCCCCCGAAGATGTGCTGAAGATGGCAAAACGTTCGCAGGATTTAGGTATGCCTGTGATGATTGATTTCCATTATTCCGACTGGTGGGCAGATCCCGGCAAGCAGAATCCTCCCAAAGAATGGCTTGGGATGACTCTCGAACAGACTGAAAAGGCTCTTGCGGACCATACCCGGAAGACTCTTGAACTCCTTAAAAAGAACGGCATAGACGTGAAATGGGTGCAGGTTGGTAACGAAACAACCCACGGTTTCCTGTGGCCTATGGGTCGTTTTGAGGAAAATCCTGAGAATTATGCCGCGTTGACAAAGGCTGGCGTGAAGGCGGTGCGCGAGGTTTATCCCGATGCCGAAGTCATCATACATCTTGACAACGGATTTGATCAAAAGCTCTATGATCGCGTGTTTGATTCATTAAAAGCAAACGGCGTGGAATGGGATACAATAGGAATGAGCGTTTATCCTTACTGGGCAATGGAAGCCGGACTGGAGAAGAGCGACATCATGACCTTAGTAGATACAATCGCCAACATTCGCCATCTCAAAAAGAAATATGGCACAGATGTGATGATTGTTGAAACGGGTGTCGACGGTCGCAATCCTGAATCCGGAAAGGAATTCATCTCAGCTTTGATCAAGGCTTCCAAAGACTTTACCGACGGAGCTTGCACCGGAGTGTTTTACTGGGCACCCGAATGGAACGCTGAAGATGACTATCGTCTCGGAGCATTTTCCCGCAACATGCCTACCATCATAATGGACGCCTTTAGGGAAGCCGCTTCGTCTGCTCGTTAAGTAATGAGCTGATATCGAAAGTGCCTTTGGCGCGGATAACGCTTAGGTCTCCCGGCTCATCAGCGACAATCATGATGTCTTTGAGTTTGTTTCTCCTTTCATCCACGCGACCATAGATGAATGTAGCTTCCTTTCCCTCATGCACTTCCAGAATAAGCTCACTGCGGTCGCTGTCGATGGCATCTTTCACACAACTCATCACTTCCTTTCTTCCACGGTTTCCTTCGCAGTCGACAATGGTCATGCTTTTGAAACCCTTCAGTATTTTTCCGGCATCCTTGTCGCCCATTGAGGCAATAGGACCGAGCATCCATCCTACACCCTGCGGGATGTGCAGCACATCGATATTATCGTAATCATCAAGGACTGAGAATTCTCTCGAGCTTCCGCAAGAAGCGCACGCCATCATCCACAATAAGGATATGAGGACTGTGTATACACCGGTTTTCATATCCTTATTTCTTATATTGGTTTGTAAGCGCCTGAACATCGATCTCTCCACGGATGTAGACTATCGTATATTCATTGGGCTCGCTGGCTTCGATAAGGATATCACGCATCACATTCCCGCTTAATATCTTACCGGCATAGATGTTAACATCATCCCCGCCATCCTGCGCGTTGAGGAATAACTCCATATTAAGTTTTTTCATTTTCTCGGCAGCATCCTTCTTGACAATAGCTATTGCTTCCGGAGTAGTTGCACTCACAATCTCCATCCCTTCAGGATTTTTTACGCATTTCTGGATATCCTTCATTTCGGAATCATCCCCCATCATCGAGAGTCCGAGACGCATCGCCGCCTTGGAGATATACACGGTTGAAATATCCTTGTTGTCGGGATAGTTATTGAATACCCGGCTCTGAGACATCGCTGTCAGCGATATCGATAATGCCATTATGGCACAAACCATAAGTCTTAAAGCTTTCATAATATTTTATTTAATTTAAGTTTCGTAAACTTCAACTTAAAGTTTAAGAGTTTATAAGTTTAAATGTTTATCTGATGAAAATAGGGATGATGTCTTTATTTACTTCGTCTCAGACAAATAAACTTATAAACTGCGCTTTGCGCGATTAAACTTATAAACTTCAACTTTTCGCTTGCGAAAGTTGAATTATTTTAATTTATCCTGAATTGTAGAATAGATGTTTCTCAAACTCTCATCGGTTAATTCGAGACGATCGGAAGCATACGCCATCTGTTCTCCGGCACGAGCAAGAGCCTTCATTCCCGCTTCAAATGCCAACTGCTCCTCCTCTGTCAGTTCGGGGATGGTTTCGGAAGTGATGGTAGCCTTGACAACCGCCCGATGCGGTTGAGATTTTATACCCTTCCCGATTGAATTATTCTTTCGAGTGAAACTATCAACATCCTCGGCAACCTCTTTACCCTCCAGCTCAGCAACCGGCTCCGATAAGTTTATATTCGTGTCAACAGTATCGCTATAGGAGGACGAAGCCAATTGATTCGGAACGTGGGCAGTATCCGTCTTGACACCGGTAGAGAAAGGAGCAAGCATAAAGAACGCAATAACCGCCGCGGCTGCCGCAAAAGAGGCAATTGAGATCCGGGGAAAGCGTTTGCGGCGTAAAGATGTGCCGGCAACGGTCCTTGTAATCGGCGCATTATCAACCGCCTCCATGATCTTTTCCTGAAGATCTGCAGGAGGCATGGCATATTTCGAAGTATCGCTCAAGGCTGCAAACATCCGGCGGTCCGCCTCCATATCTTGCGGAATATTTTCTCCGGAATTGAAAAATTCAGAGAGTATATCCTCTTCTTCCTGAGAAGAAGTGCCTTCATAGAATTTTTCAAGAAGATCCTTTATATATTTTTCATCCATATCCATTGCAATAATTATTTATTTAAGTTTCGCAAGCTTCAACTTAAAGTTTAAGAGTTTATAAGTTTAAAAGTTTAACTGGTTTGACTGGTTTGACTCGGTTTGAACTCTCTACTAATATCGCGGTAAACCAATAAACTTATAAACTGCGCATAGCGCAAATAAACTTATAAACTTCAACTTTACGCTTGCGAAAGTTGAATTATTTAGTAAAAAAATGAACGGAGTCTGCGTCTGCCGCGACTGAGGATCTGTCGCGCATTTGCGGGTGTGACTCCCAACACTTCCGCTATGTCGTCAGCCGAACTGCCTGCATAAGCACTCATTTCAACTGCCTTTCGTTCTTTCTCCGGCAGGCATTGGAGCGTTGCCGTCACCTCATTGAGTTCCAAAGCCTCTTCCACTCCGCTCTTTTCGGAAGAAATCTCTCGCGTTGAATCAAGAGAGACTTTTCTGGAAGATCTTGTGGTTTCCGTGACACATATATTGCGTATCGCCGAGAGGCAGTAAGCCATTGGAGCCTCCGGAAATACTCCCTTGCATATATTCTCCCAGATGCGCAGCATCGCAGTCTGCACTGCATCGGCAGCATCCTCCGGCGAACCGGTGATTGCCATAGCCGCCGCATACATTCTCGCGTTGCAAGGAAGAATGTTGTCAGTGAAATATTTTCTCGGAGTTACATCCATCTCTTTTTCGGTTTTAAGTATGACTCGCAAATTAGTTAATGCATTAAATAATTTCGATGTCATACTTATCAATAAGACAAATGTAACACAAAAATGTGACACCCCCTCAAAAAAAACGAATCAAGTTCGATAAGGTAAAAAGGGAAAGGGAAGAGGTAAGAAGGAAGCTGACAGAGTCACAAAGTTAGAGTGCTACATATCATCAGACCATTGCGCACCAATTATTTCACATTTAACATTTCCGAATCAGTCCCTGTGCCTCCGTGTTAATATTTTCGGTAACAATTTGAATCAGACTTCTCCCTTCGCGCCTTGTCGTCAGAATAATTAATTTGGTTCAGATTGCTGAGGCGTGCCAATTCACCTTTCCCCTATTACCTATAACCTTTCACCTTATCGAACTTAGCCGATAAATGAAATTTTTTTACCGGGGTGATGCAAGGTTTTCGATAGTTCGTGATTATAATAGGTGAACACTAACATAAAAACATAAATAATGAAATTTAAATTCTTGTATTTACTCGGACTCGCAATGGCGGCTACGCCTATGATTCAGTCCTGTTCTGACGACGATGATTCCTCTTTGAACTCTTACACTGCAGTTGTAACTGTCGTGCCTTTATCGGACAATAGTTTTGAGATGAACCTGACAAATGAGATCAAGCTCATCCCTACAAACATGACTGCATCACCTTTCAAAGACGAGGAAGTTCGTGCTCTCATAAACTACAACTACGATGACGAAACCGAATCATCCTTGCGCAAAGTCACGGTAAACTGGATGGACGGAATACGCACAAAGAAACCCGTAGCCGACAAGGGTGAAGAAAACGATACGGAATACGGCAAAGATTGCATCGAAATTGTAAAAGATTGGGTCACTGTTGCCGAAGATGGTTATCTGACATTAAGAATAAGAACCCAATGGGGACAACCAGGGGCGAAACATGAAGTCAATCTCGTTAGCGGTGTTAATCCTGAAAACCCATATGAATTTGAGCTGCGTCACAATGCCAACGGCGACACACACGGTGATTTTGGAGACGCATTGATAGCTTTCAATCTCAACGAATTGATAGAATCCGACGGATCGCCTGTAAAAATAAAGATAAACTGGGAATCATTCAGCGGTCCCAAAAGCACGGAATTCGAGCTTCTGATGCGCGAAAACAAAACAGATGCCGACTACTCCGGGATAAATTATTCCGGCAGAATAGATTGATTCCACCCGACAGCGACAACTTAACCTGACATATCTTTAGAAACAATTGCAATGCGCCGGAATTAATAAACTCCGGCACATTGCGTTGTATAATACAGCACTCCCCATTGGAAGCTGTGAATATCCATGCAGAAAAATAGCGAGGAAATACGCGAAGACAAACTGGCGGAACTGATACGGCAGAACAACCCTGTCGCAATGAGAACGCTGTATAATCGTTACGTCCGGTTTCTTACTGCAATCTGCTCACGCTATCTGGATAATGAGGATGATGTCAGCGATGTGCTTCAAGACGCTTTCATAAAAATTTTCTCATCAATAGGTAATTTCGTTTACCTCGGAAACGGCTCTCTGAAAAACTGGCTTGCGAAAATCACCATAAACGAAACGCTCAGATTCATCAAACTCAAAGGACGACTTGATTTTGTGTCTATTGACGATGAATACCTGAATATTGAAAACGAAGAACCGGAAATAGACGATGTCCCTCTTTCCGTCATACAAGACATGATACGCGAGTTGCCTCCCGGATACCGCACAATTTTCAATCTCTATGTTTTCGAAGAAAAATCTCATAAGGAGATCGCCTCTATCCTGAACATAAAAGAAAGCACTTCTGCCTCACAGCTACACAGAGCAAAAGCAATTCTGGCAGACAGGATCCGAAAGTTTCAAACTCTAACTCACTAAGCAAGATGAAAGAAAAATGGCTCAAAGATTTACATGACCGGATGGCTGACTACGAACAGGATGCCCCCGATATGCTGTGGGAGAATATCGAGAGCAGACTGATTCAGAACGGCACCCTTAAGAATAGTCGTCATGGATTCCGTTTATGGAAGCCCCTGACTGCCGCAGCCATACTTCTGTTGATTGCCTCTGTCGCCGTGACATTCTTCTTAAACAACGAAGACTTGAATACTCCGGACAAACCCGTTTTAGCCGAATCATCCACAGCAACCCGCGATAATCATTCTGCTTTCAAGCAGACGGAACCGATAAAGGATACTCCCACTCTACGCACATATGCAAAACGGCACACAGCTTCTGTGTCCGCCAACATTCCAAAAACACAGGTTATATCCGACACTATCATAAATGCCGACATTGAAAATCATCCCGTTGCTTCCAAAAGGAATTCAACTGAAAATTCGGAGACGAAACCGACCTCTCCCCTCTATCCCCATGAATACTCGGAAAGATATCATGACAATGTTGCATATAATTCCCCGCATAGCACCCGACAGAAACGCTTTTCTTTCGGAGTGTTCGCATCCGGAATGCCTGACCATTCATCAACAGCCACTACCACTACCCCCTTTGCAGCCAGCCTCGGTGCCGACAACGCCAACTGGAAAGGTGATCCACAAACGGGAATAATGCTATTCAACAGGGGTAAAAATACCAAACGTAACGTGCACCACAACCTTCCCTTCCGTGCGGGCATCACTTTCGCCTATAAAATCAATAACCGTCTAAGCATTGAAAGCGGATTGTCATATTCAATGCTGTCATCCGATTTCACAGAAGGGTCAGAAAGCAACTTTATAAGCACTCAACAGACACTCCATTATTTAGGCATACCCATAAATGTAAGATATAACTTCCTAAGCTGGAACAGGCTCGATTTCTATGCGAGTGCAGGCGTGATAGCGGAGCAATGCATATCCGCAAAACAAAATACGGATTATGTTCTCGACAACAGGATTGAAAAATCCGAAACTGAAGATATCGACGAAAAACCGCTTCAGTTTTCCGCCGATATTTCAGCAGGCATCCAGTTCAATTTCTCTTCATTGATAGGAATATATATCGAACCGGGAGCCGTTTACCATTTCAAGAACCGCTCCGAACTGCAGACCATATATAAAGACCGACCATTCGATTTCAATCTTAACATAGGTTTACGGTTCACATTCAGCGATTGACTCCAATGTCTAAGAAACTGTTTGGATTTAACACTCTCTAAATCTTCTTTATGGAGAAGACGCGTGAATTGAGTTTATTCAGTGTGAAGAGAGGAAGACCAACCGTCATCAGGTATTCCCCTGAATATTCTCCCACCTTGCTGTCATTGCCATCCGTGCGGTCGATCTCGGTCACGGCATAACGGGCAGAGGGAACAAGACCGTTAAGCTTCACGTTTGACTCGGATTTTGATATTACCGGACGATAACGCGGATAAATATCGAATGTGAAGAGCACGGCGTCACCATCGTTCTTCCCTACATACATGGTTGCCGCATGCTGTCCCTCATAGGGAGACACAAGACGATACTGGTCACCCTCGAGAATCACAGGTTTCAGTGCATTGTAGTTTTTGATGGCACGGCGGCAGTAGTCTGCCTCTTCTTTGGTCAGGTCATCAAGTTTCAGGTCGAAGCCAAGCTTACCCATCATGGCAACATTTGTGCGAAATTTGACAGGAGTCGAACGGTTCCATGTAGTCACGTGCGCACAGAGTGTCTTGGCAGGGAAAATTTGCGAAAAACCCCACTGAATGTAAAGACGCTCGATCGGGTCCGTATTGTCGCTGGGCCAGAACTCAGTGAAATATTTGAGACCTTCATAATCGG
>CAJUDL010000073.1 GCA_910585285.1 uncultured Muribaculaceae bacterium
GAACCTGCTTGCGGCAATGGGGGCGTATTGTTTCTTCGCCACAAAGCCGGAAGTAAACTTCGATTTCGAGGTGCCTGAGGCAAACGGGCAGCTCGTCATCTGGCAATAATTCACATAGTAATGAAAGCAATCAGGCGACCTCTATTGGCCGCCTAATATTATATGTTCTTTGCTTGGGGGATAACAACGATTCTTATCCCGAACTCGCGTTAATAGATGAGCAGATTTGATTGTTACAGGCTCTTGATGAAATCGAGAATAATCTGAAGAACTTCAGGAGAAATTGTTTCTTTTATTTCGCCATATTCAGAGGAGTCGCCGGTGACGGCGTGTTGCATGAGATGATTGAGCGACGGCATCTTTCGTATCACAGCTTTAGGCACGCGCTCACGTATGATGGCAAGATTAGGCTCAGCCTCAACCTGTGTGTCTTTATCTCCGTTAATCGCAAGCACCGGGCACTTGGTTTTAGAAAGGCTTTCCTTGGGATCAATAGCAAGCAATAAATCGAACCATGGGGTGCGGATTTTTTGTGTGGCTTGAAGGGAGTTCATTATTGATGCAGGTACATCAAGATTGTTTGCACGTGCAATTGAATCCGGATTGATTGAGGTAACATTCCCGCTGATTCTTTGAGCTGACATAGTGTCAAACAATTTGCTGATTAATGCGATTGAATTATCCTTGTCTTTCCCTGTGATGCCGGATTTATCGAGAAGCCTTATATTCTGCTTCATAAGTGCTTCTTTGCCGGTTTCCGCCACTCCGGCGAGGGAAATAATAAAATCAGGCTGTCTTTCTCCGGCAAGCAGAAATGCGATTGTGCCCCCTTCGGAATGACCGAGAACCCCAACTTTTCCGATACCTTTGTATTTGCGAAGAAATTCAATACCGCTTTTTGCGTCATTCATGAAATCATATGTAGTTGCTTCATAGAAATTTCCGGTAGACTTTCCTATACCTCTGTCATCATAGCGAAGAGAAGCAACGCCGTTGCGGGCAAGATAATCAGCGATGACTGCAAAAGGTTTGTGTTCGAACAATTCCTCATCGCTGTTTTGCGGACCACTGCCTGTGACCATGATCACAGCCGGAGTTTTCTTGTTTTTTACATTTGCGGGGAGGGTTAGAGTAGCACTTAATGTGGCGCCATCCGGCGCGGTGAATGTTGTGTCAATAGTTGTATAAGGATAGGGTGGTTTGGGCGTTTGAGGGCGACGTTCCTCAAGAGGTGCGTCAGGGTGCAATGTCATTGGAAATGAGAATCCGCGTTGGTAAAACTTCCCTATGATTTCATCGTTTTGGATTCTTCCATTGAAAGAAGCACCAATTGATTTACATTCGAGAGCAATGGAGTCGGTTGAGCATAATGTAACGGTTGTCTGTAAACCCTTGACGCCTTGTGAGGGGGAATCGAGTGTGCATTCTGTTTTACCTTCATTGTTTTCTGAAAAATTGAAAACGAGAGGCAACTCCATTTGTCCGATGGCAAGTTTGCCGCGCCAAGCACCATTTAATGCCATGGCAGGACTTGCACTAAGTAATAAACATGCCGCTGTACCAATCAAATTGTATATACTTTTCATGATTCTGATATTTTTCAGACAAAATTAGTATTAAATTTTAGAAACTATGTAATTTTGCGTATAAAAAGAGAAAAATTATGAACATACTTGAGGCAATCAAAACGCGCCGGTCGGTGAGGAGTTATAATGGAGAGGCACTATCGGAATCCTTGAAGGAATCATTGAATAAAGCCATAGTTGAATCTTATAGTCCGTTCGGTGGAAATGTTTCCATATATCTTAAAGGGTTCGATAAGAGGGAAGGTTATAAGCCGAGTACGTATGGTGTGATAAAAGGTGCTTCAGATTTTTTCCTCATTTCAATGGGTGATGACGAAGCATCGGCTTTGTCTGCCGGTTTTAGGTTTGAGCAGGTTGTGCTGAAAGCTACTGAACTCGGTTTAGGGACCTGTTGGATAGCAGCTACGTTTAAAGGTTCGGATTTCGAACGTGGCGATTCTTGGCGCGCTGGGGAAGAATTACGTGTTATTTCTCCGGTAGGATTTGTATCGAATCAAAGATTGATTGAGAAAATTACACGTATGACATTTGGCAGCAGTAAACGAAAACCTTTTGATGAACTCTTTTTTACGGATAACTTCAAGCTCCCGGCAGAGGAAAAAGGTAGGTTTGGTGAGTCTCTTGAGATGATGCGTCTTGCACCATCATCTACAAATTCACAGCCCTGGAGAGCTCTTGTCGATGGCGATGTGGTTCATTTTTATTATAAACCGAAAAGTAAGCTGTCTGTCATAGATTGCGGAATAGGTCTGTGCCATTTTTATGAAACAGAGTTATACAATGGAAATGCCGGCACATTCCACAAATCCGAGAATGCACCGGCAGCTCCAGAGAATTGGAAATATTTGTATTCTTACATAATTTAGGTTTTGTATGCTCAACCAAATCCCACCACATTAATTATTATCAAACCATTAAAACCAATTAAAACCATTTTATCAGCTTCGCTGATTTACTATCAACTCATAAGCCAATACTCTAAAGTTGAAAGTTCCAACCATTCAACAACCACGTTTATAACGTGAATGTCAAGTCGTAGATGCTGTTGCTTGTAACTGCAGCCTCGCGGCAAAGCGGTATCCAATAAACGGGATTTGTCTAAAACTTTTAGCTGATGATGTTTCTTAGCTGAATAAAAGTTAATATATTTGCATGTAAACTAATAATTCGGCATGTATGAGAACGCTACGAACTATGACGGAAGAGGAAAAGCAGATTCTTAAGGATCAATACAACGATATGATTAAGAATTATGTTGCCCCTCTTCTAAAATCAGCAGGATTTAAGAAGAAACGAACTAATTTCCATACCGTTGCCGGCGACGTGGATTGGTGCATTAGTGTATATAAAGATAGATGGGGAATAGATGAAGATTACAGAGCTTTGGATTTTTCAATACGGGTTGGGGTAACATGTGCCGAATATCAAATGTATGCCAGAGGAACTATTAGAGAATTTCCTTCAGCCGATGAATGTCCGTTAAGTGCAGAAACAGGAATGTTTAAAGAGAAAAAACACATTAACGAATCATTTAAGTTTCGGCTAAATCATGACTATGCGAAAACAAAAGATCTGGTTTGTTCTACGCTCAAAGATTATGTATTGCCAACTCTTGACAAAATCAGACATAAAGAAGACTTTTTAGAGTATATTATTACATATAGTCTTCCTTGGTACAAACGTCTGTTAAGGACTATAAATACCAAAATATTAAAGAAACCGGACAACAGAATTTTTCATGTATATGATTCAAATTTGTATTATATTTATATGATATGCGGGAAATATAAAGAAGCAAAGGCATTAAAAAAGAAAATTATACGGCAAAGAAAGCGTTTGGGATTTACTTTCGATCCCATGGATTAAATTAAACAGTTTTTATTATGCGACGGTTATCAACATTATTCATATTGCTTTTTAGTGGTATTTCATTAGTCTGCAACGCTCTTGAGCCAAGACTTACGTCGGTCGGGGAGGGTTATTGCCGGACATCGGTGAATGCTGCTGTGTTTCGTGGAAGTTCAATTGTCAGCAATGACAGTGTGCAGTATGTGTCGTATTATGACCCTGATGGATATGTAGTGATTGGCAAACGTCGTCTTGACTCTGATAGTTGGGTCATAAAGCGTAGTCAATACAAAGGGAATGTCAAGGATGGACATAATGTAATTTCCATAGGTCTGGATGGAAAGGGATATCTTCATGTCTCTTTTGATCATCATGGAAATCCATTGAAATATTGCCGTTCCGTTAGTCCGGGTTCTTTAGATCTCGGTGAGTTGGAGCCAATGACCGGGAGAGATGAGAAGGATGTGACATATCCGGAATTTTATACGATGCCTGATGGCGATTTATTGTTTGCTTACAGATCAGGTGCTTCTGGAAGGGGAAATCTTGTTCTTAACAGATATGATACAAAGAAAGGAGAGTGGAGAAGGATTCAGGATGTGCTTATTGATGGAGAGAATGAACGGAATGCATACTGGCAATTATATGTGGATAGGAAAGGTGTGATTCATCTTTCCTGGGTATGGAGGGAAACATGGCTTGTTGAGACCAATCATGACTTATGCTATGCGGTCTCCAAAGACGGAGGCACGACTTGGCAACGTTCCGATGGCACACGTTACAATCTTCCCATTGTAATGAAGGATGCTGAAATTGCATGGCATATACCGCAGAATTCAGAATTAATCAATCAGACAAGCATGACAGCTGACAAAAAGGGGAGACCTTATATTGCCACTTATTGGAGAGATAAAAATGACAGCATACCCCAATACCGTCTTGTCTGGCATGATGGTAAAAAATGGAATATGTCGGTGGTGGGTAATAGAAAAACACCCTTTAGCTTATCGGGAGGCGGAACGAAGATGATACCGATATCCCGTCCGCGTATAGCCTCCGATGGCAAAGCTGCATATTATATATTCCGTGATTCCGAAAGGGGAAGTAAAATAAGTGTGGCACACACATCGAAGCTTGGAAAAGCATCATGGCGGATTGAAGATGTCACAGATTTTTCTGTCGATGCGTGGGAACCGACATTTGATATAAATGCATGGAACAAAAGAAATAAATTAAATATATTTGTTCAGGAAGTGCATCAAGGAGATGGCGAACGCCTTTCGGATAATGCTGCTTTTTCCACCCCAGTCTCTATCCTGTCGCTGGAAGATTGACAATAAAAATAATATTTGGATTAAATTTTTTTGTAAATTTGCAGTGCGATTCACAAAGAATTGCCCATTTATGATACATCTGAAACAATTTTCGGGCGGCATGCCTGCTTCTGTACATAACTACGCCTATAAAGAAAACTGGAAGAGCACTCAATAAAAATCTCCCATATCTTGCATTTCCTTATTCAAGGATAAATCATAATAATCATAATATAATTCCAAAATCCTTATGAACAATCACCGATTGCTCACAGGGTTGCTTTGCGCAACCTTGCTGAGCGGCGGAGTGTGCTCGTTTGCTCAGACCCGACAGGTCTTGTCGATAGAAGATCTGTTTGAGATCGCTGAAGCAAACAGCGTGCAACTCCGCCCTTCATTCAGTGCGGAGGAGGAGGCAAAACGAGAGATCAGTATTGCTCGAAGTGGCAGATTACCTGATATCAATGCCTCGCTTTCTCTTAGTTATATCGGAGACGGGTTTACGACAAAACGTAACTTTTCCGATTATCAAAAGGCTCCTATCCCTCATTTGGGAACAGGTTTGTCTTTGAGTGTTAATCAACCCTTATATACGGGCGGTGCAATCAAAAACAGCATCGAACTTGCTGAATTGAAATCTACGGCAGCAAGATACTCTACAGAGTTTCATCGCGATAATATCAGATTTCAACTTGCAGGATTTTATCTTGATATCTATAAGTTCAATAACCTTAAGAGTGTAGTTGAGAAAAATATCTTGCAATCGCGGAAAGTGCTTGTTGAGATGCAGGCACGTTATGAACAAGGGGTTGCTCTTCAGAACGATATTACCAGATACGAACTTTTAGTTTCGAATCTTGAACTGCAACTTGTAAAGATCAATAACACTCTGGATATTCTCAATAGAAATCTTGTGGTGACCGCCGGTATGCCGGAGGGTACGCTGGTGGTGCCGGATACTACACTTCTGACGTGCGCTCTTCCTTCTTCAGCAGAGGAGTGGTGGCAGGAGGAAGCACGCGTAAACGCTCCTTCTCTTAAGCTCGCGGGATCGGGTGTAGAGATAAGCCGAAAAGCTGAGGAGATTGCGAAGAGTGAACGCTTACCAAAAATCGGGTTGCAGGCGGCATGGACCCTTGATGGACCAATTCTTGTTGAGATTCCGCCTATCAACCGCAATCTCAGTTATTGGTATGTCGGGTTGGGTGTAAGCTACAATATCTCCTCCTTATATAAAAGCAATAAATCGATAAGTAAAAGCAAGGTTGCCACCCAACACGCTATTGAGCAACTGGATGCAGCCAGAGAGAACATATCTTTAGGTGTCAGAGCTGACTATATCCGTTACCTCGAGGCATATGAGGAGTTGAAAACGCAAAATAAGAGTGTTGAACTTGCGGAGCGTAATTACCGCACTACTTCAACACGCTATTCAGCAGACATGGCTCTCATTACGGATATGCTTGATGCTGCAAATTCAAAATTTGATGCCGAGCAGCAGCTTGTGAATGCTCGAATCAATATTATTTATTATTATTACAAACTTCTATTTACTTCGGGAAAGATATGAACCATCATAGTAAAAAAATCCTGTCATATATAATCACAGTTATAGTTATTGCGGTTGCCGCTGTGTGGGTGTGCAGTAAATTCGTGCATTTAGGGAATGTTGAATTCACGGATAATGCTCAAGTGCAACAACAGATCGTACCTGTCAACAGTCGTGTCCAGGGCTATGTCAAGGAGATTCGTTTTAAAGAATACGAGCAGGTAAAGAAAGGAGACACGTTAGTCATTATCGATGACTCTGATCTTCGTCTCAGAGTTGCGCAGGCACGGGCAGATTATCAAAATGCTCTATCCGGAAGGGAAGTAGCAGATCGGAGTGTTGGAGTGGCTTCAGCTAATGTGGCTGTTACCGAGGCTTCTATAGCAGAAGCAAAGGTTGTTATGGATATGGCGGCAACAGATTTCGACAGGTATAAGAAGCTTCTTGAGCAGGAGGCTGTTACGCGTCAGCAATACGATGCTGCAAAGACAGATTATGAAGCGAAGAAAGCAAGATATGAGATGCTTGCCCGTCAGCGGTCTGCAATATCGTCGGTTGTTGCAGAAACGAAACAGCGTATATCTCAGAATGATGCAGGTATTGAACTTGCCAAGGCTTTGCTTGAGACGGCGGAATTAAATCTTTCATATTGTGTGATTACGGCTCCATGCGATGGTTACGCTTCCAGAAAAGAGATTCAGGTTGGTCAGCTTGTGCAGCCCGGTCAAACTCTACTTGATGTTGTGGATTCCGCTGATGTCTGGATTACTGCCAATTATAAGGAGACACAACTTCAACATATCTCCATAGGAAGTGATGTAGTCATAAAAGTAGATGCCATCCCGGATGTGGAATTTAAAGGAAAGGTTGTATCTCTCTCCAAGGCTACAGGAGCCTCGCTCTCTATTCTTCCGCAGGATAACTCAGCAGGTAACTTTGTGAAAGTGCGTCAGCGAGTGCCTGTAAGAATAGAATTTTCAAAAGACAACAATGCCGATGCAATGTCAAAACTGCGTGCCGGCATGAATGTTGAATGTGAAGTGAAATATTAATATGGCAGACTGGCATGCACCTAAGGGACCTTTTGACATCCCTGATGTACCTAACTTTATCCCTCGCCGTCTGAAGCCGTGGCTGTTTATATTCTTTGTGCTTATTGTGCAATTCTCGGGAGGTATATATCTTGCCGCAGCTTCAGACATGGTTGGTACGACCGCTCTGATGCAGGAGGATATCTTGATGGCAGGATATGCATCCTTGATAGGACTGGCAATAAATTTTGCGGTGATGTTCCGCATCAAGTTCCGCTTCTCCAATAGAACGCAACTTCTGACATGTGGGATTGTTTTGATTGTCGCCAATCTTATATGTGCATATACCACCTCTGTGCCTATTCTTGTAATTACGTGCTTTATAGCGGGATGGTTTCGAATGCAGGCAACATTTGCATGTAATTCCACGATCCAGTTGTGGTTGACTCCGGTAAGGGATATGTCGATATTTTTCTGTTATGTGTATATCATAGTTGACAGTGTTATCCAATTGAGTGGAATTGCAACCATATACACTGCATTTTTCTCACAATGGGAATACATGCACTGGATTATGATCGGCATGCTGGCATTGATGATGCTTATGGTGTTTTTTCTTGTCAAGCCGGTAAGAGCACCGATGTTCATTCCTCTTCTCGGAATAGACTGGATTGGAGCAGTGTTGTGGACGGGTTTCATGATGTGTTTCACGTTCATATGTGTTTATGGAAACTATTTCGACTGGTGGGAATCTTCAGAAATATGTCAGGCTGCGGCTTTAGGTCTGATTTGTCTTTTAATCAATTTATGGCGTGCTTCTTTTCTGCATCATCCATATATCTCTTTTCAGGCAATGAAGAACCGGAATGTGATAAAGGCAACATGTATCTATCTTGTATTCTTTACAATGTTGGCGACTGAACATGTATTTGAACACAGTTATGCCGCAAATATATTAGGATTCGATGAAACGAACCTTATTGATCTCAATTGGTATGTCTTCATCGGAATTGTGGCAGGCTGCGGTTTCACATATTTTACCTTTGCGTTGAGGAAATGGAGATATAAAACCATGACTGCAATAGGATTTGCCCTGGCAATCCTATACTTGGCTTATTTTTATTTCCTCATTGATTATGGAGTGGAGAAAGAGATGCTTTTCCTACCCTTGTTTTTCAGGGGAGCGGCTTCAGTCATTATTTCGATTGTTTATCTGACCTCCATAGTGCAGAGTGGTCTGCCGTTTCAGGTGTTTCCGCAGGCTTTGACACTAAACGGATTCATGGGAGCTGTGATGGGTGCTACATTCGGACCGGCTGTAATAGGGGAATTTCTCCGACACACTATGGCAAAGAATGCGGCTTTTCTTGGTTCATCCATAACCGACATGAATCCGGATATTGTTCATGCTCCCCTCGGGCAGCTTTTCGGACTGGTTCAAATACAGGCATTGATCGTATCAATGAAAGAAATCTACGGCTGGCTTCTGATTGTCGGGCTCGTGTCTTTGGTACTGATTCTTGTAAGTTACAGCCCGGTAAGACCCTGGGCTATTTTCCCGAAATGGAAAACCATAAGGCGGATTCTGAGAAAACTTGTTCGGTCAGAAGAGAGAGTTGAAATGGCTGGATCCAAGGAATAATCCGAATCTATTTTATAATGCAAAACGCCTCGCGATTTTTTCGCGAGGCGTTTTGTATCTTATAAACTAATCCTGATACAGTGCGCTCAGAAATGTGAATAATAACACTATTGCTTGTCTACGGGACGGAAATATCATGGCTGATTTGAATAGTAGTGCTTTAAAATAGAGAGTTTATATCCATTGTCATGAATTCTTCAGGCGCTATTCCCCCGTCTCCGACTATGAACGCTCTCTTGGGAGAAAAGTTTTGTCTGAACACATCCAATCCCTCTGTCCGTTGTTCAGAATTGCTTTTTACTTCGATTGCAACGACAGAATTTCCCTTTTTCAATATATAATCAACCTCCATATTGCGGTCTCGCCAATAGAATACATCAAAACGGTGCTTGAATGCCTGATTTATCAAGTAAGTGCCAATACCCGATTCAAAGACCCTTCCCCACAGTCGTCGGTCGGTCATGGCATTTTCAAACGAGGTATTCAGATATGCGAGTTTCAGGGCATTGTTGTAGACCTGCAACTTAGGTATGCTCGCCTTGCGCCTTGCCATATCAATGCTGAATTTCTGTAGACCGCACAGCAATCCACTATCATTGAGAAGATTGAGATACGAAAGCAGCGTCGATGTATTTCCTGCATCCTGAAGCATTCCAAGCATCTTATTGAGCGAGAGCAACTCACCTGAATATGCAGCTCCCAATTCAAAAGTCTGCCTTAACAATGCAGGCTTGCCTACGGGAGAGTCCATAAGAATATCCTTATTAATGGTGGAATCAATGATGGCGGACTGGATATATTGTTGAAACCGTTCATAATCACCAATTAGAGGAATAGCTCCCGGATATGCGCCATAATACATATATTCTGACAACGAAATGTTGAACGCATCTCTCATTTCCGTATAACTCCAATGACTCATGCGAATCTCCTCAAATCTCCCTGCAAGAGATTCTGACAGACCTTTCTCTAACAACACTCTGCTGCTTCCGAGCAGCAAAACCTTAATGTTGCAATCATGAAATGTGTCTGAATCCCATTCTTTCTTAATGATTTCGCTCCAGTTGGCGATTTTCTGTATTTCATCGATTACAAGGATAATCTCGGAGTGTTTTTTGCTCTCTTTTAAGCTTCTTGCGGCTTCCCAGCAATCAGCTATCCACGCCCGGTTAGAGGCGGGCACATCATCGGCGGAATAGAAAAGATAGGGTGACTCAATGTCGTTGAGAACTTGCTTCACAACCGTTGATTTCCCTATCTGACGAGGTCCGACTATAACCTGAATAAAACGGCGTGGCTCTTCAAGACGAGATTTAATAGTTTTATATTCAGAACGTTTGTACATGTATTTACATTTTACGCAGTGAGATGTGTATTTTTACGCAATGCAAATATAATATTTTTTAGTGACACCTCCAAACAAGCGTGTTATTGTTTCCAGCCAAACCAAGAATACAGCATTTTTCTCACAATGGGAATACATGCACTGGATTATGATCAGGATGCTGGCATTGATGATGCTTATGGTATTATCTGAATCTATCATATGCAAAACGCCTCGCGAAAAAACCGCGAGGCGTTATCCTCCGCGCTTACGTGAAATCTCGACTATTGATTGTCCTGCAAAATTTTTTGCAACATATTTTGCAATGGCAGTTGGCGGATTGTGGTGGCTCATGTCTGCTACCAAAACAGGACTTGTGCCTCATGATGTCTCCGAAAGTCTTTCTCGTTTTAATCTGTTCCCCACCATCTCCGTATTTGGTGAGCCAGGAGAGGGTATAGTTCAGGAGAAGCAATTGCTGCCATAAGCTCCTCGGAGCTTTGCTTGGTGCAAGTCTGCCGCTTGGTAAGAAACACAGTAAACAATCATATCACGCACACAGAAAAAAATTTCATATATTTCACATCTATGTGAAATATATGTCGTATCTTTGCGTTGTAATTAAAAGGACTATAGATATGAATGAGGTAGAACTGGTTTTAGTCAACGATACAGACAAGTGTACTATTTATACAATTTAGTTCTCGGAGGAATCTGAGACAGAATACGAGCGTTTTTATTCCAAATTCATAGAAGACGCACAATTGAATCAAGACTTGTTACGCATAGTGCAGCTTGTAGATAAAATTGCCGATGAGGGAGCGTTGGAACGTTTCTTCCGTCCCGAGGGCAAGATGCGTGATTCTGTGGTGGCTCTTCCTGTGCTTCGCTCAAAACTCCGTCTATACTGTCTGCGTCTCTCCGACCG
>CAJUDL010000074.1 GCA_910585285.1 uncultured Muribaculaceae bacterium
CCGACCACAAAGTTACGAAATTATTATGAGATTTTAACGGTTGAGCGTGGTGACCCGGCGAAAAAGAGGCCGAGATCACCACATTTTTACTGCCTGATTATAGTTAAAGTCTGTTAAAGTTTGGGGTTCTGAGACTTTGATTGGAGTTGAATAATGCTGAATGATTTTGAATGGATATGATTTAAATGCTGATTATCAGCAGATTAAGTCGCAGTAAGAATAGATATACATCTGTGCCGACGCGCATAACCTGCAATATCACAGCGTGTTAGGATGGGTGTGGTGACTTTTATCTCAGATTGGTTGGATACAAGGGGACTTCGATGATTTTCAATTGTGGTGACCCGGAGGGGTATGAATGAATAAAAGACCGCTAAGTCATTGCAACTTAGCGGTCTTTTGAAGTAACGTCAGGAATCTGTCCTGATATATTAGCGTTTGCTGTACATATCCTCGTAGTAGCGTTCGTAGTCGCCGGAGGTGATGTTGTCCATCCATTCCTGATTGTCGAGATACCATTTCACGGTCTTCTCAATACCCTCCTCAAACTGCAACGATGGCTCCCAACCGAGTTCTTTCTGCAATTTGCGGGAATCTATGGCATAGCGCATATCATGTCCGAGGCGATCGGTTACATATGTAATCAATTCATCGCTATAGCCTTCGGGATTTCCGAGAAGACGGTCAACTGTCTTAATGACTACCTTGATGATGTCAATATTCTTCCATTCATTAAATCCACCGATATTGTAGGTCTCAGCAACCTTGCCTTTATGGAAAATAAGGTCAATGGCTCGCGCATGATCTTCAACAAAAAGCCAGTCGCGAACATTCTCTCCCTTACCATAGACTGGAAGAGGTTTGCGATGACGGATATTGTTGATGAAGAGCGGTATCAATTTCTCTGGAAATTGATAAGGTCCATAGTTGTTCGAGCAATTTGTCACCAATGTCGGCATTCCATAGGTGTCATGATATGAACGCACGAAATGGTCGCTCGATGCTTTTGAAGCCGAATATGGTGAATGGGGATTATATTTTGTTGTCTCCAGGAAGAACTCCGTTCCATAAGCATGATGATGCTCGGAAGAAGCCTTTGTGGTGAAAGGCGACTCCACTCCTTCGGGATTTGTCAACTCAAGAGCACCATATACTTCATCGGTAGAAATATGGTAGAAGAGCTTGCCCTCATATTTCTCAGGCAATGATTCCCAATACTCTTTTGCAGCCTGCAGCAATGAGAGTGTTCCCATAACATTTGTACGGGCAAATGTAAATGGATCCTTGATTGAACGGTCAACATGACTCTCTGCGGCAAGATGTATTATGCCTGTTATCTTGTTCTCGCGTATGATACGACGCATCTCCTCGATATCGGCAATATCGGCACGCTCGAATTTATAATTAGGTTTATCTTCAATATCCTTAAGATTGGCAAGATTACCGGCATATGTCAGCTTGTCGAGATTGACAATGTTGTAATCAGGATATTTATTCACAAAAAGACGGACTACATGAGATCCGATGAATCCGGCACCGCCGGTGATAAGTATATTCTTCATAATATTTATTAAATTAAAAAGGTGAGTTGATTTCGCTAAGTTTCGGATGATGAGAATCTTTATCTGAAAGAATCATATCTTCTGGAGCTATGCGCCAGTCAATGCCGAGGGAATCGTCATTGAGAGAGATTCCACCATCAGCCTGAGGGGCATAATAGTTATCACATTTATATTGGAAGACAGCCTCTTCACTTAAGACGGAAAAACCGTGGGCAAACCCACGTGGGATGAAAAACTGCACATTATTTTCTTCCGACAATTCAACGGCAACATGTTTTCCGAATGTGGGAGAATCGCGACGTAGATCAACCGCCACATCAAGAACCCTACCCTTTATACATCTTACAAGCTTGGACTGGGCATACGGAGGACGCTGGAAATGAAGTCCACGCACCACTCCATAACTCGATTTGGATTGATTATCTTGTACAAACTCTACTGGATAACCAACGGCATCGTCAAAATTCTTTTTACTATAGCTTTCGAAGAAATATCCTCGTGAATCAGTAAAGATTTTCGGGCGCAAAATAAGCAACCCTTCAATTTCAGGCTTTATAATTTCCATCATATATCTGTTTGGGATGCAAATTTAATAATTTTTTTTGTAATTTTGTATCCGACATGGGCATAGATGCCGTTTAAATTATATAATGGAAAATTTACAGGTAGAAAAACTGAGCCACCAGGAACTTCGTGAGGTGGCATCTCTTGCAATAGAAATCAATTCCCGACTTCTTCCGCACCTTTCGGAAGACGAGCTCTCACGCTTCAGCCAACTCCTACGCGACGGCATGCGCCGGAGCGTAAAGCCCCATTCCTCTCGCGGAATATCACATGCTATTCTCGCCCTCAAAACGGCTTGTGCGTTTGCGGATATGGTTGACCCGGACCATAACATCCTTATCGCCATATTGCTCTACCCTCTCTACCATGAGGGTCTGCAACAAATCGAAACCATTCGCAAAGAATGGGGGGAGGATATTGCAGGTCTGTTGGAGGGGATTGCAAACGTATCTAAATTCAGTAATCGAAACTCGGCGCACAATCAGGAAAATTTCCGAGGACTAATGCTTGCCCTCGCCCACGACATCCGCGTGATAATCATAATGATTGTGGAAAACCTTATGCTCATGCGCTCCATAAATCATCATCCTGATGAGGAATGGGTGCGAAATGTTGCATTCGAAGCAAACTGCCTCTATGCCCAGCTTGCCCATCGTCTTGGATTGTACAAGATAAAAGGTGAGCTCGAAGATCTTTCTCTCAAATATACAAATCGCGAGATTTACACGCAGATAGCAAAAAAACTCAATGAGACCAAACGCTCCCGCGATCAATATATCAGTGAATTTATTGCCCCGGTGAAAGAACGACTTCTTGAGGCTGGACTGAAGTTCACAATCAAGGGACGCACGAAATCCATTTCTTCCATCTGGAACAAGATGAAAAAACAGAAAGTGGATCTGCCGGGAATCTATGACCTTTTTGCCATTCGTGTAATCATAGACACACCACGCGATCGCGAAAAACAGGATTGCTGGCTCGCCTATTCCATTCTCGCGGATATGTACACAGCCAATCCTGCCCGCATGAAAGACTGGATTTCGTTACCAAAAAGCAATGGTTACGAGAGCCTGCATGCCACCGTCATGGGACCGGGACAGAAATGGGTAGAAGTGCAATTCCGCACAGAGCGTATGGATCTCGTTGCGGAAAAGGGACTTGCTGCCCATTGGCGATATAAAGGAGGAAAAGGAGACAGTTCTGACAAGTGGATGAACAATATCCGCGATATCCTTGAAACAGCAGAAGCTGGTCCGATGCAATTGATGAAGAACATCAAGGCAGATGCATTCGGACAGGAAGTATTCGCATTCACCCCGAAGGGTGACTTGTTCAGAATGTCTGCTGGTGCTACCGTTCTTGATTTCGCATTTCATATTCATACCAATGTAGGCGCACACTGCACCGGGGCTGTCGTAAATGGAGCCCACAAACGTCTCAACTATAAGATACAGAATGGTGACACGGTTGAGATCCTTACGGCAACAAACCAGACTCCGCGACAGGAATGGCTGAATATCGTTACTACCTCCAAAGCTCGCAACAAGATCAAACAGAGTCTTAACGAGGAAAAGCAACGTCTTGCCGATATTGGAAAGGAGGCTTTAGGCCGCAGGGCAAAAAACCGCAAGATCGAAATAGATGAAGCGGAACTGATGCGTCTCATAAAGAAGCATGGATACAAATCGGCGATAGAATTTTTTGCCGACATGGGTGATAATAAAATCGATGCCGGACGTTTCCTCAACACATATGTGGCGGCAACGACACGTGAGGTTGAGACTGAACATGTGTCAGCAGAAGAATTCCAGTTGATAACTCCCAAGGAAGACACACCTAAGAACGATGTGCTGGTAATCGGAGAAAAGAGTATCAACGGACTCAATTATAAATTTGCCAGATGCTGCAACCCGATATATGGAGATGACGTTTTCGGATTCATATCTTCAGATGGATCGGTAAAGATCCATAAGACCAACTGCCCGAATGCCCTTCATATCCGCGAACGTTACCCCTATCGCATCATTCGTGCCAACTGGAGCGGCAAAAGCGGAGAGATGCTCCCAGCCTCCCTGCGCGTTATCGGTAATGACGACATAGGTATCGTGGCAAACATCACCTCTATCATCTCCAAGGAACCCAACACAATGTTGCGCAATATCTCCATCGATTCTCATGACGGAATATTCCAGGGATATCTCGTAATCGGGGTTACCGACAATAGACAGCTCACCGCCCTGATCAAGAAGATCAAGACGGTGAAAGGGGTGAAAGACGTTGTGCGTATGTAATCAACTTCTCTGTATTTTTCAATGTCCCGGTGGCGGACCCATACGGCGCATTCCGCCACGTCCTCCGCGTACTCTGGGACCTTCACCCGGAGGAGGACCGGGATGACCATCAAAATTGTCCATCTCCGGACGTTTCTTATTCTTAAGAGTGTTGAATGTGTAGGAGATTCCGAACATCACATACCGCGTAAGATCATTGTATCGGCTATCGGTAATAGTGCCGTTCGCACTGACAGATCGCGATATGTTCTTCTTCTGTCCGAGCAAGTCGTATGCCCGAACACTCAACGTAAGACTTTTGTCGCGCAATAAGCTATAAGAAATCTGGGCGTTCCAGAGCCATGACACAGAATTGAAGCCATTGGAATATCCTGTGGTCTTATCAAAATCGAGATCGGTATTGACCTCTAATCCGAAGGGAAGATAAAGAGAGGCATCCGTGCGGAATCCATATGCATGTGTATAAAGATTCTCCTGGTTGGGAAGAGAATTGGTCGCCATATTGAAAGAATATGTCGGATTGACAGACATCTGGAAGACATCGCATGTGAAAGTCATCCCTAAATTCGGAGAGAGTCTCAAATTGCCGGAACGGTTGAAGTCGCCATTGATATAACCTGCCATCGACGAATAACTTGCCATTGCGCGAGCTGAAAAACGCCACTTTCGGTTGCGGAATGGTTGGTTGATCATAAACATACCCGTGCCGGAGAAATTGCCATTGGCATTCGCATATGTTGTTTCCCTTTTACCGGTCTCAGGATCTGAAACGGTTTTATTGACAATAACATTCTGGGAATATTGAAGACGCAACATTGCCATCATGGCTTGCTGTGAATCCTGATTGTAATTGTTGAAATGAATATTCAACGACTGGGTGAATGTTGGTTTCAGATCAGGATTACCACGTGTAATATGCAAAGGATCGGATTCATCTGCCACAGGCTGTAGCTGGGTTAGCGAAGGAGCCGAGGTTCGCGCGCGATAGTCTGCACGTATCGATTTTGTCTTGTTGAACCTGTAACGGAATCTCGCGAATGGAGCCACATTCCATACCCATTGAGTTGGAATGTTTCTGTTTGAATTAAGAAGGTCTTCACTCGCACTGCTTGAGGGTGAAAATACAAGACCTGCTTCAAGATTATATTTACTGTTTATCTTCTTATACCCTACCTGAAGTTCTTGTGTGCCAAATTTGTTGCGGAAACGGTTGGAAAGATCCGTATCGAATATGGCATACTCCGGAAGAGTCGAGAAATCCACAGGAGTGAATCCTGTCAAGTCTTCAGGAAGCGGAACACTATATGTATCCTTGTTGGCATTATTGAATCTATACTGGAACCGATATGCAACCTGCAGGAAGTTGCCGCGTTTCACATCGCCCAGTGGCTCTGTCCATGTAAGACGTGCTCCAACAGAGTTGTTCCACTGATGATTATCAAGAAAGCGATACAGTTTATCATCATTGTCTTCTGTATCTGAAGTAAGATAGTATTCAATATCGCTCCAGGTTGTGGAATGCTGCTTGGTATCGGAGAATTCATAACTTGCCTGCACACTGAACGAACGCCCTGGCTTAGAAGGGAAATTATGATTGAAAATCAATCTACCCGAAGCATTATAACTTGTGCCGTGATTAAACCTTTTGCTGATATCACTATTGATAAGGTCTCCACCAAAACCATTGTTATACATGTAGCTCTCGCCCCATGACTGTGTGTTACGGTTGTTGAAGCTGAATTGGGGTCTGAAATCAAGTGTATTATTGGGATCTATCTTCCATTCCATCCGGAGATCAGCCCTTAGATTATGCCCCTTGTCACGAGTAGAACTTGTGCTGCTCTTGAATTCATTGCGCCCGGTCTGACGATATTCGGTATTGGTTGCCGACTCGGCATCGCGGTCAGTATGAGTGTAGAATATGTTTCCACCCACACGAAACTTGTCAGTCTTACCAAGATTGAAATTAAGTCCCAGCTGCTGGGAAGCTGTGATGCCGCCGGATGATCCAAAACTTGAGAAACGACCTCTGCCGGAATCCATGAAACCGAGATCATTGGTGTTGTTGGCACCTCCGACTATAGAAATCTGATTGTTGTCGGTAAAGGTTGAAATGTTGAACTTTCCTTCATAACGTTTGTCTGTGCCATACCCACCTTCAACAGTGCCAAACCAACCGTTCTTCATATTCTTCTTAACCGTAAGATTAATCACGGTCTCTTCTTCACCATCGTCAACACCTGTTATTCTCGCAAGATCACTTTTGCGGTCAACTACCTGAACTTTGTCTACAAGTTCCGATGGAAGATTTTTTGTAGCCATTTTTGTATCATCACCAAAAAAACTCCTTTCCGTCCACAAGAATCTTGGAAACAGTCTTCCCTCCTGAAGTTATTTTTCCATCAGAATCGACTTCCACACCCGGAAGTTTCTTCAAAAGATCCTCAACTGATGCATTAGCCTGCGTCTTGAATGACCCGGCATTGAATTCTATAGTATCCTGTTTTGCTACAACAGCTGCCTTGACAGCCGTGACGACTGCGTCATTGAGAGTAACCGAAGTCTCGGTCATTGTGAGTATGCCGACATCAAGTGTTGTTGTCGTATCCTTCACCTCTACAATTTTTCGAATGTCATCCATTCCAACCATAGACAGGTTGATAACATAATTACCTGGATTTATTCCTTTGAAACTAAAATCACCCTTTGCCGTAGTAATCATATATCCTTTTCTTACGGAATCCGGATATTGTATAATCTGGGTTGTTACCCCTTGCAAAGGCTGAGAATCGGAATCGACAACACGGCCTTTCACAATTGCAGCTACCGCAACACTTGTAAAAGCTGTCATCAATGCAAAAGCAAGCAATATTTTTCTCATTGTTTTTATAGTGGAGAAGTTTTATAAGCTGTTTCTCACAATCTTTAAGACATCAATAATCCGAAATAGTTTAAAATACCATCAGAAAAACAACGCATCTTATATCCAAACACTTGGTGGATTTTACATTAATTTAAACAGTTTCTAAGATAACATGTAATGATTATCTCAAAATTAATGCTAAATTTGCACTTACGATAGAAAATATGTCAGAGATTATGACTGAGACCAAAAGATTCCGACAGCCGTAACTGACATTCTTTATTGAAAATTAAACATTAAATATTGAATATAATGAAATTAGAAGAACTCGACATCGAGACCCTGAATGAAAAAGGTATTTCCGAAGAAAAACTTAGTGAAGAGCTCTCAATGCTCGCTGAAGGTTTCCCCTATCTCAAAATTGAAGCTCCGGCAACTGTGGGACACGGCATATCTGCCTTGTCTGACGATATGAAAGCAACAGCCGTGAAATGCTGGGATGAATTCCTCGCCGCAGGTGGAATTGTAATGAAAATGGTTCCTGCAAGTGGTGCAGCTTCAAGAATGTTCAAGGATGTTTTCTCTTTCGTTAACGGAAAGAAGGATAAACCCGATAATGATTTCATGAAGCATTTCTTCGAAAGGATTGAAGATTTCGCGTTCTTCCCCCGACTCAATTTCATCTGCCTCTCGCTCTACGATAAAAGCGTTGATACTCTTATAAAAGAAAAACGCTATAAAGATATTGCTCAGGCACTCATCGGCAAAGAAGGTCTCAACTACGGCTATTTACCCAAAGCTCTTCTTCAGTTCCACAAAGTGATCGGAACCTCACGTGCCGCTCTTGAAGAGCATCTCGCAGAAGGAGCAATGTATGCTGCAGGAAAAGACCGTAAGGTAAACGTGCATTTCACCGTTTCCCAAGAGCATCTCCCTCTTGTAATAGCAAAAGTTGAAGAAGCGGCCGGACATCTCGGTCATAAATATGACGTTACCTTCGATGTGACCTACAGCGTTCAGAAACCCTCTACCGACACTATTGCCTCTAATCTTGATGGCACTCCTTATCGTGAAAACGGAAAACTCTTTTTCCGTCCCGGCGGACATGGTGCACTCATTGAAAATCTCAATGATCTTGATGCCGATGTAATATTCATCAAAAACATCGACAACGTTGTTCCTGATGAGCGTCGCGAAGCGACTGTGCTTTATAAGAAGATAATCGGAGGTATTCTCGTTGCCACAAAACAAAAGATAAACGAATATTGCAAGAAACTCGAAAAAGGCACTCCCTCAAAAGATGAACTCGACGAGATGCTTCACTTCACACGCAATGTGCTTTGCATCACACATGATGGCGCAGACAACATGAGCGATGATGAAAAAGCCACCTATCTTTTCTCAAAACTTAATCGTCCCACACGCGTATGTGGAATGGTTAAAAACGAAGGAGAACCCGGTGGCGGTCCGTATCTCGCATACAATCCTGACGGCACTGTTTCTCCGCAGATCCTCGAAGCCTCCCAGATTGATCCAAAGAATAAAGAGGCGATGAAAATGATGAAAGAAGCCACGCATTTCAATCCTGTTGATCTCGTAGTTTCCAACCGCAATTATAAGGGAGAGAAATTCAATCTCCCGCAATATGTCGACAAAGCTACAGGCTTCATCTCTTTAAAGAGCCGTGAGGGTGTAGAAATCAAAGCCCTTGAGCTTCCCGGTCTGTGGAACGGCGCGATGAGCGACTGGAACACAATTCTTGTTGAAGTGCCCGCTGATACATTCAACCCTGTGAAAACAGTGAATGATCTTCTCCGTGATGCACATCAGCCACTTGCATAATATTCATTCAACTTTCGCAAGCGGAAAGTTGAAGTTTATAAGTTTACCGCACAATGCGCAGTTTATGAGTTTATTTGTTTGATGCGAATAAATGAAAACTCAGCCATATTCGCATCTGATAAACTCTTAAACTTATAAACTCTTAAACTTTAAGTTGAAGCGTGCGAAACTTAAATTATTAATAGTATAATTTTCGATGAAGAAAATCATATCATTTATTCTTCCGGCAATGCTGCTCGCTTCTTGTGCGGGCGGCAATGCCGACAAGGAGAAAGCAAAAAATGAATATAAGAACTCTCTGGCAGATTCCATTGCAGCCGCAGAGCATCAGATAGATTCCTGTGAAAACGAGATCAAAGTGCTCACTGATAATGTCAACACCTGGCTCCGCGATTTTTCTGTTGTAGACAATTCTCGCGAAGTGGAGAGTTACTATATCTTCAATGGATGGCAAAACCGCTATCCTCTTCAAAACACAGGACTTGTGGCTCGCATCTCAAATGGTGAGCGCCTTGAGATAATTGCCGCCCTCAAAGGTTCGACATTCAATAGCATACGTGTTGAAAGTGGAGATCTCTCGGCAGAATCAGCAGTCGTGCCTCATGACCAAGCGCTCAACTACCGTCGGGAAGGATTGAATACAGTGATGTTTTCAGGTACGCAGGCTGACTCAGTCGCACAACTTATTGCCGATAACGAACTCAATCCTGTAAAGATTGTTTATCTTGAAAACGGCAAGATCAAAGGCAACTGGCAGATGCCTGAAGATTATAAAAAAATGGTGTCTGCAACCTGGATGCTGTATTCTTCGAGAAGCCGGCAGATTAAACTTGAGGGCTATATGAAGATGCTCTGTAAGAAAATTGAGATTCTGAGAGCGCATAAAGACCGCGAATAGGCTGTATTGTAAAAATAACGCGTATGAGAAAACTCCTGATACCGATGATGCTGATACTCGGAGCGGCTTTCGCCTCGGGAGAATGGCATTTTCCGGAAAAATACACCGGTCCTAAAACACCTACAACTGATACCACCTGGCATCCGGATATTCTTGAAGGGTATGAAGCCAGATATGTGAACCATGGAGAGGCATTCGACGGTCCATGCACGTCTACCATCATACGCAAGCTCTCCCCCAAAAAGACAAGAAAAGCGTATCTATATGTGCATGGATTCAACGATTATTTCTTCCAAAAAGAAATGGGCGAAATATTCGTTGATTCCGGATTCAATTTCTATGCCGTAGACCTCAGGCGTTACGGACGCAGCTGGCAACCATGGCAATATCCATTTAATGTGCGCCAACAGAAAGAATATTTCGAAGACATTGATTCTGCATTGGCGCAGATACGTCGCGACGGCAACACAGACATAACACTCTCCGGTCATAGCACCGGAGGTCTCACCGTTGCCTATATGGCTGCAATGAAAGGTGCACGCGTTGGCGTGAATAGAGTCGTAACCGACAGCCCGTTCCTCGAATGGAACTTCTCCCCCATCATGCGCAATGTTGGTGCCCCTCTTATCGAATTTTTGAGTAAATTTTCTAAAAACAGCAAGATCAAGCAAAGTCATTGCGATGGTTATGCGTTTTCCTTATTAAAGGAATACGACGGAGAATGGACCTATAATACGGACTGGAAGATGATTTATTCTCCACCCGTTACATTCAGCTGGGTCGGTTCCATCAATCATGCCCAGTCTGAACTGATGAAAAAGGCATCACATATAACGGTGCCCATACTCGTGATGCATAGTTCACGCAAAATCTCGGGATGCAACTATACCCCGGAGTTTCACACCGGCGACTGCGTGTTGGATCCGGAAATGATCCAGAAACGGGGTGAAAAACTTGGTCATGTTCGCCAGGTATGCGCCATTGATAGCGGCATCCATGATTTGATTCTATCCCTCAAACCCCATCGCGAAGCAGCTTATTATACCATCTTCCGGTTTATTCGCACACATTAAGAGAGTGTTTGGATTTAACTTTCATTCACATGAAGAGGGATTTTCGAGGGAATTTCACGAGTTGAAGAAGGAGCATAGC
>CAJUDL010000075.1 GCA_910585285.1 uncultured Muribaculaceae bacterium
GGGCTATGCGACTGATGAGACTTGGTGAAATTCACCGGAAAGACCATTCATGTGAGTGAAAAGAATTAATTCTAAAGATTCTTACTTATAATTCGTGTTAAATTCAAACACTCTCTTAAACAGCTTCTAAATATTTTTTGCAAATAGAAGAAAATTGTGTAATTTTGTGACTGTGGGTAAATAATATCCGCAGTCATTTTTTAAGTAAGTAAGAAAAATTAATGCACATATAAAACGCAGTTATTTTTGAGATGTTTTTGCCGCGTAAAGAAGGAGCATATAGGCATATGCGACTGAATTACAAGGTGAAAACAGCCAAAAAGAACAAGTTTTATAGTGCAAGATTTCATTACTTACTTATATCGGCTAATTTTTCTTACTTACTTATGAATAAAGTAGCTATATCCCTTTTATTTACACTTGTATTTGCGCAGTTGTCGGGATTTGCGTCAGTCAACCGAAAAGAAGCAGCGATTACAAAATTACGCCAGGAACTATCGCAGACAGATTCACGTAAGGATTCAATAAAAATTCTTTACGATATCTTTGATTTGTCGGAGAGGAAAGATTATATAAATATCTGTAAGGAAATTGCGGATGTTGCGACGCGTGCCGGCGACAATGCCACACGTCTCGACATATCGCGTCATCTTGCAAATGTTGTAAAGAACGATTCCGCTCTTGAGATGATAGAAAACTATGTCAAGAGTGTGCCTTCAAGCAAGGATCAGAAAGAAACCGAACTTTTTGTGAAAATCAGGAGATTGTCAACATCAGTTCGTTATATTTCAGAGAAGGAACGGCAAGAGAGGGTGGCGCGTCTGATTTCGGCAGACGACATCAGTAAGCTTGACAAATATGGGAAGGTAGAACGTCTGTTCATGATTTGTGAATATCTCAGCAATTTTGCGAAAGGGGATCTTCTTGTAGAGTATTTGAACGATCTCGGAGATATGATGAAGGATTCGGGCGTCAATAATTATGCTCTGATGAATCTCTATTACACCGAGGCTGCCAACATCTACACGTTGACGGGGAATAGAGAGAAGGCTTTGGAGGCTGACAAAACTTTGCTCAATATTATTAATGATCTTGAGAAAGAATACAGATCCAAGGGGAGAAAATACAGGGATCTGAATGTCAACAGGTTCATAATCTATCGCCGAATGCTGAGTAATTATGAATCATTGAGCCCAAAGGAGGCAGAAGAACTCTATCATAAGATACAGCATCTTGCGCAAATCAACACTGAGGTTAAGAAAGAGATGGAAAATAACCGCAGGGTTGCAGCGTATTATGCTATGAAAAACAAACGGTATGCAGAAGCTATTCCTTATCTCAGAAGTCAATTAAGTATAGAAAAATCACAACCTGTGAAAAAGCGCATGCTCGAAATGCTTTTGGAGGCATCGACTGCAGTCGGAGACAGTACTAATATCGATATTGCAAGGAATGAGCTTGATGCTATCAATAGAGAGTTGAGCACAACTCAGGCAAAAGAAAGATATAACGAGCTAAAAGTGAGGTATGACATTAGTTCTTTGCGCGCAGAGAATGCAGAGCTTGAACTTGAGAAAAAAACCAATCAGATTGCTACGACGCGCCGCATCATGGCGTTTGTGATAGTAGGTTGGCTTGCATTCGCAGCGATGCTTATCGCTTTCCTTTTCTTTTGGACAAGATACAGAAAAAACGCCACTGATATCGCATCATTCGTCGACACGCTCGTGGCTGAGCGCGATGCCATAAAGAAACGGAGATACTATGACTATGCAAGGAAGACAGAAGGGAATAATGTTCTTGATTCATATTATACGAAGCCTCCGAAAGCCGGAAACATTTCCGATACGGTGGATTATATAATCAATGATGTTATGTTTATTTCCTCTGTAGCTCTTGAAGACAGCCGCAAGTATCGTCAGACTATCTCAGTTGCGAAATTCATTAAGGATTCAATATCCAATGTGGAGGCAACATTAAATAAAAACATAAATATCAATGTCATTTATCCCGATCCTGATTTTGAAATCAGGGTCGATAAGGAGTGCCTGCAAATGCTTACCAACCATATTCTTAAAGTGGCAGTACGCATGGTTCCGGAGGGAGGTTCCATAGGAATGGAATGTTGGGAAGACAAGGCTACCGGAATGGCAAAGTTTGTGTTTAAACATTCCGGAGATCCTTTCCCGGAAGGAAAAGAAGAGAAAATTTTTGAAAAATTCTTCAATTACAAAGAATTAGCGGAAAAAGGAGAGGCTGCGCTTATTATGGTGAGGATGATAAACTTCCTTACCAACAGTTCGCTGAAGTCGTCGGCTGGTCATGGATCAGGTGGTAAGCTCGTGCTGATGGTTCCTATGAAGTGAACATTAGACGATTCTATTTTGTAGTGATTTATATAAACTATATTTAAGTCGCTATGAAAATCAGGTGTCCGAAATGGTGTATGGTCTCTCTGCCGGAGGGGGCTGTTGTGGTGATAGCCGCTTCCGTGGCAGGACTGTTTGCCGGGTTCGGCACATTTTTTCTGCGTAGCGGGATGGCTCGCATTGCCGAGATTCTTGGTGTGCCATTACGGATAGAGCATATTAACTTTGTTTTCTTCCTTTATGCTTTCATCGCAATTTTCGGAGCGGTGTTCTATCAGAAAATGATAGGTGAGAATCTTGCAAACGGTACCGGTCAGCTTAAAAATCGCCTGCGTAATGGTCAGCTTGCTTTCAGTAGAAGTCATGTGTTCAGCCCGTTGATCGGATGTTTGATAACTGTTGGTTTTGGTGGCTCAGCCGGAGGAGAGGGACCATGTGCTTATTCAGGTGCTGCTATTGGCGACAGAATAGGGCGCCTGTTTCACATCTCCCCGTCTATGAGGCGTGTGCTCTTTGCAAGCGGTGCGGCGGCAGGAATTGCTGGAATTTTCAAGTCTCCTATAGGGGGCGTTTTTTTCGCGATAGAGGTATTGAGGATAGAGATGTCTGTAATCGGAATTGTGGCTGTCACTTGCGCTTCTCTCGCCTCTTTCGGCATGGCTTATGTGCTTGGAGGGTATAAATGGAATATCAGCATACTTACAGACATGCAGTTTATTCCGGAGCATTTCGGATGGATCGCTTTGTTGGGACTCGCATGTGGCATTTATTCAATATATTATACATATACTCATGACCTTGCGACAAAATGGATTTTGCGGGTCAAAAACGTATGGCTGCGTGCGGCGGTGTGTGCATCAGCCCTGGGATTGATTATCTGTGTTTTTCCGGCAATGTTTGGTGAAGGTTATGATATCGTTTCAAATCTTGTGAACGGTATTGAATACCGTCTACTTGAATATGGACCGTTCTTTACTGATCTTCCAAATCTTTCGGTGTTGCTGATCATAATATCAGTAATGTTGCTGCTAAAAGGAGGCATTGTAGGGGCTGTCAACAATGGGGGAGGAGTGGCAGGTGAATATGTCCCCACTATTTTTGCCGGGAGTCTGTTGGGTTTCCTTTTTGCGTCTTTGGGCAATATGTATGGATTGAATCTCTCGGTAGATAATTTCGCACTTATCGGCACTGCAGCTGTGATGGCTGGCACAACGAAAGCTCCCCTGATGGCAATATTCATCGCCGCTGAGGTCTCCGACCGGTATGGATTCCTATTAGGATTCATGCTTGCTGCAGGAATTGCATATGCAGTGGTCGGCTTACACAGGCTTGCAAAGATGACAGCATCTTCCTCTAAAGCCTAAAACCTCAAATAATACGCTATCGGGTCAAATATGACTTCGAACTGATTGCCGGGATGTTTCGCCGGCTTGCTTTTATGGTAGTAAAAACTTCGTTGAGTGTCCCATGTTGGAATATCTGCTTTCCTGGTTTCCCCGGCAGGAATGTTACATGACAATTTGAAAAAGCGTTTGTGTAACTGGCGTCCGTCGAGGGTGCGGTAATCGATGTATAGGGAAACACCTGTAAGAGTGCGGTCGGTATTATTGATTATGAAAAAACTCTCTTTCGAATTCCCTTGATTCTTGTCAAATCCGGTGAAGACCACCTGGTCAAGACGATAACCGTTATTACAGTTTTTACATTGCGATGCAACCATAAAACTGCCTGCTATCATTTCCTGGCTTGTTGTATCCGGTTCAATGGTTTCTACAGCCGAGATGTCACTGCTCTTTCTGTTTTTATCTGTCTTGCCGGTTTCAGTTTTGAGTTTGTAACCTTTCTTGCGTGCGAATGCGTGCTGCGTCGAGACAACTGGCAGCAGGAGAATTATGAAGAAAATTATTATCAAAGATGTGTTTCTCATAGATATATAGGCTTGGATGGTTCATTCCGAGGGTAAACTCTGAGCAAACCATGAGGAAGTTCGGCAGCAGGGTTGTCGAAAGAGATACGTAATGAGCGCCAGAATTTGGGTAGGAACCACATTGTCCGCACAGATATTTTCAATTTCATCGGATGCACCTGCATGGCATCTTCCTTGTCGATATATTCTGCCAGACATATGCGGGAATCCGTAAGGATGCCCATATTGCGCGAAACGAACAGATTCATTTTATATTTTCCTCTTTTTGCAGAGCGTTGCAAGGATCCGATTCTTTCACCCGGTTTCAGTCGGCAGTCGGGGGTAGAGATTATTATTATGTCATAATCCTTGCCTCCTCGTTTTTCCTTCTTTAGAAGAACCAGAGTTTCATCTTCCACGAATTCCCATATACCTTCAGGACCTTCAAGCTCTGTTTCATTGCAGTATTGCATGGCACTTTCAAGATCGAAGATATCTGTTTTAAAAGCGTTTGCAGCCATAGCCCTGAACGCAGGGCATATGGCTGCAATTACGATGATGATATATGTGCGGATCGCGAAAGTCATCACTTGGTAGAGAAGGTATATGACAGACCGATACTCAGGATTTCCTTAAGCATAAACTTCTTCCATTTGGGAGCCACGGCACTGTCGACTGATGAATCGTAGCGTAGGTTGGCGTAAACTTGAGTTGAGAAGAAGCGCGAGAACTGGATGTTGAGGGTGTTTTCCCAATCCCCGAGGAAATATTTATAGTCGGTGAAGAGGAAGAGACGTGTTTTATAATTCACCATCTTGCCAATCTGCCAGTTGAGGGTGATCTCTGCGTTCGAACCGATTTCGCTGTGGGTCTTGGCGGTCTGTGTGATGTTGAACATCGAGTGGTCAATGTGTGGATCGATTGCGGTCTTAAGATTGTAAGACAGCGGTGCTATGGATGCGTTGAATTGTATGGTCTTTTTCTTGTTGGTCTTGCTGTATGTCATACCGATACCGAGATTAAGATCACCGGGGGTGAGGAAAGACGCAATTCTGGTTTCGGTATTCTTTTTGTAATTATTGAGCATTTGGGTCTTGAACTGCCCCGTGATGGTATAGTACCAGTTCCTGCGGGCTTTGTAACCGAATTTCAGATTATACTGCAATATGTCCTGAGAAATGGAATACTTGCGGTATTGATCATCTTCCACTGAGTTGAGACCAAGTTTGTACGACAACGTGCTTTGGAACAGCAGATTCGGATGCCATACACTATTTAGCTGTACATCCCATAGAAAGTTGATGAGCAATGCAATATGGTTGTTACCGCCCTGATACCAGTTGTCGGAAATATAAGCCTGTGAAAATTGCAAAGAGCCGTTGACCACGTGCAGCCAGTGTTTCTTCTGGATGTCTTGGTCTGAAATCACGGCATCGTCAACGTTTACTCCTCCGATTGATGTGCGCTTCAGAAAACCTTTGAATCCGTGATCATCCTCCGGTAACGTAGGGGGTACAGGCAGCTGCCAGTAAGCATATTCGATAAGAGATGGGTCATCCACCATCATCTGGTACATGAAATCCTCCTGAAGATTCCATGCCTCATAGGCATTCGCAAGCCATTGCGGGCGAGGGTCACCTGTCAACACATCAGCCGCATTTTTACTGTCTTCTGCAATTACCGCTGTTTCAGCTTTTATTTCCTCTTTCTGAGGGGTTGTCTCAATTCCCCATAGTTCGTCGAGATAGCGTTGGCGTTCGGCGATAGAGTCAGCTTCTTCCAGCTGTTGTTCGGAGAGTTGCTTCTTGTCGAGCTCATCCACGAGTTTCCAGATTGCCAATGAGCGCGACTTATATGAAGGGAGCTCAATCTTGCGCTGTTTGTCGAGTGCACGATATTCGGCGAATACCCATGGAGCATTGAGCCTGTTGAAACTTGGAATGTCGGCTGGAATCTCTGTCTGTTGTAGAATTTCATCCACACTGCGGACATAGAGAGAATCTTCCTCGTATTCTCCATTTACAATCGCATCTTTGGCATGCTGATAACGGGCTCTTATGGAATCCGCTTTTGTTTTCTTCTGTGCAGACACATGGCGGAAAAGGGGTTGTTTACCTGACGTCTGTGCTTCGGAAGGAAGCGATGCGGAAGCCGCAGCAGTCAAGAAGGCGGCAATGAGCAAAGTTGTGTCGAAAATATGTTTCATGAGTGGAAACCGTTGGGTTATTTGGAATAAGGAATGGAAAACTATTTAAGCATGATCAGCCATTAACGCATGTCTAATTTTTTGTCAATATCTTATCATATTCATCGGAATTGATAAGACGATAGGCTTCTCGGAAAATGGGATCGTAGCTGTTATACACTTTGAAGTATGTTGGCTGGTCGTAAATATCACGTCCAATCAAACCTTTGACAATCATCTTGAAAAGAGGCTCACTCTGGCGTGACTGCTCTTCATTGAATGCCACGCCTTCTTTTGCGGCGCGGTCGTATAGCTCTTTAAGCATCGCCTCGTCAACATTGAAACCTTTCACGAAATCATCGTCAGTCTTGAATTTGCGTTTTATCTCTTTCCGGTGAGCATCAACGTAACTGATTGCATATTGGTTGATCACGCCCTTGGCTGTGACATCACGATAATACTTGGTGAAATCAGTGGTGTCGAGAGGCACAAACTTGTCGGGTGAGATGCCGCCACCTCCATATATTGGACGATGCAGGCGCAGTGTTTCGACTTTGAGCGAATCAATGTATTTTATGGAATCTGCATGCATGAGTTCACCATGGTTGAATCGGTCGATAATATCCATGGCATATGCCTTCTGATCTCCTTTGTTGTAGGGTTTCTGGATGTCGCGACCGGTGGGTGTGTAGTAATGAGCCACCGTCAGACGCATCATCGAACCATCGGGAAAGGGGAAGGGACGCTGCACAAGTCCTTTGCCGTATGTGCGTCTGCCCACCACGACACCGCGGTCCCAATCCTGGATTGCACCGGTGGTAATCTCGGATGACGAGGCTGTATACTGGTTCACCATCACCACAAGACGACCGTCTTTGAAAAGAGGCTTGAGTCCGTGTGGATCCGTGAGATGATCGTAGCGAGGAGAATTACGCCCCTCCGTATAGACGGCAAGTCGACCCGGCTCAAGGAATTCTCCGAGGATCTCAATCGCCGGCTGCATATATCCTCCGCCATTGTCTACGAGGTCGAGAATAAGTTGCTGCATACCTTTTTTCTTCAGGTCTTTCAAAGCACTCTCGATTTCATTGCCACTTTCTGCAGAAAAGCGACTGAGACGTATGTAACCGGTTTTGCCATCAACCATATATGCTGCATCCACACTGTTGATCGGAATGTCGGCGCGGGTAATCGTAAAATCAATTGTGTCGGATTTACCAGCCGAGCGACGGAGAACATTGACGTTGACTTTGCTCCCTTTCGGACCACGCAGGCGCTTCATTATATCAGTGTTGCGCATCTTCACACCTGCAATGATTGAATCGTTGACTTTCAATATCCTGTCTCCGGCAAGTAGCCCTACTCTTTCAGAAGGACCTCCCGCAACAGTTGAGATTACATATAATGTATCCTGATTCATATTGAATGAGATGCCGATGCCACTGAAATTGCCGGTGAGTGGCTCGTTGAGTTCTTTTGTTTCTTCTGGATTTGAATATGCGGAATGAGGGTCGAGTTCTTCGAGCATGCTGCGTATGGCAGTCTCAACGAGTTTATCCTCATTTACTGTGTCAACATAAAACTGAGCCACAGCGGCTTCAGCCATCCGCAGCTTCTGGTTTGCAGGGATTTTATTCTGGGTTGCTGCAAATGCCGTGATTACGGCTCCAATCCCTATTATTGTCAGTAATTTCTTCATTTTTTTCTAATCTTTTACCTATAGAACACTTAGGGGAGCAAATCGCTCACATCATGTCCGAATGATTCCAGTTCCCTCACCATAGAGCTGGAGATACAGGCATATTGCGGAAGCGAGAGCAGAAACACCGTGTCGATGCCGAGAATATTTTTATTTACATCTGCGAGATTGCGCTCATATTCGAAATCGGTTATGTTTCTTACCCCTCTCAATATGGCGCATGCTCCCACACTGCGGGCATATTCTGCCGTGAGTCCGGGGTATGTCGCGACCTCAACCGCATAATTGCTTTCGAAAATTTTCCTGATGGTCTCAATTCTTTTGACAAGATCATCGCCAATAGGTTTATTCCCGTTATGACCGATAGCGATTACTATACGGTCGAATATCTTCAGACCCCTTTCTACGATCGATTTATGTCCGATCGTAAATGGATTGAAACTTCCCGGAAATATAGCTGTCCTCATACCTTTAACCTTTAACCTTTTACTTTTCACCTCTTACCTTATATCTCAGAGTCGTCTTCAATCACAAGGTTATCAATGATGAAGTTCTGACGTTCCATCGTATTTTTTCCCATATAGAATTCCAGAAGCTTATCCACAGCATCTTCCCTTTTCAGTTTCACCCGGTCAAGACGCATGTCCGGACCAATGAACTCGGCAAATTCCGCGTCATTGATTTCTCCGAGGCCTTTGAATCGGGTTATCTCAGCGTTGTTGCCGAATTTTGCTATGGCTGTTTCCCTCTCTTCATCGGTGTAACAGTAAAAAGTGTCTTTTTCCTCAGCCGTTTCATCTTTTTTGCGAGTCTTCTTCTTTGAGCGGCGCACAGAATTTTTGTCGCGAACGCGGAAGAGCGGTGTCTGCAGAATGTAGACGTGACCTTTCTTCACAAGGTCTGGGAAGAACATAAGGAAGAACGTGATGATAAGTAGGCGTATGTGCATGCCATCGACATCAGCATCCGTAGCGATAATAACCTTGTTGTATCTTAACCCCTCGATTCCTTCTTCGATGTTGAGGGCAGCCTGAAGAAGGTTGAACTCGTCATTCTTATATACCACTTCTTGTGTCATCCCATAGGAGTTAAGGGGCTTTCCACGAAGTGAGAAGACAGCCTGGGTCTCTGCGTTACGCACTTTGGTGATTGTTCCGGATGCGGAATCTCCCTCAGTGATGAAGATTGCCGAATTTTCGCGCAGGTCTTCTTTGGCTTTTGCTTTCAAAGGATCGTTGTAGTGGATGCGGCAATCACGCAGTTTGCGGTTGTGCAGACTTACTTTCTTCGCCTTCTCACGGGCAAGCTTGGCTACACCAGCCATTGCCTTGCGCTCTTTCTCGCTTGATGCAATCTTGCGGAGCATCACTTCCGCTATGTCGGGATTACGATGGAGGTAGTCGTCAAGTTCCTTTTTGATGAAGTCACCTATGAATTTATTGACTGTCAGTGTGCTCCCGGGTGCCACCTCCTTGCTTCCAAGTTTTGTCTTTGTCTGGCTTTCGAACACCGGTTCCTGGATGCGCACGGATACTGCAGCTACCAAGCCATTGCGGATGTCGGAAAATTCATACCCCTTGCCGGAGAATTCCTTGATGGTGCGTGTCACGTGTTCGCGGAAAGCCGTGAGGTGTGTTCCTCCTTGTGTGGTGTGCTGACCGTTGACAAACGAGTAGTACTCTTCGCCATACTGGTCGGTATGCGTGAGCACAACTTCTATATCCTCCCCTTGAAGATGAATGATGGGGTAGAGGGGATCGTTGGTCATGTTCTCTTTCAGAAGGTCGAGCAGACCATGGCGGGAGAAATATTTCTTGCCATTGTAGAAGAGCTGCAGCCCGGCGTTGAGATATGTGTAGTTGTTGACCATTGTTTCTACAAATTCCTGATTGAATCTGTAGTTCTGGAATAGGGAAGGGTCGGGGATGAATTTCACAAGGGTTCCGTTTGGTTCGGATGTTGGCATCGGGTCAGAGTGGCGCACAAGATCTCCGCGCTCGAATTCGACCTCAACCATCTTCCCGTCTCGCACGCTGGCAACGCGGCAATAGGTGGAAAGGGCGTTGACAGCCTTGAGACCCACGCCATTCAGTCCGACAGATTTCTTGAAGTTTTTATCATCAAATTTACCGCCGGTGTTTATGTCGGATGCAACCTCTTTCACTTTGCCAAGCGGGATGCCTCGACCATAATCTCGCACGGTTACTTCCCCTTCTTCGGTGAGAGATATATCAATGCGTTTCCCTGCGCCCATATTGAATTCGTCGATGGAATTATCCACCACTTCTTTTATAAGCACGTAAATGCCATCATCCGAATGGGAACCATCACCGAGTTTGCCGATGTACATACCGGGTCTGCGCCGAATATGCTCATTCCATTTAAGGGTCTGGATTGCATTGTCGTCGTATGTGCCGGCATCTGCCGATGCCGCTGTTGAGGGAGTGATATCCTCCTTCTCTTCTATTTCGAAAATATCTTCGCTCATAGGTAGGCTAAGAAGTTGTTTAACCTAATTTACGTTATTCAAAAATAATAAAAAGTTGTAAACTTTATGGCAATCTTTACTAATCTTTTGGGCATCTTTGCCCGCTTTCATCGGAACCAACCGGTAGGTTGCTTCCTCTTCAACCGGTCAAACCTGCTCCAAAATCTTAATAGATCTTACCATAAAAATTAGTT
>CAJUDL010000076.1 GCA_910585285.1 uncultured Muribaculaceae bacterium
TGTAAAGAGAGCCGTTGTTGGTGTACCAGTCGGCGATGTTGGGCTGGCGACCGGCAAAGCCGATGGTCAAGTATCCTTTCTCGTTGAAGTTCTCTTTACCGTCAAACATGTTGTGCATCACGGCTGTCAAAGCGGCACGTACCTGACCGGGTGTCACGCCTGACGGCAGTTTGTCGTACCATGCCATCAGGGCAAGCGGCTGCATGGTCGCCATGCGGTAAGGAATGGAACGTCCGAACACGGGGAACGTGCCTTCAGGTGAAATCAGACGTTCAAGCACCAAGGCATATTTCTGAGCACGACGCAATGCCTGATTGTAATAATTCTTATAATGGATTCGGGTATATGCTCCGGCATCTTTCATGTTCTGAAGTGTCTCCAGATACATCGGATGGAACACATAACTGCTATAATAATCGAAAGCGAAATCAGGTCCGTCGGCATACCAGCCGTCACCGGTGTACCATTCCTCGGTCTTACGTATCGCGGAATTGACACGATATTGATCATAGGGAGCGCCAACCTTTGCGAGGAAACTTTCGATTGTGGATGAGAAAAGCAACCAGTTGGTATAAGGAGGATCGACGTTGCGAAGTTGGGTAAATTCAGTGATATAACGTTGTTTTGTAGTGTCATCGAGTGGAGTCCACAGAGCGTCATAGGCGCGAATGAAGCTTTCTGCCACATATGCCGCGTCAACAAGTGCCTGACCATGCCCGCGCCATCCGAGATAATCCGGACTCTGCGGATCAACAGCGTGTGCGTAGCTCTTAAGCGCCATTTCACGCAATTCCTTACGTTTCAGCCCTTCCTCTGTACCATCATCCGGGAGGGCAAGCCAAGGCGCGATACCAGCCATCAGTCGTCCGAACGTCTCCATATAAGTCACCTTCTTGTCTCTGCCATCCCAGTTGGGGCTGACCTCTACAAGCATATTCTTCTGAAGATTTCCCTCCGACATATTGCTGAGCACGGGATATGCTATCTTATATGCCAAGTCTGTCCAATATTTTCGGTCGGCATTCTTTCCTTTCTCAAGATAGCGCACATATTCGCAAGCGGCAAGAAGGAAAGCCCCCACACCGAAATCAGATGTGGATTTCTTATCCACCACCTGTCCCGGTATAGCCTTCTCCCCTATCGGTTGCACATAACCAATGCTGCCATCTTTCTGAAGAGCCGTATTCTTAAGATAGTTCCATCCTTTGAGAGCCGCATCAAGATATTTGCTGTCGGTAAGATAACCATTGTTAACACCCCACAGTAAACCATAGGTAAAGAAAGCCGTGCCACTGGTTTCGGGACCCGGAGCATGTTCCGGATCGAGCATCGAGCGCGTCCAGTAGCCGCCCGGCTGCTGGCAGGCAACAACCGCATCGGCAAGTTTTCTATATTTGTTCTCAAAGAAACCGCGATGCTTATACTCCGGAGGCAGGTCTGCAAGCACCTTGGCAAGCCCGGCAAGTACCCATCCGTCGCCACGTGCCCAGAAGTCTTTCTTTCCGTTTACGCTTTTGTGTTTCGGATAAACATACTTCCCGTCGCGAAAATATAGCCCCGTCTCATTGTCAAGCATTATGCTGTCGCTGACAGTGACATACTCATACAATTTATCGAGGTACTTGTCATTACCGGTGATTCTATACATCTTCGTCATCACAGGCATCACCATGTAGAGCCCGTCAGCCCACCACCAATAGTCTTTCACTGGCGTTGACATCTGATATTCCATCACCTCCTTCGCACGCTTGATGCGTTGGTCATCCGGAAGAATATTGTAAAGATCGGCATATGTCTGGAAACATATCTGCCAGTCGCCGAAGAGCACATGGTCATCGGTCTCACCGTAATCATACCTCCATTTACTCCGGTCCGTACTTTTGGCACCCATCCATTGGTTATGATCCGCCCAAGCGAGGGAATAATCAAGCCACTCGGGATTTCCCGTGAGCTTATAAGCCTCCATATTGCCGGTGTGGTAGGCAGCCACATGCCAGAACGACCATTTCTGAGGTTCGTTAGTCTTCTGCCAATGATTATTGACCTTGTCGATAATCGCCCTGACCTCCTTCGCCTCATCGGCAGGCTTCGCGAACCCCACGGAAGGAATCATAGACAAGACTACGGTAATAATCAGTGATCTCCAAATTCTATTCATATGTTTTTAGCTTACAAAAGTTTAATAATTTATATATATATTATTGACTACCACTATTAAACACTCAAACAGAAGAACAAAAACCTTATGTATCAGAAAACTTAATATACAGCCGCACATCCTTCGATGCGCGGCTGTTTTTGTGTGATATATTTCGTTAGTGGCAAGTTTATTTCTTGTCGATGTCGGAGAGGAGAGACTTCACGGCGGCTTCAAGCTGCGCATCAATGCCTCTCACCACATCGGCGGGAAGGTTGGCAACCTTGATGTCGGGTTCGAGCTGACTGTTCTCAAGCACGGAACCATCAGCTGTGCGGAAGGCTACCACAGGCACGCCGAAGAGCATATCAGGATTCTGGAGGTCAATCCAGTTTACACTCGACATGGTGCCTGGCACTGGCATTCCCACAAGTTTACCGAGCTTTTTGTGCTTATACACCCAAGGAGTGCCATGGGCATTGCTATAGTTGGCTTCGCCGATTATCATCACGGAGGGTTTATTCCAGCGACGAGATGGCATCTCTCCTGTTGGGCGTCCGTGAACTTCCTGCGTGAGGTATTTCTCTCCGCTGAAAAGCACCTCGATATCCTCATGCAGACGACCTCCGCCATTCCAGCGGGTATCGATCACGATTCCTTCTTTGTTGTAATATTTTCCGAGAAGTTTGGAGTAGATCTCGCGGAAACTGCCGTCGTTCATCGAACGGAGATGCACGTAACCGAGACGTCCACCTGACAGTGAATCCACTGCTGCCTCGCGATTCTTTACCCAGCGGCGGTATAGGAGCTCGTTCATTGCGGAAGTAGTGATCGGAAGCACAACCTCTTCCCAGCGTTCGCCTGATGATGGTCGATAAAGCGACACAAGGGTTTTCTTCTTGGCTGTGTTGTTGAGCAATGTCTCCCAGTCTCCGGTATCGGCAGTCTTCTCGCCATTGATGGCTTCCACCACGTCTCCGCGCCGAACCTTTGTTGTGGCGCGATCGAATGGACCACCTGCCACAATCTCATCGATTACGGCATTCCCCTCTTTTCCCGACATGTCGAAGAGCAGACCGAGCGATGCAGTCTGGTCTTTAGCGGCGTCGGGATAATAGCGGGCACCGGAATGTGACACGTTGAGTTCGCCCAAGAGTTCGCTGAGCATGTCGGCAAAATCGTAACCATTGTTGATATGAGGGAGGAAGCGACGATGGTTCGCAACATACATATCCCAGTCAACAGGCATCTCGGGGAGATAGAATCTCTCGCGAGCCTCATTGGCAACGTAATCGAGCATGACCTCACGCTCTTTTGCCGGATCTATCTTCACCTTGCCCGACACAGGAATACTCTTTATATCTTTGCTCTTTGGATTGAATTTTCTTACAGTTGAACCTACGATGTAAAGATTGCCGTCCTTATCCGCCTGGAAGCCTCCATTGCCGGTGTCAAGTTTCTTGACAAGAGAGACATCCCCCTTACGCAGATCGCGTTTCCAAAGATCGTAACCACTTTCGAAAGCGGAAAGGTAATAGAGCGTGGAGCCGTCTTTTGTCACAAAGAAATCGCTGAGATCAGATGAATTGGGCGTAAGACGCACAATGCGGTCCATGATTCCTTCGCGATCAACCTTGATGTCGTTTGAAGATTTCTCGCTCTCTTTATCGGCATCTTTTTTCTTATCGTCCTTCTTCCCCTTCTTGCCATCTTTTGAATCCGCTTTCTTGGCAGCCGCTTTCTTCTGCTGATCCTCAACCTCCTTTAGCAATGCATAATCTTCTTCCGAAAGGCGGAATTTATCGTATGCCTCGCGGTTAAGAAAAACTGCCATAACATCGTATTCGGAACCCCATGAAGCATGGTTGCGCATACCGTAACGCTCGGAAGCGAAGATAACGGCATTGCCATCGGCTGAAAATACCGGCTGTTGATCAAAATATCCGGTATTGGTCAAAGATATGAACTCGCCGTTGTCAACATTGATTATCGCGATATCTCCATAAGGATCATGCATCGGATTCATAATCTCGGTGGTGAGCCATTTGCTGTCGGGACTCCATGCCACGCCAAAGCCACCGGTGCGATAGTTGGTTATCTTGTCATCATAAGTCTTTATCGCTCCTGAGGCAAGATCCATCACTTTCAGTATGCGGCGGTCTTCCACATACGCCATCTTCTTCCCGTCGGGTGAAATTGAAGGATAACCGCGTTCCACGCCATCCTCGGGAAACATCAGTTTCTCTTCGATGAGTGTGGCGTTCGAGAAATTGGGATCCTCCTTACGTTTGATGGTTGCTTTATAGATATTGCTTCGACCTGAGCGCAAAGAGCCGTAATAAAGCGATCTGCCGTCAGTGCCCCACGAAAGCACGGATTCGATTGCAGGAGTGTGAGTAATCTGTTTTATGGAAGGATATTCTGTAGAAGAAACGAACACCTCTCCACGAACGGTAAATGCCATCTGCTTCCCATCGGGAGAAACCACAGCTCCCTGCACGCGACTGAAAGGAATGTTCTTGATGTCATTTATGTCGTCATCCACAAGATTTATGGCAAGTTTCCGAGGCGCGGCGCCGGGCTTCATCGTGAAAAGTTCGCCGTTATATACAAACGCCAACTTATCGCCGGCTCCTGCACTGAGGAAACGCACCGGATGATCTTTGAAATCAGTAAGCTTACGGGGTGCGGCACCGGGAGTCATCGATGCGGAATAGACATTGAATGAATCGCCATTGCGCTCGCTGAGGAAATAGTAAGCGTCACCGCTTTGCGCCACGGCTGGACTCCGGTCTTCTCCGGCACGTGCAGTAAGATTGATGTATTTGCCGCTTTTGGCATCGTATTTCCAGATGTCGCGTGTAACAGACGATGTGTGATGCTTACGCCATTTATCTTCCGAGCCTTTTACATCCTCATAAAGGAAGGATCCGTCGGGACACATTGAGATACTTACCGCCGGCACAGCCAATATCTGCGTCACCTTACCGCCCGACACGGGCACGCTGTATAGCTCGCTCTGGCTACGCATTGGAGCCGCACTACTGATGGCGGGATCCTGGATTGTTGCGGAGAACACTACCAACTTACCATCGGGAGTAAACGCCTCCGGAGTCTCGGCAGCGGAATTGAACGTCAGCTGTCGCGGCGCACCACCGCCCGCTGGAATCAGGAATATGTCTTTACCTCCGTTGCGGTCGGAAGCGAATGCGATTGATCCACCGTCGGGACTCCAAACCGGAGCGCTTTCGTAAGCTTCGCCGGAAGTGAGACGCACGGCATCGCCACCCTCCGCGGGCACGGTATAGATATCTCCCTTGTAGGAGAATGCAATCTTTGTTCCATCGGGAGAAATGCGCGCATCCCTCACCCACATCGGCTGCACGGCATGGGCAACGCCCGCACCCGCCAGCAATCCTAAAGCTATTATCGTCGTTTTCATAATAATGAATTTTTAATTCTAAATCTGAAGCGGTACGGATGACCGCAGTGTGAAGATGCGGGAGCATTCGGAACTGAGCAGAGCCCGCATGGCGGGAACGGCACCGTTGCGTGGAGTGCGGATCAGCGGACGGAAGATCACGTCGGCAATCGGATCAAACCAACGGTCCATCCGTATCATCGTGGAATCCACCACGCCGGGATCGGCACAGTTGACTCTTACACCGCATTTCTTACCCTCTTCGCAAAACTCGGCTGCGAAACGCGTGATCCACGCTTTGGAGAGGGAATAGGTGGTAAGCTGTCCGAAGGAGCGTTCATTTACCGTAGAGGGAAGATGACGTTTGCCCCAGCGATGGCGCGTGAGGGAGGTAGTGAAGACAACGGCACCTCCGCATGCCACTTGCGGCAACAGCAGCTGATTTAACAGGCGAGTGTTGTGATAGTTCACATTCATTGTGGTTTCGGGACCGTCAGCACTCAGGGAGAAATGACGCTCCATTGTGCCTGCATTATTGACGATGCCCGCAAGAGTCACACCTTTGAGATTGTTTACCGCCTCTGTTACGGATGCCGAATTGTTAAGATCTAATTGCAGGAAAGTAGCCTGCAACGAAGGGTTCTCCTTCAACAACTCACCGAGGGTGTCGGCAAAACGCAATTCGGAACGGCAAGCCATAATCATCGGCACGCCGAGACGTCCCAAAGCACGGCAGATCTCACGTCCGATGCTACCGCTCGCACCTGTTACCAGCACTGGCATCCCCGCCGGTATATTCGATATCGACAAATCTTTATTATCCCGTTTCTTCATAGATTAGCCCTTACTTCTAACTTCTTACTTGTTACTTCTCCCTTTTACTTTTAATTTCTCACTTCTTCCCTTTTACCTTTCCCCTATAACCTTTTCCCTTTATTTCAACGTGTGATTCCTTTATCCAGCATCTTCCTCTTCACCAGCATCCTTACTGGCGTAGGAAGAGATGCTACGAACACTATTGAAACGCGGTTCAGCAGTCCGTTAATATATTGCTTTTTCCCTTTCAGCATCTTGTTTACAGCTTTTCGCGCGAAACTTTCCGGCGTGTCGAGCACACGGATAGCAACGGCAAACTTCTTCAACGGCTCGGAAAGTCCGAAAAGGTCAGTTGCTATACCTCCGGGGCACGCCACGGTGACTGTCACACCGTAATCTCGCATTTCATAATGCAGTGCTCGGCTAAACACGCGTATATAAGCTTTCGTTGCCGAATACATGGCTATACCGGGCATCGGCATCCAACAAGACATCGACGACATATTGAGGATCCTCCCTTTGCCTGCCTCTTTAAACCGCAATGCGAACGCGCGACTGAGATTTGTGACGGCATCCACATGAAGGCGAATGAAGCAATCGAGTTTGCGGGGATCGGTGTCAACGACGGAGCGGAACGAGAATATTCCGGCATTGTTGATAAGGTAATCAGGCTTGAGGGCATAGCTGTCAAGATATCCTAAAATCTCTTCAGGGGCGGAAGGCGAAGTTAGATCGACATACAGCGGATATGCATGCACTCCATACTCCACTGCAATCTCCGATGCACACTCTGCAAGTTCTTTCTCCTGATTACTAACCATCAGCAGCTTGCAACCACGCTTCGCCAGTTCGCGACAAAAGCACAAGCCGATTCCGCTGCTCGCTCCGGTAACCACCGCCAGCTTCCCTCGTATATCCTTATCTTTTCCCATCGTTAACTATTAACCATTAATTATTAACCCCTTCGTCCTTCTTGTTCTGGCTCTTAACCTTCTCTATCTCTTTCTGGATTGCAGGTGTAAGATCCCGGCAATGTTTATGACACGCCATCTCGCGGGAATACATGCGGGCAATGCAGTAGTTAACATGATCGCATCCGCAACGATGGTTCTCCTCTTCGCGCATACGGTTCACGAAGTCCGGCTCATTGAGCAACGCCCTACCCATCTGTATGAAGTCGAAGCCCTCTTCGTCAAGCACCTTGTCGGCACCTTCACGACTTACGACACCTCCGACATAAACTAATGGCAGACTAAGCGCCTCGCGGAAACAACGGGCATCCTCAAGGAAATACAACTCTTTGAACGGCACCTTGGGTATCATGTATTTACCTACCATGCGCACGCCATATTTCAGCCACAACTGCTTCATATAATGAGTCATGGAATAAATCGGCATCTGACCGCGCATCACGTACATCGGGGCTTTGCTGACGAAACCGCCCGACAGCACGATACCGTGCACACCGCAACGCTCTATTTCGCGGGCAACCGTAAGGCAGTCGTCAATCTCCAGACCACCCTTAAAGCCGTCGCGCATATTGGTCTTGACCAATACTCCCATATCTGAGCCGGCAGCCTTCATCACCTCTTCGAGACACATGCGCATGAACGTCATGCGGTTGTCGAGGCTTCCACCGAATTCATCGCGGCGGCGGTTGGTATATGGCGACAGGAACTGCGAGATAAGGTAACCATGTCCGGCGTGAACCTCCACGCAATCGAAACCGGCATCGCGCGCTGTCTTCACGGCTGTACCGAAATCGAGAGCCATCTGTTTCAGCTCATCCTTCCGCAAACCGCGGCAGAATGTGGGAGAATAGAGATTGAAACCGGTGGATGCTCCCACAGGCGTGCAACCTGCCGTAGAGCGGTGGGTCATGTTGCCACAGTGACCTATCTGTATCGAAGCCTTAGCACCGGCGGCATGTATACCGTCGGTGATTTCACGCAAAGGAGCCACAATCTCGGGACGCAACCACAGCTGCGTCTTGAAAGAGAGCGCCGAATGATTGATACCCGCATAGGCAAGCGTAGTCATACCCACGCCTCCGCAAGCCACGGATATATGATAATCGCGAAGCATCTCCGTGGGACCGTTGTCGCGCCCCATTCCTTCGAAAGCAGCCGAACGGATAGTGCGGTTGCGCAACTCCACGGGACCAATCTTCGCCGATGTAAACAGTTTCTTATCCATTGCAATTAAACATTACATATTTAACTTTCCACATCAATAAAGAAATGGAAGTATATATTTTCTTTTGAGCTGGCGGTACTCATCGCCAAATTCCTCCTCATAACGGGCATGAAGCTTACGGGCACGTGGTGCCAGATTCGCGAAAGTCCATACGGCGAAAGCCAATCCGCCGACGCTCCAGGTGAGTATCGCGTAACCTGTCCACTCCACAAACTCTCCGAAATAATTCGCAGAAGTGACATATCGATAAAAACCGCCACGCGGTATATAATGGCGCGTATCGCCCGGTTTGCGGAGATTGCGGATGATATGGTCGGAATGCCAGTTGATAGCCATACCCGCGAAGAAGATCACAGTGCCAAGAATGAAGAGCGGACTCCACAGCCACGACACCGGATACATATCCTGCGGTGACACATAGAATAGCCAGCCACCGATCATATAGGAATTTACAAGATTGAATATGATGCCCATTGCCACGATTGCGAGTGGCATACGGCTTTTCCCCTTTATTTTGAAAGGGAAAATGAACGATCTTTGGAAATAATGGAAGAGGAAGAATATCGCCATCACCATCGGCGCCGGTTCCCAACCTCGCGGACTCAGCAGCCAGAACAGCAACATCGCGAAAAACACCGGAGACTCCATCAGCACCCATCCGAGACGGTTGCCCACCGACGGACCCCACTTCTTGCTATACATCATCCCGTATCCAGCCGACACCCGTTGCAAGGCGACAAAAACCACCACCGCCAGCACCAGCATCGTCCCCACCACGGTATAATAAAAATCTGGAGCAAAGAAATTCAGATCAGACATAGGTTATGAATAATTTAGATTCGCCGACACCAACATGCCTACGAAAATTGAATAAACAATCAACAGACAAAAATAGCTTAAAACTTTCAAACGAGCAAACGAATTTGGCTAAATTGGGTAAAATTTGGATGAATATGGACGATAAAATTTGCAATATAAAAAATTATGTATAACTTTGTAGAAATTTTCGGGGCGTAGCGCAGTCCGGTTAGCGCACCTGCTTTGGGAGCAGGGGGTCG
>CAJUDL010000077.1 GCA_910585285.1 uncultured Muribaculaceae bacterium
ATTGCTCCACTGGTGTTTGAGACCAGCGCGTCTACCGATTCCGCCATCAGGGCATCTTTGCGAGTGCAAAGTTAATAAATTTTTCATTCCCCGCAAAATCACGCCCACAAATTTCATCCTTTCCAGCAAATAAATTCTGATAAATTCTGATTTAATACGCAGAGGTAGAAAGTTAAAAACTGGATGGTCCTGTTACAGTCATTTTCACCGGAAGAATTTTGCCATTGGTATCGAAACGCAGTTCATCGATACATACGACACGGTCATTTCCGTCTTTAGCCCCTACTGGATGTTTATGATATACTATATAATATCTGCCGGTTTTGGAAGATTGAATAACAGAGTGATGACCTGCCCCTGTCCCTATTTCCGGATCTGATTCCAGGATTGTGCCGATCCGTTCGAACGGACCGAACGGAGAATCCGCTATCGCGTATGCCACACGGTAGTTGTCTTTTGTCCAGTCTCCCTCGCTCCACATGAAATAGTATTTTCCATCTTTGAGAAGCATAAAGGGACCTTCTGTGTAATCACCCGGGGTCACTTCCTTATATAGAGTGCCGTCAGGGAATGAAACAAGCGATTTGAAATCGTCAGCCAGCCTGACCATGTTGCAATGTCCCCATCCACCATAATACATGTAATAACTGCCGTCTTTGTCTTTAAATACAAACTGGTCTATGGGCTGGGCTCCGTTAACAATCTCATTGATGAGAGGATGCCCTAACAGATCCCTGAAGGGACCTTCAGGCCGATTACTGACAGCTACTCCGATTCCGCCTATTTCCCCTTCGTGAATATCATTGGCTCCGAAGAAAAGGTAATACATTCCATCCTTTTCGAGCACTGCCGGTGCCCACATCGCGCCCCACGCCCACTTGACTTCTGTTGTGTCGATAATGTTCTCATGCTTGGTCCAGTGTTTCAGGTCTGTGGTAGAGAAGCAATCCATTGCCGTCTGCTCCTTGAAAGGAAGGCTACGCGTGGGATATATGAACAACGTATCACCGCACATAATTCCCTCCGGATCGGCATAAGCACCGGGGAAACATGGATTTCCGTTACTTAAGGATTCAGTATCAGGTATAACAATTTCTGCGTATAGCGCAAAACTCGCTATAATCAAGCCGAATATAAAGAATAATGTTTTTTTCATTATGTTTAAGGTTAAATAAAAAAATGAATCAACTATCTTGATCACATCCTACTCTATTTCAGCGAAATCATCCTGACTTATTTTTGATCTCTTAAAAATAAGTCAGAACGAATTCACTCTAAAACAAACTTTTTACCTGAAAATTACCCGCTTTTTTTTTGCATATTTAAGCGCAATGCGCAATTTATAAGTTTATTAAGTGCCGCTAAATAAAGCGATACAACCCGCGAGGCGGATCAGATAAACCTTTAAACTTCTATAATAATGGGACGAAACATCACCTGTTTTCTAATAAAAATCCTAATTATTTTTATTTTTAAACAGCTTCTTAATCCTTAGAATCCTAATTGATGATTATTCAGGAATGTTAAAAAACATTTTATCCGGATTAGAAATTCTTTCACAACTTACCCCTCTATTAATAAAAGAGTCTAAAACAACTTCAATAACAACCATAAAAATTATTTATCATGAAGAAATTTTTATCTTTATTTGTTGGAGCTCTTGTCAGCATGTCTGCAACAGCTCAAGCCACCACCCTCTACATTGCAGGTCCGGCTGCTACAAAGATCAACGGACAAGCCCTAAATGACTGGGATTTATCCAACCCTCTGGAAATAGAGGCAGAGAATGGATATTTCACCCTGAATTGTCAGGATGTCACACAATATGGCTTTGCCATCTCTGACATGAAAACTACAGAGTGGGGAGAATGGGCAGCGCATCGTTATGCTCCGTCTGCCGCCTTTACCAAAGCTGATTTAGGCAAAGAAGTTCAATTATACGGTCCCGGCACTGAAGACTTCAGACCTCTCTGGGTGGGCGATTGGAAACTCGTCATATCTGAGGATCTTTCAACCGTTACCGTCACGACTTCGTCTCCCGATCCAACGACCTATCACCTTGTCGGCTCTTTTGGATGGAGTGCCGACGACAAATATCAATTTGAGCCTGAAGATGGAGTTGATAATGTTTACTGGCTTGACATCACCACCCCGCTTACATCCGAAATGGTTAATATCATAAGGAATAAAGGATGGGATCAATGGTGGGCATCCAGTGCCGCTCCTATAGCAATTGGCGAAACTGCCAATGAATGGATATGGCAAACCAATCCCACAGGAGAAGCCCTTAATAATTATACCGGCACCATGCGCCTTGAACTTCCTGCTGCGATCACTAACGGATGCTCGGTTTATGTCACATGCTATCCTACAATTCGGCAACATGTGAGCGGTACGCAATCCGGCATCAAGGAGAATATTATAACATATGATGCCCCTGCCGAATATTTCAATCTCCAGGGAGTAAAAATTACAAATCCGCAAAAAGGCATCTATATCGTACGCCGTGGCAACAAAGTGACGAAAGAAGTGATTCGCTGATTCATCCATATCAAATGTATAAAACATTGAGGCATATACAAAATGCATATGCCTCAATGTTTTATACATAAGTAGGGTTTACTGAATAATCAGTAGGTCAGTAAACCTTAAGTAATAAAATTTAACCAACATATGCAATTTAAGAAATATTTTCTATTCACCGCCACGGCAACGTGTATGCTTTCGGCAGCCGCCGGGGATAACACACCCGTATATCTCGACAAGACCAAACCGATTGAAGAGCGCGTAGAGGATGCCCTTTCCAGGATGACCCTCGAAGAGAAGGTTGCGCTTTGCCATGCACAGGGCAAATTCTCATCTCCCGGTGTGCGCCGTCTTGGAATCCCCGAGATATGGATGAGCGACGGACCCCACGGAGTGCGCGCCGAGATCAACTGGAACGACTGGGGATATGCCAACTGGACCAACGACTCCATCACAGCCTTCCCGGCTCTTACCGCGCTTGCGGCGACATGGAATCCGGAGATGTCAGCTCTCTACGGGAAGAATGTCGGCGAGGAGGCGAGATACAGGGAAAAGGATGTGCTTCTTGGTCCGGGAGTCAACATCTACCGCACTCCCCTCAACGGACGCAACTTCGAATATATGGGTGAGGATCCATATCTCGCGGGAGAGATGGTGGTGCCCTACATACAGGAACTGCAGAAGAACGGTGTCGCGGCATGCGTGAAGCACTTCGCTCTGAACAACCAGGAGAAATGGCGCGGCAACATAAATGTAAAGGTATCCGACCGCGCCCTCTACGAGATCTATCTTCCGGCGTTCAAACGGGCTGTGCAGGACGGCAACGCATGGAGCATCATGGGGGCGTACAATAAGATATGGGATGAGCACTGCTGCCACAATTCCCGTCTGCTCAACGACATCCTTCGCAGCGAATGGGGATTTGACGGAGTTGTTGTCACCGACTGGGGCGGGGCGCATGACACGAAGCAGGCAGCCCTCAACGGACTTGACATAGAGATGGGGTCGTTCACGAACGGTCTGACATCGGAATCCGGTTTCGGCTACAATGACTACTATCTCGCAGACCCCTACCTGAATATGATAAAGACCGGGGAAGTTCCGGAATCTACCGTAAACGACAAGGCACGTAATATTCTGCGACTGATTTTTCGCACTTCGATGAATACCGACAAACCTTTCGGGTCTGTCGCCACTCCTGAACATTATGCCGCTGCCAAAGCCATAGGCGACGAATCGATTGTACTTCTTAAAAACAACGGCATCCTTCCATTGAAGCCAACACCCGGAATGAGGATTCTTGTTGTCGGGGAGAATGCCACCCGACCGCTCAACCAGGGTGGCGGCTCATCGGAATTAAAAGTGAAGGATATGTTCACACCTCTTGATGCTCTTCGCGGCATTTATGGAGATGGAGTAAAGTTTGCTGAAGGTTACCGCACGGGACGCCCGATGTATGATGCCGAGGATATTATTCCTGATGCCATACTTGATTCACTGCGCAATGAGGCAGTCGCAATGGCAAAGGATGCAGATGTCATTATCTATATCGGAGGATTGAACAAAAACGGCTTTCAGGACTGTGAGTCAACCGACCGTCGCGAATACAATCTCCCATGGAACCAGGACAAGCTTATAGAGGAACTCGTTGCAGTGAATCCCAATCTTATTGTAGCCAATATATCGGGTAATGCCTATGCGATGCCGTGGATTGATAAGGTGCCGGCTGTATTGCAGAGCTGGTATCTTGGCACGATGATTGGTCCGTCAATGGCAGATGTGATCTCCGGCAAGGTCAATCCCAGCGGCAAGCTGCCATTCTCGTTTCCGAAAAGACTTGAAGACAACGGAGCGCACCATTTCGGGGAAATTTCCTATCCCGGCGTGGAGGGGAAAACCGCGGGAAATGCCGCTGCTGATCTCAAAGGGGCGGATGTGAGTGCCGGCAACGATCCTCAGCAGGAATATCTTGAGGATATTTTTGTAGGCTATCGCTGGCATGACACCCAGAAAATCCCGGCGTTGTTCCCGTTCGGGTATGGATTGAGCTATACGACATTCAAGTATGGGAAGGCATCTCTATCCTCGAAGGAGATCTCAGCCGATGGCGACATCACGGTGACGATACCCGTGACCAATACCGGCAAAGTGGCGGGAAAAGAGATTGTGCAGCTCTACATTCAGGATGAGAAATCTTCTCTTCCCCGTCCGGTCAAGGAACTGAAAGGATTTAAAAAAATCGTCCTTGCGCCCGGACAGACCTCGGAAGTTTCCTTTAAGATAACTCCTGATGATCTTAAATTCTTTGATGATGCCAAGCACGAATGGGTTGTCGAACCCGGTAAGTTCAAGGCAATAGTCGGTTCTTCATCAACCAATATCCGTTCAATAGCACAATTTACATACAAATGATGATTGACATGAAAAATATAGTGATTAAGAATCTCATGGTTGCGGGACTTTTGACGATCCCGGCAACCATGTGGGCGTATACATTGGAATCTCCGGGCAAAATTGTTTCTCTCGAAGCCGATGTAAAAGACGGCATACCGGTATATAGTATCAGCTATAAGAATAAGCCGGTCATCAAATCCTCTTCACTTGGCGTGAAACTTGTAGAAGTCCCTGATTTGACAGATGGTTTTGAAGTAGTCGGCACCCAAGCGTCTTCTTTTGATGAGACATGGACTCCGGTGTGGGGTGAGAACGACAGCATCAGAAATCATTACAACGAGATGGTTCTGGAATTGCGTCAGCCATCTACAGATCGGAAAATGAATATCCGGTTCCGTGTTTACGATGATGGAGTCGGCTTCCGCTACGAGTGGCCACAACAGAGGGGTCTCGATTATTTCGTGATAGACGATGAGATGACAGAATTTGCAATGACAGGAGATCATACAGCATGGTGGATTGCCGGTGACTATGATACTCAGGAATACAATTATACAGAGAGCCGTCTCTCTGAAATCCGAGATAAAATGTCATCTGCAATAGACGGCAATGCTTCTCAGACCCCGTTTTCTCCGACGGGTGTCCAGACCTCGTTGCAGATGAAAACCGATGATGGCTTATACATCAATATTCATGAAGCCGCACTTGTGGATTATTCCTGCATGCATCTGAATCTTAATGACACGACGTTGGTGTTCCGCTCATGGCTCACTCCTGATGCACAAGGTCATAAGGGACATATACAGAGTCCGGCGCATTCCCCGTGGCGCACCGTCATGGTCAGTGATGATGCCCGAGACATTCTCGCATCAAATCTGATCCTCAATCTTAACGAGCCATGTGTGTACGAGGATGTCTCATGGATAAAGCCCGTTAAATATATGGGTGTATGGTGGGAAATGATTGCCGGCGGCAAGCAATGGTCTTATACCTATGACTTGCCTTCTGTGCGACTTGATGAGACTGATTACACGAAGGTGCATCCCCTCGGGCAACATCCCGCCAATAACGAGAACGTGAAGCGCTACATTGATTTCGCAGCGGAAAATGGCTTTGACCAGCTTCTTGTGGAAGGTTGGAATGTCGGCTGGGAAGATTGGTTCGGTAAATCCAAGGATTATGTCTTTGATTTTGTTACCCCGTATCCCGATTTTGACATCGAGATGCTCAACAACTATGCTAAATCAAAAGGTATAAAGCTGATGATGCATCATGAGACATCAAGCTCAGTGCGAAATTACGAGCGTCACATGCATCAGGCTTATGATCTGATGGACAAGTATGGCTATAATGCGGTAAAGAGCGGTTATGTCGGCAACATCATACCTCGAGGCGAGCATCACTACGGGCAGTGGATGAACAATCATTATCTCTATGCCGTAAAAGAGGCTGCCAAACATAAGATAATGGTAAACGCCCACGAAGCTGTAAGACCGACCGGGCTTTGTCGCACTTATCCTAACCTTATAGGCAATGAAAGCGCCAGAGGTACGGAATATGAGGCTAATGCCGGAATAAATCCCGGTCATACCACAATCCTGCCTTTCACACGACTGCAGGGAGGTCCAATGGACTATACTCCCGGTATTTTTGAAATGAACATCAGCACGTTCAATCCCAATAACCCCGCAAAAGTGAACAGCACTTTGGCGCGGCAATTAGGATTATACGTAACTATGTACAGCCCGCTGCAGATGGCGGCTGATCTGCCCGAGAACTACGCCCGTTATATGGATGCATTTCAATTTATCAAGGATGTGCCGGTAGATTGGCAGAAAAGTATCTATCTTGAGGCTGAGCCGGGACGCTATATTGTTGCCGCAAGAAAAGATAAAAACAGTAATGACTGGTTTGTGGGATGCACTGCCAATGAGGACGGGCATACTTCAACAATCAGCCTTGGTTTCCTTGACAAAGGAAAGGATTACGAAGCGGTGATCTATGCAGATGCGAAGGACGCACATTTCAGGAACAATCCTCAGGCATACAGCATCGTCAGGAAAAAAGTCAACTCAAAATCAAAATTGAGGCTGACCGCTGCTCCCGGCGGTGGCTACGCCATAAGCATAAAACCTGTGAATCTGTAATTTGGGATAGTATATTGTATTATGGCGTTTATACAACAATAAAGTACATGACAAAAATTTGAAAACATCAAATTTTTGTCATGTGCGCTATTAAACTTTTAAACTTCAACTTTATGCTTGCGAAAGTTGAATTACTTACTTAAAAATTAACCGATTTTAGTAGATGACAATTATTTTCCTCGAATCTTAAACGTAACAAGATTCCCTTTATGATCTGTTGGCCAGATACAAGAAGGTGTTAAAAACTTATCCTTAGAATTGTTTTCTGTTATTTTTCCACGAATAACAGTTTCCGAAGGACCTACAAGCAAGCAGTTTTTCATCGATAACTTTGAGTTCATCGGATAATAATAGATAAAGTCAATACGATCCCGTTCGTCAGCATCCGGAGCCCATGCCAGTATTTCTAATTTAGCCTGTTCAGCTACTTTATTTCCGGCAGGAAAGGTAAATCCGGGATATTGAACAGGATTCGGATATTTCTCCCTATAAGCATCTTTGAAACCCGCCTCATGAAGCATCATAGAACAATCCCAATGGATAATTGCTCCGTTATGATCCCACAAATCCTTTGTATCTGCTTGCCAATCTAAATGAGAAGGTTCATTAAAATCTCCACCCATAATCACCGGACGCCCTTGTTTAATATCCGACTGAACCTCTTGAACAAAAGAACGGATTGTCTCATCCCTATAAGCCATTCGGTTTGCTTTTAGAACTTCATTCTCGTCCGTAATCGGCTTATCCATCTTCTTCCAAGTAGTACCATCATAACCACGAGGCATATAACATTCATAATGCAAATAATCTAAATGACAAGAGTAGAAAGATATCGATTGCCCGTCTATCGTAGTTACCATCTTCAACATTGCGCGAACCTCATCACCGGGCACAATGCAGCATCTCATCAGACTATCCGGTTTGAACTTACTCAGTATACCGACTACCATACCTAAAGTCTCTCCATAGTAATGTTTCCCCCGTGCTTCCAGATCCTTTAATACACGAGGCATAAACTTATTCCCATTAAAATCTCTAATTTCACACAAAAAAACAACATCTGCATCCACCTGATCCAACACATCCACAATCCCCTGATAGCCATTAGGAACCTTAGAACCCTCATGCCAAAGATTCAACTGCAAAACTGTAAATGTCTTTGTCGGCTTCGCAAGGCACACACTAATCAAGCCAAACAAACAAAACAATAATAACAAACTCTTTTTCATATTATGTCTTTCTTTTTTATCATCTACTTAGAGAGTGTTTGAATTTAACACGAATTGTAAGTAAGTACTTTTTTGAATTAATTCTTTTCATTCACATGAATCGTCTTTCCGGTGAATTTCACCAAGTCTCATCAGTCGCATAGCCCGCTATGCTCCTTCTTCAACTCGTGAAATTCCCTCGAAAATCCCTCTTCATGTGAACGAAAGTTAAATCCAAACACTCTCTTAAATTTCCCCGTTACTTAAATCCTATCACCAATCATCTGAGCGGAAAGGACTTGCCGAAACTCTAAACCAATTAAAAATTACATTTTCTTTATGGAGAAGACGTGTGAATTAAGTTTATTCAGTGTAAAGAGAGGAAGACCGACAGTCATCAGGTATTCCCCTGAATATTCTCCCACCTTGCTGTCATTGCCATCCGTGCGGTCGATCTCGGTCACGGCATAACGGGCAGAGGGAACAAGACCGTTAAGCTTCACGTTTGACTCGGATTTTGATATTACCGGACGATAACGCGGATAAATATCGAATGTGAAGAGCACGGCGTCACCATCGTTCTTCCCTACATACATGGTTGCCGCATGCTGTCCCTCATAGGGAGACACAAGACGATACTGGTCACCCTCGAGAATCACCGGTTTCAATGCATTGTAGTTTTTGATGGCACGGCGACAGTAGTCTGCCTCTTCTTTGGTCAGGTCATCAAGCTTCAGGTCGAAGCCAAGCTTACCCATCATGGCAACATTCGTGCGGAATTTAACAGGAGCCGAACGATTCCATGTAGTCACGTGCGCACAGAGTGTCTTGGCTGGGAATATTTGAGAGAAACCCCACTGAATGTAAAGGCGCTCCACTGGATCCGTATTGTCGCTGGGCCAGAACTCAGTGAAATATTTGAGACCTTCATAATCGG
>CAJUDL010000078.1 GCA_910585285.1 uncultured Muribaculaceae bacterium
AAGTTCGCTAACACCACTTTCATCATTATATTTTACATTCAGTGTCCATTTATTGAGGTCGAAAGTAAGAGTATATTTCCCCGCATCCGCAGCATCCACTATCCAGGAATTAGCGTGATCAGCGGAATAATCAAATTCATAATCAGTCAATCCTGCCTTTGTTATGTTGCATTTAGATGTCGGAAGGATAAATTTGGCACCCCAATTTGAACCACCTTTAACCGGTGTCGCTTGAAATGAACCTGCGGGCAATTCGCCTTCATAAACGAAAACATTCTTATCTTTTTTAACACAAGGCGTAGGATTATCCATATTCCACCCACAGATATCGCCAATAAGATACAAAGTTTCGGTATCTATCGGACTTTTTACAGGAGCACCGAGGTAAGTTGCAGAAATAGTAAGTGTAGTGATATTGATAGTGATTGTGTATTGACCTGCCTCAGTTACCTTCCACTTATTATCCGGTTCGGTGGTAAATACGACTTCGTTGCTTGCAACACCTGCTTGTGACACTTCGCAACCATTATACGTCGGATGATAAAACGGTACTGACCCATTCCACGTTGGATTCTTTTGGGCATAGATTTTAAAGTCACCAGCATCCAAGGTTCCTGTCCAAGAATATTCACCATCCTGACCTGACACAGGTTGCATTTCAGTAGCATTATCCCAATTCCACCCATTAAGATCACCAATAATATACAATACTGACGGATTTTCTGCAAACGATATAGTAGCGCAGAGAGCGGTTAAAACAATGGATAAAAAAGTTCTTTTCATGATCATATAGTTTTTATGTTTAGATTTTTATTTTGTCAGTTTAATTATTTTGCATCCATGAGGAGCCACCGTAACCGATATTGAGCTTGCCGAACCCTCATCAGCGTGCTTCCATAAGTCTCGAATATTCCATTCACCCTCTATGCCGAGAGTTTTGAAATCAACGCTGAACGACATCGAACTGTCATCACGATTAAACAAACCAATGACATAGTTGCCGTCAGACATCTGTCCATACCAAATCTGGCTGTTGCGACTGTTGAGCTCATCGCTCAAAGGCTTGCCGACGAAACCATCTGTATTCAAGGCAAGAAGCTCAGAATTTGTATAGAATTTCGTGTTGTCCCCGATGGTGTTATATTGGTCAGCAATCGTCACGGGACCACCTGCCATAAGCTGGAGAGAAACCACCGATTCCTTCTCTGCATCCGTATTGAATGTGTTAAGGCGGATAAAGTCTCCATCAAGCAATACTTTTCCACGACCCGAGATATGTGACCAATACACAAATCCATCGAACATATTCATGCAGTTAGGCCATGTAGTCCAGGATTTACCTCTTTCGCAATCTGAATAATGCCACCAGCCACCGTTTCCTGTATCCTGCACTATACGGACCATATTGCCGCATAGTTTCTCAATCTCCGCATCATAATATAGATGAGGCATCACAAGAGATATGAATATTCCGTATTTCTTTGCATTTTCAGCAATATAAGACAAGGCACGCACGTAGGCATCACGTCCATAACCTCTTCCTATCGGTCCCATATTCCTGTCTTTGCCATCCTCATACCAGGAAAGGAAGTCAACACGGATGTAGTCTATACCCAAATCGGCATAATGTTTGAAGAAGCCGTCTATGTATTCCTTAGCACCGGGATAATTAGCCACTACCCATTGGAATCCCCACATATCCTGTGTGTCAGGATTGAGGACTTCGCTTTTATGATCCCAAAGCAAGTCACCTAATGTATAGTCGGTGTCAGGCACTTTGGTATCCCACGGGGCATGTATCCACAAGGGGTTATCATATATACCAACTTTAAGCCCCTTCTTCTTACACATTTCCACAAGATCTTTTATAGACATTGAGCCATAATGCGTCATATACGGAGAACCATCCTTACAGTTCTGCGTTATGAATCCGTCCGTGCACACCATATCGTAACCATAAGGCTTTAAATCCTTGGCGAGCCAGTCTGTGATCTTTTCCCATTGCTCCGCAGTAATGTCCATATCCTCATTCTTCACGCCATTCTGCGACTGTGTGTGGCAATATTCGTAAACACTCCAGTATAGGGGAGCCTTGAAATTATGTATCTCCTCGATTGGAGGAAGATCCGGCAAAACAAATTTCTGAGGTCGACGCATCTCAATAGTGTCAGTGCAAGCCGTCAATGCGGCTACAGCGAGTGTGGATGCAAGTATGTTCATTATTTTCATTATTAACTTATTTTCTGATTTGAATTATTTAGAGATTGTTCCCACATGTATCACTCACCGAGATACTCGGCACTTATGGTCCAGTTCTCGAGATCAAAAGTAATGCGATAGTTACCTGTGTCCTCAACTTGCCACATATTGGTATGATCCACAAGATAATCGAATTCATTACTTTCCACACCTGTCTTGCTTATCTTGCAACCATTGGTTACAGGCAGGATAAACGGTACATTCCAATCGCCAGTCACAGCTGTTGCCTGCAACGCGCCCTTGAATAATTTCCCTTCATATACGAATATATTTTCCGATTTCATATCAAGGGGCGTGGGAGCACCGATATCCCAACTATTGGGAGTAGCGTCACCTAATATATAGAGAGTTGTTGTTTCTATGGGTCTCTTTCCGGGATCTCCAAGATATTCTGCCGAAATGGTCAGCTTCTTGGTGTTTATATCTATCTTATAATTTCCTGCAGTAACTACAGTCCATTGGTCATCAGGATCCGAAGTGAACACAACATCGGTTGCTGTTATACCATTCTCGGAAATCTGGCAATCAGCCGATGAAGGACGATAGAACGGTGCGCCGAAATCCTTGACTGTTGTAGCCTTGAACGTTCCTTTCGAAAGATAGCCAGTCCATGTATATTCTCCTTCAATTCCATCAACAGCAGCTAATTCCGTAGCGTTATCAAGACTCCATCCTCCTGCTGTAGCAGAACCTACGATATAAAGTTTTTCAGGAGCATAGCCACCCAGATATTCAGCTGAGATTGTCCAGTTCTGGAGATCGAATGTCAAACGATAACGCCCGGCATCCTCTACCGTCCACATGTTTGTATGGTTTATCGAGTAGTTGAACAGCTCCTTATCTTTTCCGGATTTGTTTATCTTGCTGTCTGCATCAATCGGAAGGATGAAAGCCGGAGCCCAGTCGCCGGGAGTCAGCAATGCCTGCAACGCACCCTCGTTCAAACCTCCTTCATAAACAAATATAAAATCTGAAATCTTTTCACAAGGAGTCGGACTGTTGATGTTCCACCAAGAGGGTGTGGCGTCACCAATTATATATAGATTTTCAGTCTCAATAGGCGTAACTTCCGGACCATCTGGCTCGCGAAGGTAAACAGTGCTCATGGTGCGATGTCGCATGTCGAACTTAATGTTGTATACACCGGCTGCCACAATGTTCCATTTATCATCTGGATCTCCGGCATTCATCTTGAAAGGTGCATCAGTGATCGGCTCCTTACCAATTTCCGTTCCACCGGTCAGAGGTCGAATGAAGGGATCGTTCCAGCTGCCGGTTGTCATGCAGAGCTTCATTTCTCCTACATTAAGATTACCCTCCCATGTAAACACGAGTGCATCATCTTCCGAAGCCACAAGGGGTGTAGGAGAGTTTATATCCCACCCTTTTGGCGTGGCATCCCCAACCATATAAAGAACCGAAGTCTTTATTGGCAAATCGTTTTGAATTATTACCAGATCTTTCTCCCCCTCACAGCTATACAGTGGCAATAAAAGGAGAACCCACAGTAAATAGAATATATTTTTTAACTTCATAAGTTTTTATTGTTTAATTAATGAGAAGTTGTTTAAGATCTCTGCCCTAACATTTTGAGGGCAGAGATTCTAAATCCGTACCGTTACCTGCCATATCCCGGATTCTGTTTCAATAGAGCATTTGAATTCAAAACCGAACGGACAATCGGGAATATTGCTGTATGATTGTCTGCATCAGGAGTCTTGTCCCACCAGCGTCCGGTGTTGAACTTTCCGAAACGCACAAGATCTATTCTCCTCCGGCTTTCGGCAAAAAATTCCCGACCCCATTCAGCCAACATTTCATTCTCATCGAACTGAGCTTTCCCTTCAGGAGCATACAGCACATTATCAAGATTCTCAGCAGGATAATTGCGGCGTCTCACAGAATTCAAAAGACGCGCGGCTCCCGGCTTATCGCCGGCTCGCATCTTACATTCAGCCAACGAATAGATTATCTCAGGAAGACGAATTTCAGTATAATCGCTTTCAACCTGATTAGGATCATCATCACTCAAAAGGGGATATTTAACGAAATGCCATCCCGAATTATGATCTCCGTTACGCAATGTACTGGTTTTGTCTCCGGGCCATTTATCAGGATCAAGACCTTGGAATTTGCCGACAGCATCACGTATGTATAAATCATAAGGAAGCTCGGGAGCACGTAAACGTGTAATTGCTCCCGTATTATTATCTTTATATTCAAGATAACCGAAAAGGAACATCCCCTCGCGGCGACTATTGCCGGTATTGGTATAGAACTTCATGCGCTCATCTCCAGGATATTTCCTATAATTCTGAACAGGCATGCCAAGTTCATAATCATACAGATTGCCGTCAAGATCATAACTTGGAGATGCCGCATATTTGCAGTTATGATGAATGCCCGATTTGTTGTCATCCAGGAACCATGCTGCATTGGCAGGAACAGTCCAGGCATATGTATTGTAATCATAATGCCAGTGCGAATATCCTTTCGCACCTGAGAAACCGAAAATCACCTCATCGCAATTGTCGTTATCATAATCGAAGGCGGCATCCCACCGATCGGCAACCATATAGTCACCATATTTATTGTCCAAGATATCTTGAGCTACTTTCGCACAATCCTCATATCGGGGTTCACCGGTATATACTTCAGCATTGAGATAAAGACGCACGAGCAAAGATGCAGCGGCAGCCTGTGTCCATTGTCCCTGTATCTGAGAGTTAGTGCCGAGACCGTTTTTCTTTATAAGCAAGTGAAGATTGTCTTTAAGCTCACTCTCTATAAACCTGAAAGTCTCTTCAGGTGCCACCTGCGGATTGTTCGGTCGGTCACTATATGTTGTGACAAGAGGCACGTTTCGGAACTCATCAAGCAATCTTATGTAGAACCACGCACGCAGTATCCTGCATTGTGCCGTCAGATTATTGAATTCAGTGTCGCTGAATCCGAATTGTTCCGGAGTGAAACGGCTCAGATCCTCAATCACCAGATTGCACTGCATGATTCCTTGAAAACAGCCGTTCCATTCATCCCTCGCCTCCACAAAGTCATCTACAGTCCAGGTATGATAATGAAGACGTTCCCAACATCCGCCATCGTAAAACCATCCGTCGCGTGTTGGCGTGATAAGCTGGTCAGCAGGAAGCTCATTCAGTATATGTCGGTTGCATATACTCCAGTAGGCATGTTCGAACGGTCGGAAAACCGCCCTGATTACATCCATTTTTGTATTATAATAATTATCAGAGCCTACCTGGTCATATAGTGTCTCGTCAAGGTTGGTGCAACTTCCCAAAGCCAACACCGACGCAGTGGCAATCATGATATTTTTTAGAAATTTCATGTCTAAGTTGTTTTTGCTGTTAGAAATCGAGCTGCAAGCCCACGATGAATTGACGCGTTGAAGGATAATAACTCCGGTCGCCCTGCGCTCCGGGCTGAAGACCATTGACCTGATAAGTTGACGGATCCACTCCGGTGAATTTTGTGAGCGTGAACACATTATTCACTGTTCCATAAACCCTCACTTTATCAATAAAGCGACATTGCGGAAGACGCAGAGTATAACCCAACGTTATCATGTCAAGTTTGAAATAGTCACCATTCTCAAGGAAATAGTCGCTCACAACCGGAGCAGAGTAAGGCGACACATCAAAATTCTTGCCGTATGCCTTTTTCAACATATTGCCGTTGAAATTACGGGTACCGTAATAGAAATCATGGATATTGAAAATCTGAAAGCCAAATGCCCCACGGAAGAACAGAGACAAATCAAAATTACGATAACGGAAATTATGGGTTGTTGACATCGTAAATTTAGGCATTCCGTTTCCAACTACACAGCGGTCTTCTTCTGTAGCCATTGACGCACTGATCATTTCTCCATTCTTGTCATATACCACCCAGTCTCCGTTGCGGTCGATACCGGCGTAACGCCACATGTAGAAATTACCGATAGGCTTACCTTTCTCGATACGCTGCAGATAATAATAAGGATAAGGATTCACAGTCTCACATACGCTGTAATAGTCCTGTCCGACATATTGCGAATTACTGAATTCAACGAACTTATTGTTCATCGTGCTTCCTATGACACCAAAATTATAAGAAAAATCTTTAGTATCCACGACATTGAAATTAAGGTCAAATTCAAATCCCGTGTTTTTCATTGTTCCCACGTTGACAAATGTTTCACCATGGATATTCGGTGGCACGGAAACCGTGTAATTGCCGAGAAGATCTTGCTGCCTGCGGTTGAAATAGTTTAAAGAACCATAGATACGATTGTCAAGCACCGAGAAATCAAGACCTACATTCCAGTTCTTTCCCTTTTCCCAACGGAGGTCGGGATTGACATTCTTACCGGGTCCCCATACCTGAATATACTTTCCGTTATAATAATAGTATCCAAAACCGCTCATGGTGTTTATTGACAGATAGCTGCCAAAATCCTGATTACCGGTAACACCATAGTCTGCCCTTATTTTAAGGTCATTTATCCACGAGATATCCTTCATGAATTCCTCCTGCGATATACGCCATCCGGCAGACACAGCCGGGAAATTACCCCATTTATGATTCTTTCCGAATTTAGAAGAACCCTCATGACGAAGAGATGCGGTGATAAGATACTTTCCATCGTAATCATAACTCAAACGACCGAAGAAAGAGATAAGCTTTGAATCGTTTTTATAGCTCCCCATCAAAACCTCGCCTTCTTCCTTAGCCCACAATCCGGAGCCAAGATTGTCTGCCCCGAGACCATCGTTGGGAAAATCCCTGTTCTCCGCATTGAAACCGGAAGCCTGGGCATACTGATAGGAATATCCGACCATCGCCTTAACATTGTGCTTGTCGGCAAAACGTGCACTGTAATTGGTGAGCCATTCCAGAATATATTGATGACTCTTACTGTATGACCGAGAAGCCACACCTTCATGTCCGCTGTTTATACATGCTGTGCTTGTTGAAGGAACAAAAGAGGTGTTGTCATTGCTGTAATGATGACTTGCAAACATTATCTGGGTCGAAAGATTTTGACCGGTCAATCCATTCTTATAAAACAATGGAAGCAGATTAAGCTTGATTGATCCGTCCATGTCAAGCAACTTATCATCTGCGTGGCTTGTCTCGAGTTTCTGCCTCTCCACAGGGTTACTGCCGGCTATCTGTCCGAAGAAATTATAATATTGCGCCGGATTCTTAGGATCCATGAGAGGGGTGGTTGGATTAGCTTCTATAGCATCCTTGAACACACCCCAGTCGGCATTGTCGCGTGATATGACACGGGGCGCCACATTGAGGTTTATCGTGAAAAGTCCCCCTTTTGTAGTATGGAGCACAGAGGCTCTCGCACCATATTCACGTCTGCCCGACCGGAGATCGATTCCGTTGGCATCACGGTAGTCAGCACTGACACGATAATTGCTCCTCTCATTACCGCCACTGACAGAAAGAGTATGCTTCATCGTAAATCCGGTGCGCGAAACGGCATCAAGCCAGTCTACATTACCACCGATGTCTACGCCCGGATCTCCCCAACCAAGACGGACTTCGCGAAAATCCTGCGCACTCATCATGTCCAGTTCTTTTTTCATTACATCCCATGCCAATGTACATGAATAGGATGTATGTGTCTTTCCATCACGCGAGCCTTTCTTTGTTGTTACTACAACGACACCATTAGAACCACGTGTGCCATATATGGCAGACGCCGCACCATCCTTTAGAATATCAAAAGAAGCAATATCGTTAGGATTGACATTCGTAAGGTCTCCACCGGGCACACCGTCAATAACGATCAATGGTCCTAAACCCGCTGAACGCGAAGACACACCACGAATCTGGATACTTGCCTGATTATTGGGGTCTCCGGCACCTGTATTGGTAATAGATACACCCGGCACCTTACCTTGTATCAGCATTTTGGGGTCAAGAGAACTGACGGAAAGAAAGTCTTTCTCACCAACATGGCTTATGGCAGAAGTAAGCTCTTTCTTGTCCATTGTGCCGTAACCTATGACCACAACCTCACTCAAGAGTTTGGAGTCTTCGGAAAGCACGACATTGACAGAGCCGCCTTTGCCGACTTTCTTTTTCACCGGGGTATAACCCACGTATGTAAAAGAAAGACGACTTCCCTCCGGCACTTCGATGGCGTAATTGCCATCAATGTCGGAAACAGCGCCTGCGCCGGTTTCGTCGCACCTTACCGAGACTCCAATCAGCGGCTCTCCTTTAGCATCGCTGATCTGACCTAAAACTTTTACCTTCTCTCCTTTACCTGCTGTAGTTGTAGAGACTTTCGAGGCATTCTCCTGCATCCTGTTCAGGAGAATCCTCTTTTTATCAATCGTATACCCGATGCCACAAGAAGGAAGAATCTTATCCAGAACAACGGAGACTGCCTCCCCCGCGGCATTGACAGATACCTTCTTGTTGACATTGACCGACTCTTTACTATAGAAAAAGCGGTAATCGGTCTGACGTTCGATTGATTTCAGAACATTCACTAAAGGAACATCCTTCATGTTAATAGAAACTTTATTACCGGAGGCATATGCCGGCAGTCCTATGCAGAACAATACCGGCAAAACCAGTAATAATTTAATTTTGGACAAGAACCTGCCCGATGAAGTAGAAAAACAGTTTCCCATATATTATAAGGTTAGTTTGTTTGTTTCGCACAAAATTGAATTGCCGTAAGGTTGGTATTCAAAATCCTTCTAA
>CAJUDL010000079.1 GCA_910585285.1 uncultured Muribaculaceae bacterium
AACTATTCTTTTTTGAGGGACAGCAGTCGTCAAGCATCTGTGAAAACAGTTGCCGGGCAAGTCTCCAGTTCTCTGCGTTGATGCAATACTTTACTTTTGGCGGCTCGATGGTGCCTTGTATCAGCCCCGCATCTTTCAACTCGCTTAAATGTTGCGACACAGTAGCTTTTGCAATCGGAAGTACCTCGTGTATGTCGCCAAAGAAACATTCGTTTCTCTGAGCGAGAAAATGTAGGATTGCTATACGGGTGGGATGTCCCATCGCTTTAGCGAACCTCGCAAGACGCTCCTGTTCAGGCGTTATCTCTAATTTTGACATATTATCCTTTGTTTGGTGTTCGTAAAATTACAAACAATATTTGACGTTGCCAAATATTTTGTGGTTTATTTTTATGGCAAGCCCATTATTTCATCTTTTTTAATTTTACAACTTAACAGTTGTATTTGTTCTAAAAACATCCACAAATACGATTAGGATGATGCCTTTTTGTGGTCAATACAACTTCAATGAATCTATTCTATAGGTGTGGATACCCCAATACGGCTCGGGGAAGAACTATCAGATATGAGGATTGTTCTAATAAGTAAGTAAAACATTAGAGTTATGAATGAGGGAATTTCTAATAAGTTGAAACATTTTTGGCATGTTGTTTCTAATGTGCGTCCGATAGTGTGGATATGTTTGTATCTGTGTTTGATGCCTTTGTTCGCCCTTGTATATTATTGGATGCCCGACGGACAGTTTCGCATTCCTGAGAATGCCGGGACCGACTATGGATCGTGGTTGTATTATAGCATAGTAACAATTACAACTCTCGGTTTTGGTGATTATACGCCGGCACATGGTTGGGCGCAGGCGGTAACCGCCATTGAGGTGATGTGTGGACTTGTTTTTCTTGGATTCTTTCTTAATTCTGTTGGATCGATGAAGTCGGAGATCGATGTCGAAACAGAAATCGAGAAGCAGCATCGTGTGCACCAGGCAACAGAATATGACAAGCTTATGAAGAATATTCCTGTTCTTCTACATAGGCTTAATATGTATCTCTCGTTTTGCTATGCCGTTACAACACCTGTAAACAAGAGGGGAGCGGGAGGTCAGTATAATCAGGACTTCCGGTTTAATGACATGCACGATCTTTATCTTCCTTCCGGTTTGCCAACGGATTATTCATCACGTCCGGCGGTCGAAGGATTGATGGTCTGTGCCTCAAACACAAGTCTATATCTTGATTCGTTGCAATCGCATGTTGATCTGACCTTGTGGCCAGAGATGCTTGAAGATAGTTTCGCATTTGTGGCGGCATGTCAAATGTTTGTATCGGCAGACCTTCTAAAAGACTGGCCCGAGAAAGAGGTAAAGGAAAACTCTGCAACAACGGTAAAGGAAGCCATAAAGAAGATTTCCGATGACATAGAAGCCTGGAGTGGACCGGAAGAATCCGGCAAACGTTTTGATATGGCACCGGCAGTTGAGTTATATCATTTTATAAAGGAAACTGGGAAACTCGCCCGTAAGATAGAACTTGCGGCAACGAGCATCGCCTCTTCTGGTAAATGAAAAGAGAATAGTTTGTGAAAAATCCTTTTATAACCATATTGATTGCTTTTTGTGTTATATGTCCCAGTGTTGCATTCACAGGATGCACTTGGATATATGATTACCCATGTTGTTGTGAATGTGGTGAAGGAGACAAACCTTTCGAAGTCTTCAGTGACTGGCATGATTGTCCGAATGCCAATCCGGGAGGTATGGCTTATATCTTTTTCCCGGTGTCAGGTGGGGAGCCTTGGCGTTTTGATTTTCCCGGTAAAGAGGGTGGTCCGGTGCTGCTCCCGGATGGAGAATTCCATGTTATGGCATTTAATGATGACACATCCAATGTTTTGTTTGGGAATGAAGAAGATTATTCAGGGTTTTATTGTTATTGTAAGGAGACCGGACTGTACAATGGACTTGCATCTACACCGTCGGGCACTCCTGTCGGTGCGACGATAACTGAAGACGGAGAGAAGGTCGTCTCACCTCCTGATGAAATGTGGGGAGAAAGTGTAGAATGGTTCTCTCTTGGTAATGATGGCGTGGCATATCGAAGGCATGGCGTTGATCAGGAAACGACATATGGGAAGCGGATTTTTTTCATTTATCCCCATATGCTCACTCCCCGTTACAGGTATGTTGCCACTGGAATCAAAAATCTTTCCGGAGTGGCACGCATGTGTGCTTCGCTGAGCGGGATGGCTCCAGGTCTTGTACTCTCTTCGGGAAAACCTACGGGTGAACCAGCAACTTTGCCGGTTTCTGCTATTAAGACTAATGATGACGAAGTCGCGGGCACAATGTTTACCTTCGGTTCTTTGGCGAATGGCAACGTTTTAAATAAACTGACACTTTACTTTTGGATGACAGACGGGAAAAAGTATAAATATGAATTTGATGTGTCGCGCCAGATTGCTGATGCTCCCGACAAGATGAATGTTCTTATCACTGTCGGAAATATTGACCTGCCGGAATCCGGATCTCCATCGGGCGACGGAGCCTTCGATGTGACAGTTGACGGCTGGGAGACATATATCATTGATATAAATTCTTGATTAATAAACAAATAAATAAAGCAATACTATGAAAGCATTATCTTTAGTTTTAGCATCTGTTGTCGGAGCGGTAGCTGTGTGCTCTTGTTCTGACCAGGAACCTATTGTTGAGCAGGATACCGGAAAGGCTATAAGTTTTGGCGCGCTTGTACCAAATGCCACGCGTTCAACAGCTACTACAACCGCTACGATCAATAGTTTTCAGGTTTATGCCTTTACCGCGGGCAAGCCTTATATGGAAAATGTCACGGTGAGTCGTAACGGTGCCACATGGTCATACTCACCAGTGATGTATTGGCCTGAAACGCCGGTTAATTTTTATGCATATAGTCCCGGTATATCGGTTTCTCCCTCAGAAGAGCCTTCGGGGCTGAATACTATTGTCAACTATAGCAATCAGGGCGACACTGATTTCCTTTACGCTGTCAGTGTCGGGCAGGTTGCGAAATCAACTCCTGTCATGATGAATTTCCGGCATGCCATGTCGAAGGTGAATGTAAACTTGAGCAGTTCAAATTCAATGATAACGGTGAAAGTGTATCATGTGTCGCTACTTGATGTCAAGCACAAGGGTTCATTCACGTTCCCATCAACTTCTACAACTTCCGGTTCGCAACAGGGAGTTGGATATTGGAGCAATTTAAACTCCCCGATAGATATACTTACGTTTTATTCTTTCTCAGCGGATGAGGCGTTGACATTGACCAATACTCCAGTTGATGTTACGGAAAAGAATCTTGAGATTGATTATATGTTGCCACAGCCACTGGAGAATGTAGATTTTAATGGGAACGAATTTACAGGAAATGCTATTCAGATAGATTGTGAGATTTTCGATGCGGCATCAGGTTCCAAGATATGGCCAAGACAAGACACGCCGGACTATTTGCTTGTGCCTCATACATCATGTGGGCGTTTAATATATCCGCTCACGACCCCGGATATGACCGAATGGAAAATCGGATGCTCTTATATCTATAATATAAAGATAGATAATCCTAATGTGTTGAAACCCATTGACTTCAATGTTACGGTGGATGAATTCAATATTGACAATATAAGTCAGTAATCTAAATAGATTAAGTAATAAAAATTAACCGATATATGTAAGTAATAAAAACGCCGGGTAAATGTCCCGGCGTTTTTAATATCTATTTAGATGTATTTTTTAAGTTCGTCGCAAGCATCCTCAAGCAGGTTTAGTACAATCTCAAAACCGGCGGCTCCCTCCCAGTAAGGATCCGGCACGGAATCGGCTTCGGGATAATGAATCGCGAAATCACTCATTCTTGCAATCTTCTTTTCAGCATCAAGAGTTGGAGCTGCTTCGTGAAGATTGTCGATATTTTGGTCGTCCATTCCTAAAATAAGATCGAAATAATCGAAATCCGAAGGGCGGATTACGCGACTGTGGTGCTCAAGTCTGAGACCTCTTGCGAAGGCGGCATGCCGCATTCTGCGATCGGGAAGATCTCCTGCATGACCTCCATAAAATCCGGCGGAGTCAAGTTCCGGACGTCGGGAAGGGGGGAGCTCTTCGGTGATATGTCGCATAATCCCTTCAGCCGCAGGACTCCTGCAAATGTTGCCTAAACACACAAATAGTATTCTTACAGGTCTGTCTTCAGCATCAGCCTGCATTCGGGCTCTCTTGACTGCATTAAGACTTGCCTCACCCGGCTTTTCTCTATATATCTTTTCCATATCAGATGGGGAGGATGGAGATGGCGAAGCCCCCGCCGGCTGCTTCGTGGATCTTCATTTTGGTTTTGGGCGTTACCGTCTTTGTCTCTATTACGTATGCCTGAGGATTGTTCTTGTAGTGAGCATCTTTGGCATCGCGATATACCACAGCTTTGTATTTGCCGGCAGGAAGGAAGCTGAAGTCAACTTCAGCTGTGCGCGGATCCGCACCATTAGTGCCACCGACAAACCATTTCTCTTCACCTTTGGCTTTACGCGCTACAGTGAGATATTCCATCGGTTCTGCTTCAAGATAATAGCTCTTGTCCCAGTCAATCGCAACGTCCTTGATAAATTGGAATGCATCCATGAATTTCTCGTAGGTTTCCGGGAAATCAGCTGCCATCTGCAGCGGACTCGACATCGTGACGTAAAGCGACAACTGATTGGCAAGAGTTGTGTTAACCCACGATGTGTTTTTCGGATTGTATTTGCGCATATCATTCTCAAACAGACCGGGGGTATAATCCATAGGACCGCCAACAAGGCGTGTGAATGGAAGGATAGTAGTATGGCTGGGTTTGCTGCCACCGAATGCCTGATACTCCGATCCGCGAGCTGATTCATTGCCAATCAGGTTTGGCCATGTGCGACAGATACCTGTAGGACGTACTGCCTCATGTGCGTTAATCATAATCTTATAATCGGCTGCTTTCTCAACTGCATACTGATAATGATTTACAAGCCATTGGCTAAAGTGGTTGCTTCCGGCGGGAATGATATTGCCTACGTAGCCGCTCTTTACGGCGTCATAACCATTATCTTTCATGAATTTATAAGCCTCGTCCATGCGACGCTCATAATTGCGTACAGAGCTTGAGGTCTCGTGATGCATGATCATCTTAACTCCCTTCTCTTTTGCATAGTCACGTATGGCAGGAAGATCGAAATCGGGATAAGGAGTAACAAAATCGAATACCTCATCCTTCATTTTGCCTGACCAATCTTCCCAACCTATATTCCAGCCCTCAACAAGCACACCATCAAAGCCATGCTTGGCGGCAAAGTCGATATATTTCTTCACGTTATCGGTTGTGGCGCCATGTTTTCCATGAGGTTTGGTTTTTGTGTAATCCACCTTGTCAAGATGGATATTGGGAAGATCGTTTGTATAGCTCCATTTGCTTTTACGGTTGATCATCTCCCACCAGACTCCAACATATTTCATAGGCTTGATCCAGCTTGTATCCTCAATCTTGCAAGGCTCGTTGAGATTAAGTGTTATTCGAGATGCGAGGATGTCACGCGCATCATCGCTCACTATGATAGTACGCCAGGGAGTGACGCAATCAGTCTGCATGTATGCCTTATCTCCAACCGCATCCGGAGTGAGGAGAGCCTTGAATGTATTGGTTTTGGTGTCAATTTCAAGATGCATGCAGGGATAATTGATAAGAGCAGCCTCATGAAGATTGATATATAAACCATCATCGCTTTTAAGCATTAAAGCTGTTTGCACGCCGTTATCAACCGGGATGGTAGTCCAATCGTATGTGGGACCTCTGACCTCATCCATTTTTGAGGGAATCTCAGACATGCGGCTGCGGGTATAATCAAACTCCTGAGTATCATAGTCGGCAGGAATCCAATAAGCCTCGTGGTCGGCAGGCATTGCAAACTCTGTCAACTCATCAGTAATGACGAAATAGCTGAGTTTCTTCTGCATCGGAAACTCATAACGGAAACCGAGACCGTCATCAAAAAGACGGAAGCGAAGCGACATCAGACGTTTTGTGTCTTTCTGACGTAGATTAACCACCATCTCTTTGTAATGGTTACGGATATCTTTCTCTTCTCCCCAAACCGGTTGCCAGGTTTCATCTACAGATGTTGTATCGACGGAAACAACCTCAAACCCATTTTTAAGGGCTGTGCCATCTTTTACCTGTTTGGTTTTCTTGATCTCGAATCCGAGACGACTTGGTTTAACGACAGTCTTCCCTTTGAAATTAAGTTCATACTGTGGAGAGCCTTCACTGGTAAGTGAAAACTTCATAGTCAAATCACCATCCGGCGACATAAGGGTCTGTCCCATTACCGGCATAACTGAAGCCGCGAATAAGAAAAGAGCGGAACACCCCTTGAATTTTGTTGTCATAAATATGATATTAGGTTTATTATTTAATTTAAGTTTCGCAAGCTTCAACTTAAAGTTTATAAGTTTAAAAGTTTATTAGATGCGAACATGACTTAGTTTTCATTTATTCGTGGCAAACAAATAAACTCATAAACTACGCTTGCGGGATTAAACTTTTAAACTTCAACTTTACGCTTGCGAAAGTTGAATTATTTTTAGTGAAAGCAAATATATTTCAAAAGGAAACAATTTTAATTTCTTTCGCAAAGATATGATAATAAATTTGATTTTGCAATCAGAGGGCAATATCTTTTCCTTTTTTAATAAAAAATCCTCTTAATTTACCCAATATCAACATTTTTTAAGTAAGACAGGGAATAGGGTAAAGGGTAAAGGTAAAGGGTAAAGGTAAAAGGTTAAAGGGAAAAGGTAAATTGGCACGCCTCTAACTTTTAGCGTCTATCTTTGAAGAGGGCAGATGCGAAATTTCTGAGGCGTGCCAATTAATGCATGGGGTCGATACAGTGCTATTATTTAGTTTTGAATGCATCCAGTGCTACTGTCGGAGCATCATTGTCGAAGCATCCGAGATTATAACCATCATTATAGCCATTAGGAGCTTGAGGTTCCCAATAGAATATACCTTCTACTTCTGTGTCCATCATTTTAGTGATTAACTGCTTGCAAAGCTCTCCTTGGTCATAAGGCATACCTATTTCGCAAATCATTACAGGTTTGTTGTATTTCTGCTTCAGATGATTGATATTTGCGATGCAGTCATCGGCAATTTTCAACCAACCGCCTGTTTCGCCCTGTTGTTCCGCCCAATAAGGATAGAGTGACATACCAATCATATCATATTTGCCCCCATTGTTTTCAAGGATGTCAAACATCCTGTCATACGCCCACTGGTTGTTACCACCATCCAGATGGACGATAACCATAGCATCCGGAAATACGGATTTGACGGCATCATATCCGGCATTGTTAAGTTTGGTGAGTTGAGCAGGATTATCGACTGAACCTACAGGAAGCATCATTCCGGGTGTCGTTTCGTTGCCGATTTGTACCCATTCAGGTGTCACGCCAACATTTTTCAATGCATTGAGAGTTTCAGTAACATGATTTCCAACTGCCGTGGTAAGCTCATCGAAAGAGAGATTTTTCCAAGCTTCCGGCATTTCCTGATGTCCGGGGTCTGCCCAAGTATCAGAAAAATGGAAGTCTATCATGGTTCTAAGACCAAGGTTCTCTGCTCGACGAGCCTTGAGAACCACATCATCTATGTTGTTCCAACCGTCTTTAGGATTGACCCATACACGAAGTCTTATTGAATTGACTCCACAATGGTCTCGAAGAAGTTGCATGCACTCCATTTCCTGACGGTCGTCACCGGGAGTGTAGAACTTTCTTCCCTCCGATTCCATTTGGGTAAGCCAGCTTACATCAGCACCACGGGCAAAACCGGTTTCTTTAACGATATTTGATGTGTCCTCCTGTCGCGGATTAGTGACAGGACCCTCTTCGGAGCAGCCGCAAAAGAAAGTGGCGGCGAGTGCAAAAGCGGAAATTATTGTTGTCATTTTCATTTGTTCTGTTTATTTAAGAGAATAAGAATATGTCTGGGTTCCGAAGTCTACTCTAAGGATATATGTCTCTCCGATAGTCAGAGCATTATCACCGTCAAAACCGGTTGTTGCATCAGTGTGACCGAGAACAAGGTTTCCGTTACTGCCACCGAAGAAAAGACTCCAGTCATTATTTATAAGCACCTTGACACCCCATGGAGTTTCTTTTTCCTTTACAAATTCGGCTGTGAACACTTCGGGATTATCCTCCGATTGTACCATCGGATGTTCAGACCAGTCATCGTTGAGTCCTGTAAAAGTGACTGTTTCGACCTTTGTAAGCTGGTATGTCAACTCTTTCATCTTGAATTCCATGACATATAATCCTTTCTCGGGTGCCGGAATATTACCATCCGATTCGGCAAGTATCAGACTTCCACTTAGAGGTGAAGCGCCCTCAGCGGCCTTATAAGCTGTTCCCCAATCCGGTTGCGGGTATGCACGATAGCCCCATTCAGAATCTATCCAATGTGCGCCTCCGTAAGACAATGAGCCTTCATCATAGAGTGAAATGTAGTCATCGAATCCATTCCAATTGATTACTCCGGAGAAATAAAGCCGAGGTTCTGCTTCAGGTTCGGGAGCGGCTTCGCCTGCCCCTATTTTTAATGCCATCGGGTCAGATAAGTCAAGCACAAGTGTTGTCTCGCCGGCGGGAAGATCTATTGTAATTACTGAACCGGTCTCACCGAATGACAAGTTTTCACTGTTTCCCCCGAAAGCGACATTCTGTGCTATCGCGGGTCCCATGTCGGTGGTCTCCTTGTTGTATAGACTGCCTTTACCAGTTACGGTGATAGTGACGGAAGCCGCACTCGGCAGATTGACAGGCATTGTCCATTGGTTTGTCCTCATGTTGTAGGTCATTTCTCCATTAAGATCTCCACCTACGTTCAGATTGTCAATATGCA
>CAJUDL010000080.1 GCA_910585285.1 uncultured Muribaculaceae bacterium
ATAATCCGAATGAAGTCGGCATCATGGGATGTTCCGCAGGAGGTCATTTCGCCGCAATGCTCGCCACGATGTATGGAGAAGATCAGTATCGACCCGATTTCGAAATCCTCCTCTACCCTGTGATTTCCATGACCGACATCACCCACAAAGGCACACGCGAGCATCTGATCGGAGAAAAACCGACCAAGGCACAAATCGAAAAATACAGTCTTGAAAACAGAGTTACGCCACAGACTCCGCCGGCTTTTATTGTTCTTGCCACGGATGACAAAGTTGTGGATCCTTTAAATTCGCTACATTATATTGAGGCTCTTCAGAAAAATAAAGTGCCTTACTCCCTCCACATCTATCCCGACGGAGGTCACGGATTCGGTTTCCGCGACACCAACCCCTACAAAGCCCAATGGAGCGGAGAGCTCGAACGCTGGCTCCGCTCCATCAGGAAATAAGTTAAGTTAAAAAGTTATAACCCCCGCATCGACACGAGGAGTTTCCACAGGAAACGATCCGGTCGGTGCGGGGTCAGTTTAATTGACTTTTATCGGAAGTTGTAGCCAAAAGAGAACTGGAGATAATTCTGGCGGAAATCGATTTTGTAATCTTTACTGTTCTTTTCTGCCACAAGGTATGAATTGGTCAGTCCTGCAGTCCAATTGCAGGCAATGAAGAAGCGATGTATGTCTACCCCTATGCCCACTCTCCAATCAAGATTGGTGCGTTGCATCCGATCTTCAGAATAACGATCCCGAGCCTTATACATTGATGACGCAAACGAATCATTGAAAATATTGACTTTAACATACTCATCCATCGAAAAACCAATATCAAGCACCGGACCGGTAAATAAAACAAGTCTTACATTTTGAGAAAAGTCAAAATGATAACCCGCCATCACAGGAATCTTCATACCCGTTTTTCTTACAGAATGTTTTGTTATCCGTGCATCCCTTACACCAAGGTTTTGAATATATGTCTTTAATCCTTCTAATGCATTTTCTTTAATTACCATAGTGTTATAATAGAATCCCAGACCTGGCTCGATATAAAAGTTCGCAACAATTGGAATATTAAATACGCCCTCCGTACTAATTCCTGCACCCGGATCGTAAACAGACTGAGAAATTGAGATTTTCCCATCAGGAGAAGATATTTTTAATTTGCTTGGCATTGTTAGATCGAAAGAAGTTCGTATTCCCCAATAAGCCTTGTTATCGGGATTATTCACCACGCTCTGCGCCTGTGCTCCCCAAACTCCGACAGCACACAATATTCCCGCCAACATCATCTTTGCACCCATAATACTCTTATTTTTTAGTCAATTTTTCCATTATATTCCACACAAAAATGCATCTCCGTCATTTCTTCTATTGAGAAGATAAGCATATCATCATAAATATTGTTGTCCATTAATTCTCTCACACTATATTTATCAATTGTATTTTGTGTCAAAATCAAAAAGTGACAATTCAGTTGATAGTGATAAGGGGTAGCGTAATTCACATAAGTCTGACTCTCAAAACACCCTCCCGGTTCCAACCTAGTAAAACCATCTATTCCATCTTTGAGTATTACCTCCGTTGTGGAAAAAGATTTTGCCCGGTCCACCAAACACGCAACATAAATCACCTCTTCTGTCGTGTTATGGAGAGCCACAGGTCCGCGTTGATTGATCTCAATAGATTCGCGGCACCCAGAAGAACTGCACATAAGGCTTATCGCACACAGAACATTGTACATAAGAATTTTAGACCAATTACTCATCACCGGCAGTATTTATGTCTTTAGAATATTTACCCTTAAAGACTATTTCAAAATTCATTTCTTCCATCTCATCATAACTGAATACGTAACGCGCATCAAATATTCCATTCTCTATTATTGTACTAATCCCAACCTCATCAATTGTCGATTGCGAAAAAACAATATACTGGTGATATGCTCCTCTTTTATGAGTAGCATAATATCCGCTGATACAATCTTCAAATTTTTCTCCGGAAGAAATCTTTGCGAGACCATTCAAGCCTGTCAGCAACAAGACATCCGCAGGCTCGACAATATGTTCGTTATCCCCATAAAAACCGACATACATTGTTTCTTCAGTGCCATTCACAATATAAAAATACGATGAATTTTCTATGTCATCGTCTTGACACGAGGTAGCAGAGCACAACATACAAATACAACATAGCGCACAATATCTAATGCATCTCAAAACATGTGGTTTTATTCGACAGTCCATGACTCCAATTGATGTTTTCAACTATAAAGTTTCAAAATCTTTAATGATCCTACTTGCAGTTCACTCTTCCGGAAAGAAAATTTTAAAATCTAATTCAGAAAGCTCACTATAATTATAGATATAAAGCTTATCATAAATATCATTTTCAGCCAATTTGTCAATTCCATTCTCATCTATAGTACTTTGCCTAAAAACAATGAATTGATGATACTCATTAGGGAAATTCGATTTATCGGGATTAATGATTTCATAAACGCATGTATCATTGGGGGCTATTTTATTTAGCTTATCAAGTCCCAATGATATAAAATTAGATGGTTTTGTTAATATATTACACCCCTGACCGGCATAATGCACATAAACCACTTCCCCACTTTTATTAATAATATGTATTTTAGAATAATCCTTTTCCGTCCATGGTTCATCACAAGTCATTGCCGTACATAACAAGAGAATTGCACATGTAATGCAGACCAATACGTTTTGATGATATTTAAATCCAATGTTATTCATATAATCAATCTATTTTAAGAATAAGAAAAGAGAACACATAGTATTAATTTTAACTTTGATTTCTAAATCATCATTCCATAATCCCTGAATTTCCAAATTTAGAAATAACATCCCTTCTTTATTAATTTTTTAGCTCATTCTATAAAAAGAAATCCCAAAAAATTACACCACTGAAATGATAGGGGAAAACTTTTTTTTGTGGATATCTTCCTTTATCATTAGCATTTCCCAACTCTCTCGGATTCTGATATAATGTACCGCCTCCATTAAAAAAAGCTTTTTTATCAAAAGCTTCATCACTATTTAATGAATTCGGACCATACTTTTTGTCAAAATATTTTGCACCTCTTCTGCTAGCATCCACCTCAAACCATCTTTCCTTATGTGGTTTCCCAGATTTCTCATCAATACCGGCAGCACTTAAAACACTCGGAATAGCGACAGCATAAAGATAAGCATTTCCATAATTCATAGATTGAATAAAATGTCCGTATTCATGAACAAACAAATGATCCTTATATGTAGCGGTATATCCAACTGGTCCTATTGTATAATGACCAAAAGTAACTGCTGTACCATCTGCCAACCCAGCCGGCAAAGCTAGAACTCCTTCTAATTCCGTTGCTTTTCCTCTGTGTCCAAATAAATTATACCCGTGTGCTATAATATTCCCAATTCCTGTATTCATTGCACTAAAGGTTAATTTATTTAAAACTTGAGTAAAACTACCTCTAAATATACTTCTATCTATTTTCCATGCATTGCTCGTCTTCGTCCAATCATAACTCTTAAAATCAAATCCATGTCTAAACAAATTTTTTATTAAATCACATGTTGCTACTATTGACAAGAATAGAAATTCTCCATTTGGATCCTTATATTTCATTGGATTATTTAAAGCGTAAGAATATCTATTGAAATTCTGGGTGCCTTCAGGATCCTGAACATAAGGATCAGGGGAAAGGAAACGACCTAGTACCGGATCATATAAACGGGCATTCATATTAATGACTCCGAATTCAGGAAGATGTTCATGTCCTGTATAACCTCTACCTAAATATAAAAAATGAATATTATATTGCCCATCTGTAAACGGAGTTTTTGTCGAAGCATCACACAATCTACCCCATGCATCATAATCAAGAGTTTGAAGGATAGTACCATTAGAATCTATAACATGCGTAATACTTCCAATATTATCTCTAAGAATATATACGGTTTTATATTTCGTTCCTTCCTTTACGTACACAGCCGGAGAAGAATAATAATCTCCCATCAAATATAACTTATGTCTAAGTTTATATCCATCGTCGTATTCATAACAATTGCCAAGATAATGTCTTGTCATATAGTCAAATTTATCTTTATTTAATTTCATCCTCACACGATTACCCTCAAAATCATAATCAAAGGTTGCTTCATACAAAGACTCTGTTATTTTAGATACTCTTCCCAGTGGTGTGTAATAAACATTTTGAATATTTGAAGGTATCTCATTACCTGTTATTGAAGCTTTACTTAATGCATATGGCTTCATATTATTTGTATACTCGAACATCCCAATTCCTGATTTCCTCGTAATATTTCCCTTTGAGTCATAACTAATAGTTCTATCTCCATACGATGTTAAACGGTTAAGATTGTCATATCCGAATTCTTCCAAAACGCCATTATCCTCTCTTGAAAGCATATTTCCAGTCTCAAAATCATAAGTATATTTAATATGCTGTACCTGAGTATCACCAATAGAGGCTGATCGTTCTATAGGTATGCCAAAACTATCATAACTATAATTTCGAGTAATTGGACCCGTAACAACTTTTATAGGCTGACCAAATGTATTTTCTTCAGATAGTTTATATATACATGTACTTTCATTTAATTTTACTTCTGACTTATGTCCATGTGAATATACATACTTCTCTATTATAGGAGTATTAGTCTGATACATAAATGTCGTACTTATAAGATTCCCATTCTGATAAGTAAATTTCTTTTGCAGCCATTTTTTATCTAAACCGACTACCTTCTCTCCCTCAATACGTCCAAACGCATCATATCCCATAACTTTAGACGTGCCATTCGTAGAAGTTACTTCTGTTAAATCACCATAGTTGTTGTATGTGAAAATTGTTTCAATACCATCATACGATTGTTTGGTCAAGCGGTCAACTTCATCATATTCATAATTTATAGTAACATTATTTGCATCTGTCTTCGAAGAAAGATTACCCTCATTATTAAATGTCCACTTTGTAAGTCCATGACTTGGATCGGATATACTAATCCTTCTTCTATATTCATCATATCCAAAGGATGTTTTTAGATTTCCGGGGGTAACAATAGATGCTAATTGCCCATCAGCACAAAGATTATATAGTACTGTGCCCCCAGGATCCGCGACAGATATGAGATGTCCCAAAGCATCCTGCGTTTTTATTGTCGTAACACCATTCTCACAAATTGTCACACTACATCCATCATAAGTATACGAAGTAAATTTTCCAGAAGCCTCTTCCACATAGATAGGCCGATCAAACTTATCATAATCACATGTGTTCCATTGAGACGCAGTCCCTGAAATATACGGAAATGAAGTCTTTATAATATTACCTCTTTTATCATAAACCTTATCTGTATATCTTATCAACCCATTGAATCTCTCATCTCCAATACGAACTTCTCTACATAATGCATCATAAGTTTTAGACTCTGTGGGCTTATTAGACCAGGAACGAATTATATCATATACGCCCTGCGGATAGTCACTATTCCATCTATACGTTATGTTAAGTACTGTACTATCTGGATAAGATACAGATTTCTCCCGTCCTAACTCATCGTAAGTATATGTTGTATAATTTCCTCTCTTATCTTTAAACTTTGATAGAAAACCTTTTGAATCATATATATAGTTTTCTTCTAAACCAATAGGATCTATTTCTTTTACAAGCCTACCCTTATAATCGTATTCATATGTAGTTTTTAATCCATTTGTAGAATTGTACTTTTTTATAATTTCCGACGAACGGTTACCATATTTATCATATGTATATGATGTTGTACTCTCCGTATTACCATTCTTATATTTTATTATACAAGATGGCTTTCTTCGCACGGAACTTGGAATAAATGTACGTTCAGAATAAATGTCGCCATTATAATATGTAGTAATTGTCTGATCTGTAAGAAATCCAAGACTATAATTATTCCCAATTGTCGTTACAGATGAATATGAAGAATTTGTTTCTACTTTCAGATTTTCATCATACGTAATTGTTTCTTTGGTTGGATATCCATAGGAATCATAGGTATACTCAGTTGTAGCTGTAGTATTTCTTGCCAAATCCTTTTCTTCTTTCTTCTCCACCCTTAATTTTAGAATCTTTGAAGTTGAATATGCAGATGAGTTGGTGTAGAAAACTTCATGATTCTTTGTTTTTTCACTTTTCATCATACCATATCGATAAGGCTCATATACCCTTTCAGTAATATTTCCATCCATATCCTCGGACACAATGGTTTCAAATCCGCAAAATCCGAGACCGTGACGATTGGCAATACCATTTGAATAACGAAATTTTTCCTCCGAAATTTTTATTCCATCTTGATACATTTCAGAAATAGATAATACAGGTATAGCTTCCTGAATGTTAACATATGGATAAGTAGCTCCGGAGCCCATCATATAAAATGAATTTAAATTATCAGATCCACTTCTATCAAATTCTTTTTTAATATGCTTATATTCATTCTTCTCCACAACTCCCAAACTATTTATCATACCCGATAGAAGAACTTCCTTACTATCATCCCGCGAATAGGAATATTTCGTAAATACTCCTTTACAAAGGCTTGAAAGATTTATAGAAAGATTATGAGAGTTCACATCAATTGGTATCAAAACAGAATTTACATCTCCAAGCTGTGTCCGCACACCATCATATCGATCAAACAATGGCTTTGAGAGGAATGTATCAAATTGGATAGAATCACAACAAATCAAATCAGCTCGACCATCTCCATTAATATCTCTAAAAAAGACATCGCCATATGCACCTTTGGGATAGGAAAGAAGAGCTATATTATTTCTATCAAAATTACCATTACCTTTTGAATAGAAAAACATCCATATATTATCCCAGACAGATCCAATTTTAGGAGAAACGGCAATATCTACTAATCCATCACCATTAAAGTCACCAGTCTGAATACTTCTGTCCATAAGCGTGGGAACAGAAAATTGAAAATTTGAATTAACGCCAATAACAGATAATTCGTTATTATCCATCACAAATGTATAAAATTCTATTCCCTGATCATTGATATGGCAAATATCAGTCTTACCATCACCATCATAGTCAAACACATACACTTTATCAGAATTATTATTAGCCACTAATGGATCCTGTATATAAGTCCCATGGAATTCTTTATAATATGAAAAAATATGCTGCTGGTATAGAATTTCATCATTAACAAGATCAAACACATAACAAATTGATGGTCTATTTGTTATTCCCAGGGGATTATCGGTTGAGATTGCCATAATTTCTATTCTTCCATCACCATTAAAATCCCCACCATAATAGAATTTAGGTTGCACACTTTGACAAGCTCCCTTGGTTAATACAGTAGGAAAAGAATAAGTTTTTGAGAATAACTTCCTCATCCCTAAAAGAGAATCTTTACCATATACATGGAATGTTATCTGATCCATTCCATTAACCACCAAGTTATTTATTTTTATAACACATTCCTGTTGTGTGCCATATATATCAGCGCATAATATATCTACAAAACCTGGTTCTGTTATTAAATTCGGATAAGGATCGGGGAAATTTTCCGATAAATCAGCGTAGAGAAATATTCTCTCGTTCCCATCAAACATATTTTTAAATTGCCAGCCTCCATTTTCATAACATTCCCAATATGGATTATGACCGGGAACAGAAATCAATCCATCTTCTCCACTCTCATAATCAAATTTGCCAGTAAAAGCTTTAATGCTATGTTGATTTTCTGCAGTATGCCATTCATATAATTGCGTCTTTGTCTTTTTAAAACCATCTTCAAGACAATTTTCTCCATAATAAAACTGTAATGGATTAAATGCTTCCCCATTTACATTATAATCTATTTGCTCTAGGCAAGATACATTACTATAGATTCCATAACTAAGGTCATATTCTCCAAGCAATACGCCATCACTGGTACATTTTACTTTAGATAAAAGTTTTGATTCCCCGACATTAATACCGCCGATATAGTTTTCAATTTCATCTTCTCTGCTTGTATATTCAAAATCAATTGCAACACCATTGTATGTAATTTTTGAAACTTGTTGCGGGGTGTCTAAATAATAATATGAAATTATATTTCCATCAACATCATATAATCTTTTAATAGGATAATATATCTTTCCAAAATTATTTGATGACCATCCAAAATTTCCTCTTTTTCCATCAGGATAATACACATCAAAAGATTTAATTTCGTTATTGTCAAGATAAGCTTTTACTTTTATATTTCCTTGCTCTGTCTCATATATAATATAATTGTCGTCTTCCTCCAATTTTACGAGACGCATACCATCAAGCATAAATGCATCACTATTATCTATATTTACACCTCTGACATTATTATCATAGTAAAGACATTGGGATGAACGGCTAATCAAAGAACAACCAGATAACATCCAACCCATACCCATAACCGAATTTTGGGCTTGACTATTATACATAAAAGCCAATTCCGGTTGAAACCCATTCATCCCCGGAACAATTTTTAAAGGAACATTGTATATTTTCCCGCCTGATGGTGTTGTTCCGGATTGAATATCAATATATCCAACAGCTTTACTTTTATCTATACTGATTGCAGTTGGAACATATTGGTTCATCTTAATCATCGGATTCTCCTTTTCAGCAATAAATCTCCCTTTCAAAGATGTGTCAGCATGTTCGATTGTAACCTTTGAATACGAGAGATAATATAGAGAATCGTTATATTGCCTTAAACGTTCATTTGACCAACCACGGAATATATCCTGATTAATTAAACCTAATTTTGAAGAACGTCCTGAAGAAGAGGCTGTCTAACAACCAAAGTTAGGCAGTCTCTATTTTATACACAAAATCAG
>CAJUDL010000081.1 GCA_910585285.1 uncultured Muribaculaceae bacterium
CTAATACTGCTGATATAGAGCGTGTGGGAAATGAAATTATCGTAATGATTGATGATTTTCAAAAAATGAATAACAGGCTACCAATCGGACTTAATGAGATCGGAACTCCTTTCGGGGAAATTAATGAGACCTATGAATACAAGGGTTATATTTTCTATTACGAACCGAGAAAAGACGGCTTTTATTGGCTGACCGTCACATTCGGTCCGGATGAAAATTATTGTTACAATTCTAAAAATAAGTCCTGGATATGGAGTCGTGATTCTGAGCAAGTAGAGATGTACAAAAAATTTGACACTGAAAATGATTTAGTCGATGAAAATGACTGATAAACGAATTGACATATACCCAAGTATATGGCGAGTGATTGGGCTTACACTGATCAGCTTGTTGTTTGTTGTTGGAGGGTTCTTTATGACAAACAATCCTCGTGTCGGCGTAGATAAATACATCGGTTATATTGGGATGGTGTTTTTCTCATTCGGAGTTATTGTTGGGATCGATTGGCTTATATTGATTGCGTTGCGCAAACCGCCTGCAAGGATATTTGATGACCGGCTCGAATATCTTATCCCTGCAAGTATGAAATATGAGATTATTCCTTTTCTGCATGTTGAGATGTTTGTCATAACAAAAACAGGAAGTGCTAAAATCATAAGGGCGGATTACTTGACCGGAGTTGGGAAAAACACCGGAATTGTGAACACTTTTGTATCAGTTGGTAAAGTATGCGACATACTGAATGATAAACTTGAACGGTATTGGGAACAACCGATGTTGTCACAGAAATTAGACCAAGCATCGGTGGCACAATATCTTAAAGTAATGGGAATCGAATCGTGGCGATTTGGATTTGATACGACCGGGAAAACCGACTGTATGGTGGTAATTCGAGATGGAGACACATATAAACTTGTTTATATCGATGACAGAGGATCGGCAAAAACATTGAGCAATCATCTTACTGAAAACGATGCGTGCCATGCGTTGCTTGAAAACTTTATTTAGGAAAAAGCCTTCAAATCCAAATATGGTGTTAAATAATGGAATCTTTAATGGAATTGTACTTGACACCAGCATTGAATAATCTTTTGCAGATCCTCAAGTCTTGTCAAAAATTTTAGCTAATTTTGTTCTTGATATAAACCTGATCTCAAGAGATAAGTAATGAATTAGTTTAAATAACTTTCGAAGCTATGGCGCAGCTTAACGACTTTATGACAAAGATTGATTTGTCGATGCTGAATGATTATATAGAAGCTAATGGTAAAAGTGTTGTCTATGCCAAGGGTGAGAGAATTGTTCAGCAGGGGCAGTTGTGCCATTATGTTGGTGTAGTAAAAACTGGCTATTTCAAGTATCTGTCCCTCAATTCAAAGGGACAAGAAGTCGTAACCGGCTTCTCGTTCGAAGGTGAGGTCGTAACCGACTATGTGCGCGGATTTCTGTTTGACCAACCTTCGCTAACCTCTATTGTCGCGGGATGCGATGCCGAGATTCTGAGGGTATCTATAGAGGAAGTACGCCGAGTTATCGTAGAGCGTAACCCCGGCTTTGTTGCCGAGGTTTCTTCCAATCTGTTGCAAGAGGCTTATTGCCGTTATCTGAATATGCTTGTAAAGACACCGACAGAACGCTTTCATGAGATTGTCTCACGCTATCCCGGCGTCATACACAATCTGTCTATTCAGGAGATTGCCTCCTATTTAGGCATCTCACGCCGTCAGCTGCACCGCATCCGTGAGGCTGAAAGTGCTGCCGACACCTCCGAAAGAGATGATATTTAATAAGTAGGATGCTCAATCTCATGTTTCATGTTCAAATCAGAATACTAAATTCCGATTTATCGGACTGCGCCCGATAAGGTTAAAGGTTATAGTGAATAGGTTAAAGGGGAATTGGTGCGTCTCAACAAACATATTAAAGATTTACAGCATCGCAGATCCCTCTCACCTTGCGGTGTTTCAGGTTGGACGCGGACAGGGCGGATGGAGTGCTTCAACAAACCGAGTCAACTAAATATTTAGATGCCAAGGCGCGAAGGGTGAAGCTTGATTCAAATTGTTGTATCAAAGGATTTTAAACCATTGTATCATAAAGTTTCTAACGCATAAAGGGGTAGATTTGTCAACCAGGATTCCAGCCGGTAGTTTGACATAGATACCCGATATGCTGTCTCTGATTCGTTGTCGGCTACGAATTGGCGGAGACTTCTTGCCTTAAGATTTTCCTCTGCCTTTACCTCAATAGGAATGACTTGTCCTGATTTCTGAATAAGGAAATCAATCTCAAGCTTAGAGTTCTTCTTAGCAAAATAATATGGATCATAACTCAAAAGGAGTTCCTGAAGTACATATTGCTCAGTCAGCGCCCCCGTGAACTCCGTAAAGATTCGGTTCCCTTCTACTATTATAGATGAATCTAACCCGCTCATCGCTGCCAACAGCCCTACGTCAAGTGCATATATCTTGAACGCGGACTTATCCTCATAACTCTTCAGAGGTAAGCGAGGTGCCGTCACATTGTTCACGCGATGTATCAGTCCTCCATCAAATAACCATTGCAAAGCAATCTCGTATTCTCTTGCTCGGGCACCTTCTTTAACGAGACCATAGATGAATTTCCGATTCTCTTTACTTAGTTGAGCCGGCAGGGAATTCCATAACATCCTTATTCTCGGCACAACATCTGCAGGAGCGTGCTTTGAAAAATCATAATCATAGCTTTTAAGAATCTCGTTTTGAATATCTCTTACTTCCTCCCAATCGTGATCCTCACTGAACGCCAACACAGCTTCGGGCATACCTCCAACATAATAATACTGTTTAAGATATTCAGAGAGTTTGGGTGCAAAGGTGTTGACTGTAGTCCAATCTTTGTTGCGGATTATCTCTGTCAGCCTATCTTCTCCTATAGCATCCAAAAATTCAAAGAAACTCATCGGATTCAATGTCATGAATTGAACCTTACCTACAGGAAAGGATGTATGTCGATGCAATTCGATACCTAATAGGCTTCCGGCAGCTATGACATGTTGCTCGCCCGCGTTCTCATTGAAATATTTCAACGCGGCAACCCCATTATCTGCTTCTTGTATCTCGTCAAAGAATATCAGTGTTTCTCCCGGAATAATGTTTACATGAGTAGCCGCACTGATGGCATTGATGATCCTGTCGGTATCATAATCAGTTAAAAACAGACTTCTCAAAAATGTCTGTTCTTCAAAATTCACATATGCAATATTCTTATAATGCGTAGCCGCAAATTCTTTGACAAGCCATGTTTTTCCAACCTGTCTTGCACCTTCGATTATCATAGGTTTCCTGCGAGGGGATTCCTTCCACTTCACAAGTATATCAATTGCATATCTTTTCATGCTGCTAATTTAGTAAAAAATATAATGCAATCCAAACCCTAATCACATTTTAAGGACATAAAATGTGTATTTTATCACATTTTAAGGACATAAAATGTGTATTTTATCACATTTTAAGGACATAAAATGTGTATTCTCCCACATTTCAAGGATATATAGATGTGTTATCCTATCGAATAGGCTGCTGCAAATCAAAAGCGGATAGCTCGATTCAGAGCCATCCGCTTTTGATTTATGAATTATGTGAGACTGATTTCAGAAGAATTTAGTAACGGAATTGTCGTAGTTGAAGACAGCGGGCTTGCCTGAAATATTTGTCAGAGAATATTTCATATTACCATCAGCTGAGGTGAATACCACAGCCTTTCCATCTCCTTTTCCGGAGAATGACTTCGTACCGGATTTTAGCGTCCAGTCATTGCCAGTGTTGGAGATAGTAACGGTCTCTGCAGGGTTGTTTGCAACCTTGTATGTGCCGGTTGCCGGTGCTTTCACAACAGAATTATCCGCAACAACATTCTGCATTACCATGCCTCTGAGTCCGGCAGAATACTCCACAACATACCAGCCGGCTTTCTGATCCTTTACGGGAAAAGCCATTCCCGTAACCAAGATCACATGCTGATCATTTTGGTTAACCGCGGCATACTCATCTTTTGCAACCGCCGACTCAAACACTTTTGTGTCTTTACCAATGACAATATTGGTTTCAGCATGCGCACAAACAGTGGCACACACCGAAAACAATATTGATACTAAAATCTTCTTCATAATTTCTATTTAAGTTTCGCAAGCTTCAACTTAAAGTTTATGAGTTTATCCGATATGAATATGACTTAGTTTATATTTATTCCCATCAAAAAAATAAACTCATAAACTGCGCATAGCGTGATTAAACTTATAAACTTCAACTTTTCGCTTGCGAAAGTTGAATTATTTTAGATGCAGCAATTCAAGAATCTTATCTGCAGCCTGGCTGAGACCTTCCACGTCTTTACCACCAGCCTGAGCAAAGAAGGGTTGTCCGCCGCCGCCACCTTTAATCAGTTTTGCAGCCTCACGAACTATCTGTCCGGCATTCAAGCCATCCTTGACAAGATCATCAGAAAGAGCAACAGTTAGCAGCGGCTTGTTATCGCTGACAGTTGCCGCAACAAACGCTGTATGTTCCGGACATTCCCTTCTCACTATAAACGCTACATTCTTAACAACATCAGGCATACGAATTCCAGCGAGTGAAACGAGTTTAATGCCATTTATATCTTTAGCCGAAGCTATCACTTCTTTGCTGAGGTTGGCGATACGTTCGGCAATGTAATCTTCAACCTGATGTTTCAAATCTGCATTCTCGGATATTGCTTTCTTGACAGCTGTCTTTATATCTGACGAGCCACCAAGAAGAGTCCCAACTTCTTTGATTACATCCTGCAAATTGTCAATCACATTCTCAACACCAGCTCCGCTCACAGCCTCAATACGCCTGATTCCAGCTGCAATCGAGCTTTCAGTCAAAATGCGCACCATACCTATATTACCTGTATTAGCAACGTGCGTTCCTCCGCAAAGTTCAACCGAGCTACCATATTTAACAACTCGGACTTTGTCACCATATTTCTCCCCAAACAATGCCATAGCACCTATTTCGCGAGCTTCAGCAATAGGAAGTTCTCGGCATTCTTCAAGAGGCATAGCCTTGCGTATACGTGCATTTACAAGGTGTTCGACCTTGCGTAGTTCCTCAGGAGTGACTTTCTGGAAGTGTGAAAAGTCGAAACGGAGAATCTCAGGTGAAACGAAAGAGCCCTTCTGTTCGACATGTGTACCGAGCACCTCACGCAATGCCTCATGGAGAAGGTGAGTTGCAGAATGGTTGGCAGAAGTTGCAGCTCGAGCTTCAGTATCAATCTTTGCGACAAGTTCCGCAGAAGGATCTTCCGGCAATTCATATGAGAGATGCACACCGACATTGTTCTCCTTCTTAGTGTCGAAGATTTTCACAGTCTTGCCATTCGGAGAAACAAGAACACCCTTGTCGCCGACCTGACCACCCATTTCCGCATAGAAAGGAGTCTGGGATAGCATTATCTGATAATACTCCTTGCCTTTCTGTTTAACCTTACGGTAGCGGAGAATACGGGTTGGAGTCTCAGTGAGATCATATCCAACAAACTCCTCTTCACCGGGAGATACCTCAACCCAGTCTGTAGCTTCAACAGCAGCCGCATTGCGTGCACGATCTTTCTGTTTCTTCATTTCGTTGTCGAAACCTTCACGATCGAGATCCATGTTTTGCTCGCGAAGTATCAACTCTGTCAAATCAAGAGGGAATCCATATGTATCATAGAGCACAAATGCATCTTCTCCTGAGAGACGGTTACTTCCGGCATCTTTAGCTTTCTTTACAAACGAATCAAGCAGACGGATCCCGTTGTCAAGAGTGCGAAGGAATGAATCTTCCTCTTCTTTGATAACCTTCTTTATTAGTTCTTTCTGAGCCGGAAGTTCCGGATAAGCTTCGCCCATCTGATCAACCAATGTATCTACCAATTTATAAAGGAAAGCCTCTTTTTGATCAAGGAAAGTATAAACGTAGCGAACAGCTCTACGGAGAATACGGCGTATCACGTAACCTGCCTTGGCATTTGAGGGGAGCTGCGAATCAGCTATGGAGAAAGCAATCGTGCGCACATGGTCAGCCGCTACGCGCATCGCTACATCCACTTTAGAGTCAACTCCATACTTCTTACCAGAAAGCTCGGAAATCTTGTTGATAAGAGGAGTGAACACGTCTGTGTCATAGTTAGACTTCTTACCTTGGAGAGCCATGCACAAACGTTCGAAGCCCATACCTGTATCGATAACCTTCGCAGGCAGAGGTTCAAGATGCCCGTCAGCCTTACGGTTATATTGCATGAACACGAGATTCCAGATCTCTATTACAAGAGGATTATCCTTATTTACAAGAGTTGCTCCGTCAACAGCAGCACGCTCTTCATCACTTCTCAGGTCAATGTGAATCTCTGAACACGGACCACATGGACCGGTTTCACCCATTTCCCAGAAGTTGTCATGGCGGTTGCCATTTATAATATGGGAAGAGGGGAGATGTTGCTCCCAATAACCCGCAGCCTCATTGTCTCGTTCGAGACCTTCGGGAGCATAGCCCTCGAAGACAGTGGCATAAAGACGGTTGGGGTCGAGTTTTACAACTTCCGTAAGATATTCCCACGCCCAGTTGATCGCCTCCTTTTTGAAATAATCTCCGAAACTCCAGTTTCCGAGCATTTCAAACATTGTATGATGATATGTATCGTGACCAACCTCTTCAAGGTCATTATGTTTGCCAGATACACGAAGACATTTCTGCGAGTCTGTCACACGTTTCGCCTCCGCCGGACGATTACCAAGAATAATATCTTTAAACTGATTCATACCGGCGTTGGTAAACATCAACGTAGGGTCATCCTTGATTACCATGGGGGCTGAAGGAACTATCTTATGTCCCTTCTCCTCGAAAAATTTCTTAAAAGATTCTCTGATTTCCTTAGATGTCAGCATCGTATTATATTTTTTTGCAATTGCAAAATTAACTATAATTTACTATTTTTGCAATTCAAAATAATCATGAAGCGACCAATTTATTACATATACAACCCCGAAACCGATAATTTTGAGCGTGTATTCCCATCGTTCAAGAGCAAACTATTAGGTTTTCTGCGACTCGCAGGATTATCTTTGCTTATCGGAATTGGTATTTACACTATAATATTTTACGCTCTCGACGCACCAACAGAAAAGAATCTTCGTAAAGAGAATGCCACTCTTAAAAGTCAATACAACATTCTTAACCGACGACTTGACAATTCGCTTAAAATCATGGCAAACATACAAAACCGAGATGATAATTTCTATCGCGTCATGATGCAGATGGATCCAGTTGGATACGGACAAAGAATGGCTGGACTCGATAATGAAAAACGCTATCATGAACTTCAGAATATTCCGGATGCAGGTCTCGTGAAGTTGCTTACCCAGCGACTTGATCTGTTTGAACGACAACTATACGCCCAATCTCTATCTTTTGATCAACTTCGCGCCACGGCATCGAAGCAGAAAGACAAATTAGCTCACATTCCTTCTGTCATTCCTATAAACATTAAAGATTTCACAATGTCTTCAGGATATGGCGTAAGAAGAGATCCTATATATGGAAGTTCTAAATTTCATGCAGGTCTTGATTTTGCGGCGAAAACCGGAACACCAGTATTCGCAACTGCCGACGGAAAAGTTACGGAAGCCGGGCGCCAAAGCGGATATGGCAATTGTATAGATATCTCTCATGGATATAATTACCTAACGCGCTATGCGCATTTGAGCGAAATTCTCGTAAAACCGGGACAGGAGGTGAAGAGGGGAGAGATGATAGGAAAGGTCGGCTCAACAGGTAAATCTACAGGACCCCATCTTCATTATGAGGTAAGATTCAAGGATGAGCCTCAGAATCCGGTTAACTATTACTTCATGGATCTGACACCTGAAGAATACGCGGAAATGGTTCAGCTGGCAGAAAATGCCGGTCATGTGATGGATTAAAATTGGGAAAAGCCGTTTAAGAGCATTACTTATGGAAGAGCTGGATAAAAAATATTACAAGATCAAGGATGTTTCGGAATTGTTAGGTGTCTCCGCATCAACATTGCGCTATTGGGAACAAGAGTTTCCGGAATGCAAACCGCGAAGAAGCGCCACAAATATCAGGTATTATAAAGTCCAAGACATTGAAACACTAAAAATTATCCACTATCTTCTAAAAATCAAAGGACTGAAAATCGATGCGGCAAAAGAACAATTGCATGCAAACCGCACCAATGTATCCAACCGCGTCAAGATAATAGATACCCTTCTTGATACCCGCAACAAATTGGAAAGTATGCTAAATGCCCTCAACAAACGCAAGATATGAATATGTAAGGGCATTAAACAGATTCGATAAAAAAGCAGGCGGATTGAAATTTCAATCCGCCTGCTTTTTTATTGAATCACCATATCTATACGAAGAATAGGATTACAAGCTGAGCTGCGATGACGCGCATGAACATCGTGAGAGGGTAAACCGTGGAGTAGGCTACTGCCGGGGCGTCGTTGCCGGCGCATTTATTGGCATAGGCAAGAGCCGGAGGATCAGTATAGCCACCGCTCATCATACCGATAATGTAGAAATAATTCAATTTATATTTTGCTCGAGCAATAATACCAATGACAATCAA
>CAJUDL010000082.1 GCA_910585285.1 uncultured Muribaculaceae bacterium
CTCCTACGTCAGTTTAGCAAACTGGTGGTTTCAGCCACTCACCCACCCTTCCTTGTGATGGTCACTACTATCTGTCATGCTCTCCATTCGGATTGCGTTTGCAAAGTTAAACTATTTTCCGGTATTTTGCAATATTTTCTTCAAAATTTTTCTACAGATTCAATCTCCAACCACACTCAATCACTCAACCGTCATTCCCAAAACCTCATCACAAAAGCTTTTTCTATCTTGCGAGGTCGAGCCAATAGGCGCGCGTCACGGGTATGATCGAATCTGCGGCAGCATCAGGATATGTGAACTCTATCTTAGGGGCAGACCCGTCAGGAATATCTGCCTCATACAGTGCCTTGATGCCGTTGTCCGAAGTGAAGAAATAAGTTGTAGTGCCAGCCGTGCCCTCAATCTCCTTATGACCTTGCAGAACTATTGACGGCTTGCCACCGAGAGCCGTACCTGCCTGATATACAACCATGCGATAGTGAGGAGCGCCATCGCTATCACGGCTTGAGTCGATACGATACACCGCACCGTTTTCCAACCCTTTCAGACACATTACCGGCTTCCAACCGGAACGCAAAGTGCTATCAAGACTGTTCAGCTCTCGCAACGTAAGACTGTCGAGCATCATCTTTTCTCTTGCAGAAACATAACTTACATCATAAAGATCATCATCAATCCAGAGATAGTCTCCTCCCTTAAGGCTCCATCCTCTCCATCCGTATTCCTCCCAGTCAGATGGAATTGAGTGAATTATCACATTCTTAAGTGAATCATCCACCATCACGGAATAATATGCCCGCATCTGTTCAGGCGTCTCTATGTCATGCAGTGGATATGGTCGTGATAATGGATAGCTGACCAATGCCGAAAAACCAGCAGTGTCATTTTCCGCCACCGCCCTCACAAGGCGTTTGATTCCATCAGGGATGGAATCACAACTTTCTATCGCGCCTATATCTGTTTTTACAGACTTCCCCCCGTTACATGCCGACAACGGCAGCAATAAAAGCAGAAACGCAAATATCTGGGAAATTGAATTGACCATTTTTATATGTTCTGATATAGTTATAAACTTCTCATCATGCCGATTATTGCGCAGAACGGGGTTGCATATCAACTGTGAGCTGAGGAGGAGACAGCGTTATGCCCCCATCGGGAATCTTTTCAATTGCAGACAGATCCCTGATAAAAAGGTTTTCAAATTCCTCTATACGTCTTTGCTTGATCTGGCTATGTACTTTCCCCCGATAACGGCAATGCGCAATATAATTGGTTTCAATATCCCGATCACCCGCCTTAAGTTTTTTCACTACCGAAGAACGCAAGGTAGCTCCCGAGCCGATATTATACGCCAAAACTCCAAGCAGCAGCGAATCCGCACCGAATTCACGGAATACGGCACAATTCTTCAACAAATCCTTTCTCAGTATTGCTTCAGCCTCTGTCTGCGAAAGCGCGCGCGTGCGGCTGAATTTCTCTCCCGGAAGCACCTTATGTCCATAACCAACCAATGGCCAATGTTTCGGACTGTGCAGACCTTCATACTTTTTAATGATTTCCACCGCCTGCTCAAAGGGAGAGACCTCAGGCTCGGGAACCGTTGGCGATGCTTCAGCTGTTACAGCTATATTCCCTGCAGACTTTGACGGCATAAAGAGACCATACAATGCCATGCCGGCAATCGCCAACATCATTAATATCGATAACTTTTTCATCATCGTTTAAAACGCTAAGCGAGAGAGGATGGTTCATTCCATCCTCTCTCGCACGTAATACGTTGGCTTTTGCCTGTTCCTACAGCACTATGTCAAGATCTCGTCTTATTTGTATGAGAATTGAGCGGTTGAGCGGATATCGGTTGATGAGGAACCAACCATTGCCTTAAACTTACCGGGTTCGGCAACCCATTCGTGCTTGGCATCATCGAAGAATTTAAGATCATCAGTAGTTATTTTGAAGGAGATTTCCGAGGTCTGTCCGGGCGCAAGAGCGATTTTTTTGAACCCTTTCAGCTCCTTGACAGGACGAAGAAGCGAAGATTTCTCATCCTGGATATAGAGCTGCACAATCTCTTTCCCCTCCACTTTGCCGATATTGGTCACGGGTATCGTCATCGTTATGAAGCCATCGGCTGAGATCTCCTTCGAGGATAGAGATGCCTTCCCATACTTGAATGTCGTATAGCTCAATCCATACCCGAACGGGAACAACGCCGGGATTCTCTTGGCGTCATGCCAGCGATAGCCTACAAATATATCTTCAAGATATTCCTCCTGTGGATTTTTCCCCTCCACGCCGGGATAGGAAATCTCTCCGAAATGATGCGCTCCGTTGTCTTCAAGTCTTTTCGGGAACGAGAACGGCAGTTTGCCGCTGGGATTGACCTTACCGGAGATCACATCAGCCATCGACGGACCAATCATCGTGCCAAGATACCAGCTCTGCAATACAGCCGGCACCTTCTCAATCCACGGCATCGCATATGCGTTGCCTGATACATTGGCTACAATAAGGTTGGGATTCACTGCAACGAGTTCCTCTATAAGCTTATCCTGATTCCATGGAAGATTGTATTCACGGCGGTCGGTCGACTCACAGTCCTGAAAGGCATTTTTGTTCAATCCTCCGATATAGATAACAACATCGGCATCCCTCGCCATTGTAACTGCTTCGTTGCGCAATGAATCAAGAATAGCGTCCGGCAATATATCTTCTGCTTCAAACATCGCACGACCTGTGCGGTAACCTTCAGCAAATTTCACTCCATCTCCATAAATATGGCGGAGTGCATCAAGCGGAGTGAACAAGTCCTTCACTTTAAGCTCAGACGAACCTCCTCCTTCGGTAAGTTTACGAACTGCATTCTCTCCAACCACAAGAATATTCTTATATTTAGCAGTGGAAAGCGGAAGGATACCGTTATTCTTCAGTAGTACAATAGACTCGTCACCAATCCGTTTTGCTGCTGTGTAATGCTCCGGAGTGGCAACCGAACCAAACGGCTTGTCGGTATTCATTGAGGTGCGGAAGATAAGACGCAGAATATTACGTGCCTTGTCGTTTACGGTAGATTCCGGAACTTCCCCGGTCTTTATCATATTCAGATAAGGGTCTGCGAGATAGTAGTCATTGTAGCCGAAATCGGATTCCGATGTCAGACCGTTCGTGAACGATCCCATCTCTATGTCAAGTCCGTTGAGGGCTGCCTGCTTCGTGTCGTGCGCACCACCCCAGTCGGTGACCACAACGCCGTCAAATCCCCATTCGCCGCGAAGGATGTCGTTGAGCAGGCGGGAATTGTGGCAGCAATGCTCATCCCATATTTTATTGTACGCCCCCATGATGCTCCATGCCTTCCCATCCTGCACTGCCCGTTTGAACGCCGGAAGATAGATCTCGTAAAGGGCGCGGTCAGAGACCTTTACGTTGATGTTGCCGCGCCACTTCTCCTGGTTGTTCAGAGCGAAGTGCTTCACGCATGCCGCGACCCCGTTCTTCTGCAGTTCCTGTATGTAGGGCACCACCATTTCTCCCGCGAGATATGGATCCTCACCCATATATTCGAAGTTGCGTCCGTTGAGGGGAGTGCGGTAGATGTTGACTCCCGGACCAAGCAGAATATCCTTTTCCCTGTATCTCGCCTCCTCGCCGACACTCTTCCCGTAGAGAGCCGACATCTCCAGATTCCATGTCGCCGCAAGCGCGGTAAGAGCCGGAAAAGCTGTAATCGAGTCGTTGGTCCAATTGGCATGTCCCCAGTCGTTCCAGTTAATCTCGGCACGGACGCCGTGGGGTCCGTCACTCATCCATATCTCGGGGATTCCAAGACGGCGCACACCGGGGGAGGAGAATTTGCCCTGGGCATGGCAAAGCGCAACCTTCTCTTCGAGCGTCATACGTGAAAGGGCATCCTCTACGCGCTCTTCAATCGGTTTGGTCTTGTCGAGATATACCGGGGTTAATATTCTCTGCAACCTTATTGCGAACCCTCCGGCTCTTGCCATGCGAAGGGGAAGCTCCGAGGTCGAGGTCACACGAATCCTGTATATCTCATATTTCTCGGGATTCGTGAACCCGTCGCCGTCGGAGGCGTCGCTGTAGACCGTGCACTCGTATTCCTCTCCTGCCGGAAGGAAACCGAACCTCAGCGTATAGTCGCGCGCCTCCTCGTTCGTGACTCCCCCCACATACCAGTCGGGACTGTTCCTGTCCCGGCGGGCGACAACAAGGTAATCCCCCGGCTCTGCATCCAGATAGACGCTCCTGCTCCAGTCTACCGGAACGTCCTTTATGAACTGGAATGCGTCCATGTGACGCTCGTAGTGCTCCGGAAGGTCGCCTGCCATCTGCACCGGAGAGTACATCGTAAGGTAGAGAGCAAGCTGGTTCGGTATCGTGGCGCGTTTCCTCTTACCCTGGTAGCCGGGGGCGAATGAGGTGATGTCCATGCGGAATATGCCGGGGGTAAAGTCCATCGGTCCCCCCTGAAGGCGTGTGAAGGGGAGGATTGTGGCGTGGCGGGGGCTCATCTCGGCGTATTCCTGCCCCATCGCGCTCTCGTTCGCCATCAGGTTGGGCCACGTGCGGCACAGTCCGGTCGGGCGCACTGCCTCGTGGGCGTTGACCATGATCCTCCTGTCGGCTGCCTTCTTAACGGCGTTCATGTAGTGCCTCACGATGTCCTGGCTGTAGTGGTATTCACCTTTGGGAAGGATCCTGCCGACGTATCCGCTCTTGACGGTGTTGTAGCCGTACCTGTTCATCAGGTCGTACGCAGCGTCTAGGTGACGCTCGTAGTTGCCGACAGACCCGGAGGTCTCGTGGTGCATCATGAGCCTTATCCCTTTCTCACGGGCGTAGTCGTTGAGCGCCCGGATGTCGAAATCGGGATAGGGGGTCACGAAGTCGAACACGTAGTCCTTCTCCTTGCCGTACCAGTCCTCCCATCCGGTGTTCCATCCTTCCACCAGAAGCTGGTCGAAGCCGTGACGGGAGGCGAAGTCTATGTACCTCCTGACGTTTTCGTTGCTGGCGCCGTGCCTGCCGTGGGGTCTGGCGGTCGAGTAGTCGAACGTGGAGAGGTCGAAGTCGGTGGCGTCGGTGTAGCTCCACCTGCTCTTGCCGGTGATCATCTCCCACCATACCCCCATGTACTTCACGGGGCGGATCCAGGAGGTGTCGGCGATCTTGCAGGGTTCGTTGAGGTTGAGGATGAGGTTCGAGGAGAGTATGCCGGTTGCCTTGTCGCTGACCGTTACGGTGCGCCAGGGCGTGCGGAAGGGCAGCCTGACCTCTGCCGCTGTCCCGTCGGGGCGCGGGGTCAGGTGTGACCGGAAGGTCAGGGATCCCTTGTCGAGCCGGAGGTGCATCGCGGGGAAGTCGACCAGGGCTGCCTCGTGAAGGTTGAGGTAGATGCCGCCGTCGGTCTTCATCATCAGGGAGGTCTGGACGCCGGGGGCGGTGACCGCGCCAAGACGGCTTTCGGTGTACTCGAATTCCTGGGAGTCGTAGTCTTCGGGAATCCACCATGCGGTGTGGTCGCCGGTCATGGCGAATGTTGTAGCCTCTTCCTGAACCGTCAGGACCTGACCGGGATGCTCCCGGAAGACGTAACGGAACCCGATGCCTTCGTTGAATACCCTGAACTCTATGTCCATGCGGCTCTTCCCTTTCGAAAGGGGGACGGTCATGCCGTTGTAGTTCTCGCGTATGGAGTCGTTCTCGCCCCATACGGGCGCCCACAGGCTGTCACACTTCTGGTAGCTCACTTTCCCCATGCCGAACCCGTCGGCGAGCGAGGTGCCGTCGGAAAGCGTGAAGCCCATGCGGGAGGGACGGATGACCTCCCGGTCTCGGTAGGATACAGAATATCCGGGACGTCCCTGCCTGTCAAGGCTGAATTCCACGGAGAGGAGTCCGTCGGGAGACTTTACCTGCGTTCTACCCGCATAAGCCACGGAAAGCCAGCAGGCGCACATGATAACGGCTGCTGTTCTGATTCTTGACATCATTATAACACGTTCTGAAAATTATTATGATTACTTATCGGTTGCAAATGGCAATACCGGCAGATTGTTGGGGCCATAGAGATTGCCTCCGGGGTAGTCAGCCCAATTATAACGAACTGCTGTTGGTTTGCCTATAAGAAGAGATGAAAGGCGGATAGTTTTGTCATCTATTACTTTGGCATTGGCTGATGCCCATCTGCCATCTTTGTCACCGATGATAAAACCTGTGGCAACTCCACCCAAAGCCTTGACAGGCTCACTAAAAGTCAGCGTTATGTTTCTTCCGTCGTTGTCAACAGATGTACAAACCGGAGCTTCGCACGCCTCTCTCCTGCCATAGCTCTTGTCAAGGGCAAGGATTCCCAATCTTCGTGCCACCTCCTGTTTGTTAGTCGGATGGATATCAACCGGATTGCCTAAATCAACGGCGGTCACCATACCGGTGTTAGGCAATTCCAGAGCCTTAGACTGAGCATGCCTGAGTTGCGCCCACTGCGAATCCGGTTGCACAATAATCGGCTGCAGAAATCCTGCCAACTGCACAAAATAAAACGGCATGTCCGGCGCATCAAAAGCTTTCCGCCAACCCTCAATCATATTCTTGAAACATATTTCATATTGAGCGGATCGTCCCACATTCTGACAACCCTGATACCAGATGACTCCGGCGAGAGGTAACGTGGTCAATGGATTTATCATGGCATTATACAACACTGTCGGATGATTATTTGAATCCGGCAACATATACGTCATTCCCGTTTTGGAAAAATCTGCCAATACTGCATAATTCCATTCTCCGTCAAGGCTGTATTTCTTTCCGTCAACCATAGCATACGAAGACTTCCAAATTCCACCGCCTCCGCCATTGTCTACCACTTCCACAGTGATGACATTCCTCCCGGCTTTTACCAGACTTCCATCCACTTTATATTCCCGTGTGAGGTCATGAATATGGTTGCTTCCCACCGGAATACCGTTGAAATATGTCTTGTCCATATCATCAACAGCACCAAGACATAAGAGTAGATCTTTACCCGCCGCTTCATGCGGGAGGACAAGTTCAAACTGCATAGCCACCATCCCGTCAAATCCGGGCAACACGTTCTCTTCCCACAAAGATGGCACAGGCATCTTTCCCCACGACTTTCCTTTTTGCATCTTAGCCCTATCAAACGGGTACGCCAATCTTTCATTCCCATTGCTGCCGGCATAAGTCTGCTTTATTGCAGTCTCCGACAATGCAATATCCCTATCCTTACCTCCTAACAATTCGTAATAATATTCGAATCCCGGCACTCCATTGAGCGACTCACGGGGAGTCCACGCCTCAACGGTTGTGCCTCCCCACGTAGCATCGATTACCCCTACCGGCACATTGAGGGTATCCTGGAGCATCCTGCCAAAAAGATAACCGATTGCAGAAAAAGATTCGGCTGCAGGAGAAGACTCCACCCAACCATATTCCACAACTGCGTCATCCAAGGGAGAGAGCGATGTCGTATTCTTTATCTGAAGCAACCGCAATGGCGGACGTTGCATGGTAGCTACCACTTCATCGGCATCCATGACACGCCCCCAGCTTCCACGTATTGGAAACTCCATATTCGACTGTCCGGAACAAAGCCATACTTCTCCGATAAGTATGTTCTGCAATACCTTTTCACTATAACCGTCATCCAAAACTATGGTATATGGACCGCCATAATCAGATGTGTTAAGTTTCAGAGAAAAATTACCATCACCATCTGCTCTTACAGATACTGGATCTGCTAACCAATCTGCCTTAAGCGTAACCTTTGCTCCGGGAGCTGCGGTTCCGGGAATTGGCACTGTTGAATTATGCTGGAGCACCATGTTATCGGTATAAATCCTCGGCAGTACAATCTCGGCAGGTGCATTCCTAAAACTTGACACACCGCCCAACTGAGCGGTGTGATCAAGAGAATTTGAAAGATTCTGTGCAAATAAACCGAGATTCAAGGCACAAAACCCAATCATTGCAAGTAATCTCATTCCGGATTATTTTATCATAACTTTAGATACTTTACCGCCTTTGCGCACCAGATACAATCCATTTGCAGGTTCGTATACACGCACACCCTGGAGATTATAGTATTCCACAGGAGCATCATTATCCGTTACAAGTTCAACAACACTCG
>CAJUDL010000083.1:0-495 GCA_910585285.1 uncultured Muribaculaceae bacterium
ACGACCTTCGGAACCACAATCCGACGCTCTAACCAACTGAGCTAATCTCACCATCTGCTTTCCTTAAAAGCGATGCAAAGTTACATCTTTTTTTTCATTCCTGCAAATATTTCGTTAAGAAAATAGGAATTGCGAACTAAAATTTTTATAATTTTCTTAATAGCGTGCTTCCGTAAAGCTTCTGTATGATGATGGTGCCAGATTAAGCTTTCCGGCTGCCCTGAGCATCTTACGGAGGGACGTTACAAACTCTTGACTTTCTTGCAGAACGTTAAGATACACATACGCTACGGTCATGTTGTCGGCATCACCGCGTTGTAAGAGATCATAAACCTCTCGGGTGAGACGTGACAATTTCCTCTTGATTTCTTCACATCTCTGTCTCAAACCATCAATCATTTCGGGGCAATTCTCCCCTACAGCATTTTCTGATTGCTTTAAGACATCGACAATAGCTTCGCAGACATCATTATAAGATTGATGAAATTGTTTTGG
>CAJUDL010000083.1:505-7928 GCA_910585285.1 uncultured Muribaculaceae bacterium
CGGAAATTATTATCAACATGCTCTTTGCAAATCTCATTTATTCTTCTGAGATTATATGTCATTGACATCGCCATATTATTGCTGAGATGAAACCATGTATTTTTTTCAATAGCAATCTCCGGTTTTACTTTGCGAAGACATAGCGTAAGCTTTCTACGCTGCCCTTTAAGCACATCCTTCTCAGCTACGAGTGCTTTCTCAGCTTTCGAGAGTAACTTGGAATTATCATTTATAAAGCCATCGGTTACAAGTCTGTAGTTCTCACCTGCAAATTGCAGAAACATTTTCTCTTTTTCATTGACATAGACAAGAAACAGACGCCAGACCTCATCAATGTTCTCGGTTGAAAGAATAGTTTGGAACAACGTTTCCTTATCCTCATTTTTTTGTTTTTTACGAAACCTGATATTACTACGGATTAGAAGAACAACTGCAATCACACCTCCGGCAATCATCACAGGAATACCTCCCATGTGCATGGCACAAACCACCAGACCGGCTCCGATAAAAGCAAAACCGGCTGTGATGAACCATCCTCCAATCACAGAAATTACACCGGTGATGCGGAATACGGCACTCTCCCTCCCCCATGCCCGGTCGGCAAGCGATGTACCCATAGCGACCATAAACGTGACAAATGTTGTTGACAACGGAAGTTTTAAGGAAGTACCAAACGCAATAAGCATACTCGCGATCATTAGATTCACAGCACCTCTCACAAGATCGAATGCCGCTCCATCTTCTTCTTGTGTAACACTGTTATCCATCCGTCTTCTCACCCAGCGCTTCACACTCTCGGGAGTATGTTGACTAACCCAGTAATATGAATTCAGTGCCATTCTAACAACACCCCTGCCAATACGTGAAGAACCGAAAAGCTCCTCTCCCTGACTTTTTGAACTAAGACCGACAGTGGTCTTAGTTACCTGTCGCGCTTTCTTAGAAGTGGCAAGCGACACAACCATGATCATGCCTGCTCCTACCAGAAAATAAATTGGAGTATTAGCTGATTGATTGAGTACGCCCATCATATGCGATTGCGCATCACCCCCACCTGCTGCGGCATAATCCTGATAAGAAGCAAGTGCCGTCAACGGCACTCCTATGAAGTTTACAAGATCATTCCCTGCAAACGCCATGGCAAGTGAAAATGTGCCTATAAGCACCACAACTTTGAAAACATTTATTTTTAAAAGATACAACACCTGTGCAATAAGAGTGAAAATGACAAAAGATGACGCAAGAATCAATGCTGTGTGCGTATTGATCCAAAGCTTCAGTTCCGGTGTCATTATCGTGAGATCCTTTATTCCCTTTAAAAGCATGAAATAAACTATGGCGGTACAGGCTACTCCTCCGAACAATCCAACCTTCCATTTCAGTTTGCTCTTATATTCGAAAGTGAACAAGAGTCGCGCAAGAAATTGCACGACCGTTCCAAATATGAATGCTATCGCCACAGACAGGAATATTCCCACTATCACAGACAACGCTTTCTCTGCATTAAGCAAATCTCCCAGCCCCAGCGTGGATTCCGGAGCAGCCATTTTGAAGAGAGCTACAACAAACGTTGCTCCGAGCAACCCGAAAACGAGAGATATAGTGGTGGATGTGGGCATTCCCAAAGAATTGAAGATATCAAGAAGTATGATGTCTGTTACCATGACAGCCATAAAAATGGCGATTACATCATAAAAAGACAGACTCTCCGGACGGAATATCCCGTTTCTCGCCACATCCATCATTCCGTTGCTCATCGCAGCACCTATGAAGACACCGGCAGACGCAACTATTATAATAGTCTTGAATGTCGCAGCCTTTGAACCAACGGCAGAGGTAAGAAAATTAACTGCATCATTACTGACTCCTACCGATAGATCAAAAACGGCAAGAAGAAACAGAAAAACAACTATCCCTAAAAACAATATGTCCATAATTCCACGATAAAATGAATATATTTAAGTTTCGCAAGCTTCAACTTAAAGTTTAAGAGTTTATAAGTTTAAAAGTTTATCAGATGCGAATATGACAGAGTTTTTATTTATTCGCATCAAACAAATAAACTCATAAACTGCGCGAAGCGCGATTAAACTTATAAACTTCAACTTTACGCTTGCGTAAGTTGAATGAATGTGTTTAATCAAGTTCTCGTGCAAATTTCATGTAATAATGTTTCCTAAAGATGTTGTTTCTGTTAAGTTTTTATTAATTCAACTTACGCAACCGTAAAGTTGAGGTTCATTAATAACGCAGCATGTAGTTTATTTCAATATGCCTGAGGCGGCAGAGCCTGACACTCCCGGTTCATTATCTCTTTTTACTTTTTTACCGAATCCGAAAGTGTATGTTGCCGATAATTGTATCAACGCATGACTCTGACCGTTATAAAACTTCTCAAATGTATCATACCATTTACTTTGCATCTCTTGAGTGGCACTTTGCCAGTTCCAACGCGTAAGATTAATAATATTAGCTCTTATATTCCAATTCGAATTTGACCAACCTACCGTTATATACCAGTCATTTTTATTTTTAACCCATATCCCATTCATACAACCGTCGGCACTTGCATTGTCAGAAATATATGTTAATGAGAAGTTCCAGTTTTTAAGATAATATTGAACACGGGCATACCAATCTATAAAAGAATGATCAATGTCATAGGGCACTCCGTTATGATTGAGAACATGTCCTACCTGACCGGTAAACACAAGCGTGCGGTTAAGAAAATATAAAGTGCCCGTAATTCCGTATTTTCCCTGTGCATAGCTTCCCATAGGCTGTTTTATTGTGCGCACAATGCTTGTGGATGTTGCCTCATAGTCGAAAGCATATCTATTATCAACCATCCATGCCCAACCAAATGCACTCAGACTGCAATTGTTGTTGGGCAACCAGGTATATCTCAAATCAACATCATAACTCTTGAATGGAACCAGATTCGGATTTCCTGTATATTTCAAGAAAGGGGTTGACTGAATTATGTTTGTGCTTTTATAACTTGCGGAGGGCGACCAAGTGCTATAATGAAATGTAGTGGAAAACGAATGCTTTTCTTTGAATCCATACTGCAAAGAAAGATCAAACCACGGAGCAGAGGGATTATCGCTAAAATCACCAAACTGCATTTTTTCCCAATCCCATCCGAAACCTGTAGAGCCATAAAAATTACCGATGCTGACGTTATATGTAGCTCCAATGCCGATTCGAGATGATTTTGATTTATCCAAAGATGTTGCCGTTCCGGAGTATTTAGTGCGGTTATATTCATATGCTCCTCTCACAATGGCGAGAATATTGCCAAACTTGCCGAAACTATGATTAAATTTTAAATCTGCCTTTATCTGATTGGTATTATCGACAGCGCCATTAAGAATAGGTGAATACCCGTTTTCGATATAAGATGTATTTTGTTCTGTATGCGAATATGTGTATGAAGGTGTGAAGGTAATGGAATTATTCTTTGGAAGAGTAAAGAAATAGTATCCGTTATATGATATAAATTTAGCGGAATTATCAAGGGTTGACGAATATTCAGATGCCGGAAAAATAGAAGAGGAATACAACACTTCTCCGGCGCGATCAGAACGGGGAATGCGATTTATACTTCCGTTGATCTGAGATGACGCTTGAATCTTCGGAGAATTATATGTTGCCTTGAATGCAACAAAATAATTCTGTCTTTTTTCCTTAGATGATTTGGTATTGGAATATCTGTCGAAGATTCTGACAGTTCCATCTTCCTGTGGCAACCTATATGTTTCCGTAAGCTCGGAACCGTAATGATCGTTATCCATATTCCATCCATATCCCATAAGATCATATGTCATTTTCTTATACTGGAATCTTATATTCCCGAGAAGCTGTTCGGAATAACTAAGCAAATTGGCATGTCCGAATCCTTTGATATAACCTCCGTATTCATATTTTGCCATAATGTAATTGACCACGTACTGATTTCCTTGTAAGCGGGGATCGGATGGATATTCATAATACTCTACCCTTTTCACATCAGCCATGCGCATGGCTTTTAAATCATTATCTGATGCCGGGATAAAGTCAATGAAGACAGCAACATTCTTACCGGAATTAGTCTCTATACGCCCGTCAGCCATAACCCTCAGTTGAGGTATACCCATTCTCTCGATCAACTCGGCACCGGTCTGCGAAGCATTCTTTTGCCTGGTGGTCGGAATGAATGTTGATTTCTGCGCCGAAGTTTGTTGGAGGGTTGCCTCAACAATAATTTCTTCAAGTTCTTTGGTTTTAATACTATCAGTCACCTCCGACTGAGCCATTGAAGCAGTAGCAACCGTAGCACACAATAACGATGCGAGGATTTGGGATTTCATAAGTACGGATTGAAATTTAGAAGCTGTTTATTTATCCAACTTTAGAGTAATCTCTTCTGCAGGCGGATATTTATTATACTCCAAACATTACCGTTTGTGACAGCTCCTGAATTTTCCCTACTTAAGGTTGAAATAGAATGTAACGCCATTATTGCTGACAACGCGGATATCGCCGCCATGGAGATTAATGGCATTCTTGACAATTGAAAGACCAAGACCGGTTCCGCCGGCTTCGCGCGAACGCCCGGCATCTATACGATAAAATCTCTCGAAGATATGAGGTAAATGCTCCGGAGCAATGCCACAACCATCATCCGACACTTCAAAATTCCCCTCCTTATCTCCTTTCACCTCGATTTTTTCTCCTCCACTATAGGCGATTGCATTATCAATAAGATTTCTGAACACAGAATCCAGCAATGGTTTATTGCCTTTCACCGTTATCTCCGGCATATCCAGAATAATCCTCATAGATGTTCTTGCCTGCTCTTCGTCAACAATCTCCTTCACAAGTTCGGTGAGATTGATTTCCTCTTTGGAAATCATTTCCGCACCCTCATCCATTCGAGTGATTGCTGAAACATCCTTCAATAAAGATTCAAGTCTGCGTGCATTAACATAAATTCTTTCGATAAATTCTTTTTTTCTCACTTCATCCATCTCCGGATGGTCACGCAAAAGGTCGAGAGCAACAAGAATCGACGCCACAGGAGTCTTCAGTTCATGATTGATATTATTTGTAAGCTGTTTTTTCAACCGTATTTTATCACGTTCCTGTCTGATCGCCTCTCTATGGCGCTCATCTCTTTGCGCATACAGTCTGACTATATGACTGGCAATACTGCCAAGTTCATCATCGGGAAAAGCCTCGTCATCATATATTTTTTCTCCACGTTCCGCTTTTTCCGCAAACCTGTTGAGACGTTCAATACTTGTGGAAATCTTTCTTGTAGCCCAGTAAGCAATCAGACTCATCAGCAAAGTCAAGCCCCCCATAATCCATATCAAAGTACGGTCTGCCGCAAGAAAATCATCAAGAGAATGATTATAAGGGGCAGCAGAACGAACCACGATACCGTTATCCCCGAGTTGGGCGGAGTAGAAATAATTTATGTCATCACTCTCCGAATGTCTGGCAGTTGCGTGACCTTTCCCATATTGACGTGCCATGACCACCTCCGGTCTCGTGCTGTGATCAGAAGAAGGAAACGGAGTGCGGTCATTATTATCATAAATAACTTTTCCGGTGTGGTCGATCAAGGTAAACCTCAATTCTTCAATTGGAGCATCTATACGCGAAACTATCTGCTCTACACTCTCTCCGCTTCTCAGCTCCTCTATAATACGGGAGTTGTACATCTGTAGCTGGGTGTCGAGCAATGACGTTTTGAATTGACGTTCACGATCATATTGAAATATCATGAATCCTCCAACCAGCACCCAGCAAATGGCGAGCACCATTATAAATATGCGCGTGTGGAAATTAGATTTCATTCCATCCATACCCATAACCCGACCTTGATATTATATTTTTACCATATGGCGATATCTTCCCCCTTAATCTGGTGATATGCACATCAACCGACCTGTCGGTCACAATAGTCTTTTCGGGCCAAATTCGTTGAAGAAGTTCTTCACGGGTGAATATACGGTCTTTGTTTTCAAGCAAAAGGGCAAGTATCTCAAATTCCTTTCTTGGCAATTTGAGTGCATTTCCGTCAACCATGCAAACCAAAGAATTTCTGTCGCAAGAGATGCCGGAAGAATGTTTCCTCTTTGAAGACCTGCGCAAAACAGCCTCTATGCGGGCTATCACATTGCGGATTGAATATGGTTTCACGATATAATCGTCAGCACCTAAATTCAGACCCGTCACCATATCTTCCTCTGAATCCTTGGCAGTAAGAAAAATGATTGGAATATCAGATGTCTTGACATCTTGTGCGAGGATCTGCGCCAACTCCATTCCCGACATACCGCCCATCATAATGTCAAGCAATATGAGATCGATACCCGAAAGATCTGATTGTAGCACCTCCTCACCGCTTGCAAAGGCGGTGACACTATATCCTTCAAATTCAAGATACGTTTTAAGACCCTCCCTAAGAGTTTCCTCATCGTCCACAACCAATATCCTATGCGCAGTTTCCATCGTCTATATTCGTTACTTGCGTGTATCAATAATACAAATTTAGATAAAAATCCAGAAATTTTTATCTAAATTTGCATCGTTAAAATAAAATGTAACAAAAACGTAATATAATACGATGAAATATCAGTATCTAACTACCGGCACATGTTCACGCATAATTGACTTCGAAGTAGAAAACGGCATTGTAAAAGATGTCGTCTTCACCGGTGGATGTCACGGCAACCTGCAAGGCATTGGAGCCCTTGTAAAAGGTATGAAAATAGAAGATGTCATCTCCAAACTCGAAGGCATCCGTTGCCGCGAAAAACCAACCTCCTGCCCGACCAGCTCGCCCAGGCCCTCAAAGGCATCCAATAAGCAATGAGATAGCAGGCATATCAAGTAAGCATACTTTGGATGCCGACAGGGATTCATTGGTCTTGGTTAGACGGAGATTATGGATTTGCCGAAAAATGCCGATAGCATGGCAAGTGTGGAGACAGTGAAATTATGCTGTCCGCTCAGCCATCGTGTTATCTCGCTCGGGCGTTTACCTATCTGGTCGGCAAACTGCTTCTTTGAAAGTCCGCGCTCCTGCATAAGGGCAACGATTTTATTGGAGATTGCGAAAGACAGGTTAATTTCTTCCTTTATTTCAGGTGGCACCTGACTAACCATTTCCCGGTATCTGTTTCTAATATCCTTCATAGCTTAAATGTTTTGTCGGTTTCGATTGTCTTGGATGTTACTGTTACGGTTCCGTCACGTTGCCCCTCTTTCAGCAGTTCTTCAAATTTTTGTAATGTAAGGACATATCCACGCAACGAATCATCTTCCTCATATGTCCGCGAGTTTTTGACACCTCCGTTGCCGAGAACAAGAATCCGGTCGGAGAGACGCAGACAGTATAGACGGAGTTTTGAGCGAAGCACAGGAAGAG
>CAJUDL010000084.1 GCA_910585285.1 uncultured Muribaculaceae bacterium
AAAATTTCGAATCTCAAATAATCTTTACACATGAAAACGAGAATTTTCTCAAGCAAAGTGCTATGTTGTATGTTGCTGATGGGGACTGCCCCTTTGGCTGCACCTATGCAGATCTTCGCTGAATCTGCAAAAGCACAAGCCTCTTCGTCACAGAAAATAACAGTGACAGGAGTGGTTGAAGATGCCGAAGGACCTCTAATCGGTGCTTCGATTCTGGAAAAAGGGACATCTAATGGTACTGTTACCGATTTGGATGGCAGATTCATTCTCTCTGTTGCACCAGGTGCGACATTGGTCGTAAGTTTCGTCGGGTGCCAGCCTGTTGAAGTGAAGGCATCGACGAATCCATTGACGATAAAAATGCACCAAAACTCGCAGATGCTAAGTGAGGTGGTTGTTACTGCTTTGGGTATAAAGCGTGATCGCAAGGCATTGGGATATGGACTTGAAGAAGTAAAGGGAGATGCACTTGACAAGGCTAAGGAAACCAATGTCATCAACTCAATGGCTGGTCGTGTTGCCGGATTGGTTGTGTCTCAGACAGCTGGAGGACCATCTGGTTCGACTCGCGTGATACTTCGCGGTTCAACTGAAATGACAGGCAACAATCAGCCTTTGTATGTTGTGGATGGTGTGCCTCTGGATAACACTAACTTTGGCTCAGCCGGAACCAATGGCGGTTATGACCTTGGCGATGGCATCTCGTCGATCAATCCCGATGATATAGAAAGCATGTCGGTGTTAAAGGGGCCGGCAGCCTCTGCGCTTTATGGTAGTCGTGCCAGCCATGGTGTGATTCTCATTACAACAAAAAAGGCGCAAGGAGACACACGTTATTCCGTTGAATATAACGGAACATTTACAATAGACCAGCAATTGTCAAAATGGAACAATGTTCAGCAAATTTATGGCATGGGTTCGAATGGGACATATGCTATAGATGCTGTAAGCAATACCAATAAGTCATGGGGACCGAAAGCGGACGGCGGCAATATGCTTAATTATTTTGACGGAGTAGAGCGTCCGTATTTAATCATCCCGGATAATACCTCGAACTTCTTCCGTACCGGTTTGACAGCCAACAATACAGTCACAGTATCATCCAATACCGGCAATACAGGTTTGCGCTTCACCTTGACTGATATGAGGAATAAGGATATTGTTCCAAATACAAATATGAGCCGCGATATTTTTAATCTGCGTGCAAATTCATCACTTGGTAAGGTAGATCTTGATTTTACAGCCAATTACACCCATGAATATGTTAAGAATCGTCCTGCTCTTGGCGACAGCAAATCAAATATAGGCAAGAACCTTATGACTCTTGCGACAACCTATGATCAGGACTGGCTGCGTACATATCAGGATGCGAACGGTGAATACTCCAACTGGAATGGTATGGATCCTTATAATGTCAATCCTTATTGGGATGTATATAAGAATAGCAATGAATCAAAAAAAGATCTTTTCCGTCTTCATGGATCGGTAATATACAATATTACGAAACATATCAAAGTGAAAGGGACTGCCGGCGCAGAACTCAACTGGTTCAATTTCCAGGATTTCAAAGCACCGTCAACACCTGGTTATGAGGCTGGATTCATGCAGCTAAGCAAATTCCATAATCAGATGTACAACTTTGAGCTGCTGGCTACATATAATAACAATTGGGGAGACTTTGATTTTACAGGAACAGCTGGTGGTAATATATACAGAGTTGACAATTCCACTTCTGTGATAACAGCACAGGATATGCAGATACGCGATGTTGTTGCGCTTATGAGTTTCAATGAAACATCAAATCAGGAGAACAGTTATCGCAAACAGATTAATTCCCTATTCGCAGCTGTCAATCTCGGTTGGAAGGGACTTGTTTATCTGGATGCTACCATCCGTGGCGATAAATCATCTACACTCCCGAAAGGAAACAATACTTATATCTATCCGTCTTTCTCTGGAAGTTTTGTTTTCTCACAACTTATCAGACGAAATGACATATTGCCATATGGTAAGGTTCGTGTATCATGGGCACAGGTAGGTTCAGATACAGATCCGTATCAGCTTGGACTTGTATACACTAAATCAAAATATACTTATCCGGGATATACCATAGGATATATAGATAACACAACTATACCGAACAAGAACCTCAAGCCAACCCGTACAAATTCATTTGAGATTGGTTTTGAGACCAAGTTCCTGAATAACCGTTTAGGTCTTGATTTCACATACTACAACCAGATCTCCAAAGATCAGATAATGGGCATGGCATCGAGTTGGGCTACAGGCTATCCCTATCGTCTGATAAATGCCGGAGAAATACAGAATCAAGGTATCGAGATAGTCTTGAATACGCGTCCATTGCAGATTGGAGATTTTTCATGGGACTTGAACATCAATTTCTCTAAAAACAATAATAAGGTCAGGAAACTTGTTGACGACATGGATATGTTCGAACTGGAAAAGGCTTCATGGCTTGACGTTCAGGTCGCAGCTAAAGTAGGCGAGAATTTCGGCTCTATCGTAGGTCCGGACTTTAAACGTAATGAAAACGGAGACGTCCTGATTGATCCATCGACGGGTTTGCCTATGTATGATAAGGGTAATCATGTTCTCGGGAATGCTTCATGGGACTGGACAGGCGGACTAAACACCACTTTCCGATACAAAAATATTGGTTTGTCTGCAGTATTTGATGTGAAATGGGGCGCTGATTTATACTCTATGTCGGCACGTGCATCACATGAGTCAGGCAAAGCTTTGGCTACCCTGGAAGGTCGTGAGGCATGGTATAAATCAGAAGAGGAGCGCATGGCGCAGGGATATGCCAAAGGTTCCCCGGATTGGAAACCGACGGGAGGTTTCATTGCCCCTGGCGTTATTGATAATGGTGATGGCACATATCGCCCCAATGATGTGGTAATCAATCCTGAAGATTATTGGATGAGTGTGTGTCGCAATGCCCCTTCAATGTTCATATATGATAATTCATATATAAAATGCCGCGAGATAACTCTCACATATCAATTCCCAAAATCCTGGCTTGGAAATGGTAAGGTTGTGAAAGATGTCAGCGTATCGTTTGTAACACGTAATCCTTTTATCGTATGGAAAAACATACCGGACATAGACCCTGATTCCAACTATAACAATACCACCGGTATGGGTCTGGAATATGGTTCGCTTCCATCACGCCGTAGCTATGGATTTAATATTTATGTTAAATTCTAATATCGAAACATCATGAAAAAATATATAGTCAGAATATTGACCTTGTCCACACTTTTCGTTGGCAGTTTATTCAGCAGTTGCAGTGATGATTACATGGAAGATCTTAATACCGATCCATCCAAGGCTCCGTCCATCGACCCCAATGCACAGCTCAGTTACAGACTTACGGGGATCTCGGAGAAGTAGAAATATACCGTAACTATCACTACGGTTTTACTCAACAGCTCATGGGATGCTGGAACACAACTAATTATGGTGGCCACCATACTATCGACAACAATGAAATGTGTCGGATATGGACTTCATTCTATCCTAACGCGATTAAGAATCTGGTTGACGGCATCTGTCGTACTTCAGAAGACGCTACCAAGAACAACATAAACGCCGCCCTTCGCATATATCGTGTATACATGATGTCGCTGATTACTGATGTCTATGGCGATTGTCCATATTCAGAGGCTGGTCTTGGATTTCTTGATGAGAAATACAATCCTCGTTATGACACACAGGAAGAGATATATTCAGATTTCTTTGTGGAATTGAAGGACGCAGCGTCTCAGTTATCAAGTGCGGGAGATCGTCTGACCGGAGATTTGATTTTCGGAGGCGATATCAATAAATGGAAAAAGCTTGCCAATTCTCTTCGTATGCGATATGCCATGCGTATATCCAACGTTGCTCCAGACAAGGCGCGTCTGGAATTCGAGGATGCAATGAATTCTGACGGAGGAATTATAACCTCAGCAGGAGACGATGCCTTGATTAAATACATGGATGTCGCTTTCAGTTTCGGACAGGAATCCTATAGCGATTACAGAGGGAATGCCATGAGCCAGCTTTGGTTTGGTAATGACCCCGCAAACAATCCTTCGTATATTTGTTCTACTTTTTTCAATCAGCTCAAAGACACAAACGATCCCCGTTGCTACAGAATATGTAGATTCTATTATGATGGCTTGATGTCTGCAACCAAGCCTGACGGAAGAATAGACTTGACCGATGAGATTCTTTCTAAGGAGATTAAAATGGAACCTTGCGATCCGGGCACTTATTCCTGGGACAATTGGCCAGCAGGTTATAAAAGTGACATCCTTTCGGAGATGGCTGAGAACAATCCTTCTATTGATCCCAATATGGCTCGTGAAGTTCGCCCAAAGTTAGCATCTGCATTCCTTAAAGGGGATTGCCCAGGAGTGGTTATGACGTATGCCGAAGTAAACTTTTTGCTTGCTGAAGCAACCTTAAACGGCTGGGCTACCAACGACAATGCGGAGAACTATTATAAAAAAGGAGTCAGAGCTGCAATGGATTTCCTCTCGGACAATTACGATACGGAAAAAGTGTCATCGGAAGAATTTGAAACTTATATGGCGGCAAATCCTTTTGGATATACCACCGAGCAGAAGAAAGTCAACATCAACACTCAGGCATGGATTCATCATTTCACCAATCCTAACGAATGTTGGGCTAATCTCAGACGCTCCGGCTTCCCCCGGCTTAAATCACCTGAGGCATATGGACAAGGTGCCTATCTGACCGGGGGCGTGGAAATCCCGGTCCGTCTATGCTACCCCGTTCTTGAATCATCCTACAATAAACAGGGATATGACGAGGCTCTTGACCGTATGGGTGGAAGCAATAGCTGGAATATACCTTTATGGTGGGATGTCAACTGATAATAACCAATAACACAAAACGCAATGAAATCAATATATAAAAGAGTGATTTTTTTGCCGGTACTCGCATTTGTGCTGGCAGGTTGCAGTAGCGATGAGCCATTCTCTGTCGCAACAGAAACTGACGAACCTCACATCCTGGATCCGACATTTCCCGACAAAGTGAACGGACAGCTCCCTGTTGTGGCAAATATCACCAGAGACGCAAATTTCAAGATGTCTCTCACTGTCACTCCCTCACAAAGCACCGAAGTCGATTGGTTTATCGATGGCGAAAAGGTTGCAACCGGTACAACCATTGATATTCCTCTTCTGGCAGGTTCATATCAAATGAAAGTTACGGCGACAACTACAGCCGGTAAGTCAACGTACCGTGAAGGAATTGTCAATGTTTCCACACTTGAGGGTGATCCTTGGGCAACGACTGTAAGCTTCGAGCGAATAATAGCCCCCGGCACTAACGCTAATCTTTACGGAGACAATCTTCAGAAAGTTAAATCCATGCGAATCGGTAATACTGAGGTTCCATCTGTGACTTATAACACTGAAAACGGTTTCCTGTCATATTCGGTTCCAGCTTCATTGGAAAATGGCACAAAGCGTGTAATTCTCATCGATGCCGAAGGAATGGAATATGGAGCCAATACCGTAACAGTTAGTTCTTCGCCGCTTGTGACATCCGGTGCTGACCGTATGACTTCCGGAACAAGATGTAAGCTCACGGGAATTAATCTTGACCAAATTTCCAAATTGACACTCGGCAGTCAGGAACTTGAAATTGTTGAGCGTTCAGGGTCGGAAATAACTGTAGAATGCCCTGCGCTTGAAGACGGCGAGTATAAACTTACGGGTGCGTCCATTCAGGGGACCGTGCAGTTCTTCGTTGCCGGAGCCGTGAAGGATGAAGCTGCTGTGATTGTTACCTCGGAACAAACTGTCTGGACAGGACATCATTATGTGTCGTGGGATTTGCCTGATGAAAATCCAAACAAGACATTTAATCTTATTTCATCCGATGTGTTCGCTTCTATGAAACCCGGGAGCATAATGACGATTCATTATTCTGTTGAACCTTCGGCGGAATATCATCAGCTCCGAACTGTGACATGCTGGTGGAACGACCTGCCCGGAACATCTGTTATCGAATTTCAGGAAAATGGAAGTAAGGAAGTTGTGATGTCTGCTGATGTTTTGGCTGCAATCGCAGAGCAGGGAGGCTTCCTCTGCGTGGGACATGGTTACTATGTGGATCTTGTAACTTTGCGATAAATGATGAGAAGATATATTGTAACAATATCAATGTTTGTTTCGGTGGTCTGCTTCTTGCAGGCCTCCGGGACGGCATTGCCCAAAGACGCCGGGTTAGAGGCGAAAGTAAATGCGACTCTTTCAAGGATGACGCTTGATGAAAAAATCGGTCAGATGACCGAGCTTTCAATTGATGTGCTTGGGAGCTGGAAAGATAATGAGTTTTTCCTCGACCCGGAGAAACTTCACGAAGCCATTGCCGTCTATAAAGTCGGTTCAATACTTAATGCTCCGGGAGGACCGACGGCGCAGACTCCGGAAAAATGGGAGCAGATTATCAGTCAGATACAGGATATTTCAATGAAAGAAATTGGCATACCTTGTATCTATGGACTTGATCAAAATCATGGTACAACATATACGCTCGGTGGCGTATTGTTTCCCCAAAACATTAATGTGGGAGCATCCTTTAATCCCGAAATAGCCCGGCAAGCCGCTGAAATTACTGCCTATGAAACCAGAGCTGCGAATTGTCCGTGGACATATTCGCCGACTGTTGA
>CAJUDL010000085.1:0-4359 GCA_910585285.1 uncultured Muribaculaceae bacterium
ATTATTAATTATTAACCATTAACCATTAATTACTCCATCCCTTCCTCATATCCGGAGCCGCCCATTGGTTCGCCAGAATCATTGCGGTTCCCTTTTTTGTTTGCCTTCATATTGCCGAATGAGTATTTGATGGTAAGGCTCAATATGCGTCCTGTGCGCCAACGTTTTGAAGTCTGTGTGTAGCCTGGTCCGTATATTGTGCTTTCCCATTTGCGGGAATCGAAGATGTCGCGGCAATTGAGAGAGAACGACCAGTTGCCCGCAATCTTGCGGAGACCGGCGTCTACGCTCCATCCACCCTGATGCGATCCCTGCGCCTCTTTATGTTCGGAAGAGTAACGTCCTGTAGCTTGGAAAGAAAGCGACCAAGGAAGCTTTACATTCGCCATGATGCGTGCGTCCCAGGCAAAACTGTTCTGCTTGTCGTTGGAGATATGCACTGTGTTGCCGCTTTCTGTAATGAAATTATAGTTCCATCCGCTGATGTGGTTGTTGTAGAGGTTCACGGTGGTGGTGAGATCGAGCTTGCTACGGAAGAGGGAATTCTTCACTACTATTTCGCAACCGGAATTAGCCATTTTCGAGACATTCGCCCATGTCGAATACATCACATCGTTGTCCATATATGCAATGCGGTTCATCATGTTGTCTGCCGTGCGGATATAAGCTGAGAAAGAGATCATATGATATGTCCAGCTTTTTAGATAATTTAGCTCGAAAGAGTTTGAATACTGGGGCTCAAGCTCAGGATTGCCATATGAAACGCTTGTCGGGTCGGAGATGTTATGGAAAGAATTCAACATTCCTCCCCATGGACGGCGTATGCGTCTGGTATAGTTGATCTGAACTTCATTGTCTTTCGGGAGAGAATAGGAAAGAAACAGAGAGGGGAAAAGCGCGAAGAAATTCTTTTTGAATTCAGGCACATCTTCGCGGTTCTCGCCATAAGCGAGCGAGCGGCTTTTTACCTGCCATGATTCGGAACGCAATCCTGCCGAGAAACTGAAATCCTTTACTTTGCCCCCTAATGTGAAATATAAGGCAGAGACGTTATTAGTGTAGATGAAACGGTTGTAAAGTTCTTCCGCAAGTTTATATTCACCATCGGGATAAAGTTTGTAGGTGGTGTTGGGTGTATTTTCATGGCTGTAATTGCCGTTGTATCCGGCTTCGAGTTTGAGCCATTCGGTGAGCTTGTTGGTATAGTCCAGCTTTGCTTCCCACGTATTCACGTTGATGGGCATAGATTGCTCGCGATATTGAAGGGTCTCGGTGTCGTCTGCCCATGTCTCGGTCTCACTATAAGAATTCCAAGAGGGACCACCCCAATGGTTGAAGCTGACCATTGCTTCAAGCGAATGATTGTCGTTCCAGCGACGCGTATATCCCCATTCAACGTGTGCTCCGCGAGAGATACCATGGTTTCTCGATACCTGGATGTCGCTCAGCCAATGACCGGGACGGTTGGCGGAATAGTCGGTGGTGCTTTTCCCATATCTGCGACCGAACATTCCGAATCCGTTTACATAAAACTCATCCTTGTCGGTAAGATGATATGTGGCTCCAAGGCGGAAGAAAAGGTTGTTGCCATGCGAGCGGCTGTCGCCGTCGGAGTTTGTGAATGTGCCGTCATCGAAGAGTCGACGTGTTTCTGATCCTCCCGTGCCATGCCGCATACGGAATCCGACTGATGCAAACGTATCCCATTTCTTTGTGTTGTAATTGATGTTGGCAGATGCATTGGCTCCTCCGCGAGTGTTGCCGCCGATCTCTGCGCTTCCGAAATAACCGCCACGGCGGTCTTTCTTCAATATGATATTGATGATGCCGGCAGTGCCTTCGGGACTGTACTTAGCAGAGGGATTGGTGATGACTTCGATGCGGTCGATGCTTTCGCCGGGGATTTGTTCGAGAATCTGGGCGCGGTTATCGGCTGTAAGTCCGGAATCCTTTCCATTGATCCATATCGTTACCGAACTGTTGCCTCGGAGTGAAACCTCACCATCCTGGTCTACTTCTACGGAAGGAATGGATTCGAGAAGTTCGCTTGCGCTCTGACCGGCGGCTGCAATGTTGGCATCGACGGTGAATACTTTTCGGTCAAGCTCGAAACGCATCTGGCTGCGTATCCCTTCTACAACAACCTCCTTGAGAACTTTCGAATCGTCAACGAGGGCAATTGTGCCGAGATCAATGTTTCCACCGACAATCTTTACGGGGCGCTCCTGGTTGATACTGCCAACGTTCATTATCTTTATCAGGTATGACCCATCGGAAAGTGACGGAAGGGTAAACTTACCCTCGCTGTCGGAGGAAGCAACTATCTGATATGGCTTTTTACCGGTAGAATCGAAAACCTGGATTGTAACGAAATCCATAGGTTCGCCGGTTCCTTTGTTTATTATTTTACCTGTAACTGTGCCTTTCGCACACAATATAGCGGGGCATGCCAGCATCCCCGCCATTAGAAAATACCTTAATTTCATCACCTTTCTATAAACTTACATACCATATGACCGCTACAGCTCCCAAAGGTTTAATTTGGCTAAGAAATTTTTTATGCTTAACTTAGCAATCAAAATTACTAATCTGACTAAATAATAACTAATCTGACAAAATATGAAGGAAAACGACGAAGTTTACACCACCGACACCGGTCTGCCTGAAAACGCGTTTCGCGAGCTGGCTGCCGACGAACAGTATGTTCCGGTGATGAAACCCGCCCACGATCAGAAGGAGGTTACGCCTTATTCCGTGGGTATGGGTCTGCTGATGGCTGTGGTATTCAGCGCGGCTGCGGCATATCTCGGTCTAAAGGTAGGACAGGTATTTGAGGCAGCGATTCCTATCGCCATCATAGCCGTGGGTCTGAGCAATGCCCTTAAGAAGAAAAATTCTTTGGGTCAGAACGTGATTATCCAGTCGATCGGCTCTTGTTCGGGTGTTATTGTGGCAGGTGCGATCTTTACGCTCCCCGCCCTCTTTATCCTGCAGGCGTCTTATCCCGACATCATGGTGGAATTCTATCAGATATTCCTCAGTTCGTTGTTGGGCGGTATCTTGGGCATCCTTTTCTTTATACCTTTCCGTAAATATTTCGTAAAGGATATGCACGGCAAATATCCGTTCCCGGAGGCTACAGCCACTACACAGGTGCTCGTATCGGGGCAACAGGCTGCCGGTGCCGAGAACAGCGGTCAGGCAAAGACTCTGATCATAGCTTCGCTTATCGGCGGTGTCTACGACTATATCGTGGCGACGTTCGGATGGTGGGCTGAGACTGTTACTTCCACAGCTTCCGCATGGGGACAGACAATTGCAGAGAAAACCAAACTCGTGCTCAGCTGCAACACAGGAGCAGCCCTCCTTGGTCTCGGTTATATCGTGGGTCTTAAATATGCATTCGTTATTTTTGCCGGCTCCATCTTTGTGTGGTGGATAATAATTCCCCTGCTTGGCACATACGGCAGTCCGGAATTCCAGGCTATGGCTCCGGATGCGCTGTTCAAGGATTATGCCCGTATGATAGGTATCGGCGGTATTGCCATGGCGGGAGTGATTGGTATTGTTAAATCCTGGCCTATTATCCGTCAGGCTGTAGGTCTTGCCGGACGTGAATTCAAGGGTGGAGCTAAAAACGCAGAGAAACCGATCCGCTGGCAGTTAGATATCTCAATGAAGCAGGTTGTCTTCTTCATTGCTCTCGCTCTTTTGGCAGTGCTTCTTTTCTTCTGGTTCGGAGTCATTCATACTCTCTGGCAGGCTCTCGTGGCTTGGCTTGTGGTTACCATTATCGCATTCCTTTTCACTACGGTTGCTGCCAATGCTATAGCAATTGTAGGTTCTAACCCGGTTTCCGGTATGACACTGATGACTCTTATCGTGGCATCGGCGATTTTCGTATCGATCGGTCTTAGCGGCACATCCGGTATCGTGGCTTCCATGGTGATCGGAGGCGTTGTCTGCACCGCGCTTTCAATGGCTGGCGGATTCGTGACAGACCTTAAGATCGGTTATTGGCTCGGTTCAACTCCCAAGAAGCAGGAGACCTGGAAATTCCTCGGTACGCTCGTGTCGGCAGCCACTGTCGGCGGTGTCATCATCGTGCTCAACAAGGTTTACGGCTTCACCGGTGACAACGCTCTCGTAGCTCCACAGGCAAATGCGATGGCGAAAGTAATCGAACCTCTTATGATGGGAGGCGAGACTCCGTGGATTCTCTATATGGTTGGTGCGATTTTAGCTCTTATTCTCAACTGGCTCGGTGTTCCGGCTCTGGCGTTCTGTCTTGGCATGTTCATTCCGTTGTCGCTTAATACCCCGATGCTTGTCGGAGGTGCGGTGTCATATTTCGTATCC
>CAJUDL010000085.1:4459-5957 GCA_910585285.1 uncultured Muribaculaceae bacterium
TCTTTTTGTTTCGGTTTTCTGCCGTGGCGTTTCAGCGAGTCTGCTATTATCCATTGTAGCTGACCGTTGACGGAGCGGAATTCCTGGGCAGCCCAACGCTCCACAAGTTCCATCGTTTCGGGATCAAGCCGCAAGAGAAAACCTTTGTTTTGCTGTTTCGCCATTACGTCCCTCCGTTTTTACTGATACAACGAACCTGTGTTGAGAACCGGTTGTGCGGGCTCGTCTGCACAGAGCACTACAAGCAGATTGCTGACCATCGTGGCTTTGCGTTCCTCATCAAGTTCCACCACTTGCTCTATCTTAAGCTGATCCAGAGCCATCTTAACCATTGATACAGCTCCTTCCACAATTTTCTCTCTGGCGGCGATTATTGCTGATGCCTGCTGGCGACGAAGCATCACCGCTGCAATCTCGGGAGCGTATGCAAGATAGTTGAGACGGGCTTCCACAACCTCTATTCCTGCCATTGAAAGTCGCTCGTTGAGCTTCTCCTCCAGTTGCTCGTTGATTTCATGAGCGGAGCTGCGGAGTGTGATTTCGTCATGTTTGTTTCCTTCCTCGTCGTATGCATACTTGCCCGTGACTTCGCGGAGGGCGGCATCGCTCTGGATGCTGACAAATGCGTTGAGCGCCTTGGCTACTGTGTCAACAGTTTCGAAATTCGTCTTGTCGCCTTTGGTGGTTACTTTCACATCTTCCATTCCCCCTGCGTCTACGTCAAACACCGCGCGGTAAGTATCCTTCACTTTCCATACGAGCACCATGCCTATCATTACAGGATTGCCAACCTTGTCGTTGACCTTGATTGGGGCAATATCCATGTTGCGAATGCGTAAAGACACCTTCTTGCGGCTCATGAACGGGTTTACCCAGTAAAAGCCCGTGCCACGGAATGTGCCTCGATAATTTCCGAAGAAGATCATCACTCTCGACTGATTCGGTTGCTGGGTGAAGAAACCGATTGATAGGATACCCATTACCAGTACAGCTACAATTGCTGTTATGACCCATACTCCGATTGTGGGATCTCCCTCTTCGATTCCGAAAAGGGCAGTTATACCTATTGCCACGCATATAGCCAAAGCCGGTATGCCGATAAGCACCATAGCCAACATAGCGAATCCATTGAAGATCCTGCCGGCATATTTAAATTCCTTGTTTTGATAAATCTCTTCCATCTTTCAATGATATTATTTTGATATTATTTTGCTACAAAAATAATACAATACTTTTAATCCACAAAATTTTCTCAAAAATACTTTCCACATATCATTTAATAAATCAGGCGCCCAATGACTGAGCGCCTGTTATCGTGTCAATCTGTTTCTGTCCGTTTAAGTATGACTCGTAAATTAGTTAATGCATATTTTTAGTGGATTTTCGAGGGATTTATGGGGATTCAGGAAGGAGCAATGCGGGCATTGTGACTGATTGAACTCTCTTAAATCACCGGAAAGACGCAAAAAGATGCGTTGACTAATCAATACATTAAATA
>CAJUDL010000086.1 GCA_910585285.1 uncultured Muribaculaceae bacterium
TGAATCGGGTAAGGGTTATTATGTCTTTGATTTTATCTTAAATGAAAGAGCCGTGCCCTATGGTTTGCCGAAAACCGCCCAATTTAATGTGGTATGATTTTGAAGCCCAGTCGCGCCCCTTTATAGGTATATATATTCTTTACAATAACATCAAAGGCGGGATTAGGTCGTTCCGGGTTCAAAACTTGTCTGCTTATAGGATATGCTATCAAGTCTGCGACCTGTAAGCCTATGATATTTTGCCTCTTATCTTCGAAGCTGAAACTTTTAACTCGGTCAATAAGCCTTTCTGGAGTTATCCACTTCGTTCCTTTAACTCGAAGACCATTATAATATTTAAGAAGCATCGTATTCTGAACGGGATTGCGTCGCTCTACGACAACTCGCAACTTTGCATTTCCACCAGTGCAATCGTCAATATGAAATATTGATCGTTCAATAAGATACTTTAACGATAATCCATAAACATCTTCTCCTGTATTGAATCGCTCCACGAATGGCTCTTTGAGAATAGAGCAGCATACAATTACATAGACATCATCTGTTCCCAATATTTCATTTATCCGTGTATAAAAACGATTCTTTACTTCATTTTCAAGCAAATTGATAAAGTTCTTATGGCAATTTCGTATTTCGTGCGAATGAAAGATAATATCTTCATTGCCCCACAATTCACGCTTCAAAGAATTAACTTCATTTTCGAGCCATCGTAGTTTTTTATCCGGTACCAATATTCCGCACAACGTAAATAACGGAAAAGTTTTATCAAACTTTTCCAGATTTGGGTCGCCACATTCGTCGATAAAAAGCGTATAGTGTATTTTCTTTTCCTGTGTATCCATAATTTACGAGTACAAAGTTACAAAATTTCTCCAACTTTCAGCGTTTTTTACCCACTTCTTTTACAATGGTAATTTCATGATAATCTTAGTTTTGTCGTGTAGAAAACCACTTACAATATCTCCCATCAATATACTAATATGCATATTATTGTATTATAATCAGAGCCGCCTGTTCCCGATCCAATCCTGATTACGATTCCGGGAGAAGAAATAAATCGCCTTTAAATCAATTATTTTTATTACTTTTGCAACTACTTAATCCTCTCCCCTCTCCTAGACTCGCCGCTCAACATCAAGAACGCTCACCGCAATTTATTTGATAAGGAAGATGATGAACAGCAGAATTTTTGCTAACTTTGTCACTCTTTATGGCACAATTCAACTCATATATCGACTTTTTAGATCTCACGGCAGCCACTGATTATTGCCGCGAGGAAGGGACATCGTGCCAGTATAAAAAGGGAGAGCGTTTTGTTCAGCAAGGGACAATCGCTCGTTATACAGCTCTTGTAGTGTCGGGCTATTTCAAAGTAGTTACCCTTAATGATTCGGGAGATGAAGCAGTGGTGAATTTTGCCTTTCCGGGTCAGTTCATCACCGATTTCCATTCCTCATTACATGGAAAACCCTCTCAGATGTCAATTATCGCAGGGTCTGATTGCGAAATACTGCGAGTGCCGTTAAACACTTTCAAGGAATTTCTTTCTCCTTCACTGCTCGACGAATACAAATCACTGTTCAATATGGTATTCATGCGGTTGCTCAATCTCTACCGTAAATCGCCTCGTCAGCGTTATGTGGAATTGTGTGAACAATACCCCCAAATTGTCGAGACTGTTACATTGAAAGATTTATCCTCTTTTCTTCTGATTACCCCCAACCATTTAAGCCGCATCAGACGAGAATTGGCAAAAAATTCAAATACGAACATCAAAAAATAAGGCGGTCTATACATTTGTTAAGACAAAATTCATTTACCCTTGCTAACTTTGTGGTCGGAAAGGGCTCAACCGAACCACGACATTTTGGAAAATCAAAACTTAAACTAAAATCAAAACTTAAACTATATGAAGAAGTTATTTATAATTTCCTTGATAATCGTTCAGTCGTGCATTGCGTTCTCGCAGAATTACTGCGAGAACGACACCATTATACACGAAATTCAGTTTCCTCTTACTCTACAGGATACTAAATCCGAATTCTTCTATTTCAATAATGAATGGATTCCGGGGGCACACCCTGGTTTGGTATCGGCAGACTCCATTCAAAAGGCGGAGGTCAAAAACGACGAGTATGGAAATCGATCCCTCTTTCTGACAGTATCGCCCGAAACTCTTGCACAAATAAAAACAGAAGCGCGAAAAATATGGGTAGACCTTGACACTCGCTGTGAGTTTCCCGGAGGCAACGGAAAACTCAAAGAATGGATTGTGGAGAATATCCGTATTCCCGAAGGATTCAAGGGTAGCGAAAGAGTATTGGTTAGATTTACCGTTCACCCAGACGGCTCAATCAGCAACCCGACAATTATGCAGCCGCGGAGCAAAAACGAGGCTATCAATCAAGAGGCACTAAGGCTTGTGAATGCGTTGCCTAAATTCCGTGTTAAATACTATATTCCACACTTAAAGAAAAGCTTCCAATATTATATTCCGATAACTTTCAAAGAGCCGGGTGTGATATTTATAAGAGGAAATGAAAGCTAAGGAAGGGAACGCCTAACGGGCATACACCATTCCTATCATCTTTCCAGTTCTTTAGGTTCTGATAAATTCAGCAGAGTAAACAATCTTGTCTCTTACAGCATAAAACTGCTTATGTATCTTCGCGGCACATAAGCCGTTTTTATGTCATAAGCGTATTTCATCGCGTAGGCCATTAAGAATAACGCGCCTACGACATTTATTCCGATGCCTCCATATATTAAAACGTCTTGCATATAAATAAAACATGATGGCGGACAAAAGAGTTTACTCTAACAAGCCACAACGCCTCACTCCACCTGTCGGCGCAAACACCACCGTCCGGCGAAAAAATCGCTGAATCCGAAGAAAACCTGCTTGAACACCGTACCTACGCCACCGACGCCTTCGACACCCACATCGGCTGCGAGAAATTCACGTCCCACGAGTCTTTATCGCTCTCAACAAGCAGAGTCCTCTGAAATTTTTGCTAAATTTGTGGTCATAAAATCTTAATGACCATGGCAAATTTTTCTACTTATGTACTTGGGGCAATCGGCGAGCATCAGACCTTATCGAGACTCTTGCTTCTCGGTTATAGCGCCGCCATTACCAATCTTTCTGTAGAAAACACAGAAAGCACTGATATTCTATGTCGCGACAGCAAAGGTCGCTTCTGTGCTATTCAGGTAAAGACTACTTCCGAAGATAACTGGAAAACCGGTATATCTCACAAGGAATTTTACGATGATAAAGGTCAGATTGATTTGGCAAAAGGTCGAAAATTCCTTGAAAGCAAGGTTGTTGGTCCGTGGGTTTTCGTTCAAGTTGGAGGCTCATCTATTGACCCTACCTTCAAGTTTTTCGTTTTATCGCGCACGGAGGTAATCGATATGATATATAGCAACGAAGAATGGTATCTTACCGGTTATAATCTGTCGAAGTTTGATGTTGTGCCCTACATGCTATGCAAAGCGTTTAGGGCTTATATAGTGCATCTATATATAAATTATATGTTTCCTGCTCCTTCATGTTATTTATTATGAAACGACTCTATTACATACTACTTGGCATATCTGTCACATTTACTGGCTGCACTACCACCAAAGCAATTAAATGTGGGAATCCATCAACTGATACCTACCTGAATTTTGCGCTCGATACCATTGCTACACATGATACTGTTAAACAAGTTCTGATTTCCTCTAATAATCACGATCGTTATTTTGAAGATTCAAAATTTTCAGGAGGACGTTTTAATTTGAATAATGAAACCATTGGAGAATATTTTTCGCGGGTAAGAGGTAATGGCGCTTTACTGATTGTACGTAATGATACAGTTTTATTAGAAAAATATTATGGCAATTTCTCAAAATTGTCTCCTTCCAATATCTTCTCCGTAACCAAAGCTGTCACGGCATTACTGTGTGTTATTGCTGTTGATGAGGGGTATATTTCCATAACCGCTCCAATTACCGACTATATCCATGAATTATCTAATGCTGACCCGCAGTTTAAGGAACTCACAATTGAGCATCTCCTTGATATGAGAACCGGTCTTGATTTCGAGGAAAGCTATGGATGGAATCCATTTTCTGAAATGGCAAAACTATATTATGGTAAAGATGTTGTCAAACAATTCAAAAAACTACGTTTCAAAGCAAAACCCGGCACAGTTCATTATTATAATTCAATGGCTACCGCGCTATTAGGCGTCGCGATCGAAAAAGCCACAGGAATACCTTTTGCTCAATATCTACAGGAAAAGATATGGAAACCTCTCGACATGGAATCCAATGCATTTATATCTCTTGATGACAATAAACACCGCCAAGCAAAAGCATACGGTGGTCTGGTAACCAACGTGAGAGATTTAGCCAAAATCGGACGACTATATATAAATGGAGGAATGTATGATGGGAAAAGAATTGTCAATAAAGAATGGATTGACCGTTCAACTCATTCTTCTCTTGACAATGAAGCATACTCTTTTGGTTGGAATAACATAATTACGCGCATAAACAATAAAGATGTAGTTACTCCTCGGTTCTTCGCCATAGGGTTATATGGACAGGTTTTATTTTGTGATCCAATCCAAAATTTAGTTTTTGTTACTCTGGGAGATAAGAAAGGCTGCGAATATCACTTGTTATTTGATGACTTTTGTAACCTGATTTGTAAATAAAGAGAGATAACTCCGACCCTAAACCCCATAGAATGCATTACAGTGCTTTCACAATACGATAAACAGCTGCAACTGTGAGATTTATTAATTTTACTGAAATTAACTATTCTCATTAAGAAGAACGGCAACCTCTTCTTTGAGTTTTGGGATATCGTTGATGACAATATTCCAGATGATATGAGGCTCCAGTGAATCATATGCATGAACCACATAATTGCGAGTGTTCTTGATGTTTTTCGCATTCGTTATTGCAATGTTGGCATCATATTGAAGAATCTTTGACATCGCCTCACCAATTATGCCGATGTTTCTCTCAATAGCTCTTTTAAACATAAGATCATCAAGATATACTTGATACTGACGAGGCCTTTGACTAAGAAAGATCTCAATTTCTTCTATTGCCATAAGAATATCGTGAAGATATTTCTTAATTGTCCTATCCATATATTAGCTGTTTTGTTTCTTCTAATTCCTCTTTAAAATAAGGATTACGAATGCAATCCTCATCGACAAGATCTATTTTACGTCCCATCAACTCCTGCAAACCGATGTAAAACTGAATTCTATTCTCTCCAGCAACTAATGGGTCTTCTTCCGGATGGAATGTTGCCGAAAAATCTACGTCGCTACTTTCGTTGAAACGAGGAGTAAGAATTGAGCCGAATACATATAAGGTCTTTACCTTATACTTTTTGCATAAGGTAATAATCGTCTGTAGATTGTCTGTAATCAGATGCATATTAAGCATTCTATATAAAAAGATTAGAGGGCTGTGAAGTCTTAATCTATTATGATAAAACCTTCACAGCCTTCTTTACTTAGTTATTCGTATTTCCTAAGGAATTATCCCTCGATGGCAGCCTGCGCCGCAGCTACGCGGGCGATAGGCACGCGGAAGGGTGAGCAGCTGACGTAGTTCATGCCGAGATTTGCACAGAACTTAACTGAGCTGGGTTCGCCACCATGCTCGCCGCAGATTCCGACTTTGAGATCGGGACGAGTTGCGCGACC
>CAJUDL010000087.1 GCA_910585285.1 uncultured Muribaculaceae bacterium
GCCGGTCGCCAGCCCAACATCGCCGACTGGTACACCAACAACGGCTCTCTTTACATGACAACGTTAGCGTTCATGCCATTGGGTTTGCCGGCTACGCATCCCTTCTGGAGCGATGCTCCGCAGCCCTGGACGAGTCAGAAAGCCTGGAGCGGCAAGCCCTTCCCCAAAGACCATCACTGGGGCGGTGACAAACAGCGACACCGCGACCTCTTCTGATATCCTCAAAAAGTAATATCCGACAAGTTCTGATCTCGAATTATAAGTGTAAAATAAGAAACGAAACGCTCAAAAATGAGCGTTTCGTTTCTTATTTTACACTTATAATATTCTGGATTTGATGCAATTATAAGCGTTTGTCAGATTAAGCTTTTTTTTTGAGCTTAATCTGCAAATCATGAAATTCAAGCAGTTTCTTAAAGGTAGAGCTGGTTTTCTTTGTTTGAATGAAGTAGTTTTGATACTTCATAGGCATAAAGGGAGGAGGGAATGAAGACAACGTCTTTATCGGCAATGCGCTTGATGCCGGATTTGGTTTTTGTTGTCACCAATGCTTTCTTTATATCCGGATTGGCATGCAGGAAACTCTCAAGAGATTTCAAATATGCAGGGTCATCGAAATATCTGTCACTCCATTTTATTTCGGTGGCGTAACATGCTTTTTGTGTGGCTCGATTTGTCCATACCAGATCCACTTCCCCTTTCTCTCTTCCTACATGCCAGTTGGCATAATAATAGTCAGCCTCATGACTTTCCAGCCATTGTGCTATCAATGCGGTTTCCACTATACTTCCAAAGGCATCGTCCTCTTCCGTGATTGGAGAAAACAAGGCACTTCGTAGCATTGGATTTGTCAGATAAACTTTAAAAGTGGTCATCCTTTCAAAGCGTTTCGCATTTTGGTCAACCCTTTTCAAAACTTTTATGAGGAAGGCTGCCTCAAGATAATCAAGATATTTCTTAACGGTTTCTTTTCTTATACCGGAATCAGTTGAAAGATTCTTGTATGAAAATTCATTACCACTCCGGAATGCAAGATGAGCGAAGAAACTATTTAGTTCCTGTGTGTCTGAAATGCCGTAAAGCGATGGGAGGTCTCTCATCAACACCTTCTCTACAATATCATTCTTCACATAAAGTCCCGCTCTCTTCCTCACCTCGTTTGAAAATACCACCTCCGGATAACCACCGAAATTGATATAATCAATAAAATATTCATTAAGTTTCTCTATGTCGGTAGAAACATGGCGTCCCCACACGGCATCATCCCGTTTTTCGATTATGTTGTCAAGCCCTTGCAGTTCTATAAATTCTGTAAACGTAAGAGGCGGAAGCATGAAATCGGTGAAACGTCCTGCACCACTTTCCGTACTTTTCATTTTTAGGGCGGCGGCTGCAGATCCGGATGCCACGAATTTTGAGTGTCTATAAGTATCGACCATTGATTTTAGATGCTGTTCCCAATCTTTGAGATACTGCACCTCGTCATAAAACACATAATAACCTTCGGAGCCATCACATTCTTCAGCGGCTTCTTTGCCATAATTGAAAAGCTGTTCAAGCCCAATACGGTTGTATATTGGAGTATCAAGTGAAAAATACAATATCTTACGTGGATTTACGCCATTGCGTAGCAAACGATCGATCACGTGATATATCATCACTGTCTTTCCCACACGACGCGGTCCCATTAGTATCGGAGCTCGCCGTAAACCAATATTACTTATCTCCGGATAAAGTTCATCGATATAGTGACGAGGAGACATAGACATATAATCGGCAGGAGCAGCTCCATCATTCCACCAAGGGTTATCAAGTCTGATTCTCCGAACCAACTCTTTATTTACCATTTCACTATATTCCGCCATAGCTCCTAATACTGATTTTCTACCTTGCAAATATACTAAACTAATTTCATATATCAATGTAAAATAAGAATGAAAAGCACCTTAAAACAGTACTTTTCATTCTTATTTTACACTTCTAATATATAAATAACCAGCGAATTACAAGCGTTTGTTAGATTAAGCTTTTTTTTTGAGCTTAATCTGCAAGGGCTTATTTTGAAGCTGTGAGGGTGAAGGGGAGGGTGGCGCGGATGTCGCGGGAAGAGGAGCCGAAGAGGGCTTCGAAGGCACCGGGCTCAGCTACCCACGCATGTTTGGTGTCGTCAAAATAACTCAACTCATCTTTGCCGATAGTGAAGGTGACGGGCTTCTCTTCTCCGGGAGCAAGTTCGACTTTCCGGAAACCTTTCAGCTCTTTTACGGGACGTGGAAGAGAGGATTTTTTGTCGGAAATGTATAGCTGCACTGTCTCCTTGCCCGCAGTCTTACCGGTGTTCTTCACATTTATCGAGAATGTGATCGAACCGTCGGCATTCATCTGCTTTTTGTCTGCTACCGGTTTGCCATATTCAAAAGTGGTGTAGCTCAATCCATGTCCGAACGGGAAGAGGGGAGTGGTCTTTGCTTTGTCGGCATGGCGATAACCCACGAATATGTCATCATAATAGTATTCAGGAATTGTGTCTCCCCATTCTTTACTGCTTTTCAACGCATCTGGATTTCCCGGATATTCGCCACGCGCATGTGCCCCGACATCTTCGAGACGTGCGGGGAAAGTAAAAGGAAGTTTGCCGGAAGGGTTCACATCACCCGAAAGCACATCGGCAATGGCATTGCCGGCTTCGGAACCGAAATACCATCCCTGCACGATTGCCGTAACATCCTTCGCCCAAGGCATCGCCACAGCATTTCCCGAGATGTTGACAACGATAACATTCTTATTTACCTTGGCAAGTTCTTTGATCAGTTCGTCTTGTCCATAAGGAAGTTCGAGCCCTTTACGGTCGGAATCCTCGCAATCCTGGTGTGGATTTTTATTGAGACCTCCAAAGAATATCACGTAATCCGCATCTTTTGCAGCGTTTATCGCTTCGGCAGTCAGTTCTTCAGCGGAGCGGTTGTCGGAGAGGTCGAGCAGACGCACACCATCCTGATCCTTCTGTTGTTCGCCAACATAGCCTCTGGCATATACAATCTCGGCATTTGCACCAAACCGGTTTCTCAATCCTTCAAGTGGAGAGACCTCTTTCTTTACTTTCAGTGAAGAACTGCCACCACCTACTGTCATCGGTTTGATTGCATTCTCACCAATCACGGCAATCTTTTTCTTGTCTTTAAGGTTGAGCGGAAGAATGCCGTTACTGTTTTTCAACAAAACCATTCCCTCCCCGGCAATGCGACGTGCTGCCGCGATGTGTTCCGGAGAATTGAGTGCGCCGAAAGGCTTGTTTTGGTTCATGGCTGTGCGGAAAATAAGACGTAGCACGTTTGCCGCCTTCTTATCAAGCTCTTTGGTATCTACTTTCCCCTCGCTGATGAGTTTCAGATATGGGTCAGCAAGGAAATAATTGTCATAGGCGTTCTTCTTACCCTCTGAAAGACCATTGGTCCATGATCCGAATTCAAGGTCGAGACCACCGGTGATTGCCTGTTCGGTGTTGTGGACACCTCCCCAATCAGAAATTACCGCCCCGTCAAATCCCCATTCATCGCGGAGGATATCTTTAAGCAGTCGGCTGTTCTGGCACACGTGTCTACCTTTGTAGAGGTTGTAAGAAGACATTATTGACCATGCTCCACCTTTCTGCACTGCGGCTTTGAATGCCGGGAGATAGATCTCGTAAAGAGCGCGGTCGCTGAGGTCAACATCCGTGGTGTGGCGGCGATATTCCTGATTATTGAGGGCATAATGTTTTACGCATGCTGCCACACCGTTCTTCTGAAGCTCCTGAACATAAGGCACAACCATCACGGATGCCAGGTAGGGATCCTCTCCCATATATTCGAAGTTCCTGCCATTGAGCGGGGTGCGGTAGATATTGACGCCCGGACCAAGCAGAACATCCTTCTCCCTGTATCTCGCCTCCTCGCCGATTGATTTGCCATATAGGGCAGCCATCTCAGGATTCCATGTTGCCGCAAGGCAAGTAAGGGCAGGGAAAGCCGTGCAGGAATCATTGGTCCATCCCGCTTGATTCCATTCATCCCACAGCACCTCCGGACGAATCCCGTGAGGACCGTCAGTGCACCATAGTTCCGGAATGCCGAGACGCGGCACACCGGCTGAACTGAATTTCGACTGTGCGTGGATTATCGCCACCTTCTCCGCGGTAGTCATTCGCGACAGAGCATCATTGACTCTCTCCTCAAGAGGAAGCGATGTATTTTGATAAGGTAATATACCGGCTGCCGAGCATAATAAAGTTGCAGATGTGGCTATTGCCAGCAATAAAGATTTTTGTTTCATGGTGTGGAAATATATAGCTGTGGAATTTCTTATGAAGCTGTTTGAATAACCCCTGTATTTAAAAGACATTTTTTTAGCTGAACCCCGCAGTCTGTTTAACAATCCATAACATATTTTGCGTCATATAAACTATTTTTAACACAAATAAGTATTAAAAACCAACTATCGTTTTATATGATGAATTTTATTGTGATTGCACCGGATACGGCAATATATACTCCCGTCTGAAACTTACTAATGTTTCCTGCCGAGGATTTATCAATAAGTTTACCGTGGAGGTCGTAGAATTCTACATTGACAATGCTTTTCACTTCGTTGCCGTTAATCTCGATGATTGAGTCGGCACTATTCCCCGAAATCTCGCTCACAGTGGAAGATCCTTCTGAAATGCTGTGTGTGAAACTGCCTCGCATGGTTACGGTTGTATTAAGGGTTTTGCTGTCGTATTCCATCGGTACACGCCAAGTATTTGCCCATGTGCTGGCGGGGGTAACGCGTTTCATCAGGTAATAATCGGCTGAGCCATCGGGTTCCTGACCATCATATCTACCTTCTTTCGGTCCCCAGCGTTGCATGGTTTCACCCATTGCCATCACAATACGATATCTATTCTCTGTTCCCCACGGCATTGTAAGGTCGCAATTCCATGTGCCTGACCATTTACCCTCTCCTGTGTAAGTCAGGTCTGCCATGCTTTTGTTGTAAAAGCAATTCCATATACTCACTGATTTGACCTCATTGACTACCGCCTTCTTAGCAACAAAATCCAGCACTATGGAATAAACGGCATCCTTTTCTACCTTAGAACCACCAGTGCCTTTGTCAATGACATCACCTGTGATAACGTATTCCGTTCCTTTGTCGTCCTGTATCATGAATGTTTTGCCACCTTTCAGAGCTGCAAAGACCTCAAATGTTTTCACGGATGTTTTGGTAAATGAAATCGGTTCGTTATCGGTCAATGCTTCGCCTTGAATTGTAAGGGCGTCGGGCACAGAACTTTCAAATTTTACAAATTGACGCACCAGAGGCAACAATATGTCCTCCATTATTTCATAGCCGGCATCGTTGGGATGCACACCGTCAGTAGTGAGAGT
>CAJUDL010000088.1 GCA_910585285.1 uncultured Muribaculaceae bacterium
GTTTCCATGTCGATAAAATTTGTTATCCACTCGCAAATTTAGTGAAAGTTTCGCACATAGCAAAAGAAAGCGAGTGCGTTTCAGAGCAGAATACTGCAATTTGAGTTTTATGTGGTTGACATTGGAAGGAAAAGAAAATGGAGCGTAACCTGCTGGGCTACACTCCATTTATATGGATTTAGATATTTCTAAATTGACGGATTATTTCACTTCCTCGAATTCTACGTCTTCGGCGCCGCCGTCGTTGTGGGGCTGAGAACCTGCGCCCGGCTGCGGACCTGCCTGTGCGCCTGCGCCGGCACTTGCTGCCTGCTGAGCGTTGTAGATATCCTGAGATGCTGCCTGGAAGGCATCGGTAACTGCCTTAACGGCTGAGTCGATATCTTCAACGAGCTGATTCTTGTGAACTTCTTTCAGACGATCGAGGGCTGATTCAATAGCAGCTTTCTTGTCAGCTGGAATCTTGTCACCAAGTTCGTTGAGCTGTTTCTCAGTCTGGAAGATTACAGAATCGGCGTGGTTGAGTTTGTCGGCACGCTCTTTTGCTTTCTTGTCGGCGTCTTCGTTTGCCTTTGCTTCATCGCGCATGCGCTGTATTTCAGCGTCGCTAAGACCGCTGGATGCTTCGATGCGGATTGACTGCTCTTTACCAGTGGCTTTATCTTTGGCTGTTACGTTAAGGATACCATTGGCATCAACTTCGAAAGTAACCTCAATCTGAGGCACGCCACGCGGAGCGGGTGCAATGCCACCAAGGTTGAACTCACCAAGGAGCTTATCGTCTGCTGCCATAGGACGCTCACCCTGAAGTACGCGGATTGTTACTTCCGGCTGGTTGTCGGCTGCCGTTGAGAACACTTCGCTCTTGCGGGTCGGGATTGTGGTGTTGGCATCGATAAGTTTTGTCATCACGCCACCCATTGTCTCGATACCGATTGACAGTGGCACAACATCAAGAAGAAGCACGTCTTTTACATCACCGCTGAGCACGCCACCCTGAATTGCAGCACCAATGGCAACGACCTCATCGGGGTTAACACCCTTGTTGGGTTCTTTACCGAAGATCTCTTTAACCTTAGTCTGAATAGCGGGGATACGTGTGGAACCACCTACGAGGATAACCTCATCTATTTCTGAAGCAGAAAGACCTGCATCCTGAAGAGCCTTAACACACGGAGCCTTGACAGCGTCGATAAGTTTGGAAGCAAGCTGCTCGAACTTAGCGCGGGTAAGGGTCTTTACAAGGTGTTTAGGACCTGTAGCTGTAGCTGTGATATAAGGAAGGTTGATCTCTGTAGAAGTAGAGCTTGAAAGCTCGATCTTGGCTTTCTCGGCAGCCTCTTTGAGACGCTGCATTGCCATAGGATCCTGACGGAGGTCAACACCTTCATCGTTCTTGAATTCATCTGCGAGCCAGTCGATGATTACATGGTCGAAGTCATCACCACCGAGGTGGGTATCACCGTTTGTAGATTTAACTTCAAACACACCGTCACCGAGCTCAAGGATAGAGATATCGAATGTACCGCCACCGAGGTCGAACACTGCGATCTTCTGCTCCTTGTTTGATTTGTCAAGACCATAAGCAAGAGCGGCAGCCGTAGGTTCGTTGATGATACGCATCACCTTAAGACCTGCGATCTCACCGGCATCTTTGGTTGCCTGACGCTGAGAGTCATCGAAGTAAGCAGGAACGGTAATGATAGCCTCTGTTACCTGCTGCCCAAGATAATCTTCTGCTGTCTTTTTCATTTTCTGGAGAATCATTGCGGAAATCTCCTGCGGAGTGTAGTCACGACCATCGATGTCTACTTTGGGCATGTCGTTCTGGCATACAACCTTGTAGGGCACACGTTTGATCTCGTCGGTGACCTGATCGCATTTTTCACCCATGAATCTCTTTATAGAATATATTGTGCGGGTAGGATTGGTGATTGCCTGACGTTTTGCCGGATCACCTACTTTTCTTTCGCCGCCGTCAACAAACGCTACGACAGAAGGAGTGGTGTTACGACCTTCATTGTTGGGGATCACAACAGGATCCTTACCTTCAAGCACTGCAACGCAACTGTTGGTAGTTCCTAAGTCAATACCGATAATTTTTCCCATGATTTTATAAGATTTTTAATGTTATTATTCTAATTTCTATCGTTTTAGTAATTGATTTTACGAGCATCGCATATTATTAAATATCTGCTCGCTCATCATTTCACTCAATATATTAACAAATCATGTGCTAAAAATTTCGATAAGATAAAAAATTTTTACTTAAAATTTGTAAATAGCTGAAAATACAGAGCCTTTTTTAATTGCATTTATTAAAAGAGTCAACCCCGCATTTTGCCAAAAATGGCAAAATGCGGGGTTGACATGGGATAATTACGCTGGATATTCCTTAAGGATGATTATATAATTATTTATTGGATGGGAAATGTTTCTCAAGACGAGCGGCTTCTTCAGCCGTGATTTGGATGACGGCTCCATGCTTTGGACTTGTGAAGTTTGTTGCTCGCATGGGTCCGTCGTTGAAATGCCCTATAGGTATGAATGTCTTGAAATCAGTTGTCTCGACAAATCCAAAATTATGAGGATTGATGCTGAAAACATCATACATCACCACCCAGCGGTCTTCACCAATACGTTTCCATACGTTCGGAGCTTCGCAACTCTTTGGTTCATGATCGATCTGCTTCTCAATATAATCATATCCTGAATTGATCTTATCTGAGAATGCAATCTTGATTCCGCCCGGATTTTCCTGTGCTACATAGGTCATGGCATATTTGCCGCCGGGAATAGGGCAGATGTCAGCATCCAGCACCTGGATTTCTTCATCCGGATATTCATAAAGTTTCTTTGGTTTCGTGACGAGGCGTGTGAAATCCTTGTCGGTATAAGCATAATATAAACGTGTCTTGCGCTCATCCTTGGTTGCCCCTTTGAGGTGTTCTCCTTTCTTGCGAATAGTAAAATATACCATCATGGCGTCTTTTTCAGGGTCGTAGATGGTCTGTGGTGCCCATGCGCAACCAATCTCTCCGAACTCCTTTGGGAAAAGCTCGTCAAGACGAGTCTCATTGTGTGTCCAGTTTACAAGATCCTTGGATTTCATGAGCACCAGTCCGCGATTGTTGCCCCAGCCATATTCATCCGGGCGTTCCCACTCTGTGTTTCGAATGCCATGTTTCTTTGCATATATATGGAGGTCTGTCATCGCCATATAGAAACTGCCGTCCGGACCGCGGTATATATGTGGATCACGTATGCCATGCTGATCGGAGAGAGAATCACCGGCTATTACCGGACGGTTGTCGTTGAGAGCTGTGAATGAATATCCGTCATGGCTTACTGCGAAATGCACACTGTGGTCTGCATCTGAGAAAAATACAAGAAGATACGCGTTCATATCTTTCTCCGAAGGAAGAGCCGTGGTTGCCGAGAGGGGAGAGGCAGCCATAATGATGCCTGCCGCAATTGATAATAGAGACTTTTTCATAGATTGTGTAGGTTAAATTCAATAAATGATTTAAGTTTCGCAAGCTTCAACTTAAAGTTTAAGGGGTTTAAGTTTAAGAGTTTATATGTCGCGACTTGAATTGAGCAGCCGTTTGATTAGCCGTAAATAAATAAACTCATAAACTGCGCGCAGCGCGTTTAAACTTATAAACTTCAACTTTACGCTTGTGAAAGTTGAATAAATGAGTAATAAAATTTTGTGCAAAAATAACGAAAATCTATGTGATTTCTTAAAAAATTGCTAACTTTGTATTCTGATTTAATTTCACCTATAACCAGAGATGGCGCATAAGCGGGTCAATTAAGTCTTGAGGGCTATAAGACTTCGAGTGTGTCAACTTCATATAGAAAACAGTATATGAAACTTTTGCAAGAGAAACTATCGGTTTATGACGCTCCTCAAAAAGCGAAAGCCGCAGGTGTCTATCCTTATTTCCGTGCGATTTCGAGTGAGCAGAACACTGAAGTGATTATGCACGGCAAGAAAGTGCTGATGTTTGGTTCTAACAGCTATATGGGTCTCACCAACCATCCCAAGGTGATTGAGGCTGCTATAGAGGCAACAAAAAAATATGGCACAGGCATGGCGGGTTCACCATTCCTTAACGGCACCCTTGATATCCATAAAGAATTCGAGGCAAAAATCGCCGATTACGTAGGAAAGGAAGACGCAATGCTTTATTCCACCGGTTTCGGTGTTAATCTCGGTGTCGTTTCCACACTCACGGGTCGTGAAGACTACATTATAATAGATGAGCAAGACCATGCATCGATTATCGAAGGTCGTCGTCTTTCTTTCTCCAACTATCTCAAGTATCGCCACAACGATATGGCATCTCTTGAAACACAGTTGAAGAAATGTGATCCCGACAAGGTGAAGCTGATTGTTACTGACGGAGTATTCTCCATGGAAGGTGATGTTGCAAATCTGCCTGAGATTGTGCGTCTGGCTAAGAAATATAATGCCACTGTAATGGTAGATGAGGCTCATGGTATCGGAGTCTTTGGTGAAGGCGGCAGAGGCACATGTAATCATTTCGGTCTGACCGATGATGTAGATCTCATCATGGGTACGTTCAGCAAATCATTTGCATCATTAGGTGGCTTTATTGCTACAGACAAAGTTATCACAAACTATCTGCGTCATCATTCACGCTCATATATTTTTACGGCATCCATCACACCAGCCTCCACTGCGGCTGCAAGTACAGCGCTTGATATCATGCTTGCCGAGCCTGAGCGACAGAAACATCTTTGGGATCTTACCCATTATGCTCTTGAGAATTTCCGTGAAATGGGTTGCGAGATCGGCAACACATCAACGCCGATTATTCCTCTCTTCATACGTGATGATTTTAAGACATTCCAGGTTACGCGCGATCTTCTTGACGAAGGGGTGTTTGTTAATCCCGTTGTGTCTCCAGCCGTAGCACCGCATGACACCCTTATCCGCTATTCGCTTATGGCGACGCATACAAAAGAGCAGGTGACACGTTCTCTGGAAGCTATAGAAAAGGTTTTCAAGAAATACGACCTTCTGAAGAAATAGATCAGATTCCAAGATAAATTGAATCCCACACTACACCGACATGTTTCGCGAAGTGTGGGATTTTAAAATGTTCATGAACAATTATAAGCGTTGATTCGTTTATAATTATGACATCCCCTCAT
>CAJUDL010000089.1:0-1092 GCA_910585285.1 uncultured Muribaculaceae bacterium
ATCAACCGTAACGACCCATGCCCATGCGGCTCTGGTAAGAAATATAAGAACTGCCACGGCAGAGGTCTCTAAGGACTGCCGGTAAGGGTATAAAAACATATTCGGCATTCCGGAGCAATCCGGGATGCCGAATATGTTTTTATATATAAATTATGTTAAATCGGATACCGATATGGTGTCTTTTATCTATTTTTGTGTTGTAATATATAACACTTTAAAGTTTATAAATCATGCATATAGTATCAGCAAGAGAATTCAGAGCCAATCAAAGTGCCATTTTGAGTCGTGCTCTTAAAGGCGAATCAGTCCTGATCACATCTCGTATAGGGTCGTTTAAGATTGTTCCTGTGTCAGATGAAGATTCACTTACAACACGCATATGTCAGGGTATGCGTGAAGCAAAATTAATAGAAGCAGGTAAGTTGCCGGTAAAAACAGCCAAAGATTTCCTCAATGAACTTTGAGGTTCGGACCACCCCTCATTGAACGTGCGACCAAATTATTGATGAAGCGTCATCGTTCATTAAAGACGGATCTTGGGGTGCTTGTTTCTTTATTAGGTGAAAATCCTTTTCAGGGTGATGAGCTAAGCCCCGGTATCCGTAAGATTCGTATGGCTATATCATCAATAGGGCGTGGTGAATCAGGTGGTGCACGTGTGATAACGTTTACAATACTTGCGTCCGAGGAGCAAGGGGACGTTTACTTGATCGATATCTACGACAAGGCGGATTATTCGACAATGGATGTCTCCGCTATACGGTCTATGGTACCGGATATTTAAATGTAGTGGTCGGTGCGATTGACCGCATGCCTGGGATCGTAATTTTTTTCGTTGTTGACGGCAAAATTTTTTAATGCACTTATCATTGATTTGTAGAGCAAATTTGGCTCAGATGTGAGGTAAAAATGAATGATAATTATTCTATATATCGTAAAATGCATATTTTTAGTAAAATTCTTTCATAAATATTTGCACAGAATGGGAATCGGTATTAACTTTGCACACGCAAAACGGAACTAACCGATGCACCTCAAAAAACCTTGGTGTGGTAGTTCAGCTGGTTAGAATACCTGCCTGTCACGCAGGGG
>CAJUDL010000089.1:1102-4914 GCA_910585285.1 uncultured Muribaculaceae bacterium
TCGAGTCCCGTCCATACCGCTGAGGAGAGAGGAGAATGAGTAATTGATAATCTTACGATTTCGTTACTCATTCTTTTTTTGTATCCTTATGATTACAATATTCGCGCGCGCAGGCACGTTAATCATTCAGTGAAAAGTATTCTGTGCAATATTGTCTCTCGCCATCCGTCAGGTGTGGCCATCATACTGGCTGTGGCTGTTGCTATGGCAGCAGGGGGGTGTTCCACAAGGAAGAATACTGCAGCCTCACGCAACTATCAGGCTTTCATTACCCGCTATAATGTCTATTTCAACGGTGACCAGCACTACAAAGAGACTCTTAAGGAGATGGAGAGCGTTTATGAGGATGATTATTCCGGACCGTACATTCTGCATCCTGCCGAGGCTTACAATGTGCCTGCTGCTCCTCAGCCCACAGGTTCGTTTACCAGATCAATAGAAAAGGCACAGAAGGCAATTCAGCTTCACAGCATAAAGAAACGTCCGCGTCGCACGCCAGGCAGGCGTAATGACCCGGAGTATCGTAAATGGCTTAAACGAGAGGAGTACAATCCATTTCTCCACAATGCATGGATGATGATGGGGCGGTCACAGTACATGAACGGTGACTTTCTCGGAGCCGCTGCGACATTTTATTATGTCAGCCGCCATTTCTCCTGGCTTGATGCTACAGTCACCGAGGCGCGGTTGTGGGAGGCGCGCTGCTATTGCGCTCTTGACTGGCTCTATGAGGCAGAGGTGATAATATCACGCATCAGTGATTCTAAGCTTGAATCAAAACTCCTGAGGGAACTGCATTCCTTTGTATCTGCCGATTTTTATGTGCGTTCCCATATGTACGACAGAGCTATTCCGCATCTTTCCGAAGCAGCGCGAATGGCTTCTAAGCCACAAAAGACGCGTCTTTATTTCATCCTTGGTCGCGTATGTGCCGAGGCTGGGCGTAAAAAGGAGGCATATCAGGCTTATCGTAAAGCCGGGAGCGGGGTTGGGGCTTCATATTGGGCACGATTCAATGCCCGCATAAAGCAAAGCGAGGTGTATGATGGTGCCGCCATTGCTTCTGAGGTCAACGCTTTGCGTCGCCTGACACGATATGGGAGCAACCGTGATTATCTTGATCAGATATATTATGCTATCGCTAATCTTTATCTTTCGCGTGGCGATACGGTAAACGCCATAACCAATTATGAGCTTGCCGCCGAAAGGTCAACACGCAACGGTATCGACAAGGCTATCTCCCAGGCAACACTCGGAGGGCTATATTATGATCTCGGACAATACGATAAAGCGCAGTTCTGCTATTCCGAGGCTGTGCCGCAGTTGCCTGACACTTATCCTGGATATGCGGGGATGAAACGCCGGTCGGATCTTCTTGACGAACTTGCTGTATACACCCAGAATGTAACGCTCAACGATTCTCTTCTGAGACTTGCAGAAATGCCCGAATCCGAGCGTTTGACTGTTGTGAATGGAATTATATCCCGACTTGTCAGAAAAGAGCAAGAAGAGGCTGAAAATGCACGCAGGGAAGAATATATTGCCGCCAGAGAAGCGGCAGGGGAGCAGATGGAGATTTCCGGAAGCATGGCTCCTCAGGAATTCTCTCTCAGTACCGACAGGTCATGGTACTTCTACAACGCCTCTGCTCGCAATGCCGGGCGCACCGACTTCCAGCGACGCTGGGGCTCCAGAAAGCTTGAGGACAACTGGCGGAGGCGTAACAAGGTCTCTTTTGCGTTTACAGAGGATGATGATAGTCCCTATGAACAGGAGGATGTCTCCGATGATGTCTCGCTCTCCGAAGGGACATCTCACTCTGCTTCAGGTCGTGGAGCCGATGATCCTCACTCTCCGGAATACTATCTCAGGCAGATACCTCTTTCGGATGTACAGAAAGTGACGGCAAATGATGTGATTCAGGACGGTCTATACAATTCAGGTCTGATCCTAAAGGATAAAATGGAGGATTATCCTGCCGCACATAAGATGTGGAACAGGCTTTTGACGCGATATCCCGATAATGTATACAGGCTTGATGTATACAATAACCTCTATCTCATGTATATGCGTATGGGGCAAGAGGAGATTGCAGAGCAGTTCCGGTTAAAGATCATTTCGGATTTTCCTGATTCTCGATATGCAGAGGCGATGAGCGATCCGACCTATATTTCCCGAGTGCGTGGCATGGTGGCTGAGCAGGAGTCCAGATATGAACAGGCTTATGCCGATTATCTTTCCGATCGCAATCTTTATGTTCATCGTGCATATGAGAAGATGGCTGAGGATTACCCTCTTTCACCCCTGATGCCTAAGTTCATGTTTCTTCATGCTCTTGCCTATGTTACTGAGGACAGGCCCGCAGAGTTCAATGAGGTTCTGAAAACCATTATTGAGCGTTATCCCGATGCTGATATAGCCCCTTTGGCTGCATCATGGCATAAGGGAATGAACGAGGGAAGGAGATTGCGGTCGTCCGGGACCAATGCCCGAGGCATGTTGTGGGAAATCCGGCTTTCCAACGATTCTGTAGCACTTGCCTTGGGGGAATCAGGGAAGATCGAGTTCCGTCTCGACCCTGGCGAACCTCATTATCTGGTGTTGCTCTTTTCGACTGATTCTCTGTCGCCCAATCAACTTTTGTATGATGTGGCACGTCATAACTTCTCAACCTATCTGGTGCGTGATTTCGATCTTGAAGTCATGAACTTCGGTCGTTTGGGAATGTTGATAGTCAAGGGGTTTGTCAATCAGGCAGAGCTTAATCATTATCGTGCGCTCCTGGCGCGTGATGTGGCTTTCTCTATGCCTTCGGAGGTGCGTCCGGTCGAGATTGGCAAGAGCAATTTTGAGCAGCTTCTGAAAGGAGCCGGTTCATTTGATGACTATTTCCGCTTTATAGGTGAAGAGACTGTTCGTGACACCCACGAAACGGTGCTACCTTCCGACATTTATCCATCCTCTTCCGAAATGTATCCTCCCGATACCGTGTTTTCAGATATGGAACCGGACGATGCTGAGGCGGAGCAGTAATAACATCCATAAAACTCTTAGTAAGTGAGTAAGATACTTTGGGCTGACGATGAGATAGATCTCCTCAAGCCTCACATAATGTTTCTTGAAGCAAAAGGTTATGATGTCGTCACCTGTTGCAGCGGAGCCGACGCTCTCGCGCTTGTCGACGAACAGGCGTTCGACCTCATCATACTTGACGAGAATATGCCGGGACTCACAGGTCTGGAGACACTTCATCGCATAAAGCTTGCCTCCCCTCATATACCGGTGGTCATGATCACGAAGAATGAGGAAGAGGACATAATGGATCAGGCTGTGGGAAGCAACATTGCCGATTACCTGATAAAACCGGTCAATCCTAAGCAGATATTGTCTTCCATCAAGAAGAATCTCCATAGCGAGCGTCTTGTGAATGAAAATACCTCTACAGGTTATCAGAGGGAGTTTTCCCGCATATCTTCGATGATCGGGGATGCTTCGTCGCTACCTGACTGGATGGAGCTTTATAGGTTGCTTGTGCAATGGGAGATGCGGCTGGCTGATGCCGACAGTGCCATGGATGAGCTTCTGAGGATGCAACGCATCGAGGCAGACAGTGCTTTCTCGAAATTCATAAGCCGTAACTATGAGTCATGGGTTGCTGATATGTCAGCTCCAGACTCCTCTCTTATGTCGCCCGGCGTGTTCAGGTCGCATGTGTTTCCGCTGCTTGATGCCGGTGAGAAAGTGTTTTTCGTTCTTATTGACAATTTTCGACTTGACCAATGGGTTGCGATCAAGCCTATGCTTGCCGAATC
>CAJUDL010000090.1 GCA_910585285.1 uncultured Muribaculaceae bacterium
CTCTTCCGATCTAAGGTATAATAAAAAATCTGAAATTTTTGTCACAAAAATAAATATTGGAAGTATTATTAATACAGAGATAAGTATGAAACTGAAAACAATTTTAACATGCGCACTTCTGGGAGTCGCTCTAACCGGAGCGACCGCCCAGGAGCATCTTAAAAGTCTTGACGCAAAAGGTATAGATAAATCTATATCTCCAAAGAAAGACTTTTACAACCACGTGAACAAAACATGGACAGAGAATCATCCTCTTTCTGCTGAATATTCACGTTATGGACAGTTCAATATCCTTAACGATTCGAGCAACAATCGTGTTCGTAGAATTGTGACGGGTCTTGCTGCTACCAAACCTGCGCCCGGCACTGATGCCTTTAAGATTGCTACTCTTTATGAGGCTGGCATGGATTCTGTGCGTAGAAACAAACTTGGCGCAGAGCCAATCAAGGCTGATCTTGCAAAGATAGAGAATACACCTTCATCCGGAATGGAAGACCTCTTCCTTTGGATGCATAAGAACTATGGTTCTCCTCTTGTTGGAGCCGGACCGATGGAAGATCTTACAAACAGCCGTGTTTATGCAATGTATGTGACCGGTCCGAATCTCGGCATGGGAGACCGTGACTACTATCTTCTTAATGACAAGAGAAACAAAGAGGTTCGTGCCGCATATGAAAAGCTCATAGAGAAAGATATGCAGCTCGCAGGCTATTCCAAGAAGGATTCCAAACGAATTGCAAAGAATGTGCTTAAGATTGAGAAGCTCATTGCTGACTCGACGTGGACACGTGAACAAAGCCGTAACATCCCGGCAATGTATAATCCGCGCACATTGGCGCAACTCAAAGAGCAGTATCCCGCATTCCCCTGGGATAGATTCTTTGTAGAGACAATGGGTATTCAGACTCCTGAAACGCTGATTGTTACTAATCCCAATACCGTACTTCAGGGAAATAAACTCATGCAGTCGCTCAGTGATCGAGAGAAAAAAGATCTTTATCTTTGGGAATATGTAAGTTCAGCATCACCTTATCTTAGCGATGACTTTGCAGATGCTTCTTTTGAATTTCAGAAAGTGTTCAGTGGAGTTCAGAAACAGCATCCTCGCTGGAAAAAAGCCCTCGGCACAACCGAAGGAATCATGGGCGAAGGAATCGGCAAACTCTATGTAGAGCAGTATTTCCCGGAAAGTTCCAAAGTATATATGGAGGGTCTCGTTGAGAACTTGCGTAACGCTTTAGGGAAACATATTCTTCATCTTCCCTGGATGAGTGATGACACGAAGGTGCAGGCTCTAAAGAAACTTAACGCCATCACTGTGAAGATCGGTTATCCCGATAAATGGAAGGATTATTCAAAACTTAATGTTGATCCGGCTCTCTCCTACTGGGAGAATGTGCACAACGCCAACATGTGGGCACAGGAACGTTATCTTGAGAAATGGGGCAAGCCTGTTGACCGCACTGAATGGGGCATGACTCCTCAGACAATCAATGCGTATTACAATCCACTCAATAATGAAATCGTATTCCCTGCCGGTATCCTTCAGGCTCCTTTCTTTGATGCCGCATCAAGCGATGCAGAGAATTATGGAGGTATAGGTGTGGTTATCGGTCATGAGCTTACTCATGGTTTTGATGACCAGGGATGTAATTTCGACGCAAACGGCAATATGGTGAACTGGTGGACTCCCGAAGATGCTAAGGCATTTGCTGGTCTTACCCAAGGTCTTGTAAAGCAGTTTGATGCTGTAGAGGTTCTGCCCGGACTTAATGCAAATGGTGCTTATACTCTTGGTGAGAATATCGCTGACCAGGGTGGTCTTCGTATCGCACGCACTGCATTCCTTGACTCTCAGAAGAAGAAAGGTGTTGATGTGACATCCGCAGATGCAAAGATAGATGGTTTTGATCCCATGCAGGTTTTTTATATGAATTATGCAAACCTCTGGGCAAACAATATCCGTCCGGAAGAAATTCGTTCGCTGACAACAGGTGATCCCCACTCTCTGGGTATCAACCGTGTGAACGTTTCTCTGCGCAACATCGCTCCATTCTTTGAGGCGTTTGGAATCACAGAAGGAGATCCGATGTTCCGTCCGGAAGCTGAGCGCGTGATTATCTGGTAATAAAACTTAAATATATGAAACTTTTTAAACGCTCATTCATTGTTGCTCTCGCAACGCTGTCGCTGATTTGTGCCACCGGTTGCATTTCGGTTGATGCCAATGGTAAAACAAAGATTTTCAACTCTGGGAATAGAATTATTCCCTCAGGGAAGATTGTGTCCAAGTCTTATGATATGGGAACTTTTTCTTCTATAAATCTTAACAGTGTTCAAGATGTTGTTATTACTCAGGGTAAACACAACAAAGTAACAGTGAAAGGTTCCGACAATCTCATACCTTATTGCAAACTGAAAAATCAGGGTGGCACACTCGTAATTAATCTCAGTGACGGAGATAAGGGAGTGAACGTCAGCAATTGCGATTTGGTTGTGTATGTTACGATGAAAGACATTAAAAGTGTGAAATCATCAGGAACGGGCGATATTAAGTTTCAAGGATCAATCAGATCTAAATCATTGTCACTTTCTGTTTCAGGAACAAGCGATTTCTCGCTTCCCATTTTTTCAGGTGATTATTTGAAAGTGAGCATTTCCGGCACCGGAGATATGGCAATAGGCGGAAAAGTCACTAATGCTCTTTTCAGCATTTCAGGCACGGGTGATATAAATGCTAAGCTTGACGGAATTGCCAATCTGTCTGCATCCATTTCCGGAACAGGTGATATGAATCTGACCGGAACTGCTGAGACCGCAAGCTATTCCGTATCAGGCACAGGTGATATTTATGCCAAGAACATGATAGCAAAGAATGTAGATGCCAATGCTAACGGCACAGGTGACATTACATGCTATGCTTCGGAATCGTTCACTGGCTCCCGCTCGCAGATAACAAACATTACTTGCTACGGGAAACCAAAGAATCGCAATTTCCGCACAGAAGGCTACTCCTTCCCCTAAAGATCAGATGAATTTATAAATAAAAAGTCTGCTATGATTCTTTGTCATCGCAGACTTTTTTATTTGATGGATACCTCTTGTCGTAGCTGCTGTTGCTTGCAACTACAGCAGAAACAAAGGTCTTGTTAACAATTTTTATTATTTTAGTTTGGATATAGTCGAATTATGGAAAAAATTCGTTAATTTTGCAGTCTCATTCCAACAGCTGTAAATCAGTGGAAGAATGAGGTTTCTCAGGTATTTCATATTTACTTAAGTTATGGATTGGCTTATAGATCTTGTAAGACCCTTTAACGATTCTCTCGCGAGCACTATCCTGCTCTATTCTTTTGTGATTTTTGCCGGAATATATCTTGGCAAAATTAAAATCTTTGGTATTTCCCTTGGTGTTACTTTCGTTCTGTTTGTGGGAATTATCATGGGACATTTCGGTTATCAGGCAGATAACAATGTATTGCATTTCCTTCGTGAATTTGGTTTGATCCTGTTCATTTTCTCGATTGGTATGCAGGTTGGTCCCGGTTTCTTCTCATCTTTCAAAGACGGAGGTGTGAAAATGAATGCGCTTGCAGTCACCGGCATTTGCCTCAACGTGGTCATAATGATTGCAATTTATTTCATACAGGGCGGTTCCGAAGGAAGCACCTCAATTTCCCAACTTGTCGGAATCATGAGTGGTGCGGTAACAAATACTCCGGGTCTTGGTGCGGCACAGCAGACATATCTTCAGGTAAATGCTGATGGATATGATGTCAGCCAGCAGATGTCGATGGGTTATGCGGCTGCTTATCCTCTCGGAGTTGTGGGTATAATCATCACAATGATCTTAATTCGCAAAGTTTTCAAAATTGATACAAACAAGGAGATACAGGAAATAGACAACGATGAGAAAAACTCAATGATCGCGGCTCATTTCATATCGCTGAAAGTGACCAATGAGATGATAAATGGTCTGTCGATGAAGAAGCTACACACGCTTATTTCCTGTGATTATGTGATTTCACGTATCGAAAAACCGGATGGCACTGTAATTATCCCCAAATCTGAAGATGAGATAAATTGCGGTGACATATGTCTGGTGGTATGTTCTCAGAAAGATGAGGAACTTTTCACCCGTTTTATAGGACCTGTAGTGGAAAAGAAGTGGGAACGTGAAAAAGGTCCGGTTGTTTCCCGTCGTATTCTTGTCACCAAGACTGAGTATAACGGTACCAAGCTCGGATCCATGCGTCTTCACTCTGCATATAATCTTAATGTCACACGTGTTAACCGTGCCGGAGTTGATCTGGTTGCCGGTCCTAACCTCCGTTTGCAGATGGGCGACCGTCTTACAGTAGTCGGGAAACTTGACGACATCAACAACCTTGCCAACAGACTTGGCAACTCTATGAAGAGATTGAACGAGCCGAACCTGATTACGATGTTTATCGGTATATTCCTTGGAATTCTTGTCGGAAGCATACCTTTGCAGTTCCCCGGAATGTCAGTGCCGATGAAACTGGGTCTTGCGGGTGGTCCCTTGGTAGTGGCAATTCTTATTGGTGCATATGGTCATAAATTCCATCTCGTAACTTACACGAACTCCTCAGCCAACCTGTTGCTGCGCGAAATGGGAATCTGTCTCTTCCTTGCCTCTGTCGGTATAGCGGCAGGAAAAGACTTTTTCGCTACAGTCTTTAACGCTCAAGGTGCCATGTGGGTGCTCTAT
>CAJUDL010000091.1 GCA_910585285.1 uncultured Muribaculaceae bacterium
CCTCCATTATTTCATAGCCGGCATCGTTGGGATGCACACCGTCAGTAGTGAGAGTGCCGATTAATCCACGATCGGGAGTGACCATTTTCGAATAGTAGTCAACATAGAGCATGCCATGCGAGTCTGCATATTCCTTTATGCGGGCATTAAGTGATTCTATCTTGTCCTTATGGTTGGTGATATTAGGGTTCCACGCGAAACTTGTCACAGGCAACACAGACGCCAAAAGGACCTTCATGTTGTTTGCCTGGGCGATCTCTGCCATAGACACAATGTTGCCGAAAGTCCGGTCTTCAACATAAGTGATATCATTATTCTGTGCAACATCGTTGGTTCCTCCGCCAATGACTACAGCAGCGGGTTTGAGGTTGACCACATCATCCCGGAAACGCAAGAGCATATCATATGTTGTCTGACCGCTGATGCCTCGTCCTACAAAATCATTAAGTTCAAAGAATTCAGCCCTTCCGGTAGCCCAGTTGTCGGTGATTGAGTTTCCCATGAACACTACACGTGTCCCCGTATTGGGTTCCGCCATCAGGCGCTTGTTATCGTTTTCATATCGCGAAAAATTTGCGATGTCATTGGCTGCGCTTGCGCTTAATGCCCCTAAAAAACATAGAAAGACATTAAGAATGTGTCTATAATTCTCCATGTTATCAGTTTTAAGTAAATTGGTTTAAAACAGCTTTCAAATATCTGTTGCGAAAGGTATTACGGGCAAGCCTGAGGTTTTTCCGGTTAGATTACCGGCGGGATAATCCGCCCAGTTGTATCTGACGGCTACGGGGTTGCTTATCAACGGAGAAGATAATCTTATTGTCTTCTCGGATATAATCTGCGTATTGGCATATGCCCATTTCCCGTCTTTATCTTTTATAATAAAGCCCGTGGCAACTCCTCCTTCCGTTTTGATATTATTGTCAAAAGTAAGGTCTATATATCCTTTGCCTATTTTAGCATCGATGCAGCGGGGAGCCTCACATGCCTGAGTTTGACCGTATGTTTTGTCAAGGGCGAGTAATGACAGTCGGCGAGCTACCTCCTGTTTATTGGTAGGGTGAATATCGACCGGATTCCCAAGGTCTATGGCTGTTGCCATTCCCGTATTCGGCAGCTGAAGAGCCTTTGACTGAGCATGGCGCAACAAAGCCCATTCCGAATCTGGCTGCACTGTTACAGGATTCTGGAATCCCGCCAACTGCACGAAATAGAAGGGGAGGGAAGGATTGTCAAAAGATTTTCTCCAACCCTCTATCATATTCTTGAAACATACCTCATATTGCGCGGCTCGCCCTACGTTGGCACACCCTTGATACCAGAATACACCTGCCAATGGCATCCCTGTCAATGGCGCGACCATGGCATTGTATAGTACCGATGGATAATACGGACTATCCGGCAATTGATAAGCCATATTCGTTTGGGAGAAATCGGAAAGCACTGCATAGTTCCACTCTCCGTCAAGACTATACTTGGTTCCGTCAACAACAGCATAGGAGGATTTCCATATGCCACCTCCGCCGGCATTGTCAATAACCTCAACAGTTATAACATTTTTTCCACCCTTTACAAGATCTCCGTCAACACGATAGTCTCGTTGCTGATCAAAGATCCGCCCGCTACCCACAAGTTTGCCGTTGAAATAAGTCATGTCCCAATCATCAACAGCTCCAAGGCATAGCTGCAACGGCTTGCCGGCAGCTGCCTCCGGCAGGTCAAGCTCAAACTGCATGACAACAATCCCGTCAAATCCCGGCATTACATTATTTTCCCACAAGGAAGGCACCGGCATTTTTTTCCATGCTTTCCCTTTTTGCATAGTAGCCCTGTCGTAGGGATAAGACATTTTTTCGGCAGCGCGGTAGTCTTCATATACCTTCTCCATGGCGGCATCTATTAACGCTTGCTCATCCTTTCCGGCTGTCAACTGTTCATGATAAAATTCAAGTCCCGGAACACCCTTTAGATATTCATGCGGTGTCCATGTCTCTACGGGAGTTCCTCCCCATGTGGCATCGATTATGCCAACCGCAACATTCAATGAATCCTGAAGCATTTTGCCGCACAGATACCCGATAGCCGAGAATGAGGCTGCAGCGGGTGACGACTCTACCCATCCGTACTCCAACGACGCATCGTCAAGCGGAGTAACGGAGGTGGTATTCCTTATCTGCAACAGACGCAGTGCAGGACGCTGCATTGTAGCTACTACTTCATCTGCATCCATAAGTTGTGCCCAGTCCCCTTTTATCGGAAATTCCATATTAGACTGTCCGGAGCATAGCCATACCTCGCCTACAAGCACATTTTGCAGTATTTTCTTCTCTCCGGTGCCATCATCAACGATGATGGTATAGGGACCTCCCGCAGGAGGAGTCGGAACTTTCATGACAAAACGTCCCTCCTTGTTGGCTTTGGTTTTGCATTCGCCGCCTTTCCAGTCGGAACGGAATGTTACCGTTGACAATGGCTTTGCCTTTCCTGCCATCGTCAACTCAGCATTCTGCTGAATTACCATATTGTCGGAAAAGATAGAAGGTAATTCTACTTTCGCCTGCATCGTCAACGACGACATTATTATTACGGCTGCCGTTACTCTTCCTGAAAAAATCTTCATTTGCTGTGATTCTTTATTATCCGTTTGTTTATCTCCCGGATTCTGTCTTCATCTATCTTTATCACCTTGCGGTCGTAGGTCATGAGTCCGTTGACCTCAATTTCCACGTCTGTAGTCTGGGTATATACGGCACCTACAAACCATTCATTGGCGAGATGGTCAAGATAGTCTGCATAGCCGATATAGCGGTCGGTCAACTCCGCCGGAGTCTTGCAGTTGATATAGCTGAACTCCCGGTCGGGTGCCCAGATATGACCGTCGACCACCATTCCTATGCCGCCGTATTCTCCGAGCACGTTGGCGCGCTTCGCGTCGTAGACATGGGTCACCGGAGGAGAGGGATAGCAGTGCACGTCCAGAATATCGCCGCAGGGATAGAAATTCCCTCCGCTTGCCGGATTCACAAGACGTGACGGGTCATAATTCTTAGTCCAGTCTGCAATCTCCCTGGTCTTGAACTGTCCCCACGCCTCGTTGAACGGCACCCACATGGCGATGCAGGGATAGCTGTATAGGCAGTCCATGATCTCGCGCCATTCCTTGCGGTAGTTCGCCTCGCTCTCCGGGGTGCGCACGAGTTCCTCACCGTCGAAATAATTACGTCCCTGCCATTCCGGATCTTTGTCGCCGCTCGGCATGTCCTGCCACACGATGATGCCGTTACGGTCGCAGTAGGTGTACCACAGTGCCGGCTCCACCTTTATGTGCTTGCGGATCATGTTGTAGCCCCAGTCCTTTGTCTTGTCCACGTCAAAGACCATTGCCTCGTATGATGGCGCGGTGTATAGACCGTCGGGCCACCATCCCTGATCCAGTAGCCCGTAATGGAAGAGGTCCCTGTTGTTGAGCTGGAGGCGCACCACTCCCTTGTCGCCCTTCTTCACCGAGAACTTCCGCATTGCCGCATAACTGTCGACCTTGTCAAGCGTCCTGCCGTCAGACATAAGCCTGACTTCAAGGTCATAAAGCTTCGGATTCTCCGGTGACCACAGCTCCACGTCAGCAGGCATGTCCACAATCACTGACTCTTCCGTCACGGCGCGTCCGGAGGCTATCTGCCTCCCGTTGTCCTTGACAACGACCTCGACCATGCCATTGCTGATGCCTTCAGAGGGAACGGCATCCACACTGAGGGTGTTGCGGTCGATGTCGGGAAGAATGCGAAGATCCACGATGTGCCTGCGCGAAACCGGTTCAAGCCACACCGTCTGCCAGATACCGGTCACCGGTGTGTACCATATCAGTTCAGGTTTTGAAACCTGCTTCCCTCTTGGCTGTGGACCTTTATCGGTGGGATCCCAAACCCTTACAACAACCTCGTTGTCTCCCCTTGATTTCAAAGCCTGGGTGATGTTCAGGCTGAACGGCGTGTAGCCGCCTGTGTGCGATCCTACCTTGGCTCCGTTCACCCACACGTCAGCCTGCCAGTCTACCGCACCGAAGTTCAGCATCACGTCGCGTCCTTTCCAGGAAGAGGGAACGGAGAAGCTGCGTCTATACCACAGGGCATTCTCCTCACCTACCTCTTTCCCCACACCCGACAGTGCGGACTCGGCACAGAACGGCACGAGTATCTCTCCCTGCCATTCCCTTGGTCGGGGTGAATCTTTGGTGACTATCGCATAGTCCCACAGTCCGTTGAGGTTCTGCCAGTCCTGACGCTCCATGATCGGACGCGGGTATTCCTGCCAGACATTTGCGGGGTCGATATTCTCGCCCCATGTCGTCATTATATTGTTTCCGGCAGGTTTGTAAGCCGAGGCGGGATTAATCGCCCCGGCAAACAAAACCGCCGCCAAGAAATATTTATTCATTGCGAGTCAGAAGATATTTCAATATTCTATTGTGATTTTACGCTCTCTGTCGCATTTTGCCGACGGTACGTCAACAACGGTGCAACGCGCCGCAGAGTCATATGCGGTCTTCACATTCTTGCCATCCACCTTGGCTATGCCGCCAACCGGTGCGTCCGTGTTGTAGATGCGGAACTGCCAGCCGCGTCTGGAGGGAAGTCGGTCTGCTGTGCCCTCACGAGCGCTGATTGTATAAGTCGCCTTTCTCCCTGACC
>CAJUDL010000092.1 GCA_910585285.1 uncultured Muribaculaceae bacterium
CTCGCCACGCCTCCGGATGCCGACGATCCGGCTAATGATATCCCGGCAGCATCCATCTGATCGCGAAATTTACAACATATCATCGAATGTCGATACTCCGGCGATCCGGGAATCCTTCATTATATGGGCATAGACCATGGTCGTGTTTACCGACGTATGACCGAGAAGCTTTGAAAGGGTTCCAAGATCACCGGAGTTCTTTTTATAATACAGGGTGGCGAAAGTATGACGCGCCGCCTTCGCGCTCACAGGCTTATGTATATCCACCTTCTCGCAGACGCGTTTTATGACACGATTGAAAGCCTGGTCCGTGGGGAGATCGCGGAAGAGATTGCCACGATAACGTTTGTCCCTGTAATACTCCACAAGTTTTGCCGCCGGGACGGAAAGAGGCATGTCTACCCGAGTCCCGGTCTTGATGCGTTTGTAATGTATTTCTCCACCGGTGATCTGCTCGATCTGCAATGCACGTGCATCGGAAATATGCATCGCGGTAAAAGCCATGAAAAGAAAGAAACGAAGCACGTCCTGTTCATTGTCGGGAAGCGTCCCCGACTTGAAAAGCATGATAAGGGAGTTTAATTCATCCTCCGTAAGGTAAACAACGAGCGGATCAGCCGTGGGGATCTTATACACTTCGAACGGATTCACCTTTATTTTGCCGGCACGCATTGCCGCGTAATAATGCATCCGGATAACGCTCATGTTCTTACGGATCGTACCGGAATTGTTGTTATAGAACTTGCGGAGATGCGCGGCGTATATCCTGAGCCACTCAGGAGTGATGTCCTGAAGCTCAAGGCACGGATCATATGCCTCGACCTTTTTGATCGCCGCATTGTGATGGCGTATCGTCTCCGGCTGCATGGCTGTCTTAAGCTCATCGAGGTGACGGCGGGCATACTCGATAAAATTCATGGTCTCGCCCGGACGCCGGTACAGAGCCAGGAAACTGTCTTTGGTAAGCACCTCACCCGTCAGACGCGCACGCACCAATATGTCGGAAATTTTTGCTTTGGTGTTGGAGATTATAAGATTCTTGTCTTTGACATCCTGGGTGCGTCCCCTGATCGTCTCCCTGTCTGCATCCCATTCATCGGATGTAACCGCGATATCGAGGGGAATGCGGATCTTCACTCTCTGGATGTTCAGCACGGCATAAAGAGCCGCCCTGCCATCGGCGCGTTCACTTTCGTTGCGCCTCTTGATTGTTACCTTTGCCATATGTGGTGTGCCAATTTTATAGCCGGCATTTCCGTAAGTGCCTGATAACGTGCCTACGGACGTGCCGACATGTAATTAAAAATTGACTACCGACGGGGCGTGTGTAAACCGCTGATAATCGTATATTTACAACAAAACCCTGACTCTCGTCAGGGTTGCTTGGTGGTGTCACCAGACATCAAGACGATACAGCCTGTCAGTAGTTTAATACCTGATTGTGCCGACATTGTGCCGATATTATGAGGAAAATCAGGCTTTACGATCGCCCATTAGTACCTCGATCAAACGTTCTTTCTCCTTCAGAAGTTCTTTCAGGTGGTTGATCTCCCTTTGCAGATCCTTTGTGTCATCTGCGGCGTAACCGTCGAAAAATACACCGGCTGACACGCCTAATTCTTTGGCGATTAACTCAAGTGTTGTTGAGTTGGTCGATCCTCGCCGGATTGCGCTCTGGATAGAACTTTCATCGCGACCAATGCGTTGCGCTAACTCTCGAATAGTCATTTTCTTGCGCTCGCACAAATCTCTTATTATTAATAAATTAGCCATTATATTAAAATACTTAACATTTATTAACAGGAATTATTTACCTTATATCAGGTAAAATATACTATATTTGCAGTGTAAATATACACATAAATTAAAACTATTGCAAATGCAGACCGAAATTAAACATCTTACAGACGCGGAAATTTTGCGCCACTGGCTCGATTATTCCGTACCTCGCGGAGAGTATAACAAGATTAAGACGCGATTTGTTGAGGAATGTCTCGTGTCCGTCTCAACCTTCAAAAACTGGCTTTACGGTAAATGTCGGATTCCTGAATCAGGGAAGCGAGATATTAACCGAGTTACGCTGGAGTATTCAGGAATCGAAATTTTCAAGATAGCCAAACCCGGGGGAATCCCCGAAGGCGTGTGCGGAGAGACCTCCGGCGAGGCTATTTAACCCAATAAAACCGCTCGAAATATGGAAAGAATAATCACTTTCAACGGAAAATCAGCCCTCTTGTGTGCCGGTGAAGAACAGGCAATGCTGACAGTCAACGAATACACTTTACCGGTTGAATTAGCCGACGCAATTGGCAAGGCTGGCGATGTTCATGTGTCTGCCGTTTTCCTCGACGACAATTGTCGAACCGGAGTAATAAGGATTCTTCACGACCTCAATCCTTCCGGACTCCTTGAAATCGTTTGCGATGCAATAAGCCGAGTTTTCGACGCAGACACCTCCATTTCCTATGCGCGACCCGAAAACGCTGTATGACCTACGATATTACGCCCGTCGCCGTGGCTATTACTTCAGTAAGATCGGAAAGATAGTAACGGTTCCGGCTGGTCGCCGTTCCGCTCGTGTGGAATCGCGATTAAAATCTTTCGGCTATGCAATACAATTAAATCTATTCAACGATGAAAACTAACGTTTTGCAAGTCCTTCCTCCTTCTCTGTTTTGTTGCTCTCTTTGCGCAACTATTACCGGGCACCTCCCCAATCCCGAAATGGGGGGGGTATAACAACGCCGGAAATATTTGTAATTATGTAATTTGTAACAAGGCATGGTAACCCCCGAAAAACTATACGCTGCGACCGACAATGGTCTCGATATTCTTGCGCTTCATTATTCCGAAGTTCGAGAGGCGGCACGTTCAAAAAAGCCATTCAAGGCGCGCCCGAACGAAAGAACACCCAGCACCTCGGTTAAACTGTTCAAGACAAAACAGGGCTTTAGCGTTTGGAAGATTACCGACTTCGGTGACGAAGGCAGGGCGACCGACCCGATAGCGATACACATGAAGGAAACCGGATTGCGATTCCCTGAAGCAATACTCGACCTCGCCCAGTTATTTAACGTAACCGACGAAATAAACCGCGCCGTCAATCGTCCGGACATCCGCAAACAACCCGCAACTCCCGAACAAGTAGACGGGGAAACCTATTGGGAAATCGATCAGGAATTCACAAAAGAAGAATGCCGCGTAATGGGTCCGCGTGTAACCTCCGAACACCTGAAGTCTCTACACTGGTACAGGGTTAAAGCACTTATTTCGGTAAAGAACCGCGAGGCAGTTTATAAATATTCAAACGAGCATTACCCGATATTCATGCGGGAATGCTGGTTCACAGATTCAGCCGGAAAGCGAGACAGATTTTATAAAATTTACGAACCTCTCAATGCCGACAAGCAATGGCGATTCCAATATCAGCCCAAGGGGAAGAAACCGCAAAGTTACATTAATGGGCTGTTTGAACTTGCCGCTCAATGGACCGAGTTCAACGAGCGGGAAGAAAAGGCGTTCCGCTCTGACCCCCAGAATGAAGATAAGACCTACAAGGAACAAAAACTACCTGAAGCCATCATTTGCTCCGGCGAGCGAGATGCGATTTGTGTCCGCTCCCTCGGTTATTATCCTTTATGGTTTAACTCCGAGACGTATCAGGTAAGTGAGGAGGAATGGCGGCAAATAAACCGATATGTTACGGTAGTCTACAACATTCCGGACATCGACACAACCGGACGCCTGAAAGGTACGGAACTTGCGTTGCGCTTTATCGACCTCCATACGATATGGCTCCCGTCGTGGCTATCCAATTACAGGGATAACAGAGGAAAACCGCGTAAAGACTTCCGCGACTGGATAGAACTCCGGAAAGAAAAAAGCGACTTCCGGGGACTTCTCGAACTTGCTACCCCCGCGAAATTCTGGTATACGTCGAAACAGGAAAAGACGGGGAAATTAAAGTATAGTATTGATGTTTCGTGTCTACATGAATTTTTAATGCTCAATGGATTCTATACCCTGAAGGATAAACACGCTCCGGGAACTCAATTTGTCCGTATCGAGGGCAATATTGTAAAACTTGTTACTCCGAAGGAAATCCGCGAGTTCGTGAGATGCTGGTCAATCGATACTGCGCGTCCTCGCGAACTTAGAAATCTTATCTTGACGACTCCGGCACTATCCGGCGCCTCCCTTGAGGCACTTCCCGAAATGGATCCCGATTTTACAAATTACACGGAAACTTCACAATTCTTTTACTTCCCGAAATTTTCAGTTGAAGTGACGGGCAACGGGATTATCAAACATGATAAAAGAATAGCGGCCACAGGACATTTTACATGGGAGGAAAATGTAATTGATCACAATATAAACATTCTTCCCGACATGTTCGAGATCTCACACCCCGAAGGATGTTATGAAAGCGAGGATTTCGATATCAATATCCTGCCAAACGCATCCAACTATTTCAAATACCTTATCAACTCCTCACGCATTCACTGGCGTAAAGAATTGGAACATAATCT
>CAJUDL010000093.1 GCA_910585285.1 uncultured Muribaculaceae bacterium
GACCTTTCTTAACACCCATCTCTACGAGCTGACCAACACCTGTCTGGTCAAGAACCTCGAACGGATCAACTTTAATGATACCATGCTCTTTGTAGAATTTCAAGAACTTAGGAGCATCATCACGAGAGAAACCGAAGGTCATCTGTGTGAGGTCATTGGTTCCGAATGAGAAGAACTCTGCTACCTCAGCAATTTCATTGGCTGTGAGAGCTGCACGAGGAACCTCGATCATTGTACCAACTTTGTAGATAACTGAATCACCTTTCTCCTCAAATACCTTAGCGGCAGTAGTGTTGATTACGTTAGCCTGATTCTGGAGCTCCTTAAGTGAACCTACCAGAGGTATCATGATTTCGGGAAGGACTTTGATGCCACGTGCCTTGCAAGCAAGAGCTGCCTCGATGATGGCGCGTGTCTGCATCTCAGTGATCTCGGGATATGTGATGCCAAGACGGCAACCACGGTGACCGAGCATCGGGTTGAATTCTTCGAGAGAATCAACTTTTGCTTTTACCTCCTCAAGAGTAAGACCCATCTCCTCGGCAAGCTCTTTCTGAGTAGCTGTCTGGTGAGGTACGAACTCGTGCAACGGGGGATCAAGGAGACGAACAGTTACGCCGTATCCATCCATAGCCTCGAAGATACCTTCGAAGTCGCCACGCTGCATCGGGAGAAGTTTTGCAAGAGCCATGCGACGACCCTCTTCATCAGAAGCAAGGATCATTTCGCGAACTGCCTTGATACGGTCGCCTTCAAAGAACATATGCTCTGTGCGGCAAAGACCAATACCCTGGGCGCCGAAGCGACGTGCCTGCTTTGCATCACGGGGAGAGTCTGCATTAGTGCGGACGAGAGTCTTTGCAAATTTATCAGAAAGGTTCATGATTGCACCGAAGTCACCATCAAGTTCAGGCTCGGTTGTCGGAACCTGACCATCGTAAACATCACCGGTAGAACCATTGAGAGAGATCCAGTCGCCCTCTTTGTAAACCTTACCACCCATCTCTACAGTCTTGGCTTTATAATCAACGAGGATTTCGCCAGCACCGGATACGCAGCATTTACCCATACCACGAGCCACAACAGCTGCGTGAGAAGTCATACCACCGCGCATAGTAAGAATACCCTGTGCAACTGCCATACCACGAAGGTCTTCCGGAGAAGTCTCGATACGCACGAGAATAACTTTCTTCTTTCTGTCAGCCCATTCTTCAGCATCGTCAGCCTGGAATACGATCTGACCTGTAGCTGCACCAGGAGATGCGGGAAGACCTTTGGCTACAACCTTAGCACGCTTCAGAGCGTCCTTGTCGAATACGGGGTGAAGAAGTTCGTCGAGTTTCTGAGGCTCTATGCGTAGAAGAGCTGTCTTCTCATCAATTTCACCTGCGCGAAGGAGATCCATAGCAATCTTGACCATAGCGGCACCTGTACGCTTACCGTTACGTGTCTGGAGCATCCAGAGTTTACCATCCTGGATAGTGAACTCCATATCCTGCATATCTTTATAGTAGTCTTCAAGACGGTTTGCAATTGCGATAAGATCAGCTGCACAAGTAGGCATTGACTCCTCGAGAGAAGGATATTTCTCACGACGCTCTTCTTCAGAAATACCCTGAAGTTTTGCCCAACGACGTGAGCCCTCAACTGTGATCTGCTGCGGAGTGCGAACACCGGCAACAACGTCCTCACCCTGAGCATTGATAAGATACTCACCATTGAAAATATTTTCTCCGGTTGCTGCATCACGGCTGAAAGCCACACCTGTAGCAGAGTTGTTACCCATGTTGCCATAAACCATAGCCTGAACGTTAACTGCAGTTCCCCATTCTTCGGGAATCTGGTTCATGCGGCGATAGATGATAGCACGCTCGTTCATCCAGCTGTCAAACACAGCGCAGATACCACCCCAAAGCTGCTCCCATGCAGACTCGGGAAAATCTTTGCCTGTATATTCTTTTACGGCAGCTTTGAAACGTTTAACAAGCTCCTTGAGATCGTCAACATCAAGTTCATTGTCAAACTTGACACCCTTCTCCTCTTTAACCTTGTCCATGATAGCCTCGAAAGGATCGATGTCCGTTTTGCTTTTGGGTTTCATGCCAAGCACAACATCACCATACATCTGAACGAAACGGCGATAGCTATCCCATGCGAAACGGGGGTTGCCACTCTTTTCTGCCATAGTGTTGACAGTTGCGTCATTCATACCGAGGTTGAGGACAGTATCCATCATACCGGGCATAGAAGCGCGCGCACCTGAGCGAACTGATACAAGAAGAGGATTTGAAGAATCGTCAAATTTATTGCCTGTAAGTTTCTCTACGTGAGCTATTGCTTTCTGAACATCTTCCTTGATGTCTTCCACAACCTTGTCACGTCCATATTGAGTATATTCTGTGCAGACTTCTGTTGTGATAGTGAATCCGGGAGGCACCGGCATTCCCAGGAGGTTCATCTCTGCAAGGTTTGCACCCTTGCCGCCAAGGAGGTTTCTCATTGACGCATTACCTTCGGCCTTACCGTCACCGAACGTATAGACTTTTTTTGCCATAGAGGTTATAAAATTAATTATGTCTTAAAATAAAATATAAATATTTCTATCTTTTAATCGTGTTTTCATTGGTTGATTTCAGGATTTTAACATCATAGTATTCACAACCGGTAGCAGTTAAAAAAACTAAAATCATACACAAAACCACGCAGTGATTTTCTTAAATCTTACAACGTGTTATAACTTAGCAACTGCAAATATAATAATTTGTTGTTAATTTTTAGTATTTTTGCACCGAAAAAAGATTATTTAAGTATATTAATACTGGAAAATGGGAAGAAAACGTAAAGAACTACCTATTCTTAAAAATATAGAGATCTCGGGAGTAGCCGCTGAAGGGAAGGCTCTTGCCAAAGTTGCATGGAACGAGAATGATGAAAACCGCATTGTCGTATTTGTTCCTTTTGCCGCACCCGGTGATATTGCAGATATAAAAATCGACAGAAAGAAACACAGCTATGCTGAAGGGCACATCGATCGAATAATCTCACCATCTCCAATCAGAGAAACACCACAATGTGCTCATTTCACTATATGCGGTGGATGCAAATGGCAACATCTCCCCTACGCCGAACAATTAAAATTCAAGCAGCAGCAGGTTACAGACGCATTGGAGCGCATTGCCAAAGTGAAATTACCGGAAATATCTCCTATCCTCGGATCTGAGAGAATCTGGGAATACCGCAATAAGATGGAATATACTTTTTCAAATAAAAAGTGGCGCACGTGGGAGGATGTAAAAAGTGGAAAAGAATTCAATGATTCCGGGAATGCCCTTGGATTTCATATTCCCGGCGCATTCGATAAGGTATATCATATAGATAAATGTTATCTTCAAGACGATCTCGGCAACCGAATCCGAAATTTCATCTTCGAAGAAGCTGAAAAGCGAGGTCTCACATTTTATAATATAAGAGAGAACTCCGGATTATTGCGCACATTGATGATACGCATTGCATCAACCGGTCAGATCATGGTCTGCTTGATTTTTGGAGAGGACAATAAAGATGCCATTACATCTCTCCTACAGTCTGTAGCAGATAAATTCCCAGAAATAACATCTCTTCTATATGTAGTAAACCTAAAATTAAACGACACAATATCAGACCAGGAAATTCATTCTTTCAAGGGACCTGAATATATTGAAGAGGAGATGGAAGGACTTAAATTCCGCGTGAATGCAAAATCTTTCTACCAGACCAATTCCGCCCAGGCATATGAGCTTTACAAAGTAGCACGCCGTTTTGCGGGACTTGAAAAACCTGCTTCAGATGTTCTGCCGCTGGTATACGATCTTTATACCGGCACCGGCACGATTGCAAATTTCGTAGCAAGAAATGCCCGTCAGGTCATTGGCATTGAATATGTTGAAGAAGCTATCGAAGATGCAAAACTGAATGCAAAGGTAAACGGACTTGACAACACCCTTTTTTATGCCGGCGACATGAAAGATATCCTCACCGACGAATTTGTCAAGCATCATGGGAGACCGGATGTTATGATAATCGATCCTCCGCGTGCCGGTATGCATGAAGATGTTATAAAAGTCATCCTCAATGCGCGCCCGGCAGTGATAGTATACGTAAGCTGCAATCCTGCGACCCAGGCTCGTGATCTCGCCCTTCTCGATGGTGCATATCGTGTAACAGACGTGCAGCCGGTAGATATGTTCCCACATACACACCATGTCGAAAACGTGGTCAGACTCGAACTCCGTTAATATGTTTATCCAATCAATATTCATACAGAAATGGCATAGCTCTTAATGGGAGCTATGCCATTTCTGTATGAATATATTTCCTAAAGAAGTTTCAATCAGATCTCCTCTTCGACCTCTAACTCACCAGTAAATCCTTGAAGA
>CAJUDL010000094.1 GCA_910585285.1 uncultured Muribaculaceae bacterium
CTAACTCGGCAGGGCATGAGGATTATGTCTACATTACCGTGCTGCCAAATCTTGTATCAGCTATTGAGGTTGACAGATCACAGGTATCTCTGAAAGTCGGAGAGTCGACACAAATAGTGGCAACAGTGCTTCCTGCGGATGCTTCAGACAAAACGCTGAAATGGGAGAGTGCCGATACCGGTATTGCAACGGTTGACGGCAACGGTAATGTAACAGCCGTCAAGGTTGGTGAGACTATCCTGACCATTTCCGCAATGGACGGCTCCGGTGTTTCGAAACAGGTAAAAGTATCGGTTGTGCCGATAGAGATAGAAATAGAGAAAGTAACCATAAGTTACAATGGCTCAACCACCCTGCACGTAGGTGATAAGGTTAAACTGGAGGCTGTGTTAACACCCGAGAATGTGACGGACAAACGTGTCAGCTGGGTATCTCAGGATCCGGGGGTGGTGACTGTTGATGCCAATGGCGAGGTTACGGCAGTAGGCTTCGGCAGGGCATGGGTAGGAGCTTTCAGTCCCGGATCCCCATATGATGAGACACCGGTATCTAAGTATAAATATGATCTCGTTTATTTCGATGTTGTGCCTACTCCGGTAGAGGAAATCCGGATAGAGTCAGACGTAACGGAGCTTCAGATGGGAGAATCTACGCAACTAAAGGCAACTGTATATCCCGAGAATGCTACATACAAGAAGATTGTCTGGTCTTCATCTGCGTCAACTGTTGCTACGGTTGATCCTACGGGACTTGTGGAAGCTCTCTCAGAAGGGGAGGCGGTGATAACAGCCATGGCTGAATCAGATTCCTCCATCTTCGATGAATGCCGCATTACGGTGATCAAGAAAGGTTCCGGAATACAGGATATTCAGATTGACGGACTGAAGGTTAAGATAATCGACCGCAGCATTATCATAGGAGGGGCAGACACTTCAGCGGAAGTGCGTGTCTACACCACTGAAGGATTGCTGCTCACTGCCTTGAAATACGAAGGTGCCGATATTCGTTTTGAAGCCCCGAAGGCAGGATGTTACATACTGACGTTTGGCAATCGTTCTCTAAAACTGATGATAAACTAATCATAGACTTCCATCATAATCCACTGGGGGCTGCGTTTGTGATTGATGCAAACGCAGCCCCCGCTATTTCGTAAGGACACATTTTTCATTATAATTCCAACCACTTTCAACCACATGACAACTACATTAAGATGCCGACATGTATTCCAGATAATGAAATACTTTATCGTCGGGCGTAACCCGATATGGTTCCGAATGTTTCCGAATATGTGGTTTTGGTTTGTGCAATCCAAATAAAAAAGTTATAATGCAACACCGGTTACAGTAACGGCTGTTACATTATATATGAAATTTTACGATAGAGAAATAGAGACTGAAGCACACTTTTAAACTCCTCAAATTCTCTTAAATTGTAGGTTGCTTTGATGGTTTGAGAAATTTCTTTTGGATTGATTTGGTCTGTGTTAGCAAACGGTATTGTAAATTTGTGGAAAGATAAGTAAATTTGCGGAATGATGAATATAGAAGAAGTACGGGAATATTGTCTGTCATTGCCGATGACGAGTGAAGACATGGCATTTGGAGAGGATTACTTGCTGTTTCGTGTCAACGGCAAGATCTTCGGGTGTATCGGACTTGTCCGGACCGATTACTTTGTGGTGAAATGTGATCCCGACTATGCGATTGATCTGCGCGACAACTACCGCGAGATAGAACCCGCGTGGCACTGGAACAAGAAATACTGGAACCAGATCAGTCTGGAAGGCGCCCTCAGATCCGACTTTATAAAATCCCTCATCCGCCACAGCTACTCCGAAGTAGTGAAGAAATTCCCCCGCCGCTTCCTCGCCGCCCATCCCGACCTCACCGCCATCCAATAATACTATTTAATTTAATCATCATCTTATAACACGACTTTCCGTCATCCAATAATCCGAACCCAAACTCAAACTTACTCCATAATTCTTATTCTTGTTTCCATCAGTTGTTCTTTTATCGAAGTATTTTTATAAAAATACTTCCCTTTTTACATATCTATATATATTTGCATTACTGATATCAAACTGCAAGCCTCACTTGTAAAACCGTTGTAAAGTGAAAATTTTTCAGATAAAAATATAACTTTTCTTGACATGAGTAAATATTTTTTATAAATTTGCAACTGCATGCCGTCTCAGGAGCCCCGGCAATGGGTGAGGGGTGGGCATGCAGACATATTAGATAGCGTTTACTTTACGCTTATTCTTGATTTACAGAAATTCTCGCAAAATTTCCCAATGGAGTCAGGAATGAGACAACGGTAGATGCCCGTGGATACGTATTTTCGTGTCCGAGGCTCAACGCGCGAGCGCCGAGCCTTTGGCACTTTGATACTTAGCGTGTGGGCTTCTGACGTTGTTCGTTCAACTCCATAAGGCAATGCGAGAAGCCTCTGTAAGAAGAACGAACAATCGGTACAGACTCTCACGCTAATTTGTTTTTAATGGAATAGTGTAGAAGAAGAAACCATTTAAATCGTCTATTTATATAATCATATAAATTATCATAAATTAAATGGATAGAATAGTAAAAATTTTAATGACACTATGTTGCGTGTCAGTATCTTTTTCTGCATTAGGAATTAGTGCAAGTGGATTGACCATTTCTTTTGATGAAATCACTCCCACTTCTGTAACTGTAAAGATTGGAAATCCTCCACAGATTAATACTTCAAAAGAAAGTATTAAAGAAATAGGGTGTATAGTAGATGATGTTGAATATCCGGGAAAGATATCAAGGAATATTCTTATTTATCAAGTTGAATTGCAAAATCTTTCTCCCGGTAAGACTTATTATCCCATTCCTTATATGAAATATGCTGATGCATCCGGAGAAATGTTTACCATTTACGGAATAAATGGTTCTGGTAAAGATGCATATGGAGAGTTTTCAACGCCATTCCCTGAATGTGAAATAATAGAAGAGGGACCAAATCTCAAAATTACGTTTCCCGAATATCCCGATATTATAACAACAGAAAAATTTATAGTTAATAAATCTATAAAAATCACTTCTGGGTTTAGTGTAAGTTATGATAAAGATGGTGTTCTTGATGTTGACCAGGAAGGATATATATTGTTGCAAGATCTAAAACCGAATAGAACTTATTGGTTTACTATTATGGCTTCGGGTAGCAACCAAGCTATAAGAATAAAGGATACTGATCTATATGAATATACAGAGGTGCCATTAGCTTTCGATGTTGAATCTAAGGCATATTATAGGGGATTTGATTTTGTTTTTTCATCTAAATCAGACGTAAATGAAATTACAGAATGTGGAATTAAATTCTATGATAATTTGTATAAAGGAGAAAATTGTAAAGCTTCAATTCGAGAAAGAACGATGGGATATACATTTGGATCAGGGAAAATAGTGCCGTATGTATATTTGAATGGAAATATGCGTCATCGTTATGATGCAATAGATAGAGAATATAAAACATTGGATCCCAAGATTTCCTTAGGAACGATAACACAATCAAAATTGAAGTTTGAACCTAAACTTGCAACTGATATTTCGAATAGTGATGAAGTTATAAATTCCGCATCAATCACTGTAAAAAAATTGAATGGGAACGTATATTTCATTGTTGATGGTCAGTATCCTAATAAACCAGATATTTCTGGTTTAACTCCTACAACGCTTTATGAGTACGAATTAACGTTCACAAGTAAATATAACACTTATCAAAAAGTTTCAGGTAATTTTAAAACATTGGATATTCCACATAGGATACAAAAAGTTTCAATAACACCTACAACGGCATCTGTGAAGGTAGACTATGGTAGCAGTGATTGGCAGTATGACAAAGTTGAGTTATGGGCTAATAATGAAGTTGACCCCAATGTAATTATTCCGGATGGTGCAACTCGAATCTATAAAGTTAAGGGTTTAATTCCGAATGCTCAGAATTCTATATATGAAGTTGTTTAAACTAATTTCTATATGTTAATAATACAGTAAAATCATTAA
>CAJUDL010000095.1 GCA_910585285.1 uncultured Muribaculaceae bacterium
AGGTTAGAGGTAATAGGTTATAGGTAAATTGGCAAGCCTCGAAACTGTAGCTAATCGTTACATCATATTATTTTAGCTTCATCCCTCGAAGAGAGGGGAAATAGTTATAACCCTGCATCGACCGAGAAGTTCCGTAGGAAACGAGCCGGTCGGTGTGGGGTTTGGTGTTAGACCAATTAACGTCAGACGGCATCAGAGATGTCGTTTACTTCGACTTTCTCCACCTTCTAATTCTACCCCGTGCCACGATAGAATCTATATTATTCAACTTTCGCAAGCGTAAAGTTGAAGTTTAAAAGTTTAATCGCGCAAGCGCAGTTTATGAGTTTATTTGTTTGATGCGAATAAATAAAAACTAAGTCATGTTCGCATCGGATAAACTTTTAAACTTATAAACTCTTAAACTTTAAGTTGAAGCTTGCGAAAATATATTATAATATTTATCATTTCAATATATTTTTATTAAAATTGACTTATAAATCAATATATTTTGTTATTTTTGCAATAATTTATGGAATAGAGGTGTTATATGAATATAAAGTAAGTGATGAAAATACGAAAAATATCGCCTCCTTATTTATATGCGGCACACTATCGAGATGATAAACTCAATATATACCGCCTGACCTATAAGAAACTGACAGATATGGAATATCTTTCTGATTTCTTTAATCGGTTCAAAGACCAAATTAGCGACTATCTTGTTTCGGAATTAGGCATAGAGCGTGAGGAGATTGAAGAATATCAAGCCGAAGTTAATGACCGCATGATTGATATAGATGAAGAGATAACAAATCTCTGCAAAGATATAATTGATGGCAACGCAAAAGATTTTGGTACCTATTTCGAGCCGCATAGCTCTAAAGATTTCAGACAGAATCCGGAAGGTGGCGGTAAGAGTATAAAGTACAAAACAGACTATTTACCGGTTAAATGTTGGGGATCCAGTAAACCTTCCCTTGTAAGAATATACGCTATTGAGTTAACAAAAAGCTGTTATATCATAATTTATGGAGGGATAAAAATAGGTCTCGATACTAATGATTGTCCGGATATCGATAAAGACGGCAAAGAAACGGTGCTTGAAGAAGAAATTCGCAAACGAGTAGTTACCGTTTGCAATTTCTTACAAGAGAAAGGAATAATAGATCCGGAAGGATTGGAACAATTTATGGAGGAAACCGATGAAGATTGACTTACACAAGCTCGAACAAGTGGCAGTAGAGGAGAGCAAAGCTGAACGAAAGATAGCCACCGATAGAAAAGAGAACGGAGACATGTATAAGGCTTCGTTCCGTATCGCCATGAAAATAAAGAGAGCATTGCGCATGAAACATATGACACAGGCTCATCTTTCAGAGCTGATGGGTGTAGATCCGGCTATTGTCAGCAGATATCTTACAGGAAAGGCAAATATGGAGTTGAAAACGATTGTTAAAATCGAAAAAGCTTTAAAGATCAATATCATTGACAGAGAGATATCTCCCAAAAAGAAGAAAGAGGTGATTATTCTTTCCAATGCGTTTGAGAATGTGGAAACATTTTCACAGAATAATGAAGATGAAAATTTCATTCATAAGCTTTATGAATCAACCAATGCCGACAGGAACAGATTTTATGATATTTGGCATTTTTCAAATAAAACAAGTTCTGAGTTTATGGTATTACCTCCAAAGGAGCGTATAAGAAAGACATCTAAAGAAACAAAAATTAAATTTTTGGAAGTAGTATGAAAGAATCTCTTGGATATAAATTCCTAAATATAAAAACCAATCAGTTTGCACTTATTGATCCTGATTTAGACCCCAGTGATCATACAATGCAAATCAAAAACTCGTATTCATACGGCATAGAGCCAGATAATGGACTTTTCACCTGTATCTTTACCTGTATGTTCACACAAGAGGATAAGATAATCATGAAGATAGAGACACAGGCGACCTATCAACTCAATGAGGCAAGCATGAAAAGCTTTTTAAAGAGAGATAAGTTTGTAATGCCTACTGAAGTTGTAAGACATTTTACATCTATGTTATATGGAGCAACGAGGGGAATATTGGTATGCAAATTGGAGGGAACAAGATACGCAAGCTTCGTTCTTCCTCCTGTTAATCTTGGGGAAACGATAAACAAGCCCCTCGAATTGTCGCCTAACTAAAAAGCTCTTAAATTACCGACAGATATAAAAGCCGCAGAAGTGAAAAAAACGCGGCTTTTGTTTTTTAGGCAGGCTATGCATAAATATGCTATCATACAGAATATTCCAGATATTTTTCGTAAATTTGCAGCATGGGTAGTAAAGCTATAACATTAGATGAGCAGATTATTCTTTTGCGAAAGCGGGGTATGATTATTGCAGACGAAAACAAAGCCAAGGAGGTTTTGTTAGATGTCGGATACTATCGTCTTGGTTTCTATTGGTTCCCATTTGAGAAAACCTATCCTGCAAAACAAAATCGAACCCATGAGTTTGTGACCGGAGCTAACTTCGATGATGCAGTGAAGCTGTATTATTTTGATTACAAATTACGAAGCATTCTTGCCTTTTATATAAACCGTATAGAGATAAACGTTCGTAACTTTCTAACTTACACGCTCTCCAATAAATATATTAATAACCCGCAGTGGTTTGTCGATGATACAATAGTAGATGAACAGTTTGTCTTGACTTTTGACAGTACTGTTTATACGGCAAGTTTCAAACTGAACTCCGTAATCAGGCAACATCACCGCACACATCAAGAAGATACGTATGCCCCAGCATGGAAAACAATAGAATATATGACATTCGGCAGTGTTATAAATCTTTACAAATCAATAAAGGATAAGCGGCTTAAGATAGAAATAGCCAATCATTACGGCATACGCTATATTGAAATTATTGAAAATTACCTTGAAATAATAAGGGAACTTCGCAACTTCTGCGCCCACGGTAATGTGCTTTATGATTTTGTACCTTTCAAATATATCAGGAAAGGTCCAGCAAATGTGAAAGGCAACAGAAATTTCCGTAATCTTAATGGTTCGATAGCAGTTGTACTTTATATGCTCAAACAGGTTTCGATAAACCGTTATAATGAAATGGTGGAAGAAATCAAGACACTTATACGACACTACTCACAAGCTCCCAAAGTGTCCGAAACAATCACCAATATAAGTGGATTAGATGCCTCAAATATAAAATAATCACAACTTTTCTGTTTGAGTCATTGTTAAATTAGAAAATTTAAGTACCTTTGCAACATAATAAGTGCAGCTATCGGTTTTAGTCCCGGTACCAGCACTCTAAAAGGGAAAAGAAGCCGCGCATTTTGTCTGCGCGGCTTCGCCTTTTATATGCAAAAGTGTTTGCGGAATCAAGGATTTTAGTTAAATTTGCAACAATCGTATATTAATCGTATATTTTTGGCACTTCGGTGTCACAAACAATCTGATTCTGCGTATAAACTATGGTCTACTATATAAATATCGGATCTAACTTAGGCAACAGGCTGATGAACCTGACGCGCGCCGTGTCGGCAATCGAGAAACGTTTTGGATGGTTCGAACTCTCCCATCATATAGAATCCGAGCCTTGGGGCTTTAATTCCAAGAATAAGTTTCTCAATGTAGGTATGGCTTTCATCTCGGAACTTCATCCGTTGGAAGTGTTGCATATCCTGCAGGAGGTGGAGGCAACAATCAATCCTTCATCCCATCGCAATGCGGATGGATCATACAAGGACCGTGTAATAGATATCGATATAATGGCTGTAGATGGAGTGGAAATGAGCACTCCGGAACTGACTCTCCCCCACCCGCATCTTGAGGAAAGACCGTTTTTCCTCGAACCTTACAATGAATTAAAAAACATTATCAATGCATCTAACATTATCAATAATAACTTATGAAGAATCTGCTTTTAACGGCACTCTTAGGATGCGCCGCCCTGTCAGCTTCTGCGGAGTCGCCACGCTGGCTCCGTAATGTTGCCATCTCTCCCGATGGCTCGACAGTTGCCTTCACCTACAAGGGTGACATCTTCA
>CAJUDL010000096.1 GCA_910585285.1 uncultured Muribaculaceae bacterium
TCAACACCGGCAACTCCATAGGTCTCTTTACCGCAAAGAACGAAGAACTGACACGGGTCTCCGGCGTGGCACGACTCACGGACGTCAAACGACTGAGTGCCCTACTGTCACAGCCACGCGAGTTCTTCATCAACGACACCGCAGACAAATTCGACGCCACCGCAGACTCATACTTCACAGAAGACATAGACGGCGAAACCATCCAGTTCATCGATGAAGAATTCACAGCCGTCGGAGCCGACGCCCTAACCCTGCCAGTATCCATCTGTCAGGGAGGCAAGACCATTGCCACATTCCCCGCAGCATTCACCCGTCGCCTCTTAAACGACGAAGATCCTGATGGCTGGCACGCATACGAAGGACACGCAATATTCGAATCCGCAGGATCCGTCTGGAAATTCCTTTACAACGCCGTCCCGAGAAACAACGAACAGAGCATTGATCTGTTGAAGATATCATCATTGCAGGAAAAAAAGATCGGGTCACTCACGGTAGAGATGAGAGATGGTGCTATCTTCGAATTGCCGATATCGAAATATGTTGCACCTCCAGAACCTAAGCCAGAACCGGAACCGGATCCTATTCCTGACATTTCTGATTATCCGGATTGCGGAGCTGTATTCGAAATGAGGGGAACCGATCTGCCGGGGTTTGAACCTCATGCATCTGCAGAAGTACTCGACGAAAACGAGGTGACACACTCTGGCATGACAGGTTGGCCATGTGTTGTAGTGAATTTTGAATTTGGGAAAGATGATTTGGCGAGGGTTAAGGCCTGGTTCTCCGACGATTACTCGGGCATATTATATCCGGAAAGTGCGTTACTGCAGAAAAACAGAACGGCAGCAATTCACAACGCTCTGAAATCTTACTTCCATACAGCATCTGAAAACAACCTTTTCTCGCAGCCTGTAAGAATAGGTTATAGATACAGACTCGCAGACGATTCGGTTACGTCAATCAAGGATTTCACTCTAAACTGCTTCAAGACTGCACCGAGGTTGCCTATAATCGATCCTCAGATCACAGATCTTCAGCTTTCTACAAAAGCTGAAGTCCGGAATGTTCCGACGAAACTGTTTTGCAGTTTCTCTCCGTCTGAAGACTTCTCAAACCGCGCGGCAACGCTAATCAAGACTGTCGAGATCTGTGCCACATCGCAGTCTGCAGTATACGATGATAACTGTGAGGTCGCCGGTGTTCGATCAATTACTATTGACGGCTCACCGCGCCGTTGCTGGCATTATGATCGTCATGCAGAGTCAGCTGTTATGACAAAATGTCAAAACAAATCTGACTTCAAAGTTATTCGTTCAATTCCGGTATCAGATATTGCTGGGATGTCAGAACTTGCACCGTTGCAGCTTGAGGAAGGTACCGTTGTTTCACTTGGATCAATCTGATTATTATGGAATCACCTATCAAAAGAATTAGCGGCAAAATAGGAGAAATGGATTTCTCATACTCCATGCCGGATAAAAGTAATTTGGCTATCGTTCAGAACGGAATGATGCCACTTGGCGCGAAACCTGGGGTCGTTTACCGCAACCTCGGATATATCACTCTTCGCACACATGCACATTTTTGTCAGCTTGCGAATGGAAGTTTCGAATTTACTTGGGATATATCGCCACTCGGCAAGAATTATATACGTGACCTCAAGAATCATGAGGGTTTTCTTAGTGAATGTAATCTGATTGTTAATTTCCCCACGGATTCTTCTGGCATTGAAATAAATTTTTCGATTGATGAAAACAATTTTCTTAAATTGGTATTCGACACACTTCCTGACGATCCTAAAAAGTCAGGTAAATTTTTGATGCCGATAGTCAGACTTGCAACGTCAGATTTTTTTTATGATGGTTACATATACAAAAACGAAAATGGACAGATTGTCAATTTTGTTGGAGCATGTGCTGAGTCTAAACTTCAAAAACCTAAATTGGTTCACACTCGTTCGTGTCCTGACGTTGAAATTGGAGATAGTGACGGTCGTAATATTAGGGACTATCTTGAACACATTTTCCATTATACTGGTATTCTACAGCTACAGCAAAAATCATCGAGACAAAGAACGTTGTCTGACGGCAGGAAAGTAAACATAAAACGTTGGAGAAATGTCTCGATATCTTATACTAATAGTAGAGCCGGAGTTTTCAGGTTGAGGTATCACGTTAAAGGATCAAGAAATATCAAGAGTGACTGGGTTGTATTCTGGTTCTCTGATTGGACACACAAAGAAACGCTTGTCCAGGAACTATAAAAAAATAACGGATGCCGATAGTTCTCGCAGCTAATCGATCGACAGGCTTTGCGATTCTAAGGGACATCCGTATCACAAAATTAATTAATTTATCTGATATAACAAAACTTACGGCTAAAAACTTACAAATTTACTTGAACTATGCCTAAATCAGCTAAACAGACACGCAAAATGACAGTGCAGCTCGTTTGCGCCGTCATCCTCACCGCACTCCGGCTGCATGCGTGCCGTCATCTAATCCGTCACAGATGCTCACCTCGCCGCGGTCGTTTGCTGCGCGGCTCTCCCTTGGCTCTGGCTCCCAACTGCGACGGGATGCCGGAACGCGGCAACCTACGTCCCTCGAGCCGGCTCTCTCGCTGACAGACTGTCCGCACGCGTGCCTACCCACCCGGGAACCATCCGGCAGAGTGTTTAAAATTACTTGAGCCTCATGTAAGGAATATTACCGTCCATCGCGAAATAAACGAGCCTATCGCGACATTCAGTCGAGATAGGCTCGTTACCGCACGCCCTCGATGGCGGAGTTGCCTCGGTCGGTGTCTGGAGCTGGAGGCAGTTCGTCTGTATCGATTATTTGTATATTCTTTGAATACTTCATGCATATTCCGCTATTTGGAGGGGTCTCGGGCGGTTCTCAAATCAGGGCGGGCGGGGGTATCCTGTCGGAAACATGGGGGATTTCCCCCAAACCCCCTGTGTAAAGACTTGAAATTTCGCATTTTTGCGATTTCAAGCCTTTACATTTTATAAGGAAGTGCGACAAAATGGCGTGATTTTGCAAGCTAACGCACTGAAACCACACCGTTTAATGTCGCATTTTTAGATATTTGCCGATTTCAGGGTTTATGTTGTTAAACATGCTATTTCCTTAAAAAATATCTTAAAATATTTGCATACATGGAACATTTTTGTTACCTTTGCATTGTTAATAATAACAAATAGTTCTTTGATTTATGAAGTATTCCGAATTAGAGGCTGAATTGACAGCCGCAGGATGCTTTATCGTTCGGAAAGGTGGGAATCATCTTATTTGGTTCTCTCCTATCACGGAAAAGAAATTTCCTCTTGGTCATCATGGCGCAAAGGAAGTTCCACCTCCTACCGAACGTAGCGTTCGCAAGGTGTCAGGAGTGAAAAAGAACTGATGCCTTAATTCTAAAAATGAGTAGGGGGAAATCCCCTACTCATCTCCATAAATCATTTTTTTATTTGTTATTAATAACAAAGGAGGCTTTTGCCTCCTTTTGATGGAACTTTATAATTTCATTGATATGAAAGTCAACATAATTTTTGAAATGGCGAAAGATGGCGGATGCTCTTGTTTTATGAAAGAGGATTTGCCGGACTTCGGTCTTTTGGGTTTCGGTGATTCACCGCAGGAGGCTAAGGAAGACATGCTTAAGGCGTATCAGGAAATTAAGGAGATGCTTGTCGAGGAAGGTAAGAATCCTCCTGAACTGGATTTCGTATATCATTATGATATGAAATCATTCTTTGAGTATTTCGATTTCCTGAATGTCTCTAAGGTGGCTCAACGTGCAGGAATTAATCCGTCTCTCATG
>CAJUDL010000097.1:0-1374 GCA_910585285.1 uncultured Muribaculaceae bacterium
AACTTATTAAATGATGAACAAGATCATAAAATATATAATAGTAATAGTTCTGGCAGCTATTGTTGCCGCCATAGTTTATTTTTCTTTAAGATCTCCTGAGAAGAAAAGTATAGATATAAGTAATGCACGTATAAACGATGTAGAAATCATGGCAAGGTTATGCGTGGTGGATATCTATAGTGAAGTTCCCGTGCTCGACACCATAAACAAGAAGGTTATTTTCGGTATTCAGAAACAAAACGGAAGTGTATCTTTCGATATGGAAAAAATGGAGATAGACACTGTTGGAGATACCGTGCGCATAACCCTCCCTCCGGAAATAGTGGAATTATATGAATCCACCGAACCTAACTCATGGGAAGTGATAGACACAAAAAACATAGGTCTGTTAGGAGCATTACGCAGCAATAAACTTACAAATGAAGAAGACAACATGGTAAAGGCAAAAATAAAATCAAACTCTAAAAAGCGGCTTTATGATACAGGTGTAGTACGTCGCGCACGTGCGGAGGCAGCCCGTAATCTTGAAAACATGATGACCAATATCTATAGAAAACCGGTAAAAGTGACCGATCCCACACCCGAAGGCGCGTGCAAAAGCTGTAGATAAGTTGTAGATAACTGTCGAAAAACTGTTGAAAAGTCTGTAGATAAAACCATAATAACTTATATAAGGATATTTTAGGATTTAAGTATATTTTTTATAAGCCATCCTTCTTTTTTATACACAATAATATCGATTAAATAGTTCTTCACTACTTTTCATCAGACTTATCTACTGATGAAGGGGAGGTTTTCTACAGTTTTCGACTCTCCGTAATGAAGATTTTATTAACTTTGCAATTGTCTACAGGATGTAGATAAAGTTCACATCCATTTGAGAATCAATCATACCCCCTGTAGATAACATGATAATAAAGTTTGTCCAAACTTCAATAACTCATATTTCCAAATTTTTAGGCAAAAAGTTATTGGTAGTTATCTACACTATTTATTATTGTTGTTTATTTTTTTACTTAATTTTTAATTTTTACTTAGAACCTAAATAATAAAAAAGCTCATGACACAGGAAGAGCTGCGCGGTGAAATACTCCGACTGAAAAAAGAGAAAAACGCATTGATAATGGCTCACTATTATCAGCGCGACGAAATACAAGAGATAGCCGACTTCATTGGCGATTCATTGGCACTGGCACGCCAGGCAGCCAAAACGGATGCAGATATAATAATAATGTGTGGTGTCCACTTCATGGGAGAGACAGCCAAGATACTTTGTCCCGACAAGAAGGTGTTGGTGCCGGATATGGCTGCCGGTTGTTCCCTCGCCGACAGTTGCGATCCTGAGGAGTTCCGTAAATTCGTAGAGGCACATCC
>CAJUDL010000097.1:1474-3827 GCA_910585285.1 uncultured Muribaculaceae bacterium
GTTACCGAGAGTGGCATATTGTTTGAGATGCGTCGCAAATGTCCCGGTAAACGTTTTCTTCCGGCACCTGCCGAAGATTCCGAATGCCAGTGTAATGAATGCGATTACATGAAACTCAACACACTCGAGAAGGTTTACAACGCATTGCGCGATGAGCAACCCGAGATCATTGTTGATCCTGAAATTGCTGCCAAAGCCATAAAACCTATAGAAAGAATGCTATCTTATAATGTTTAATGAGGAATGTGTAATGTTTAATGAATCATTGGACAGAAAAAAGAAGAATATAGTAGAGTTGTCGAATTGTTCGGTAGAGGAATATAGGGAGCTTAAGAAGTTGTCTTTGAAAGTTATTGCCGACAATGTCCGCTCCATGTATAATATAGGATCAATATTCCGCACCTCTGATGCATTCCTTGTAGATGAAATAATACTTGGAGGAATTTCCGGATGTCCACCGCATCCTGAGATTGCCAAAACGGCTTTAGGTGCAGAGGAGACAGTGACATGGCATCATGTTGAGGATGTGGTTGAAGCGACGTGTCGTCTGAAAGAGGAGGGGTGGAAAATATGCACTCTCGAACAAACTCACAACAGCACCCCTCTTGCGGAGTTTATACCATCTAAGGATGAGAAATATGTTCTTATAGTGGGGAATGAGGTTGAGGGAGTAGACCAGCGCCTGGTGGATATCAGCGATGTGGTGATTGAGATTCCTCAATATGGAGTGAAACATTCTCTGAATGTTTCTTCAAGCGCTTCCATAGCCTTGTGGCAATTCTTTTCGAATATGAAATGAATTAAATAAAAAAGGAGAAAGGACGACGCACTCCCGTGCGCCGCACAATAAAAAAGAAGAGAACATCATTTAAATCAGATGCTCTCTTCTTTATATTCTAAATATATATAAATTTTTATTCTAAATATGATATAATTTATATCTATAGATTCTTCTTGAATATTATAGTTGGAAGCTTATAGAAATTAATCTTCGATGTCAAAATCATCACCGAAGAGATCTTCCTCTACTTCCTGTTCCTCCATATCTTCAGTTTCCTCTTCTTCGGAGTCTACTTTCTTGGATTCTTTACCGGGAAGGAAAGGATTCTTTTTGCCACCTCTTTTTTCCTCTTTAGCCGCATTGAGGGCTGCATATATTTTCTCTGTCAGCTCTTCTGCGAGATCCGGATTGTCTTCGATCACACCTTTAACCGCATCGCGTCCCTGACCTAACTTGGAACCATTATAAGAGAACCATGCTCCCGATTTCTTCACAATGCCGAGATCTACGGCAAGGTCTATGATCTCGCCTGAGCGGGATATGCCTTTACCGAATATCATGTCGAACTCACAACGGGTGAATGGAGGAGCAACCTTGTTCTTTACTACTTTCACTTTAGTAAGACGTCCTATTGTTTCGTCGCCATCTTTGATGGGGGAGGATGCACGGATGTCAATACGCACTGAGGCATAAAATTTGAGGGCGTTTCCACCGGTGGTTGTCTCAGGATTACCCATAAAGACACCTATCTTCTCACGTATCTGGTTGATGAATATGCAGCATGTGCGTGTGCGGGCTATGGTTCCGGTGAGCTTACGCATTGCCTGCGACATGAGGCGGGCATGAAGACCTACGTTCTTGTCGCCCATCTCTCCCTCTATCTCAGCTTTCGGAGTGAGGGCAGCCACGGAGTCAATCACAATTACATCGATAGCACCGGAGTTGATAAGCTGCTCGGCAATATCGAGAGCCTGCTCGCCGTTATCGGGCTGGGCTATCCATAGGTTGTTGACGTCGACACCAAGTTTCTCGGCATAGAAGCGGTCGAAAGCATGCTCGGCATCAATGATGGCACAGATACCACCCATTTTCTGAGCCTCGGCAATCACATGGATTGCGAGAGTGGTCTTACCGGAAGATTCAGGACCATAGATTTCGGTGATACGTCCGCGGGGCAAACCTCCAACGCCTAATGCGTAGTCGAGACCGATCGAACCTGTAGGAATTGCTTCCACATCCTGCACGCTGTCATCGCCAAGACGCATCACTGTGCCGGAACCGAAATCTTTCTCGAGATGAGCCATAGTCACATCCAGAGCCTTCAGTTTTTCCGACATATCGCTGATCTTTCCTGAAGCCGATGCCTTGGTTACTTTCTTTTTTGCCATTTTATTTTTATTTTTAGTGTTAATATTCTGGGTTGTAATGGAGATATAGGGAAATATATAGGGTGGTATGGGGCTTGATGGGGAGAGATGGGGTATCCACCTATATATCTATATATTTTATTATATCTATATATTTTGTTTATGCAAAGTTACAATAATAAAATGCAGTCTCCTAATATTCAGC
>CAJUDL010000098.1 GCA_910585285.1 uncultured Muribaculaceae bacterium
CCTCTGCTTGTAAGGCAGACGCTCTAAACCAGCTGAGCTAATCGCCCGATTGCGGATGCAAAGTTAAGCACAATTTTTAAATCACACAAATTTTTTTGCTATTTTTGTAAAAAATTTTTTACATGATTTTGGCTAAAAACATGCGAAAAATATCAAAATTTGTTGTAAATGAGTAATATAAAGGATATAAAAATAGCAGACTTCGATTATCCCCTGCCTGACGAAAGAATTCCACGGCATCCTTTGGTGGAACGCGATGCATGCAAATTGCTTGTGAGCCGTCCTGACGGGAGGATAGAACATCGTACTTTTTCTGAACTTCCGGAATTGCTTCCGGAAAAGACTTTGATGGTATGCAACGACACCCGGGTTATCAATGCGCGCATCCGTTTTGAGAAGCTTACGGGCTCGAAAATTGAGGTGTTTCTGCTCGAGCCGATATTTCCCGAGGATTATGTGCTGATGTTTCAGGCTGTGGGTTCATGTCGGTGGGGATGTCTCGTTGGAAATCTCAAGCGATGGAAAGACGGTCCTCTCGTAAAAATGCTTGATATCGATGGAAGGAAGGTGAAACTGCGTGCCACCCGCTTACGCCCTCTGGAGGGGAATGGTCAGGAGATCCTTTTCGAATGGGATGATCCGGAGGTGACCTTCGCTTCAGTTGTGGACGCAGCGGGTTATATTCCAATCCCTCCATACCTTAAGAGGGATTCGGAGGCATGTGATTCCGATGACTATCAGACGGTATATGCCCGTGTCAAAGGTTCAGTCGCCGCTCCCACCGCCGGTTTACATTTCACTCCACAACTTTTTGAGCGACTTAGAGCATCGGGAGTGGACATTGCGCCGCTCACGCTTCATGTCGGTGCCGGCACTTTTCAGCCTGTGAAATCTGAGACAATCGGAGACCACCCGATGCATACGGAGGTCTTCAGTGTTGATCGTGATTCGATAGAAAAGCTGATCAATGCCAAAAGAGAGGGACGCAAGATAACGGCTGTCGGAACAACTTCCGTGCGCACTCTCGAGTCTCTTCCTTATATAGGAGCGCAACTGCATGCGGGAGATCTCTCTCTTCATGTTGACCAATGGAGCCCGTATGGCGATTCTGCGGTGCTGCCGTCGGAAGATGTTGTGAAAGAGCTGAAGCATATTCTAAAATATATGGATGAAAAGGGGGTGGGGACACTGACTGCATCCACCTCCATAATGATAGCGCCCGGTTTCAGATGGCGCATGGTGGATGTGATGGTCACTAATTTCCATCAGCCCCAGTCAACGTTGCTCCTGCTCGTTTCCTCTTTCCTTGACCGTGACCCGGAACGGAAGAGGTTGCAGTGGCGACATATATATAATGAGGCGCTTGATCAGGCTTATCGTTTCTTATCGTATGGAGACGCATGTCTGCTGTTTCCTATGAGCTGATGGGAAAGGTGCAGATAAACTTCGACAGGCGTAAATCTCTCGAAAACGGGATGCCGATACGGCTGCCACGCTCCAAGAGCATGGCGGCGCGAAGACTTATACTCGATTTTATACGCGGATGTAAGGAAGAACGGAGGGATTTGCCGGATTGTGATGACACTCGCGAGCTCTCTGCTGCGTTGCAACGGTTGAAGGAGGGCGTGTCGGGCTCGCAATATGATCTCGGTGCTGGTGGAACCTCCCTTCGTTTCTTTATTGCCTTGGTCGCTTCGCTGGAAAATTTCGACGGGATTGTGGATTGTTCACAGCAACTCAGACGTAGACCACTGGCTCCGCTTGTGGCGGCGTTGCGTCGGGCAGGTGCCGATATAAATTATATGGAACGCGAGGGATATGCTCCTATATATATAAAGGGGAAGAAATTAAAGGGGGGCGAAGTGGAGATTGCCGGGGGCGTTTCATCGCAATTTATTTCCGCGTTGCTGATGGCATCGCTTCTGTGGCAGGAGCCGTTGCATTTGAAGATCGATGGAGCACAGGTTTCACAGCCATATGTTGAAATGACCCGGAGGATGATGGAGGATACGGATTCTGAGGATATAGAACCGGATTGGTCTGCGGCAGCTTTCTTTTATGAGTTGTGCCTGATTATGCCCGGGAATAATGTTGAGATTGAAAGTCTTCGGAAACCGGAGGAATCGGTTCAAGGCGATGCGGGATGTGAGAAGCTTTTTGGATTGCTGGGCGTGACAACGAATTGGCATCCCGATGGCAACGCGGCATTGGAGGGCGATGGCAAGATTATAGATTCGATGGCACGTATGCCTATGGCGCTTGAACTCGATCTGGGAAAGATGCCTGATCTTGTGCCGGCGTTGGCTGTGGGGATGGCTGTTGCCGGAATTAAATATCGGTTTTATAATGTAGGGCATCTTCGGCACAAGGAATCTGATCGGCTTATGGCACTGCAGATGGAGATGGAAAAGATCGGATACTCTCTTGAGACCGGCGACGATTCCATATCGTGGAATGGCAGAAAGCTTCCCGTAGGAGAGGATGAGGTGATTGACAGTCATGGTGACCATCGCATCGCGATGGCGTTTGCCATGGCGGCTGCAAGAACGGGATATCTTACGATTGATGGAGCGGAATGCGTTGCCAAGTCTTTCCCCGGATTTTTTGAGGAATTGGAGAAGATAGGGTTTGAGGTGAGGTTTATAAAAGGATAATTCATAATATATATGCTATTGATATGAAAGGGGCATTGATAATATTGGGATTTCTGATTGTGGTGGGGGTGATTTTATATCTTTTTGATTCTCGGGCGCGGAGAAAAGGGAAAGAAACTGAATCTCGTCTGGCGTCTCAACACGGGAAAGGAGATGAAGGTGGAAGTGAATGCTGCGGATTGCATTTGGTTTGCGAGAAGGATTCGCTGTCGCCTGTGTCGGCGGAGGTGGAATATTATGACGACGAGGAGCTGGATAGGTTTATTGGGCGATCGGGAAATCATTATTCGCCGGAAGAGGTGGAGGAATTCAGGGATGTGTTGATGACTCTGCGGGCTGATGATATTGCGGGATGGGGACGAAGCATTACTGCCCGTAGACTTGAGCTGCCGCCGGAAGTGAGAGATGAATTTCTCATGCTTGTGAATGAACAGCGAAATTTGCGGAGGTGAATTGGGCGAGATGGGGTTGAATAGGGCGATATGGAGAAAGGGAGAGATGTTGAGGAAATATGAAAATGTGTTAACAATTCGAAAGATATTTTAACATTTATTGATTTAGTTGAATATCAACGAGTTTTCAAGGGATTTAATCAAAAATTCAAAAATTCTTTCGGAAATATTTGCACAGCGCTGAAATTCGTTATAACTTTGCAACCGCAAACGAGAAAACGACACGACAACCAAGACCTGAAAATCTCGGTGGAGACAGAATCTCGAGGCGATTAGAACAATGAAATTTTGCCACAAGACAAGCAGCGAGACTGAGGAATCAG
>CAJUDL010000099.1:0-1307 GCA_910585285.1 uncultured Muribaculaceae bacterium
CTTGATGCGTACGCGCTGATTTTTCGTGCTTATTACGCTCTGATACGTATGCCGCGTATAACCCAGTCAGGATTCAATACATCCGCAATCTTCGGATTTGTCAACACTCTGGAGGAAGTGCTCCGCAAAGAGAATCCTTCACATATCGCTGTCTGTTTCGATCCCGCAGGACCAACCTTCCGTAACGAAGCATTCGAACAATACAAAGGTGAGCGTGAATCCACCCCGGAAGATATAAAACTGTCGGTGCCTATTATAAAGGAGATAGTAAAGGCATATAATATACCTGTGGTAGAAGTGGCGGGTTATGAAGCGGACGACGTGATAGGAACGCTTGCACGACGCGCCGAAAAGGAAAACTTCACCACTTATATGATGACTCCCGACAAGGATTTCGGTCAGCTTGTAAGTCCTTCGATTCTGCAATACAAACCATCATACCGCGGACAAGATTTCGAAATACGCGGAGAAAAAGAGGTGTGCGAACGTTATGGAATCAAACGCACTTCGCAGGTGATTGATCTTCTTGCCTTGATGGGTGACAAGATTGATAACATCCCCGGGTGCCCGGGAGTGGGAGAAAAGACAGCAATCAAACTTATCAATGATTTTGATAGTGTCGACAATCTTGTGCTTCATACCGGCGAACTCAAGGGTGCGCTTAAAAAGAAGGTTGAAGAAAATAAAGAACAGATCCTATTTTCCAAATACCTCGCCACAATCTGCACTGATGTGCCGGTTGACGTTGAAATTTCCGATCTCCAGCGCAAACCCGCCGATCGCGAAAAACTCTTCGCTATTTTCAAAGAGCTGGAATTCAAGACTCTTATTGATAGAGTGGGAAGAAGAATCAATGCAGAAGAAAAACCGTTCATTACCGCCCAAAAACCGAAACAATCAAACGGAACGTTATCTCTTTTTGATGATTATGAACTCGATAATGCCGCAGTGGTTCCTGAGCCTACTCAACGCGTGTCGCTCTCGGATACAGATTATGAATTAATTGACAATCCTGATAAATTACATGAATTTGCGAAAAAAGGAGAAGGAGCCGAGACTTGCGGACTTTTCTTAATAGCAGATGGTGAGAACGAGGTATCAGCAGAATGGATAGGAACGGCAATAGCCTTCGGTGAGAAAACAGCCGCTTATCTCCCTGCCTCATTCGAAGAGGGGAAAGCCTGGATCCTCGACCTTATGGCTCGCGGAGATATAATGAAGGTGAGTTCCAATGCAAAACGCGATTATGTGGTGGCTTCCCGTGCCCGAAAAGATAATGAAGATCCTTTGGTGAATTATTTTGATGT
>CAJUDL010000099.1:1407-2871 GCA_910585285.1 uncultured Muribaculaceae bacterium
AATATGGAAAAACGCATCAACACTCTTGAAAGGGAAGTATGCGAAATGGCAGGAGAAACATTCAATGTGGGCTCTCCATCAAAAGTAGGAGAGATACTCTTTGATAAACTTGAACTTGACCCCAAAGCAAAAAAAACAAAGACAGGACAGTATTCTACAAGTGAGGATGTGCTGGAAAAGCTTGTGAGTAAACATCCCATAGTTTCCAAAATAATGGAATTCCGTGCCCTCAAAAAATTATATACCACCTATCTCACCGCATTGCCTGCAGCTATAAACCCGGAAACGGGAAAAGTCCACACCAATTACAATCAGACAGTAACTGCCACGGGAAGAATATCCTCAACAGCACCGAATCTGCAGAACATACCTGTGCGTGATGACGAAGGGCGAGAAATACGTCGTGCATTTATTGCCGATCCAGGGCATCTATTCCTTTCTGCCGATTATTCACAGATCGAACTTCGTCTTGTGGCAGATTTTGCTGACGATGAAACCATGCTTGATGCCTTCAAACATGGTGATGACATACACGCAATCACCGCGGCAAAAATATATCACAAGACTCCGGAGGAAGTATCAGACAATGAACGACGTAAGGCCAAGACAGCCAATTTCGGCATTATTTATGGCATTTCAGCTTTCGGTCTTTCCACAAGGCTGAATATTCCGCGTTCCGAAGCCAAGGATATCATAGATTCATATTTCGAAACTTTCCCCACCATACATAAATATATGTCTGATTCTGTGGAACAGGCACGAGAAAATGGTTATGTAGTAACCCGCATGGGTAGAAAACGATATCTGCCGGATATAAATTCAAAGAATCCGGTGGTGCGTGGTTATGCCGAAAGAAACGCCATCAACGCGCCAATTCAGGGATCTGCTGCGGATATTATCAAACGTGCTATGGTGGATATATCACGCGAAATGCGGGAGAAAGGCATGAAATCACAAATGATAATGCAGGTGCACGATGAGTTGAACTTCGATGTAGTTCCCGAGGAATTGCCGGCAATGCAGGAGATGGTGGAGCGCTTGATGGAAGCAGCTTACCGCGGACGCGTCACACTTACGGCTTCCTGCGGAGTTGCCGACAACTGGCTGGATGCACACTAAATATAGAATGTGTAATTTTAAATGTTTAATGTTAAATTCATTGTCGCTAATTATTTCACATTACACATTTAAAATTAATAATTAATAAAAAGGGCTAATCTCAACGATCGGCCCTTTTCAGAAATTAAAATTAGGTTGAATCAAATCATCTTATTCATATAGTAATTTTGCGAATCTCTTTAATGTCGCTCACTATAAGATGAAGCAACCGGATTTATGATTATTACCTGTAAAACTATTTTCTATAAATATCTTATTTTCGATTGCAAAAATATATAAAATTTTATATTTTGCAAAACAAAAGGAAAAATATTTCAGTTTGTAATCCTTTTTTTATTAAAAAAA
>CAJUDL010000100.1 GCA_910585285.1 uncultured Muribaculaceae bacterium
CCTCTTGGAGTCGTTAGATTGAGAGACGACGGAGGGTGGAGAGGAGGTCTTGGTTGATAGGTTTGTCGTTCTTGATGGCTTTGGTGAAGGGAACGTAGGTGATTTCATCGTTCTTGATACCGATCATCACATTTCGCTGGTCATCAAGCAATGCGTCGACGGCGGCAGCACCCATGCGCGAAGCCAAGATACGGTCGTGAGCCGTAGGCGAACCGCCTCGCTGCAGGTGTCCGAGAATCGAGACACGTACATCGTATTCGGGATATTCCTCTTTCACGCGTTGCGCAAGACCCATCGCTCCACCGGTGATCGGAGACTCTGCCACAAGCACAATCGATGAGTTCTTGGATTTACGGAAACCATTCTTGATGAGTTCCGAAAGCTGGTCGACCTGTGTCGAAATCTCGGGAATGATGGCAGCCTCTGCCCCGGAAGCTATAGCTCCGTTGAGCGCAAGGAAACCTGCATCTCGACCCATCACCTCGATGAAGAACAGACGCTCGTGAGATGTGGCTGTGTCACGGATTTTGTCGACACACTCCATAATCGTGTTGAGTGCTGTGTCATAACCGATTGTGGTATCTGTGCCATAAAGGTCGTTGTCAATTGTTCCCGGAAGACCGATGATAGGAATCGAGAACTCATTAGCGAAAATACGAGCACCGGTAAGTGAGCCGTCACCACCGATAACCACAAGAGCGTCAATGCCGCGACGTTTCATCACATCGTAGGCGCACTGGCGTCCCTCCTCGGTCTGAAACTCCTTGCAACGCGCGGTTTTCAGAATCGTGCCGCCTCGCTGAATAATGTTGGAGACATTCTGGGTGGAAAACTCCTCAATCTCGTCGTAGATGAGTCCGCGATAACCGCGATAAATACCAAACACCTTGAAACCGGCAAAGATAGCCGCACGGGTAACAGCGCGGATTGCCGCGTTCATTCCGGGGGCATCGCCTCCCGAAGTGAGGATTCCTATTGACTTAATCTTATTCATATTTTTACAACAATCTCTCTGCTTTTTACAACAATCTTTCTGCAAAAATAGTCATAATTTATTAAATTTGCAGCACTAAACCGATTTTTTTGAAGATGCAGCATATTTCCGACAATTCATCCCTCGCGCCTTCGGCAATCACGGTCGGCACATTCGATGGTGTTCATCTCGGACACCGCAAAGTGGTGGAATTTCTCACTGCGCAAAGTGCCGCTAATGGGTTGCGCCCGATAGTGATTACATTCGAGCCGCATCCCCTTGCTGTCGTGGCTCCGACACGCGCACCTAAACTCCTCGAGTTGCCCGACGAGCGTGAAGAAAATCTCCGCTCCTTGGGTGTTGAAGTCGTTGTGCTGGAATTCAATGAGGATTTACGCCGTCTAACTGTTGCCGAATGGATGGAACGTCTTGTGCGTGAATATAATGTCCGACTTTTGGTGGCTGGATACGACAACACCTTCGGCTCGGACGGAATGTCAATGAATCTTTCCGACTATTCACGCATCGGAGAGAATTGCGGCATCAAGGTTGTGGAAGCTCCGGTTGTGGATGGTGTCAGCAGTTCGGCAATACGCCGCGCTTTGGGTGCGGGCGACATAGACGCGGCAACCACGATGCTCGGCAGACCATATTCCATAGGCGGCAAAGTTGGTCACGGACGCGAATTGGGGCGTCAATTAGGATTTCCTACTGCCAATCTGATCGCCAATCTTAATATCATGCTCCCGGCTCCAGGTGTATATGCCGCCGAAGCCACCACCGCCGACGGCAACCGTTACAGAGCTGTAGTAAATATCGGGGTATCACCAACCGTGAGCGAAGGACTTCCGCTCTCCGTAGAGGCTTATCTCATCAATTATTCAGGCAATCTATACGGAACGGATTTACGTCTCGATTTCTTGCGAAGACTACGCGATGAAAAAAAATTCGGCGACATCTCCGCCCTGAAGGAAGGAATTGCCGCCGATGTTCGTGCCGCTTCAGAGATCAACGTCGACTGAGCCAGTCGCGGAAGATAGGAAGCCACTGAGATTTATATTCGAAGGAATCACGGAAACCCCAGCCGTGACCACCCTTGGGGAATATATGCAAGGTTGCGGAAACACCATTCTTTTGAAGAGCGGTATAATAATTCACTGCATTTGCCACAGGCACCACATCATCATCCGTGCAATGGAAAATCAATGCCGGAGGGGTATCAGCGGTGACCTGAAGTTCATTGGAATATTTCTCTTCCAACTCTTTGGAAGGATTCTTTCCCAGAAGATTTGTTCTTGAACCCATGTGGGTATATTCAGGATTCATGGTTATCACCGGATAGAAAAGTGTCTGGAAGTCAGGACGTGAAGCCTGGTCATAATGAGTCGCTACAGTTGATGCGAGATGACCTCCTGCCGAGAAACCCATGATACCGGTCTTCTTGATACCCCATTCATCGGCATGCTCACGCATCACCTTTATCGCTTTGCGTGCATCATCACCCGGCACCTCCGACTGTCCCTTCGGCAAACGATAATCCACCACACCATAAGTGATTCCCATGTTATTGAGTTCGTCTGCAAAATCGAACCCTTCATGATCCTTAGCCTTTATGACATAGCCTCCTCCGGGACATGCAACAAGTGCCACTCCGGAACTTTTCTCAGCCGGATACACATAGAGCACTGCCGCCTCTTCACCCGATCCCAGAGGAATTTTTATCGGCTCTTTAGCCTCACACAACGGCGCTACCAACCCCAATGCCACCAACATTCCTAACAAACGTTTCTTCATAACTATAATTTTCTTACTTATGTATATCGGTTAATTCTTTTTACTTAATGAAGTTGTTTAAACTAATTTCTATATGTTAATAATACAGTAAAATCATTAA
>CAJUDL010000101.1 GCA_910585285.1 uncultured Muribaculaceae bacterium
CCGCCGTTGGGGCAAGACCAAATCCGCTCTCGACGCAGCAGGAAGAACAGGGTATGATGAATCTCGCGCATTCTATCCCGTGCCTTTGATGGAGATCAACGCCAACGACAAGATTTCAGCTTCTAACTGAAAATATAGGTGAGTTTAAAATAAACAAGGGGTTAAAAGGTTATTGTAGTTATAGAAGGTTTATTATACGTTATGTGATTCACATGGATTTAGTTCAGGATGCTTAAAGCATGGCGAAACCTTTTAACCCCTTGTTTTTTTATTTTCAACTCTACCAACACTTAATCACAACCATATAAACCATGTTTACCATAATTCTCATAATGGCGGCGGGTATCGGCTTGGGCTGGCTTCTTCGCGGCAAAAAGCTTCCCTTTCTCGGGAAAATAACCAACTTCCTGATATGGGTGCTTCTTTTTCTTCTCGGAGTGGAAGTCGGAGGCGATGAAAGGATTGTCAACGGCATAGCTACCCTCGGGGTCGAAGCAGTGGCTGTCGCTGTAGCCGGGGTGGCAGGAAGCTGTCTGCTTGCCTGGGGATTGTGGAGATGGGCTCGCAGCCGTAAGGAGGCGGCACAAAGATGAAAGGGAGCATAATAATCGTAGGATTTTTCATCCTCGGCATAATCACGGGACGCCTCGGATGGCTCAGCATCGATGCAGCCGGGTTCGACATAAGTTTCACGGCTCTCGCCCTACTGATGCTATGCGTAGGAATTGGCGTGGGAAGCGACCTCGGTGCCTTGCGAAACCTACGCACTCTCGATTCAAGACTGCTGCTGCTCCCTCTCGTCACAATCTTCGGCACTCTCGCCGGGTGTGCGGTATTGGGCTTTTTCATGCCCTGGCGCACAATCCCCGAAACCCTTGCCGTTGGCAGCGGATTCGGATATTACTCTCTCTCAAGCATATTCATCACACAATACAAAGGACCGGAATTAGGCACGGTCGCCTTGTTGGCAAATATCTCTCGCGAGATAATCACCCTTTTGGGCGCCCCTTTGCTTCTCAAACTCTCAGGACCTCTCTCCCCCATCTCTTCCGGAGGTGCCACCAGTATGGACACAACATTGCCTATAATCAGCAATGTTTCGGGCAAAGAGTTTGTGATCCTTTCAATCTACCATGGTTTCACTGTAGATTTCAGTGTCCCCTTCCTGGTGACATTCTTCTGCAGCATTTGAATCAATGCTTAATACACAATTCATAATGCATAATTCATAATGCATAATTTTTAAAATAATACGTAATTCATAATTCAATCATATATAGATCATTATCATCGAGCATTGGACAGAGTCAATTGATAATTGATAATTGATAATTGATAATTGATTAATTACTAATTACTAATTGATAATTACTCCCGGCTCATTGATAATTGACAAAGCCTTTCTCAATGTCATGAAATCATATTTTACAACGATCGTTTTATCTATTCTTCCTATTGCGGGAGCTTTGGCTTCTGTGCCGTGGCAGGATCCACTGGTCAATTCCATCAACCGCGAACCCATGGCGGCACATTTCCTCCCCTTCACAACAGAAAAGAGCGCCGTGGCAAACCGCAATCTTCCGGCTTCCGCCCGTTATGCCTCTTCAGAGGGACAACGCAGGATGTCGCTCAACGGGACTTGGAAATTCCTTTATTTCCGCAATGACTCTGTATGCCCGGAAAACATCTACAAGTCAAACCTGCGCAAACCGGCATCGATTGAAGTGCCGGGAAGCTGGGAACTCCAGGGATTTGACGCCCCTATCTATACCGACACCCGCTATCCGTTTCCGGCAAATCCTCCCTATGTGCCTTCCGATTATAATCCGGTGGGCGTTTACCAAAGAAATTTCTCCGTACCCGATGTCTGGAAAGACCTCGATATATTCCTTGAGTTTCAGGGTGTGGAATCAGCATATTATGTCTGGCTTAACGACGAGCTCGTAGGCTATGCCGAAGACAGCCGTCTTCCATCTGTTTTCAAAATCACAGGGAAGGCAAAAAAAAGGAACAACCGCCTGACTGTAAAGGTGTATCGCTACAGCGACGGCTCTTATCTCGAAGGACAAGACTATTGGAAATACAGCGGCATTGAACGCAATGTGGCTCTCACGGCACGCCCGAAATCACGCATCGCCGACTTCAGACTCGAATCCCCCCTCGTCAACGCTTACCGCGACGGCGACATGAACCTCTCTTTCAAGATGCATGCCCCTACGACGGGAGACAACGTGGAAGTGAAACTCTCGGACGGCGGCAATGAAATCTGGAGCGGCAACCACAAGATCGCATCAGCTTC